>NZ_JBXASG010000007.1:105573-338314 GCF_058809075.1 Acidovorax sp. GW821-FHT11A03
GGTGGAGGTAAACGGGATCGAACCGATGACCTCTTGCATGCCATGCAAGCGCTCTCCCAGCTGAGCTATACCCCCACTGAATGACTCGAAACACACTGTGTTTGTTGTCATCATCTGAGCCTTGAATTATAGACAGATTTTTAGCGGTTTCGCAAACGCGCTACAACTTTTTCACGTCCGACCAATTCCAGCACGGCATCGACCGACGGAGTGTGGGCCGTGCCCACGGTCAGAACCCGCGCAGGCATGGCCAGTTGCGGCATTTTCAGTCCCTGGCTGGCAAGCACCTGCTTGAATGCAGCGCTGATGGAAGCCTTGTCCCATTCGCAGGCGGCCAGCGCATCGGCCAGCGCATCGAGCGCCGGGGCAATGGCTTCGGTGACGTGCTGTGCGCGCTCGGCATCCACCGGGGTCACGTCACCGTAAAACACCTGGGCCCAGTTGGCGAGCGCCACCGTCGTGTCGCACCGGTCCTTGAACAGCGCGCAGATCCGCGCGAGCCGGCCGTCGGCCAGTGCCTGGGCCGTAATACCGCGCTGCTGCAATTGCGGCGCCACCAGGGCGGCCAGCGCATCGTCGGCCATGGCCTTCAGGTGCTGGGCGTTCACCCAGCGCAGCTTGGCCTCGTCGAACTGGGCTGCGCTGCGGCCCAGGTGGTCCAGGTTGAACCATTCCAGGAACTGCGCGCGGCTGAATATCTCGTCGTCGCCGTGGCTCCAGCCCAGGCGCGCCAGGTAGTTGACCATGGCGTCGGGCAGGTAGCCCTCATCGCGGTACTGCGTGACGGGCTTGGCGCCATTGCGCTTGCTCATCTTCTCGCCCTGCTCGTTCAGCACGGTGGGCAGGTGGGCATACACCGGCGGTTCCTTGCCCAGGGCGCGGAAGATGTTGATCTGGCGCGGCGTGTTGTTCACATGGTCGTCGCCACGGATCACGTGCGTGATCTCCATGTCGATATCGTCCACCACGACGCAGAAGTTATAGGTAGGCGTGCCGTCGGGGCGCGCAATCACCAGGTCGTCGAGCTCGTCGTTGCTGATCTCGATGCGGCCCTTGACCTTGTCGTCCCATGCCACCACGCCGCCTTGCGGGTTCTTGAAGCGCAGCACGGGCTGGACGCCTTGCGGCACGGGCGGCAGGGTCTTGCCGGCCTCGGGGCGCCAGGTGCCGTCATACCGGGGTTTTTCCTTGGCGGCCATCTGCTTCTCGCGCAAGGCATCCAGCTCGGCCACGCTCATGTAGCAGGAGTACACATGGCCCGCCGCCTGCAGGTCGGCCAGCACCGCCTTGTAGCGGTCCATGCGCTGCATCTGATAGAACGGCCCCTCGTCGTGGTCCAGGCCCAGCCAGCGCATGCCCTCGATGATCACATCCACGGCGGCCTGGCTGGAACGCTCGAGGTCGGTGTCTTCAATGCGCAGGATGAAATCCCCGTCCGTCGCCCGCGCGAAGGCCCAGGGATAAAGGGCCGAACGGATGTTGCCCAGGTGGATGAAGCCCGTCGGTGACGGGGCGAAGCGGGTGCGCACGCGGCCCGTGCTGGAAGCAATGGTGGATGTTTCAGTCATGTCAATAAGTTCTGGCCCCTCTCGGGGCCAGTTTCAAGATTCAGTCCGTCCGAAGGCAGGGGCGCCAGGCCGCGCCCCTGCCCCGGTACCCGGCAATTCAGGGCAGGGCACAAGGCGCCCTCCCCCCGTCACGCCTCCTGCGCGTTCGGAAGCGCCAGGCGGGAAGTATCCTCCTCGCCCTCTTCCATGCCCACGCGCCCCTCGTTCAGGCGGGCGATGTCGGCGGCGGTGATATCCCCCGTGACGTACACGCCGTCAAAGCACGATGCATCAAACCCCACGATGGACGCATTGAGCGAGCCCACGGCCTTCTTCATGCCATCCACATCCTGGTAGATCAGCGCATCGCAGCCGATGGCCTGGCGGATCTCTTCGACCGTGCGGCCGTGTGCCACGAGCTCGCTGCTGGTGGGCATGTCGATGCCGTACACGTTCGGGTAGCGCACCGGCGGGGCGGCGCTGGCCAGGTACACCTTGCGGGCGCCAGCGTCGCGCGCCATCTGCACGATTTCGCGGCTGGTGGTGCCGCGCACGATGGAATCATCCACCAGCAGCACATTGCGGCCCTTGAACTCGCTGGCGATCACATTGAGCTTCTGGCGCACGGACTTCTTGCGCACGCCCTGCCCCGGCATGATGAAGGTGCGGCCGACGTAGCGGTTCTTGACGAAACCTTCACGGTACGGAATACCCAAAAGGTGCGCCAGCTGTGTGGCGCTCGGACGGCTCGACTCGGGGATCGGGATGATCACGTCGATCTCATTGGGCGGCACGGTGGACACCACGCGCTTGGCCAGCGCTTCGCCGAGGTTCAGGCGGGCCTGGTAGACCGAAATCCCGTCGAGCACCGAGTCGGGACGCGCGAGGTACACGAACTCGAAGATGCACGGATTGAGCTGCGGGTTTTCCGCGCACTGGCTGGCATGCACCTTGCCATCGAGCGTGATGAAGATCGCCTCGCCAGGATCGATGTTGCGCTCGAACACATGCGAGGTGCCCTCCAGCGCCACCGACTCGCTGCCCACCATCACGGTGCCATCCTGGCTGCGCCCCATGGCCAGCGGGCGGATGCCATGCGGGTCACGAAAGGCCAGCAGACCATGGCCGGCGATCAGCGCGATCACGGCGTAGGAGCCCTTGATGCGCTTGTGCACGGCTCGCACCGCCGTGAAGACGTCCTCGGGCTGCAGCGGCACGCCGCGAGTCGACCGCTCCAGCTCATGCGCGAACACGTTCAGCAGGACCTCGGAGTCGCTTTCAGTGTTCGTGTGCCGGTGGTCGGTCAGGAACAGTTCGGTGCGCAGCTCGCGGGCATTGGTCAGGTTGCCGTTGTGCACCAGCACGATGCCAAAGGGGGCGTTGACGTAGAACGGCTGGGCTTCTTCCTCGCTGTAGGCGTTGCCTGCGGTCGGATAGCGCACCTGGCCCAGGCCCACATTGCCCGGCAGCGCCCGCATGTTGCGGGTGCGAAACACATCGCGCACCATGCCCTTGGCCTTGTGCATGAAGAATTTGCGGCCCTGCTGGGTCACGATGCCCGCTGCGTCCTGGCCGCGGTGCTGCAGGAGCAGCAATGCGTCATAGATCAGCTGATTGACGGGCGCTGGACTGACGACGCCGACGATTCCACACATAGTTGTATTCCATCCGTTTGCGGGAACAGCCCCGCGGCAACCTCGCAGCAGCAGCCTCTGGCCACTGCCGCATCGATATCAAGAAGGCAGATGCCTTCCAAATTCTTCCGGCAACGCCGGTTTCAAGCCCTTGAGCACTTCGGCCAGCAACGGTGCCCCCTGCGACTCCTGCCACCACGGCGCTTCTCGCAGGGGCGTGAGTCCGGCCACCACGGCCACCGCCAGCAGCAGCATCGCCCCTCGCAGCACTCCGAAAACGGCCCCCAGCGTGCGGTCCGCCGGACGCAGGCCGATGGAGTCCACCAGCTTCTTGATCAGCCAGGTCACGAACCCACAGGCAAATACCGAGGCGACAAACACCACCACGAAACCCACCGCATAGCGCAGCGAGCCCGCCGATTCGCCCATGGGCAGCACCGCCGCCATGTCCTCGGCAAACCACTGCGCCACGAAGAACGACACCACCCACCCCAGCAGGGACAGCACCTCGAACACCAGACCGCGCCAGGCGCCGATCAGCATCGATGCCAGCAGCACCGCCACGAAAATCCAGTCCAGGGCAGCCACGGATACGCTCAGCCTGCGCGCGCCTTACAGCGACAGCACGGACGCGGACAGGTCCAGCGCCTTGATCCGGGCTGCCGCCTTGTCGGCTTCGGCACGGTCGGCGAACGGCCCCACGCGAACCCGCGTGCGTTTTCCGTCCTTGGTATCCACCACCTGGGTATAGGTTTTCATGCCGGCGCGCTCCACCTTGGTGCGCGCTTCCCGGGCCTTGTCCGCGTCCGCGAAGGCACCGACCTGCACGATAAACCGGTTTTCATCGGCCTTGGCGGCAGCACCCACGGATTCCGCCGGACGGCCTTCCAGCAAGGCACGGGCGCGCGCAGCGTCGTCCGGACGCGGTGCTGCGGGCTTGTGTTCAGGCACGGGTTTGGGCTCAGGCCTGGGTTCGGGCTTTGCTTCCGGCTTGGCAGGCGTGACCGCCGCGGCCGGCCTGGATGCCGCGGGGCGCGACCCCTGCACCAGTTCCTCGCCCTCCGTCAGGCCATTGCCGGCCACGTTGCCACGTGCGGGGGGGGCCGGACGCTGGGCAGGCGCCTCCGGAGCCGTGGGTGTCGCAGGCCTGGGCGCTGGCGCTTCGGCCACGGGCCCGGGCACCACCAGGGGAGCGACCTTGTTGCGGTCCGGAATTTCGATGGGAATGTCCACCGGAATCGGGCGGGGCTGCGTGTCGAACAGCATCGGAAATCCGATCACCCCGATCAACACCAGGACGGCCGCGCCGATCAGCCGGTGGCGCGCACGCCGGCGCATCACTTCGATGCTCTCGGCCTGCGGGGTGCGCGGACGCTTGGACGGCTTTTCGGCCTGAGGTTGCTCACTGTGACCGGGCCACCGAAACTTGAAAAATGCCATGGAGTAACGACTCGTGCGGACCTTATGCGCCCAGATGTTTGGCGTGCAGGCGAGGTGTTCCATTGATCAGCACACCGCCCACCGTGTAAAACGAGCCAAAGACCACGATTCTATCAGCGGGGTCCGCCGCGGCGACTGCCGCCTGCAGGGCATCCATGGGGTCCGGGTGCAAGGTCGAGGTGACGTCGCGGCGCCCGCCCGCCACCATCTGCACGGCATTCCATTTCTGCTGCAGCACGGCGGCCGTCTCGGCCCGGGGCGTGGGCAGATTGGTGAAGTACCAGCGGTCGATCAGCGGCCCTACCTTGGCCAGCATGGGGGCCAGGTCCTTGTCGGCCATGGCCCCGAAGACCGCGTGGGTCGTGGGAAAGAAGCCCATGGCGTCCAGGTTGGCCGTGAGCGCGGCCACCGAGTGCGGGTTGTGCGCCACGTCCAGCACCAGCGTGGGCTGGCCAGGCACGATCTGGAACCGTCCCGGCAACTCCACCATGGCCAGGCCATTGCGCACCGCCTGGGCCGTCACCGGCAGGCGTTCGCGCAGGGCTTCCAGCGCGGCCAGCACGCCCGAGGCATTGATCAGCTGGTTCGCGCCACGCAGCGATGGATAGGCCAGCCCCGCGTAGCGGCGACCCCGGCCGGCCCAGTTCCACTGCAGCTTGTCGCCCGAGAAATTGAAATCCTTGCCGAACCGCCACAGATCAGCCCCGATTTCGAGGGCGTGGTCGGCGATGCTCTGCGGCGCCATGGGGTCGCTCACGATCACCGGGCGCCCCGTGCGCATGATGCCGGCCTTTTCCCGGCCGATGCTCTCGCGGTCCGGCCCGAGGAACTCGGTGTGGTCGATGTCGATGCTGGTGATGACGGCGCAATCGGCATCAATGATGTTGGTGGCATCCAGCCGCCCCCCGAGGCCCACTTCAAGGATGGCCACATCCAGCCGGGAATGGCTCATCAGGCGCAGGATGGCCAGCGTGGTGAATTCGAAGTAAGTAAGGGAGACTTCATCGCCATTTTGGGTCCTGGCGCTTTCCACAGCTTCGAAATGCGCTATCAGGTCCGAAGCAGGAATGATCTCGCCATGCACACGGCACCGTTCCTCGAAATGCACGAGGTGGGGCGATGTGTACACCCCGGTGCGGTAGCCCGCCTGCAGGGCCACGGCTTCCAGCATGGCGCAGGTGGAGCCTTTTCCATTGGTACCCGCCACGGTGACCACGGGGCAGTCGAACCGCAAGGCCATCCGGCGCGCCACTTCACGGACGCGGTCCAGGCCCATCTCGATATTGCGGGGGTGAAGCTGTTCGCAGTGGCGAAGCCAGCCTTCCAGGGTGTGGATTTTGGTATGCATACAGGGCGGGATTGTCGCCCAGGCCGCAATTGGCGGATGATGCGCGGCATGACAACCTCACACATCACCGTCTACGGCATTCCCAACTGCGACACCGTCAAGAAATCCCGCGCCTGGTTCACGGAACAGGGGCTGGACTACGCGTTCCATGATTTCAAGAAACAGGGCGTTCCCGCCGCCCGCCTCCCCGGCTGGATGTTGGCCGTCGGCTGGGAGAAGCTGGTCAATCGCCAGGGAACCACCTGGCGCAAGCTGGACTCGAACGTCCAGGCAGCCGTGCAAGGCGAAGACAGCGCCAGTGCCCTGATGCAGGCCCAGCCCAGCGTGATCAAGCGCCCGGTGGTCGAGTGGCAGCAGGGTGGCAAGACCCACATCTCGGTGGGTTTTGCCCCCGATCAGTGGCAAACCTGGATGGAACGGCCTGCGGCCGCGTGAATCAAGCGCACAGACCGGGGAAATTGCACAAATCTTTACGCAGATTTACGGCGACCAGGCCCTGGATTGACCTTGCCGGCCTAAACTTTTCCACAGTCTGGTGCGTTATGTACCGACCCGAAAGGAGTTTCTCCATGAAAAAGATCGTCATTTTTTCCGCCATGGCGGCCATCGCCACCATGGCCAGCGCGCAGGAGCAGGGCCGCGTGCTCTCCGCCACCCCCGTCGTGCAGCAGGTCGCCACGCCGCAGCAGGTGTGCGGCAATGAAACGGTGTACAGCGGCAACCGCACCAGTGGCGCTGGCGCCGTGATGGGCGCCATTGCCGGTGGCGCCGCCGGCAATGCCATCGGCAAAGGCAGCGGCCGTGCCGCCGCCACCGCCATCGGCGTGCTGGGCGGTGCCGTGCTGGGCAACCAGATCGAAGGCGGACAGCCCCAGTACCAGAACGTGCAGCGTTGCACCACCGAGACGTACTACGAAAATCGCACGGTCGGCTACGACGTGGTCTATGAGTACGCCGGGCGCCAGTACACCACCCGCACCCAGACGGATCCGGGCCGCTGGATTCCCTTGAGCGTGCAGCCCGCGGGCCAGACCTACTCCACGCAGCCCGACCCGTACGCTTCGCAAGGCGTGTACAGCCAGCCTGGCGTGGTGACCTCCACCTATCCCGCGCAACCGGTGTACCAGCAGCCCACCTATGTGACGCCGCCCGTCACCGTGATCGAATACGGCTACGACAGCCGCCCGTACTACCCGCACCACCGCAATCCCTACTGGCGCTGAGCCCCTGGCGCCAGCCATCGCAAAGAGCCCTTCGGGGCTCTTTTGCTTGGGCGATCTGCGGGCGGGGGGTTTTTAGTGGGGCCCCGCCAGCCAGGCCGCCGCCCCCCTGCCCTAAAATCGCGGGTTTCCTCCAACCTTATCCAGCGCACCCATGACCACCGAAAAAATCGACGGCGTGTCCGTCACCACCCAGGCCAATGTGTACTTTGACGGCAAGTGCGTGAGCCACGGCATCACCTTCCCCGATGGCACGAAGAAGTCGGTGGGCGTGGTGCTGCCAGCGACACTCACTTTCAACACCGGCGCGCCGGAAATCATGGAATGCGTGGCGGGCTCGTGCGAGTACAAGCTGGCGGGCACCGACAACTGGGTGAAGTCCTCCGCTGGCGAGAAGTTCAGCGTGCCAGGCAACTCCAAGTTCGACATCCGCGTGACCGAGGCCTACCACTACATCTGCCATTTCGGCTGAACCGGCATTTCCATCGACAAGAACAACGGACGACCGCACATGGCCACCATTCTCCAAAACCTGCCCCTGGGGCAAAAAGTCGGCATCGCCTTCTCGGGCGGCCTGGACACCAGCGCAGCCCTGCACTGGATGAAGCTCAAGGGCGCCGTGCCCTACGCCTACACCGCCAACCTGGGCCAGCCCGACGAACCCGACTACGACGCCATCCCCCGCAAGGCGATGGAGTACGGCGCCGAGAAGGCCCGCCTGGTCGACTGCCGCACGCAGCTGGCCCACGAAGGCATCGCCGCGCTGCAGGCCGGCGCCTTCCACATCTCCACCGGTGGCCTGACCTACTTCAACACCACGCCGCTGGGCCGTGCCGTGACTGGCACCATGCTCGTGGCGGCGATGAAGGAAGACGACGTCAACATCTGGGGCGATGGCTCGACCTTCAAGGGCAACGACATCGAGCGCTTCTACCGCTACGGCCTGCTCACCAACCCCTCGCTCAAGATCTACAAGCCCTGGCTGGACCAGCTGTTCATCGACGAGCTGGGCGGCCGCGCCGAGATGTCGGCGTTCATGACCCAGGCCGGATTCGGCTACAAGATGAGCGCCGAGAAGGCCTACAGCACCGACAGCAACATGCTGGGCGCCACGCACGAGGCCAAGGACCTGGAGTTCCTGTCCAGCGGCATCCGCATCGTCAACCCCATCATGGGTGTGGCGTTCTGGAAGGACGAAGTGACCGTCAAAGCCGAGGAAGTCTCGGTGCGCTTTGAAGAAGGCCAGCCCGTGGCCCTCAACGGCGTGGAGTTCAACGACCCGGTGGAACTGATCCTCGAAGCCAACCGCATCGGCGGGCGCCACGGCCTGGGCATGAGCGACCAGATCGAGAACCGCATCATCGAAGCCAAGAGCCGCGGCATCTACGAGGCCCCGGGCCTGGCGCTGCTGCACATCGCCTACGAGCGCCTGGTGACCGGCATCCACAACGAAGACACCATCGAGCAGTACCGCATGAACGGCCTGAAGCTGGGCCGCCTGCTGTACCAGGGCCGCTGGTTCGACCCGCAGGCCATCATGCTGCGCGAGACCGCCCAGCGCTGGGTGGCGCGCGCCGTGACCGGCACCGTGACGCTGGAGCTGCGCCGTGGCAACGACTACTCGCTGCTCAACACCGAATCGCCCAACCTGACCTACGCACCCGAGCGCCTGTCGATGGAAAAGGTGGAAGACGCGCCGTTCAGCCCGCTGGACCGCATCGGCCAGCTGACCATGCGCAACCTGGACATCTCGGACACCCGCGACAAGCTGGGCGTGTACTCGCGCGCCGGCCTGCTGTCGCTGGGTGGCAATGCGGCACTGGCGCAGCTGGAAAACGACCGCAAGTGATGCTGGCAAGGGCGCGGGCGGCCGGGAGCACGCCCGCCTCCGCGCCCTGCCAAACAGGCACAAAAACATGCCCTGCCGCTGGACAGGCAAGCGCGAAAAGCTATCAAATAAATAGCAAAGCCACCGATCAGGTGGCTTTTTTTTATGCGGCTCCGGCTGCCGGTGTTCTGGCGGACTCCGGGTGCCTGTGCAGAAGGCTATACCACCACGGGCTCGGGCTCCAGCCGGATGCCGAAGCGCTCGTACACGCTGGTCTGGATGGCCTTGGCCAGGGTCATCACCTCGCCGCCGGTCACGCTGTCGGCACCCCGCCCCCGGTTGACCAGCACGAGGGCCTGCTTTTCATACACGCCGGCCTTGCCGATGGACTTGCCCTTCCAGCCGCAGGCATCGATCAGCCAGCCCGCGGCCAGCTTGATGCTGCCGTCGGGCATGGGGTAGTGCACGATGCGCGGCTCGCGCGCGATGATGTCGGCGCACTGGTCCGGCGACACCGTGGGGTTCTTGAAGAAACTGCCCGCATTGCCCACCACGGCCGGGTCGGGCAGCTTGGCGCGGCGGATGTCGCAGACCCAGCCGAAGATCTGCCGCGCCGTGGGATGCTCCACGCCCTCTTCCATGCGGCGGCGCTCCAGGTCGAGGTAGCCCAGCACCGGTTTCCAGGGCTTGGGCAGGCGAAACCGCACATGGGTGATCACCGCCCGGCCTTCCAGGCCCATGCCGCGCGGCAACCCGCCCGCATCCAGTGCCTCCGACGGCGCATGCTTGAACACCGAATCCCGGTAGCCAAAGCCGCACTGGGCGGCATCCAGCGTGAACGACCGGCCCGTGGCCAGGTCCATCGCGTCCAGCGACTCGAAGCGATCCTGCAGTTCCACGCCATACGCGCCGATGTTCTGCACGGGTGCAGCCCCCACGGTGCCCGGGATCAGCGCCAGATTCTCCAGGCCCGCATAGCCCTGCTCCAACGTCCAGGCCACGCAGTCGTGCCAGACCTCGCCCGCGCCCGCCTCCACGATCCAGGCCTTGGGCGTGTCCTCCACCAGGCGCAGGCCCTTGATCTCCATCTTGAGCACGACGGGTTTCACATCGCCCGTCAGGATGATGTTGCTGCCGCCGCCCAGGACGAATTTGGGCGCCGCGGCCAGATCGGAATCGTTCAGCACGGCCAGCACATCGGCCGCCGAGTGCACGCGCACCAGGGTTTGGGCACGCGCAGCGATGCCAAAGGTGTTCCAGGGCTGCAAAGGGGCGTTTTTCTCGACTACCATTGGCCCGATTGTCGCACCGGGCCCTTCCGGCCCCCTGCGAATTGCACCGTTTCCCCTGAGATTGAGAGCCACCATGCCATCTTTTGACACCGTCTGCGAAGCCAACCTCGTCGAAGTGAAAAACGCGGTCGAGAACACGGCCAAGGAAATCGCCACCCGCTTCGACTTCAAGGGCACTTCGGCCAGCATCGAGATCAAGGACAAGGACATCACGCTGATCGGCGACGCCGACTTCCAGCTCACCCAGATCGAGGACGTGCTGCGCAACAAGCTCACCAAGCGCAACGTCGATGTGCGCTTTCTCGACCTGGGCGATGTCCAGAAAATGGGTGGCGACAAGGTCAAGCAGGTCATCAAGGTGCGCAATGGCATCGAGAGCGAGCTGGCCAAGAAGATCCAGAAGCTGCTCAAGGAGAGCAAGCTCAAGGTGCAGGGCGCCATCCAGGAAGACAAGGTGCGCGTGACCGGCGCCAAGCGCGACGACCTGCAGGCGGCCATGGCGCTCATCCGCAAGGACGTGACCGACGTGCCCCTGTCCTTCGACAACTTCCGCGACTGAGATGGAGCACCCCCTGAGTCGCTTCGCGCCTTCCCCGTCCAGGGGGACGACGCCCTCGCTGCGGGGCGGCCCTGGCTTGGCGTCCCTCACCTGGGCCGCGCCAGTTCCGAGGTACGGGGGAGGCGCACAGCGCCATCAACGAATGACGATCCACTCCTTTGCCCTGGCCGCGCTGGTTGCTCTGTGCTTGGCCCCGTCCTGGGCTCATGCGCAGGCGGTGGCGCTGGCGGGCATGCTGGGCAGCAAGGCCTTGCTGGTGGTGGATGCCACCCCCCCCAAGGCGGTGGGTGCTGGGGATGAGTACCAGGGCGTCAAGGTCATTACCGTCACCAAAGAAGAAGCCACCGTCGAAGTCAAGGGAGCGCGCCGCACCCTGCGGCTGGGCGAGGCCCCCGTGAGCGTGGGCAGCCGGGGAGGCAGCGGCAAGCGCATTGTGCTGATGGCCGACAGCCGCGGGCATTTCGTCAACAGCGGCACGATCAACGGCCGCGTGATGCAGTACATGGTCGACACGGGCGCCTCCACTGTGGCCATCGGGCGGCCCGACGCGGAGCGGATGGGCCTGAACTACCAGAGCGGCCAGCCCGTGCGCATGAGCACCGCCAACGGGGTGGCGCAAGGGTGGCGCATGAAGCTCGACTCGGTGCGCATCGGCGACGTCGAGGTGTTCGGGGTCGAAGCCGTCATCACCTCGCAGGCCATGCCCTACGTGCTGCTGGGCAACAGCTTCCTGACCGAGTTCCAGATGACCCGCATCAATGACCAGATGGTGCTGGAAAAGCGCAACTGAGCCCCCGACGCGCACCGCCATGTCCGTCCACCATCACGCCGGCCACCACCACGCCGAAGGCGAATACGAGGACCTGCTGAGCCTGTGGGCGGACCTGGAGTCCGCGCTGTCCGTGCTGCTGTCCCGCCCGCTGCAGGTGCAGGACTTCGCCGCCAAGGTGCGCCAGTTCGATGGCTGGCTGCAAGACCTGGTGGCGCACGATATCGACGCCGCCCTGTACCTGATGTTCCAGCTGGCCTCCACGTCCACCGTGGGCTACAGCGCCTCCCACGCCCTGGTGTGCGGCACGCTGTGCCACATCATGGCGCATGAACTGGAGTTGCCCGCGCGCGAGCGCGACAGCCTGGTGCGCGCGGCCTTGACCATGAACATCGGCATGACCGCCCTGCAGGACGAACTGGCCGAGCAGCGCGAGCGCCCCACCACGGCCCAGCAGGAGGCCATCAAGAGCCACCCGCTGGAAAGCCAGGCACTGCTGGAGCGCCTGTTCATCAATGACGCGCTCTGGCTGGACGTGGTCGGGCAGCACCACGCCAGCATTGCCGACCGTGTGCCGCTGGCCCAGCAAGAGCCCGAAGACCGCCTCACCCGCGTCCTGAGCACCATTGACCGCTACGCGGCCATGATCAGCCCGCGCAAGTCGCGCGCAGGCCGCAGCGCGACCGATTCGGTGCGCGCCCTCGTGGGCCAGGAGGTGGACCAGCGCGATGAAGTGAGCTACACCCTGGTGCGCTCCATCGGGCTGTGCCCGCCAGGCACCTTCGTGAAGCTCGACAACGGCGAGACGGCCATCGTGCTGCGCCGCAGCGAAAAGGCCAACCACCCTTTGGTGGCAAGCCTGCTGGACCGCAGCGGCCACCACCACGCCCAGCCCAGCCTGTACCAGACAGCCAGCGGAAAACCCCGCATCCAGTCCGCGCTGGCCCGCTCCGCCGTGGGGCTGGAGCTCAACCACCGCACCATGGTGCGCCTGGGACTGTATGCCGCACAGCACAGCGCGGGGCTGCGGGGACTCATCACCGGGCCAGGGTCCCTCTGACCCCGATGAAAAACCGGGTGGGGCCATGCAAAAAAAAGGCGGCTCCCGGCCGCCTTGGTGCCCGGCAGCGGCCAGCGCCGCCCGGCCTCAGCGCTTGCCGGGTGCCGCCTCGGCCCCCGGCTTGGCCTTCTTGCTGCCCAGGCGCGACTCCTTGCCTTCGATGAGCCGCTGGATGTTCTCCTTGTGGCGCCATGCCAGCAGCACGCCCATCACGACGATGGACGCGGCAATCGTGCCTTCGGCGTACCACACCACGCCATCCACCAGCAGGTAGTACACCGGAGCGAATGCCGCGGCCACCAGCGAGGCAAGCGACGAATACCGGAAGAAGAAGGCGATGATGAGCCAGGTGACGGCCGTGGCCAGCCCCAGCCAGACGCTGATGCCCAGCAGCACGCCCAGCGCCGTGGCCACGCCCTTGCCGCCCTGGAAGCGGAAGAAAACCGGCCACAGGTGGCCCAGGAAGGCGGCCAGACCCACCATGGCCACGGTGCCGTCCTCCAGCCCGTAGGGGCGGCCGAACCACATCACCAGCGCCACGGGCAGCCAGCCCTTCAGGGCGTCGAGCAGCAGCGTCACGATGGCCGCGGCCTTGCTGCCCGACCGCAACACATTGGTCGCCCCCGGATTCTTGCTGCCATAGGTGCGCGGGTCGCTCAGTCCCATCACGCGCGTCACGATGACGGCGAAAGAGAGCGAGCCCAGCAGGTAGGCGGCCACGGCGGCAAGAACGGGATAGACGGCGGTCAAAGCAACTCCTCGGTAATCGGATGGTTCAGCCCTTGGAGGCTGTTCAATGGCTATTCATGGGCTGTTTTTCCCGGCGGCCTATTCTGCCAGCGCGCAATGCACGGGCTTCGCCCCCAGCAGCCGCACACACACCTGCGGGTCCAGCTGCACCAGAAAGCCCCTGCGCCCGCCGTTGATGGCGATGCGGGGCAAGGCGAGGATGGTCTCCTCGATGTACACCGGCATGGCGCGCCGTGTGCCGAACGGCGAAGTGCCACCCACCAGGTAGCCACTGTGGCGGTTGGCCACCTCGGGGGCACAGGGCTCCACCGACTTGGCGCCGATCTGGCGTGCGAGGTTCTTGGTGGAGACCTTGCGGTTGCCATGCATCAGCACCAGCAGCGGCTTGGCATCCTGGTCCTGCATGACCAGCGTCTTGACCACGGTGAAGGGGTCGAGCCCCAGCACCTCGGCGCTGTGCAATGCGCCTCCGTGCTCCAGGTAGTCATAGGGGTGTTCGGTGAAAGCCACCTTGTTGGCCTTGAGCAACTGGGTGGCTTGGGTCTCGGAAACGTGTTCTTTCTTGGCCATGGTGCGGTGTGCGTAGGAAGCGAATGGTATCCAGTTGTGAACGCCCCTCGGCGGTCAGGGTGCGGCGGGCCGCATGGCCACCGCGGTCCTGCGCCGCCCCACCTTGCGCTTGCCGTACTGCTCGATGGCCGCCACCAGCGCCTGCGTGAACTGCAGCACCAGGGCCGACGGGACCCGCCCCTCGGCCGCCAGCACCTGCAGGCGCCGCTGCTGCAGCTGTGTTTCATCGAACGGCCTGGCCGCCAGCAGCCCGGCCTCCACCCAGCGCGCAGCCGTCAGATAGCTGGCCAGGGCCACGTCCTGGCCGCTGAGCAGCGGCAGCAGCGCCGAGGAAAAATTGCTCTCCACGGCAGGCACGTAGCGCAGGCCCTGCACCGCGCAGCTCAGGTCAAACAGCTGCCGCCCGGTGATGCTGCTGGCCCCCAGCAGCAGCGGGTAGCGCACCACATCGGCCACCGACACGCTGCGCTGGCGCGCGAGCGGGTGCTGCGCCGGCATGATGGCGTAGATCGGTGCAATGGCCGAGTGCAGCAGCTGCAGCCCCTTCTCGGGAGCGACGCTGTATTTCAGCGCCAGGTCGACCTCGCCGCGCAGCGCCAGGGCCGACACCTCGTGCGGCACGGCCACCTGCAACTGCAGCTGCACCCGCGGGTGCGCCTGCCGGAAGGCCGACATCACCAGGGGCATGAAGGTGGCGGCGAAGCCCTCGGTGCAGGCCACGCGCACGCGCACCGCGCCTTGGGCCGACAGCCCCCGCAACTGCGCCATGAGCTCCACGGACTGCACGTCATGGGCGTTGGCATGCGCCAGCAGGCGGGTGCCCGCCTCGGTCAAGGCCATGCCGCGCGCCTGGCGCTCGAACAGCACCACCCCCAGGCTGTCCTCCAGCTTGCCAAGCTGGCGGCTCACGGCGGACGCGGCCACATGCAGACGCTGCGCCGCCTGGTTGACGGAGCCGGTGCGCGCCACTTCCAGAAAGTAGCGCAGGGGCAGGCTGAGCAGTGAAACGGGCATGGTGGGGCAATGAACAAAAAGAGAATGGTCAATTGCCAAATCTCTATCCATGGCAATGGTAAACCGGCGCCCATCTTGCATGGTTTAAGGCTCCAATTCACCCATGGCCGTGTGCCACAGCGGTGCCGCCTTCAAGGTGGCACCGCCTGCGCCACGGGCCCCACCTTCCGGAGTCCGCATGAAACGCCTTGTTCAAGCCTCTTTGCTGTCCGCCGCCCTGTCCTGCGCCGCCAGCCTCTCCCATGCCCAGGCGGCGGCGCCCGCCGATGCGTGGCCCCAGCGCCCGGTGCGCATGGTCGTGCCCTTTCCGCCCGGCGGCGGCACGGATGCCGTGGCCCGCGCACTGGGCCAGAAGCTGTCGGTGCGCCTGGGCAAGCCCGTGGTCATCGACAACAAGCCAGGGGCCTCCACCATCATCGGGACCGAGGCCGTGGTGCGGGCAGACCCCGACGGCTACACGCTGCTGGTGTCTGGCTCCACCAGCTACACGGTGAACCCGGCCCTGCGCAGCAAGCTGCCCTACGACCCCGCCAGGGATCTGGTGCCCGTGGCCACCGTGGCCCGCGCGCCCCTGGTGCTGGTGGTCAGCGCCACCGCGCCCTACAAGGACCTGAACGCGCTGATCGCCGCAGCCAAGGCCGCGCCCAAGGGCATTCACTACGCCACGTTCGGTTCCGGCTCGGGCCCGCACCTGGCGGGGGCGCTGCTGGAGCAGGCCGCGGGCATCAAGCTGCAGGACGTGCCCTACCGGGGCAGCAGCCAGTCGCTGATGGCCCTCATCGGCGGGGAAATCCAGCTCGGCATCGACACCGTGGCCGCCGCCGCGCCGCAGGTGAAGGCCGGCAAGCTGCGCGCGCTGGCGATTGCGGGCAAATCGCGCTCGAGCATGCTGCCCGGCGTGCCCACGGTGGAAGAACTGAAGCTGCCCGATGCGGTGTTCGACGCCTGGTATGCCATTGCCGCACCCGCCAGGACACCGGCGGCCATCATCAGGAAGCTGGTGGCTGACGTGGAGGCCGTGACCCGCGACAGCGGCATGCAGGAGCAGATGCGCGCCCAGGGCATGGAACCCGTGCACCTGGGGCCCGCGGCCACGCGCGCCGTGATCGACGACGAGATCGGCCGCTACCGTGCGCTGGCCCACCGCGCGCAGATCGCGGTGGAGTGAAGCTGACACAAGGAGAACACGATGAACCGAGAGCAACTGATCCAGAACGTCCAGCGCTACTTCGACGACGGCCGCTTTGCCGGCGACCTGCGCCGCCGCGTGGCCTGGCGCACCGAGAGCGACACCGGCAAGGTGCCACCTGAACTGCGCACCTACCTCACCGACGAAATGGTGCCGTGGCTTGCGCCCCTGGGCTTCGAATGCCAAGTGCTGGACAACCCCTCGCCCCAGGGTGGGCCCTTCCTCATCGCCCGGCGCGTGGAAGACCCGGCCCTGCCGACCGTGCTGACCTACGGGCACGGCGACGTGGTCAATGGCCAAGAGAGCAACTGGCGCGAAGGCCTCTCGCCCTGGGAACTGACCATCGAGGGCGAGCGCTGGTATGGCCGTGGCACCGCCGACAACAAGGGCCAGCACACGGTGAGCCTGGCGGCCCTGGCCCACGCCATCGAGGCGCGCGGCGGCCGGCTGGGCTACAACGTGACCTTGATCATGGAGATGGGCGAAGAGGCCGGCTCGCCCGGCCTGGGCGCGTTCTGCGAGCAGCACAGCGACGCGCTGAAGGCCGACCTGTTCGTCGCCAGCGACGGCCCGCGCGTGAATGCGGGCCACCCCACCCTCTTCCTGGGCTCGCGCGGCGCGATCAACTTCTCGCTCACCGTGCGCAGCCGCGACAAGGCCTATCACTCGGGCAACTGGGGTGGCGTGCTGGCCAATCCGGCCACCGTGCTCACGCACACGCTGGCCACGCTCGTCGATGCCAAAGGCCGCATCCTCGTCAAGGGCCTGCTGCCGCCAGCGGTGCCCGGCAAGCTGCGCACCGCCCTCAAGGATGTGGTGATCGGCGCAGGCGCCGACGACCCCGCGCTCACGCCCGGCTGGGGCGAGCCGGGCCTCACGCCGGCCGAGCAGTTGGTGGGCTGGAACACGCTCGAAGTGCTGGCCCTGGGCGCGGGCTCTCCCCAGCGCCCGGTCAATGCCATTCCGTCCGGTGCGGTGGCGCACTGCCAGCTGCGCTTCGTGGTGGGCACCGACTGGCGCAACGTCGAGCGCACGCTGCGCGAACACCTGGACGCCCGAGGCTTCACCGACGTGGCCATCGGCATGGGCATGGTGTGCGGCGCCACGCGGCTGGACCTGCACAACCCCTGGGTGGACTGGACGCTGGCATCGCTGCAGGCCAGCGCGGGCCAGCGCGCCACGCTGCTGCCCAACCTGGCGGGCTCGCTGCCCAACGACATCTTCGCCGACCAGCTGGGCCTGCCCACGTTGTGGGTGCCGCATTCGTACCCGGCCTGTGCCCAGCACGCGCCCAACGAGCATCTGCTGGCCTCGGTGGCGCGCGAAGGGCTGGCGGTGATGGCGGGCTTGTTCTGGGACCTGGGCGAGGCCCAAGGCGTGCCGTGGAAAGCCGGCGCGCTGAGCACACCAGAAGCCCCGGCGGCGGCGTGAGCTACTGGCCGCGACCCATTGCGCGTGGCCTGAAAAACTGGCGCGGCCCCAGGCGAGAGACACCAGGCAAGGGCCGCCCCGCAGCGAGGGTGTCGTCCCCCTTCAAGGGGGAAGGCGCCGCAGGCGACTCAGGGGGAGCCCTTACAGTGCCGGGTCGCGCACTTCCCAGCGGATCGCGTCGATCGCCTGCAGCACCTCGGGCGGCAGCTGGGTGCCCCAGGCGTTCAGGTCTTCGTCGAGCTGCGCCACCGACGTGACGCCGATGATCGTGCTGGCCACCTGCCACTTGGTGTAGCAGAACGCCAGCGCCATCTGGGTGGGCGTGAGGCCGTTGTCGCGGGCCAGCTGGTTGTAGCGGCGCGCGGCGGCCAGCGCCTCGGGGCGGCCCCAGCGCTGCTTGCGCACGGATTCATACGTGGCGATGCGCGCACCCTGCGGGGCACCCGGGCCGGTGAGGCCGCTGCCGTCGTACTTGCCCGTCAGCAGGCCAAAGCCCAGGGGCGAATACGCCAGCAGCCCGACATTCAAGCGATGGCAGGTTTCATCCAGGCCGTTTTCCCAGGTCCGGTTGATCAGGCAATACGGGTTCTGCACCGTGGCCACGCGCGGCAGGCCGTGCTGCTCGGCCAGGCGCACGAACTCGTGCACGCCATAGGGTGTTTCGTTCGACAGGCCGATGTGGCGCACCTTGCCAGCCTTGACCAGGCCCGCCAGCGCGTCGAGCTGCTCGCGGATGGGGTTCTGCGACGTTTCCTTGGCCGGGTCGTAGTACAGGTTGCCGAAGGCAGGCACGTGGCGCTCGGGCCAGTGGATCTGATAGAGATCGATCACGTCGGTCTGCAGGCGGCGCAGGCTGCCCTCGCACGACGCCACGATGTCGGCGGCGGCCATGCCCTTGCCTTCGCGCACCCAGGGCATCCCGCGCGAAGGGCCCGCCACCTTGGTGGCCACCACCAGCTTCTGGCGCGCGCCGGGGTTCCGGGCAAACCAGTTGCCGATGATGGTTTCGGTGGCGCCAAAGGTCTCGGCCCTGGCGGGCACCGAGTACATCTCGGCCGTGTCGATGAAGTTCACGCCACGGTCGAGCGAGCGCGCCAGGATGGCGTGCGAATCGGCTTCACCCACCTGCTCGCCAAAGGTCATGGTGCCCAGACAGATGGGAGTGACCTGCAGATCGCTGGTGCCGAGTTGGATTTTTTGCATGGGAAGAAGGAGTACGGGCAAACGAAGGACTGCGCAGAATAATGGATTTCGCCGTGCTCTGCAGGCCGCCTCGCCATGCCCGAAGGCCCCTGCCCCGCCATCCCGCGCGAGCTGGCTGCCGCCCTTGCCGGCGGGGCGATCGAGGGCTCCGACCACAACACGTCCATCGGCAAGGACCGTCCAGCTCCACCCGCAAGTCCACCGCATCGCCGCTGAGCCACCAGCCGCGCAGGCGACACCGAGGGCGGCAGGCATCCGGCCGCCCCATTACCATCCGGGGGCACCCGCAGGCCCTGGGCTTTGCGGGACTTTCCTGCCGCCCCACTTCGCGCCGCCGCCCATGTACACCCCGCTCAAGCCCTCCCGCAGCAGCACGCTGCCCCTGCGCCACCTGAACTACCACGTCCGCCACTGGGGGCCCGAGCAAAGCCCGCTGCCCACGCTGGTGCTGCTGCACGGCTGGATGGACGTGAGCGCGTCCTACCAGTTCACGGTGGACGCGCTGCGGCAGGAGCGCCGCATCATCGCGCCCGACTGGCGCGGCTTCGGCCTGACCTCCGCCGCCCAGGCCGACCACTACTTCTTTGCCGACTACCTGGCCGACCTGGACCTGCTGCTGGACCACTGCGCACCCGGCGAAGCCATCGACCTCGTGGGCCACAGCATGGGCGGCAACATCGCCATGATGTACGCGGGCGTGCGGCCCGAGCGCATCCGCCGCCTCGTCAACCTGGAGGGCTTCGGCATGCCCGCCTCGCGGCCCGAGCAGGCGCCCAGGCGCTATGCGCAGTGGATCGACGAGCTCAAGCAGCTGCGCAGCGGCGAGCTGGCCCTCAAGACCTACGACAGCCAGGACGGCGTGGCCCGCCGCCTCATGAAGACCAACCCGCGCCTGTCCGAAGACAAGGCCCGGTGGCTGGCCGGCCACTGGGCCCGGCCCAACGCGCAGGGCCAGTGGGAAATCCTGGGCGACCCGGCCCACAAGATCACCAGCGCGCAGCTCTACCGGCTGGACGAGGCGCTCGCGCTGTACGGCCGCATCTCCGCGCCCGTGCTGGCCGTGGAGGCCAGCGACGACAGCCTGGGCCAGTGGTGGAAAGGCAAGTACAGCCTGGAGGAATACCACCAGCGCCTGACCCATGTGCGCGACGTGCGCACCGCCGTCGTGCAGGACGCCGGGCACATGCTGCACCACGACCAGCCCGGGCAGGTGGCACAGCTCATCGAGCAGTTTCTCGCCCCCTCCTGAGCAGCCTTCAAGCAAAAATGGCCTCCAGCGCTTATCCATCAAGCGCTGGCAGCTATCATTTTTGAAAGACCCGGCATCCGATGGCGCCACCACGGGCCAAGGCGGCCCGGGCGGGCGGCCCGCCTGGGGGCTTTGCCGGGGCGCGGTGCCGTCCCATGAGAAAATCGCTGGTTATTCCACAGAACACACAGGACAAGAATCATGGACGCAGAACGCATCAACCTCATCGGCACCACCCTCGGCGACCTGGCCCTGCGCACGCAAGAGTTACGGAGGTATCTTTGACTTCGATGCCAAATTCGAACGCCTGCGCACGGTAAACGCGTCGCTGGAAGACCCTTCGGTCTGGAATGATCCCAAAAAGGCCCAGGAGCTGGGCAAGGAACAGAAGTCGCTGAACTCCGTCGTGCTCACGCTCGACAAGCTCACGCGCGAGCTGGCAGACAACACCGAGCTCTATGAAATGAGCAAGGAAGAAGGCGACGAACCCGGCCTCCTGACCATCGAGGCCGAGACGGCCAAGCTGCGCCCGCTCATCGAAGAGCTGGAGTTCCGCCGCATGTTCAGCAACGAGGCCGACCCGCTCAACTGCTTTGTGGACATCCAGGCCGGCGCCGGCGGCACCGAGGCCTGCGACTGGGCCAGCATGCTGCTGCGCCAGTACCTCAAGTACGCCGAGCGCAAGGGCTTCAAGACCACCGTCGAGGAAGAAACCCCGGGCGACGTGGCGGGCATCAAGAGCGCCACGATCAAGGTCGAGGGCGAATACGCCTACGGCCTGCTGCGCACCGAAACCGGCGTGCACCGACTGGTGCGCAAGAGCCCGTTCGACTCGTCGGGCGGCCGCCACACCAGCTTCGCCAGCCTGTTCGTCTACCCCGAGATCGATGACTCGATCCAGATCGACATCAATCCGGCCGACGTGCGCACCGACACCTACCGCGCCTCCGGCGCGGGTGGGCAGCACATCAACAAGACCGACTCGGCCGTGCGCCTCACGCACATCCCCACCGGGATCGTGGTGCAGTGCCAGGACGGCCGCAGCCAGCACGGCAACCGCGACATCGCGTGGCAGCGACTGCGCTCGCGCCTGTACGACCACGAGATGCGCAAGCGCCAGGAAGAACAGCAAAAGCTCGAGGACACCAAGACCGACGTGGGCTGGGGCCACCAGATCCGCAGCTACGTGCTGGACAACAGCCGCATCAAGGACCTGCGCACCAACGTCGAGATCTCGGCCACGCAGAAGGTGCTGGACGGCGATCTGGACGCGTTCATCGAAGCCAGCCTGAAGCAGGGCGTGTGATGCACGCCGAGGCCATCATCTTCGACATGGACGGCACCATGATCGACTCCATGCCCTGGCACGCCAAGGCCTGGGTCGAATTCACCCGGCGCCGCGGCATGGACATCGACGTGCCCGATCTCATGGCGCGCACCACGGGCCGCAACGGCACCGAGTGCATCCGCGAGCTGCTGGGCCGCGATGTGCCGCAGGATGAGGCCGACGCGCTCACCCGCGAGAAGGAAGACATCTACCGCGAGCTGTTCGGGCCCCGCTTCACCGAAGTGGCGGGCTTTCGCCGCTTTGCCGCACAGCTCGGCGAACGCGGCCTGAAAGTGGCCGTGGGCACCGCCGGCGATATCCACAACGTGCAGTTCGCGATGACACGCCTGGGCCTGGAGCCCGCGCCCCTGGCCATCGTGCGCGGCGACGAAGGCCTGCCCGGCAAACCCCAGCCCGCGATCTTCCTGGAGGCGGCGCGCCGCATCGGCGCCAGCCCCGCACACTGCATCGTCTTCGAGGATGCGCCTTTCGGCATCGAAGCCGCGCGCCGCGCGGGCATGCGCGCCGTGGCGATCTGCAGCACGCACAGCGCGCAGGAACTGGCCGGGCCCCACGTGCTGGCCGCCGTGCGCGACTACACCGAACTCATGAACACCGACTTTCTGGAGAGCCTCCATGTTGCAACTGCATAAAGCCGACGGAAGCGGAGAAGGCGCCGGCCCGGCCGTCGCCATCCGCCGCGAGGACTACACCGCGCCTGCCTACTGGATCGACAGCGTCGAGCTCACGTTCGACCTGGACCCCGCCAAGACCCGCGTGCTCAACCGCATGCTGCTGCGCCGCAACCCCGAGGTGGCCGAGCAGCCGCTCAAGCTCGACGGCGAGGACCTGAACCTGGCGCGCGTGCTGGTCAACGGCCAGGGCACCTCGTTCAAGATGGAGGGCTCGCGCCTGGTGCTGGAGAACCTGCCCACGGGCACGAACGCCTTCGCGCTCGAGATATTCACCACCTGCTGCCCCGCCAAGAACACGCACCTGATGGGCCTGTACGTGAGCCAGGGCACGTTCTTCACGCAGTGCGAGGCCGAGGGCTTTCGCCGCATCACCTACTTCCTGGACCGCCCGGACGTGATGGCCAGCTACACCGTCACCCTGCGCGCCGACAAGGCCCAGTACCCGGTGCTGCTGTCCAACGGCAACCTGGTGGACAGCGGCGACCTGGAGGACGGCCGCCACTTCGCCAAGTGGGTGGACCCGCACAAGAAGCCCTGCTACCTGTTCGCCCTGGTGGCGGGCAAGCTGGTGGCCCGCGAGCAGAAGATCAAGAGCCGTTCGGGCACCGAGCACCTGCTGCAGGTGTACGTGCGCCCCGGCGACCTGGGCAAGACTGAACACGCCATGAATTCGCTGATGTACAGCGTGGCCTGGGACGAGGCCCGCTTCGGCCTGCCGCTGGACCTGGAGCGCTTCATGATCGTCGCCACCAGCGACTTCAACATGGGCGCCATGGAGAACAAGGGCCTGAACATCTTCAACACGAAGTACGTTCTGGCCAGCGAGGCCACGGCCACCGACACCGACTTCGCCAACATCGAAAGCGTGGTGGGCCACGAATACTTCCACAACTGGACCGGCAACCGCGTGACCTGCCGCGACTGGTTCCAGCTGAGCCTGAAGGAAGGCCTGACCGTCTTTCGCGACCAGGAATTCAGCCAGGACCTGGCGGGCAGCCCCTCGGCCCGCGCCGTCAAGCGCATCGAGGACGTGCGCGTGCTGCGCACCGCCCAGTTCCCCGAGGACGCGGGCCCCATGGCCCACCCGGTGCGCCCCGACAGCTACGTCGAGATCAACAACTTCTACACCGTCACCATCTACGAAAAGGGTGCCGAGGTGGTGCGCATGATGCACACCCTGGTGGGCCGCGACGGCTTCGCCAGGGGCATGAAGCTGTACTTCGAGCGCCACGACGGCCAGGCCGTGACCTGCGACGACTTCGCCCAGGCCATCGCCGATGCCAACCCCGCGAGCGACCTTGCACGCCTTCTGCCCCAGTTCAAGCGCTGGTACAGCCAGGCAGGCACGCCGCGCGTTCGGGCCACGGGCCGCTACGACGCCGCCACGCGCTGCTATGCGCTCACGCTGTCGCAAAGCTGCGCCCCCACGCCCGGCCAGCCCGCCAAGGAACCCTTCGTCATCCCCGTGGAGCTGGGCCTGCTCAGCGACAGCGGCGCCCCCCTGCCCCTTCACCTGGCGGGCGAAGGCGCCGCGCAGGCAGCCTCGCGCGTGGTGGTGCTGACCGAAGCCTCGCAGACGCTGACCTTCACGGACCTGGACAGTGAACCCGTGCCCTCGCTGCTGCGCAACTTCAGCGCGCCCGTGGTGCTGGACATCGACTACACCGATGCCCAGCTGCTCACCTTGCTGGCGCACGATGCCGACGCCTTCAACCGCTGGGAAGCGGGCCAGCGCCTGGCACTGCGCATTGCTATCAATGCAATAGCTGACAGCGCACAACAGACAAGCGCTGGGGGCCATTTTGACCACCAGATCCTGCCGGCCGCGTTTGTGGAAGCGATGCGCGCGGTGCTGCGCAACCCCCTGCTGGATGCAGCCTTCAAGGAACTCGTGCTCACCCTGCCGTCCGAGACCTACATCGCCGAGCAGCTCGATGTGGTGGACCCGCAGCGCATCCACGCCGTGCGCGAAGCCATGCGCGAACAGCTGGCCCTGTCGCTGCAGGCGGACTGGGAGTCGGCCTGGGAGCAGAACAAGGACACCGGCGGCTACAGCCCCGATCCTGTCTCTTCGGGCCTCCGCGCGCTCAGCGGGCTGGCGCTGCACATGCTGTGCATCGCCGCCCAGAAGACGGGCGATGTGGTCTGGCCCGGCAAGGCCTACCAGCGCTTCAAGGTGGCCAGCAACATGACGGACCGCTTCAACGCACTGACCGCCCTGGTGGCCAGCGGCAGTGAACTGGCCGCCCCTGCCCTGGCACGCTTCCATGCGCTGTTCAAGGACGAACCCCTGGTCATCGACAAGTGGTTCGCGCTGCAGGCCGGCGCGCCGGACCGTGGCGGCAACGTGCTGCCCGCCGTGCGCCAGCTCATGCAGCACCCTGACTTCAGCCTGAAGAACCCGAACCGCGCGCGCAGCGTGATCTTCAGCTACTGCAGCGCCAACCCCGGCGCCTTCCACCGCGCAGACGCGGCGGGCTACGTGTTCTGGAGCGACCGCGTGATCGAGCTGGACGCCATCAATCCCCAGGTGGCCGCACGCCTGGCCCGGGCCCTGGACCGCTGGAAGAAACTCGCAGACCCCTGGCGCACCTCCGCGCGCGAAGCCATCGCCCGTGTTGCCGCCAGGCCCGCGCTCTCCAACGACGTGCGCGAGGTCGTGACCCGTGCACTCGCCGAATAAACCACGACCAAGAAAGGACTGACATGGCAAAAAGCATCAGCCTGACCCGCTACCTCGTTGAACAGCAACGGGTGGACGGCCTCATCCCCTCGCAACTGCGCCTGCTGCTGGAAGTGGTGGCCCGCGCCTGCAAGAGCATCAGCCACGCCGTGAACAAGGGCGCGCTGGGCGGCGTGCTGGGCACGGCCAGCAGCGAAAACGTGCAGGGCGAGATCCAGAAGAAGCTCGACATCATCGCCAACGAGGTGCTGATCGAGGCCAACGAATGGGGCGGCCACCTCGCGGCCATGGCCTCGGAGGAAATGGACGGCATCTACCTGGTGCCCAACCGCTATCCGCAAGGCGAATACCTGCTGCTGTTCGACCCCCTGGACGGCTCCAGCAACATCGACGTGAACGTGAGCATCGGGACCATCTTCAGCGTGCTGAAAAAGCCCGATGGCGACCGTGGCGTGGAGGAAGGCGACTTCCTGCAGCCCGGCACCCAGCAAGTGGCTGCGGGGTATTGCATCTATGGCCCGCAGACCACGCTGGTGCTCACCGTGGGCGACGGCGTCGCCATGTTCACGCTCGACCGCGAACAGGGCTCGTTCGTGCTCACCGAGGAGAACGTGCGCATTCCCGAGGACACCAAGGAATTCGCCATCAACATGAGCAACATGCGGCACTGGGACACGCCCGTGAAGCGCTACATCGACGAGTGCCTGCAGGGCAAGGACGGCCCGCGCGGCAAGGACTTCAACATGCGCTGGATCGCCAGCATGGTGGCGGATGTGCACCGCATCCTCACCCGCGGGGGCGTCTTCATGTACCCCTGGGACAAGCGCGAACCCAACAAACCCGGCAAGCTGCGCCTGATGTACGAGGCCAACCCCATGGGCTGGCTGGTGGAGCAGGCCGGCGGCGCCGCCACCAACGGCAAGCAGCGCATCCTGGACATCCAGCCCACCCAGCTGCACGAGCGCGTCAGCGTGATCCTGGGATCAAAAAATGAGGTGGAGCGCGTGACAGCCTACCATTCCACGCTATAATCTGAGGCTTACGCCGGTGTAGCTCAGTCGGTAGAGCAGCTCATTCGTAATGAGAAGGTCGGGTGTTCGATTCATCTCTCCGGCACCAAGTCAGCAAAGAAAGCCCCGCTATTGGATAAATGGCGGGGCTTTATTTTTTTGCGCATGCCGGGAGGGCCTGCTGCCCGGCAGCATCGCCCTTTCTGGCCGCTCAGCGCCCAAAAACACGCAACCCGGCCAGCAAGAGCACGGCCAGCGCCAGCACCAGCGTGGCGGTCTGCCAGAAAACGACCGGATTGCGCTCCACCAGCGGTGCCGCCCTGCGGCGCCGGAACCGCAGCCCTGGGGACTGCAGGTCGTGGATGAACTCCGACACCGCCTCCTGGCGCCTGGCCGGATCGGGGTGCAAGGCCTTCTGCAGCACGGCATCCAGCCAATCCGGCAGGTCGGCCCGCAAGTGGCGGACCGGCACGTACCGCAGCCGTTTCACATCACCCGCCGAGCGGATGCGCACCACCTGCAGGCCATACGGCAACTGCCCGGACAGCATCTGGTACGTGAGCACCGCCAGCGAGAACAGGTCGGAACGCGCGCTGCCCCCCATGCCCGCAAAATACTCCGGCGCGGTGTACTGCAAGGTGCCGGCAATGGATGAGCCCATGTCCAGGCCGTGCGCTTCCTCGGCCAGGCCAGCGACCAGCGTGGAGCCGAAGTCGATGATCCGGGCGGTTCCCGTGCGGTCAATCATCACGTTCTCCGGCCGCAGGTCCTGGTGCAGCATTTCCTTGCCATGGAAGGCCTGCAGTCCCTTCGCCACTTGCGCCACCAGGCTGCGCACCGCGTCGAGATCCGGGCGGGGATGGTCGATCATCCACTGCGCCAGGGTCTGGCCCTCCACGAATTCCATGGCCACGTAGACATGCTGGCGCGGCCGGTCGCTGGTGTGTGGCCGGAGCACATGGGGACTATGGATACGCCGCGCCACCCACTCTTCCAGCAGGAAGCTGTTGAGATAGCCGGCGTCATCGCGCAACGCCGTCGATGGAGTCTTCAGCACCACCTGCTGCCCCGTCGCGTCGTCCACCGCGAGGTGCACGTGGCTGCGCGCGCTCGCGTGCAGTTCGCGCACCACGGTGTAGCCTTCGAAACGCATCCTGGGCGACAGCGGCGGCGCGAGCGCGAGGCCTTCGCGCAGCGCATGCAGGCGGTGGGCTTCAGGATCGGGCAGCGCATCGATGCGCAGGATCTGCACGGTCATGTCGTCGTCGGCGCCGCGGGCCTGCGCACCCTCCACGATATCTTGCGCGGCCTGATCGAAGTCCCCGGGAAACCGTGCCAGAGCCGCATGCACTGCGGCTGCATCGAAATGCGTGTACGCACCGTCGGTGGCCAGCACGTAGAGGGCCCCCACATCGGCCGGCAGGCAGCAATAGTCGATCTCGACATGGGCACTCGTGCCAAGCGCGCGGCCCAGGAACGATTCGGCCGACGACAGGTGGACACGGTGGTCCTGCGTCAGCTGCTCGAGCGACTGCCCGTGAAGGCGATAGATGCGCGCATCCCCCACATGCAGCACATGGACATCGCGGCCTTTCAGGATCAGCGCGCTGAAGGTGGTCACATAGCCGCGGTCCTTGTCGAAACGCGCGTGGCTGCGCATGGTCTGCGCATGCAGCCACGCATTGGTGGCACTCAGAACGCGCTGGGCCGAGCGGCGCACCGACCAGGCGTCGGAGGTGGCGTAGTAGTCGTCCAGGAAACTGCGCACCGAGGCCGCGCTGGCCTCCTGACTGACCGTGCTGGACCCTATGCCATCGGCCAGGGCGACGACGATCCCCTTGGAGCCGCGCAGCGGCTCGCCGGGCAACATGGCACCATGGAAGTCCTGGTTGACGCCCTTGCGCCCCGCCCGCGAGTGCTGGCCCAGCGTGACGCGCAGCCCGCCCGGATCCGTGCCGTGGCCCATCAGCGGTCCATGGCGCTGCACGCCACCGCCAGCCCATGCAACCGGCGCGGCCCACCCGCCAGCCGCCGCGCGGGGGTCGCCCCGCCGCGCTGGCGGCGTCCCCATGCCCGAAGCGCGCAGCGGCGAGGTCGCTCAGGGAGAAGCTCAGACATGGTGGCGCTTGGGCGCGGTCTTGTAGTGCGTGGAATACAGCGTGGCACCGACGAAGGTCAGGCCTCCGACCAGATTGCCGAGCACCGTGGGAAGCTCGTTCCAGATCAGATAGTCCATCAGCGTGAACTTGCCGCCCAGCATCAGGCCGGTGGGAAACAGGAACATGTTGACGATGGAATGCTCGAAACCCATGTAGAAGAAGATCATGACCGGCATCCACATGCCGATGGCCTTGCCCGAGACCGTGGTGGACATCATCGCGGCGACCACGCCGGTGGAGACCATCCAGTTGCACATCACGGCACGCACGAACAGCGTGAGCATGCCGGCAGCGCCATGGGCGGCATAGCCCACCGTGCGGCCCTCGCCGATGTGGCCGAGCTTCTCGCCGACGGCATTGGGCGCCTCGCTGAAGCCGAAGGTGAAGATGATGGCCATGAAGACCGCCACCGTCAGTGCGCCCGCGAAGTTGCCCACGAACACCAGGCCCCAGTTGCGCAGCACGCCCGCCCAGGTGGCGCCTGGGCGCTTGTCGAACACCGCCAGCGGTGCGAGCGTGAACACGCCCGTCAGCAGATCGAAACCCATCAGGTACAGCATGATGAAGCCCACGGGGAACAGCATGGCGCCGACCAGCGGGTTGCCGGTGTTGACCGTGACGGTCACGGCAAACGCGGCCGCCAGCGCCAGGATGGCGCCGGCCATGTAGGAGCGGATCAGCGTGTCGCGGGTGGACATCAGGAGCTTGGATTCACCGGAGTCGACCATCTTGGTCACGAACTCGGCAGGGGCAAGGTAGGCCATTGAATTTCCTTTGGGACGGGAGACTATTGACAGCGTCCCGGACGGCAGGCCGGCGGAACGCGCAAGGAGGAAAAAAGAAAACGGCGTCCGCTGCGTCTCCTCCAGTCATCTGGAGGAGACGCAAGGGACGCCGTTATCCTTGGATGCGCGATTCCTTTGCCTGCGGAAGACTGCAGACGGTGGGTTGGCAAGCCGCCTTTAGCCGACAACCACTTCTCTCCATGCAAGTTCCATACCCCTGATGGAATGGTGCATCGGAGCGTGGCCCGTCCCTCTCTGGCGCATGCGCGGCGACCATCGCAAGAAATGAGCCTCCACTCGGTGCGGCACCGGCACCACAGTGGGTCACCAGTGCCTGCCCGCCCCGTTGCGGGGCACCGCGACGCTATCTATGAGGACTTGGCGCCTGACAGCGCAGACTGCGCAAAGGCGAGATCGGGCAGGGACAGCGTGGCCTCCGCCACCTCGAGCAGCCGGCGGTTCTGGTCCATCGAGGTCTTCTGCAACACGCGGAAGGCGACTTCCTCGTTCATGCCCAGGCGGGCCATCAGCACCCCCTTGGCGCGCTCGATCACCTTGCGTTCGTTCAGCGTGCGGCGCGCCGCCTCCAGCTCGGCCTCCATGCTGGCCATGCGCGCCGACTGGGCCTGCAGCAGTTCCAGCAGCGAAGCCGATTCGGCCCCGTGCGTGCCGGCCGCCGCCTCCGGCACGGACGTGGGTGCAACCGCGATGTCGAAGAACCGGTCTACCGCGTGCGTGCGCTGCGGCGGGTTGTCGCGCAGGCCGCGCAGCAGGCCCCTGGAGTCCTGCAGGTCCTGCTGCGCTTCGAGGATGCGAGCCTCGCAGTCCTCGCGCAGACGCTGGACCAGTTCGACCTGCAGTTGCCACAGCGCGTTGATGCGCTCCGTGCACACGTCGAACCAGGCGTCGCTCAGGTTGCTGTCCAGGGCGGCGCCGGGGCGCACCACGCACAGCGTGCGCCGCAGCCGCTCCAGCTGGGCCATGCCGGGGGCAAGCTGCTGCTGCTCCCAGCGTCCACGCAGAGCCGGATCGGCAAACTCGGAAAACACGCGCAGGCTGCGCTCCTGCGCGTCGATGAGGTGCAGCACCCGCTGCTGGTGCGCGTCGCTACCCTGGCCAGAGGCATAGAGCAGCGCGCCCATGGCGCGCTCCTGGCCCGCCTCTTCCTGCGCCTGCACCAGGTGCAGCAAAGCCACCAGCTGGCGCGATACGCTGGGCAGCCCCGCCGCATCGGCCACATGGAAGACCAGCTCGATCAGACCCGCGATCAGGTGGCTGAACGCAGCGATCGAGTCGTGTGCGGTCATCGCCTGCTTGTCGATCTGGCTGCGCAGCGCGGGCAGAGAATCAAGCCCCAGGAGGGCCCACGCCATGAGCGACAAGGCCTTGGCCGTCGCGCCCTGTTCGGGTTCCACATGCTGGGCAAATTCCTGGCGCAGTCGCGCCTCCAGTGGCAGCACCTCCTGGATGATCCGGCTGCGCATGTCGGCAAAACGCTGGGCATTGGACGCCAGGTAGGCGCCCGATGCGCCGCGCTCGCGCTGCAGACCTTCTATCAGCTGGCCGATCGTGTCCACCAGAACGGCCCGGCTGGCGAGGTGGCGCACCGCGTCGATCTCCAGCTGGCGCGAGCGCAGCACAAGGGTCGAAACGGTCAGGGACGCGGCCTGGTCGGGCATGCGGGAACTCCAGAAAATCGATACGAGGGAATGCTAACCCCAGAACCTGCCGCGCGCCCGCCAAGCCTCCAGGGGCCTGCGCGGAACGCGATGCAATGCACTTCCGCACAACCCGGCCCGAAGAGTTGCCGGGACACGGCCTCAAGAGACCTCAAGGGCAGGCCCTCAGGCCATTGCAATGCTGATGCGCCCACCCTCGGCGCGCACGCCGTGCGCCCGCACCGAATGCTCGGGCGCCTCCAGGCATTCGCCCGTGCGCAGGTCGAAATGGTTCTTGTACAGCGGCGAGGCGACGACGACGCGCTCGCCCAGGTTGCCGATCAGCCCGCGCGAGAGCACGCTGGCGCCCGACTTCGGGTCCACGTTGTCGATGGCGAAGAACTGGTCGCTGCCGGTGCGGAACACCGCCACATGGCGGTTGGCCACCAGGGCGCAGACGCCGGTGCTGGGCAGGATGTCGTCGACCGCGCAGATGTCGGTCCAGGCAAGGGGGTCGGTACTGTTCATGGGAAGTGCGCTCATGGGAGTTCTCCGTTATTGATTCATTGCGCTACAGGTTGCCCGCAGCGCGCGCAACTGGCGCAGCCGACACCAGTGCCCCACGCAAGGGCCGCCCCGCCGCGAAGGCGGCGTATCCAGCGCATGCGCTGGGGGCGTCCCCCTCCCGGACTCGCACAGCGCGTCGAGAGAAGGGTGAAGGCGCGAAGCGACTCAGGGGCTGCTTCATGTCAGGCGGCCTGGCGGATGGGGATGACCTTGGCGCCGCGCTCCTCCGCGCGGGCCGGGCGGATCTGGCCGCGCTCCTCGACGAAGAGCACGTTCTCGTCGGCCTTGTCGCTGTTCACGAACGAGCGGAAGCGCTTGCGCGTCTCGGGGTCGGTCACGGCGGTCTTCCATTCGCACTGGTAGGTATCGACCACGTTCTGCATCTGCGATTCGAGCTCGGCGCACAGACCCAGGCTGTCCTTTTGCAAGACGTCCTTGAGGTAGTCGAGGCCACCTTCGAGGTTCTCGCGCCAGGTGCTGGTGCGCTGCAGCCGGTCGGCCGTGCGCACGTAGAACATCAGCACCCGGTCGATCATGCGCACCAGGTCTTCCTTGGACAGGTCGGACGCGAACAGCTCGGCATGGCGCGGCTTCATGCCGCCGTTGCCGCAGATGTAGAGGTTCCAGCCCTTTTCGGTGGCGATGACGCCGATGTCCTTGCCCTGCGCCTCGGCGCATTCGCGCGTGCAGCCCGAGACGCCGAACTTGATCTTGTGCGGGGCGCGCAGGCCCTTGTAGCGGTTCTCCAGCTCCACGGCCAGGCCCACGCTGTCGCCCACGCCATAGCGGCACCAGGTCGAGCCCACGCAGCTTTTGACCGTGCGCAGGGACTTGCCGTAGGCATGGCCGGACTCGAACCCGGCGGTGATCAGCTCCTCCCAGATCAGCGGCAACTGCTCCAGCCGCGCACCGAACATGTCCACCCGCGCACCGCCGGTGACCTTGGTGTACAGGCCGTACTTTTTGGCCACCTGGCCCACGGCGATCAGGCCGTCGGGCGTGACCTCGCCACCGGGCATGCGCGGCACCACCGAGTAGGTGCCGTCCTTCTGGATGTTGCCCAGGTAGTAGTCATTGCTGTCCTGCAGGCCGGCCAGCTCCTTCTTGAGCACGAACTCGTTCCAGCACGAGGCGAACACGCTGGCCGCCACCGGCTTGCAGATGTCGCAGCCCATGCCCTTGCCGTGCTGGGCCAGCAGCTCGCCGAAGCTCCTGATGTTGCCCACGCGCACCAGGTGGTAGATCTCCTGGCGCGAGTAGGCGAAGTGCTCGCAGATGTGGTTGTTCACGGCCATGCCACGGCGCGCCATCTCGGCCTTCATGACCTGGGTGACCAGGGGCACGCAGCCGCCGCAGGTGGCGCCGGCCTTGGTGCAGGCCTTCATCTCGGCGATGGTGCAGGCGCCATTGCCCACGGCTTCGCAGATGCCGGCCTTGGTGACGTTGTTGCACGAGCAGATCTGTGCCGTGTCGGGCAGGGTATCCACGCCCAGGCCGGGTTTGGCCTTGCCATCGCTGGACGGGAAGATCAGGAACTCGGGGTCCTCGGGCAGCGTGATGCCGTTCAGGGCCATCTGCAGCAGCGTGCCGTATTCGGTGGCATCGCCAATCAGCACGGCGCCCAACAGTTGCTTGCCGTCTTCGCTGATGACGATCTTCTTGTAGACCTGGCGGCGCTCGTCCACATACTGGCAGGTGCGGCTGTGGGGCGTTTTCGCATGGGCGTCGCCGATGCTGGCCACGTCCACGCCCATGAGCTTGAGCTTGGTGCTCATGTCGGCGCCGACGAAGGCGGCGTCGGTCTCGCCTGCGATGTGGCGGGCGGCCACACGGGCCATGTCGTAGCCGGGTGCCACCAGGCCGAAGGTCTGCTCGTTCCACGACGCGCATTCGCCGATGGCGTAGACGTCGTGGTCGCTGGTACGGCAGGCGCTGTCGATGGCCACGCCACCGCGCGGGCCGACGGCCAGCAGGCTCTGGCGCGCCAGCTCGTCGCGCGGGCGGATGCCGGCGGAGAAGACGATCATGTCCGTCTCCAGCCAGGTCCCGTCGGCAAACACCATCCGGTGGCGCGCACGGGCGCCATTGGTGATCTCCTGAGTGTTGCGGCCGGTGTGCACCTGCACGCCCAGCTCCTCGATCTTGGCGCGCAGCACGCGGCCACCGCCCTTGTCCACCTGCACGGCCATCAGCCGGGGGGCGAACTCGACCACATGGGTTTCGAGGCCCATGTCGCGCAGCGCCTTGGCGCATTCCAGACCCAGCAGGCCGCCGCCCACGACCACGCCGGTCTTGGACTTGGCGCCCGAGGCCTGCATGGCCTCCAGGTCCTCGATGGTGCGGTAGACGAAGCAGTGGTCACGGTCGCGCCCCGGCACCTGGGGCACGAAGGGGTTGGAGCCGGTGGCCAGCACCAGCTTGTCGTAGTGCAGCACCTCGCCGTCGACCGTGGTCACGGTGCGAATGCGGCGGTCCACCGATGCGGCCCGCGCCGCCAGGCGCAGGGTGAAGCCGGTGCGCTCGAAGAAGCCGGGCTCGACCAGGGAGAGTTGCTCGGCCGTGGTGCCGCTGAAGAAGGCGGAGAGGTGCACCCGGTCGTAGGCGGGGCGTGGCTCCTCGCACAGCACTGTGACCTCGACGCCGGTCATGCCGGTCTCGGCCAGGCTTTCGAGGAACTTGTGGCCGACCATGCCGTGGCCAATGAGAACGATTTTCATGCTAGTGATCCTGCAATGGACCGGGCCGCCCGGAGGGCAAGTGCAGGGATGCTGTGCATCGGCAGCCCCGAGGGAGGCAACCAGTGCACCTCACCCTCCGCAACGGCACGGGTGTGGATTGGAACGACCCCACGAGAGGCTCATAGCCTCGCTCGTCCGGGGGTTCCGCCATCATTAGCGGAGGGTGTTGGTCGGTCCGACGGCAGCTTCACCGGCAGACATGCAACGGTAGATCGCAATATCCATGCCGCCCTTTCAGCCCCTGCGGCCACATAGCGCTCGCCAGGAGCGGGCAAGCGGGTTGGCATCAGCGACCCGGCCGGCACGGAGTCGCATCAATGCGGTGCAAACCATCACCAAATCAGGGCATCGCCTCAGGTTGGGACAAATTGCCGCAGGCAGACCGCGTCGGAATGCCCCAGGGACAGCCAGGAGTTCTGGTACCTGGAACGCGTGCCGTGTGTTGGTTTGTTGCCATTCTTTCTTTTTCAAACGTGCCCGCCTCATGCAGACTGAGACGATGCAGTCCGGCCGGTCAGGACACCTGTTCAGTGCTCCTGAAAGGATGGCCAGCCAGGGCAGGAATCCCAGAGCTTTTTTCCTATATGAGGACTACCAACATGAGCGTGGAACGCAGAGGCAGCGCGGACAGGCGCAGCGGAAAGGACCGCCGGCAAGTGGAAAAAGGGCCGCCCACCAACTATGAACGCAGGCGCACGGTCGAAGCGCGGCAACCCGAGCTGACGGAACTGCACCTGAGCGAAGAAGAACTCAAGGCACTGGGATTCGCGCAGGACCAGCCTGCACCCCAAAAACCAACCTGATCGCTGCGACCTGGCAGCAGCCACGTTTTCAATGCTGTTTCGTGCGCGGCAGGGTATCCGTCGCAAGCACCGCCCAGGCAGGCGGCCGGACTCGCCCACCCTCTCCTCTTGCACCGCCCGCTGGCACGTCACGCCGCGGCGAGCGCGAGCCGCAGAATCAGTTTTGCATCGCCTTGTTTTTTATTCGCCGTGCAGCGTGAGCAGGCGGTGCGCGACCATGTCCAGCGCGGGCCGCGTGTTTCCCTGCTTGTCCGTCCAGACTCTTGGCGTGATGCTTCCCGCCAGCGCCACAGAGTCTCCATCGCGCAGGGCGTGCATGGAGGCGCAGACCCCTGCCTCAAATGCAATCACGTTGACGAACAGCGTCTCGCCATCCGCCGTGCTTGCTCGCACCTTGGAGACGGTAAAAGGCTTCCCGGCCTTGTCAGTACGCCGCTCGGCCTCGCCATACAGCCTGCCGGCCACCAGTCCATCGATCATGAGAGTCCTTTGCGGGGCGAGCCGCTACTTTGGTTTTGGCGGGTGCAACCGCAACACGGGCTGACCACATGTCAGCACTACCTCGACAGGGAGCCTGCTGATCAGCGGGGGCTCGGTATCGCCACCATGCCTGCACAGCACGCAGCAGCAAGCCGCCTTTCATTTCACCCCAGGCCGTGTGGCATGTTTTTCCGCGACCAAGCAAAAAAGCCCAGAACCTTTCGGTTCTGGGCTTTTGCTAACAATGGTCGGCGTGGCGGGATTCGAACTCGCGACCCCTTGCACCCCATGCAAGTGCGCTACCAGGCTGCGCTACACGCCGACAAGACTTAGATTATATGCAGAAAAAAGGTCAACCCAGAGAAAGTAGCGCCCGAATTTCAAATAATTCTTTGCGCACCGCATTGGAGTCCAGCGTGATGCCCATCGCATCGATGGAAAGATCGCGTGCACTGTCCACCAGCATGCTGGGCATCTCGGAATCAAACCCGTTCATCGCGCCGTCGGCCCCTGCCTCATCACGGGCGGGATGCGCAAGCTCCTGCAGGCGATTGCGCGCGCCACTGATGGTGAACCCCTGGTCATACAGCAGGTCCCGGATGCGGCGGATCATGAGCACTTCATGATGCTGGTAGTAGCGCCGGTTGCCACGCCGCTTCATCGGGCGCAGTTGAGTGAACTCCTGCTCCCAGTAACGCAATACATGGGGCTTGACGCCACAAAGCTCCGCGACCTCACCAATCGTGAAGTAGCGCTTGGCGGGGATCGAAGGAAGGGGGGTGCCCATGGGTGGTGGATTCAAACCGGTCAGCCAGCTAGCGTACTGCAGACGCGCACGGACCGCCAGTCATCGGCAACATTCTGGTCACAAAAACGGCACAAATTCACGATCCGGCAGCCGTCTGGATCTGTTCCTTGAGTTTGCTGCTGGCGTGAAACGTCACCACGCGGCGTGCCTTGATCGGAATGGCCTCGCCCGTGCGCGGGTTGCGCCCGGGCCGTGGTGCCTTGGTGCGAATCTGGAAGTTGCCGAAACCCGACAACTTCACATCCTTGCCCTCCACCAGGCTCTGCGAGATCAGGTCGAAGAATGCGTCGATCATGTCCTTGGACTCGCGCTTGTTCAAGCCAATCTGGTCAAACAGCAGATCGGCCAGTTGTGCCTTGGTCAGCGCTGGCGTTTCCAGGCTTTCGACGGCGAATTCGATCATGGCGTCAGCTCCCTTGAACATCATCAGACACGCAGCCGTGCGCCCATGCGCTGGGCCAATTGCCCCACCACCGCTTGAACAGCGGCATCGATCTCGGCCTCGGTGAGCGTCGCCTCGTCGCTGCCCAGAGTCAGGCGCACCGCCAGGCTCTTCTCCCCAGGAGCCAGGCCACCGGCGGGTGCATCTTCGCCCGCACGCAGCGCCTTGGGCCGGTACACATCGAACAGCACGGCCGAACGCAGCATTGCGCCGGGCACCGCTTGCTGGACCGCCGCCATGACCTCGGCATGGGTGACCCGCTCAGCGACCACCACCGCCAGATCACGTTCGACGGACTGGTGCTTGGCCACGGACTTGAATTGGGGCACTGCACGCTGCAATACAGCATCCAGTTCGAGTTCAAACATCACCGGCGCTTGCGGGAGCTCCCACGATTGGCGCCACTGCGGGTGCAGCTCGCCCACGAAACCCACGGCCCGCCCGTTGAGGAGCACCCGCGCGCAACGGCCGGGGTGCATCGCAGGATGGACGGCCGGCTCGAACGTGGCTTGCAGCGGCGCCAGCAAGGCCTCGAGATCGCCCTTCACATCGAAGAAGTCGATCGACTGCTCCTTGCGGCCCCACTGGAGCGCATCGTTGGGTCCATAAGCCAGACCGGCCACGCGCATGGGCTGGTGAAAGCCTTCCACCGTGGTGTCGGTGTTGGCCACGCTGGCATCCCGCAGGAACACACGGCCCAGCTCGAACACGCGCACGCGCTCGGCGCGGCGATCCAGGTTGAACTTGAGCACCTGCAGCAGCGAGCCCAGCAGGCTCGAGCGCATCACGCTCATCTGGCTGGCGATGGGGTTGAGCAGCTTGATGGGCTGCACGTTGGCCGCCAGCTCCCGCTCCCAGCGCTCTTCCACGAAGCTGAAGTTGATGGTTTCCTGGTAGCCCAGGCCCGCCAGCGTACGGTGCACGGCGAACGGGCTGCGCGTGGCCTCGGGCGGCAGCTTGGGGGTGATGGGGGCCAGCGGCGGCGTCGTGGGCAGGTTGTTGTAACCCACCATGCGCGCAACCTCTTCGATCAAGTCTTCTTCGATGGTGATGTCGAAGCGGTAGGCCGGTGGCGCCACGGTGAGAGTGCCATCGCCTTCCGTGAACGGCAGGCCCAGGCGCCTGAACACGTCCGCGCACTGCACCTGCGTGAGCGGCATGCCGATGACCTTGGCCGCGCGCGCCACGCGCAGCGTGACGGGCTGGGGCACGGGCAGGTTCACGCGCTGGTCGTCCATCGGGCCGCAGGCCGTCTCGGGCGTGCCGCAGATGTCGATCACCAGCTGGGTGATGCGCTCGATGTGCTCCACCGTCAGCGCAGGGTCCACGCCGCGCTCGAAGCGGTGGCCCGCATCGGTCGAGAAGTTGTAGCGGCGCGAACGCCCGGCCACTGCCTTGGGCCACCAGAAGGCAGCCTCGATGTAGATGTGCTTGGTGTCGTCCGAGACGGCGGTGGCGTCCCCGCCCATGATGCCGGCGAGCGACTCGACCTGCTGGCTGTCGGCGATCACGCCGACCTTTTCGTCGACGGTGATGGTGTTGCCGTTGAGCAGCTTGAGCGACTCGCCCGCCTTGCCCCAGCGCACATCCAGCCCGCCATGGATCTTGTCCAGGTCGAAGATGTGCGAGGGACGGCCCAGCTCGAACATCACGTAGTTGGAGATGTCCACCAGCGGCGACACGCCGCGCTGGCCGCAGCGCGCCAGGCGGTCGAGCATCCACTGCGGCGTGGTGGCGCGGGTGTTCACGTTGCGCACCACGCGGCCGCTGAAACGGCCGCACAGGTCAGGGGCACTGATCTTCACGGCCAGGGTGTCCGGGACTTTGGAGGCCACTGCCGGGAAGGCCGGCTGCGAGAGGGGCACGCCGGTCAGCGCGGAGACTTCGCGGGCGATGCCGTACACGCTCAGGCAGTGCGCCAGGTTGGGCGTGAGCTTGAGTGTGAACAGCGTGTCGTCCAGGTTCAGGTGCTCGCGGATGTCCTGGCCCACGGGCGCGGAGGCATCAAGTTCGAGCAGGCCGCCGTGGTCTTCCGACAGCTTGAGCTCGCGCGCCGAGCACAGCATGCCCTGGCTTTCCACACCGCGCAGCTTGCCGACCTTGATCAGGAAGGGCTTGCCGTCGTCGCCCGGCGGCAGCTCGGCGCCCACCAGGGCGCAGGGCACCTTGATGCCCACGCGCGCATTGGGTGCGCCGCACACGATGTTGAGCAGGGCGCCCTGCCCCACGTCCACCTGGCACACGCGCAGGCGGTCGGCATCGGGATGCTGCACGGCTTCCTTGATCTCGCCTACGACGATCTTCGCGAACGGCGGCGCCACGGGGCGCAGCTCCTCCACCTCCAGGCCGGCCATGGTCAGCGTCTCGGCCAGCTCGGCGGTCGAAAGGGGTGGGTTGCAGAACTCACGCAACCAGGATTCAGGGAATTGCATAGTCGAACTCTTGTACGGGGTCGTATACGGAAACTACCCTGCGCGGCCTCTCAGGACACATGCGCCAGGGTGAAAACGGCTGGGCGGACCGCCGGGCTGCCCGAATGGCAGCCGTCCGGCCCTGCTGGTTACTGGAACTGCGACAGAAAACGGATGTCGCCGTCAAAAAACAGGCGCAGGTCGTTCACGCCATAGCGCAGCATGGTCAGGCGGTCGGGGCCCATGCCGAAGGCAAAGCCGATGTATTTTTCGGGGTCCAGACCCATGTTGCGCACCACGTTCGGGTGCACCTGGCCGGAGCCGGCCACTTCCAGCCAGCGGCCGGCGAGCGGGCCGGTCTGGAACTGGATGTCGATCTCGGCGCTGGGCTCGGTGAAGGGGAAGAAGCTCGGGCGAAAGCGCAGCACCAGGTCGTCGCTTTCAAAGAAGGTGCGGCAAAACGCCGTGAAGATCACCTTCAGATCCTTGAAGCTCACGTTCTCGCCGATCCACAGGCCTTCGCACTGGTGGAACATGGGCGAGTGCGTGGCATCGCTGTCCACGCGGTAGGTGCGTCCCGGCGCGATGACGCGGATCTCGGGCATGGGCTGGCCGGCGTCGAGCAGCGCGCGGTGCTTCTTCACATGCTGCACCGCGTGGCGGATCTGCATGGGGCTCGTGTGCGTGCGCAGCAGGTTGGGCGCCTCGGGGGTGCCGCCTTCCACGTAGAAGGTGTCGTGCATGGAACGCGCGGGGTGGTCTTCCGGCGTGTTCAGTGCGGTGAAGTTGAACCAGTCGGTCTCGATCTCGGGGCCCTGGGCCACGTCGAAACCCATGGAGCCGAAGATGCCCTCGATGCGCTCGAGCGTGAGCGACACGGGGTGCAGGCCGCCCTGCCCGCGCTGGCGCCCTGGCAGGCTCACGTCCAGGGCCTCTGCCTTGAGCTGGACCTGCAGTTCCGCATCGGCCAATGCCTGGCGGCGCGCGGTGAGCGCGGCCTCGATGGCCTGCTTGGCGACGTTGATGGCGGCGCCGCGGGACTTCTTCTCATCCACCGACAGCTGCGCCATGCCCTTCATGAGCTCGGTCACGCGACCCGACTTGCCCAGGAACTGCGCCTTGGCATTTTCCAGATCAGCAGGGGTGGCGCTTTGGGCAAACAGTTGCGTCGCGCTCTCGACCAGGGAATCCAACTCGTTCATATCGACTCTTGAAAATGAACAAGGGCTAGCGCCTTTTCAAGCCCTAGCCCTTGCTGTTATTGCGCAAGCAGCTATCAAAAAGATAGCAGCTCATCGTGAACTCAAGCAGCCAGCTTGGCCTTGACTTGCTCCACGATGCTGCCAAAGGCAGCCTTGTCGTGCACTGCGAGGTCGGCCAGCATCTTGCGGTCGATCTCGATGGATGCCTTCTTCAGGCCGTTGGCGAACTGGCTGTAGGTCAGGCCCAGTTCACGGGCAGCGGCGTTGATACGGGCGATCCACAGCTGGCGGAACACGCGCTTCTTGGTGCGGCGGTCACGGTAGGCATATTGCCCAGCCTTCATTACCGCCTGTTTGGCGATGCGGAAGACGTTACCGCGGCGACCACGGAAGCCCTTGGCGAGGGCGAGAACTTTCTTGTGACGGGCACGGGCCGTTACACCACGTTTGACGCGAGGCATGTGAGTACTCCTTGTTCGTCGTTATTAAAGGCCAGCACCGGGCAGCATTTGTGCGATAGAGCCCATGTTGGTCTCATGCACAGCAACTGCACCACGCAGGTGGCGCTTGTTCTTGGTGGTCTTCTTGGTCAAGATGTGACGCTTGAAGGCTTGACCGCGCTTGACGGTGCCACCGGGACGAACGCGGAAACGTTTTTTCGCGCTGCTCTTGGTCTTCATTTTGGGCATGTGAATGCTCCTTTTCGTTGTGCTCGTGAGGCGTTTGCAAACCGATCTGCAAACTTGTTGGCCCCGAGCCACTTTTTCAGCCGGTATTCACCGGCTGTGCGGCAGTGCCTTCGCACTGCCTATCGCCGGAAGTGTCCCTTGCGGGCCACCCCAGGCAAATCTCTGTCTCTTCTGCGCGGGCCGCTCAGGCCGCACTGCCCGAAGGCGTGCTTTCAGCGGCTGCCGGCTTGGGTGCAGCAGGCTTCTTCTTGCCCGGCGCGATCATCATGATCATCTGGCGGCCTTCCAGCTTGGGAAACTGCTCGATGATGATGGAATCGGCCAGCTCATCGCGAATGCGGTTGAGCAGCGCCAGACCCAGTTCCTGGTGGGTGATTTCACGGCCACGGAAACGCAGCGTGATCTTGCACTTGTCACCATCGGCCAGGAAGCGGCGGATGTTGCGCATCTTGATGTTGTAGTCGCCATCGTCCGTGCCCGGACGGAATTTGACTTCCTTGATCTCGATCACCGTCTGCTTGGCCTTCGCCTCCGCAGCGCGCTTTTGCTCCTGGTACTTGAACTTGCCGTAGTCCATCAGGCGGCACACCGGCGGGTTCGCTGTGGCAGCGATTTCCACCAGATCCACATCCAGCTCGCCTGCCATGCGCAGGGCTTCCATGAGGCTGACCACGCCCAAAGGCTCATTCTCTGGCCCGGACAGACGGACTTCCGGGGCCATGATTTCACGGTTCAGGCGGTGCTTGCGCTCTTCACGGTGGCGACGATCACGAAATTCAGTAGCGATGGCTATCTTCCTTCAATCAAAATACTACAAAAAATGTAGCTACAACCGCACAGCTGGCATGCGACAAAGCACGTTTTGAATCAAACTCAGGCTTTGGTGGCGATGTCCTGGGCGATCAGCTCAGCGAACGCTTCGATGGACATCACTCCGAGGTCACGATTGCCCCGGCCGCGTACTGCAACGGCGCCTGCGGCCTTTTCCTTGTCGCCCGCGACGAGGATGTATGGCAGCTTTTGCAACGAATGCTCACGTATTTTATACGTAATCTTCTCATTGCGCAGATCGACCGCCACCCTAAGGTCTTGATTCGGCAGCGCTTTTTGCAGCTTTGCAGCAATTTCGCGACAGTAATCGGCCTGCGCATCGGTGATGTTGAGCACCGAAACCTGCACGGGCGCAAGCCACACCGGGAATGCGCCCGCATAGTGCTCGATCAGCATTCCGATGAAGCGCTCCATGCTGCCCACCGTGGCGCGGTGCAGCATCAACGGGCGCTTGCGGCTGCCGTCTTCGGCCACGTACTCGGCGTCCAGGCGCTCGGGCAGGTTGGGGTCGATCTGCATCGTGCCGCACTGCCATTGCCGGCCCAGCGCGTCCTTGAGCGTGTACTCGATCTTGGGCCCGTAGAAGGCGCCCTCGCCTTCGGCGATCTCGAACTCGCAGCCCGAATGGCGCAGGCCATCCATCAGTGCCTTCTCGGCGCGGTCCCACGATTCATCGGTACCGATGCGCGCCTCGGGCCGCGTGGCCACCTTGTAGATGATGTCGGTGAAGCCGAAGTCCTTGTAGACCTTCTGCACCAGCGCCGTGTAGTTGGCGCACTCTTCCAGCACCTGTTCTTCGGTGCAGAAGATGTGGCCGTCGTCCTGCGTGAAGCCGCGCACGCGCATGATGCCGTGCAGGCCGCCCGTGGGCTCGTTGCGGTGGCAGGCACCGAACTCGCCGTAGCGCAGCGGCAGGTCGCGGTAGCTCTTGATGCCCTGCTTGTAGATCAGGATGTGGCCGGGGCAGTTCATCGGCTTGAGCGCGTACTCGCGCTTTTCCGATTCGGTGGTGAACATGTTGTCGCGGTACTTGTCCCAGTGGCCCGTTTTCTCCCACAGGCTCTTGTCCAGGATCTGCGGCCCCTTGACCTCCTGGTAGCCGTTGTTGCGGTACACGCGGCGCATGTACTGCTCCACCTCCTGCCACAGCGCCCAGCCCTTGGGGTGCCAGAACACCGTGCCCGGCGAATGCTCGTCCATGTGGAACAGGTCCAGTTCGCGGCCAAGCTTGCGGTGGTCGCGCTTCTCGGCCTCTTCCAGCATCGTGAGGTATTGCTGCAGCTCCTCCTTGGAGGTCCAGGCCGTGCCATAGATGCGCTGCAGCATCTCGTTGCGGTGGTCGCCGCGCCAGTAGGCGCCTGCCACCTTCATGAGCTTGAAGAACTTGAGCTTGCCCGTGCTGGGCACGTGGGGGCCACGGCACAGGTCTTCGAAATTGCCTTCGCGGTACAGGCTCACATCTTCATTGCTGGGGATGCTGGCAATGATCTCGGCCTTGTAGTGCTCCCCCAGGCCCTTGAAGTAGGCCACGGCTTCGTCGCGCGGCAGCACGCGCCGCACCACGGGTTCGTCCTTGGCGGCCAGCTCGGCCATGCGCTTTTCGATGGCCACCAGGTCTTCAGGCGTGAAAGGACGCTTGTACGCGAAGTCGTAGAAGAAGCCGTTTTCGATCACCGGGCCGATGGTCACCTGCGCCTCGGGGAACAATTCCTTGACGGCATAGGCCAGCAAGTGGGCCGTGGAGTGGCGGATGACTTCCAGCCCATCGGCATCCTTGGCCGTCACGATCGCCAGCGGGCTGTCGGCCGTGATCTGGTAGCTGGTGTCCACCACCTTGTCGCCAATCTTGCCGGCCAGGGCGGCTTTGGCCAGGCCCGAACCAATGGATGCGGCCACTTCGGCCACCGTGACCGGACCCGGGAATTCGCGCTGCGAGCCGTCGGGAAGCGTGATGTGAATCATGGGATAACTCTTTCTTTTCGATCAGTGCAATGGGTGCGGGCACGCGCCAGGCCCAAAAACAAAAAAGCGCGGAACGGGTCCGCGCTTTCTGGAGGAGGTGTGCAATCTCGTGCAGGCGCGAACAGCCAGCCTCAACGGCCGGTCAACATCTCCGATGTAGTTCGCGGTGTCATAACCAGATTGCCTTTCTCGCTCTTGTGCAGTGAATTTGCCTTCATTTTACCCCTGCCGCCCTGGATCCTCCATTTGTGCCGGCGTTTACCCGGGGTTCAATGGTTTTTGCGCCACACAGTTGCGTTGCAAATACACGCCACCGCCCTCGCGAACACCGCGTGATGCCTGGCGGCTCGCCAAAATGTGAGACAGTAATGCAGTAATGCAGTAATGCGCGCGAGCGCAGGCAGCACTCGAAACGACAGCGATACCACGCCCAGATGCCTGGCGAAGATGCCCCTGTGTGTATTGGCGCGTGACTTGACTTGCCTGCAAGGGCCGCCAGTGCTCTTGCCAGGACACGACCGCGCGCTCAGCCCGTGCAACGCACGCCCGCCCTGCAGACCAGCCGCCACGGGCCCATTGGCTTATGAGAACGTTTATGCACCCAGAGATTTCCGTCGTCATCCCGGTCTACTGCGAAGAAAAGGGAATCCACGTCACGCTGCACGAAGTGGATAGATTCCTCAGCGCGACAGCATCTTCCTGGGAAATCGTGGTGGTGGATGACGGGTCTCGCGATGACACCTGGGGCCAGCTCAGCGCCATCTCCCAGAAAATTCCGCAGTTGAGGGCCCTGAAGCTGAGCCGCAACTTTGGAAAGGAGGCCGCGGTCTCCGCGGGAATGGAAGCCGCCAGGGGCAAGGCGGTTGTCATCATGGATGGAGACATGCAGCACCCCCCTTCCCTGCTGCCCCAGATGATCGAAACATGGCGCAGCGGCACGGTCGACATCGTGGAGGCCGTCAAATCGAACAGGGGCGACGAAACCCGCCTGTCTGCGGCACGCGCCAAGCTCTTCTACTTCATATTGAGGGTGTTCTCCGGCCACGACCTCAAGGGTGCCTCAGACTACAAACTGCTGGACCGGCGGGTTGTCGACGCCTATCTCACCATGAAGGAGCGCAACGTTTTCTTCAGGGGCATGGTGAGCTGGATGGGTTTCCGCTCGATCCAGATTCCTTTCGAAGTGGAACCGCGGGTCGCTGGAGACTCCGGCTGGTCCGTCTTCGGATTGATCCGCCTTGCGGCCGTGGCAGTCACCAGTTTTAGCTCCTTCCCCCTGCACCTGATCACGATTTTCGGCGCGGTATTTCTGTGTTTCTCTGTGCTCCTGGGCATGCACACCATTTACATGAAACTGAGTGGAATGGCGGTTGACGGATTCACCACGGTCATACTGCTGCTGCTGATCATCGGCAGTTTTCTGATGATGGGCCTGGGAATCATTGGCGAATACCTGGCACGCATCTATGACGAAGTGAAGTACCGCCCGCGATACATCGTTTCCACGGAACTGCCCAAGGACGGGCCTTGACCCGATAAGCACCGGTGCCGCCAGGGCAGCGCCACTGTGCCTGGCACGGGAACACCATCCATGGCATGCCAGCAGACGGCCGGTGAAAGCAAACCTTTGTGGCAACAGCCCTTCCGCCACCGCCTGCCGCAAGCCCACACTCACAATTACGGATACCCGCCACTGCCATGCCAAAGCTATCAAAGCTCCTTCGCTACGGCGTCGTGGGCGTTATCGGGGCGGTGTCGCACATGTCCACGCTCTTCCTCCTGGTGGAATTCGATTTCGCGGGCCCTGTCGTCGCCACCACCGCCGGGTTTCTGGTGGCGCTGCTGATCTCCTACGCAATGAACAGGATATGGACGTTCGGCTTCACCGGAAGCTATTGGGCATCGCTCGTCAAGTACTGCATCGTCTCGGTGATCGGACTGGGCCTGAACATCCTCATCATCAAGCTGTTCACGGACTATCTGGGCCTGTGGTACGGATGGGGAGCCTTCTTCGCCGTGGGCGCCGTCGCACTCAACAATTTTGTTCTGAACAACGCCTGGACCTTCACCCAGAAAGCCCCGTCCCGTTGATGCCACACGGCAGATAGCTGTCTGCCAAGAACATCCACATGGAAACAGAAGACATGCCGACAGCACCCCCTCCATCTGCCGACAGATCGCCGAGTCATTGGATTGCACTGCTCTTCATCGCGCTGCTGGGCGCGATCCAGATCTATTTTTACGACATCACGTTCCACGGCCCGGATCAGATCAGGGACATGGAAATTGCACGGAAGCTGATTCACAACGGCGAATGGCCCTTGCGCGGCCCTCCACTTTTTGGAGAACGCCTGAGCCTGCCCCCCGGGTTTTACTATCTGCTCGCGGCACCCCTGCTGATCCGGGACAGCGAAGTTTCCGTATTCATCGCCTTCGGCATCCTCTTCGCGTTGTCGGTGTGGTACCTGTGGAGGAACATCAGCGCCTGTTTCGGCCCGCGGTGTGCGCTTGCCTACGCCGTGCTGGCATTCCCGGTCTTTTCATCGCTGTATACCCACAGCGCCTGGAATCCAGCACTGGTCATGACACTCAGCAACGTGGTTCTGGGTCTGTTCATCCAGCTCGTGCAACATCGCCGCCACGACTGGCTGGCACTTCCCCTCGTTGCATTCCTGCTGGTGCAGATCCATCCCTCTGCCGCACCGCTGCTCGTGGGTTTTGCAGCCTACGTGCTGCTGAACCCTCGTGTGCTCTCAAGCCCCAAGACGATCACCACCGTGCTCGTCATCATCGGCATGACGGCGTTGTGGGCCGTCAAGTCAGGCATCGTGGAAAAACTCCAATCCACAGCACCCCATCCAGCCGCAGCGCAACCCACCCAGGGGTGGCTCACCAATCTCCTGGATGTCGGCAAGTGGCACGACGTCCTCCTGATGCCCTACAGCACCATCGCGGCGATAGAGCCTGCCATAGCACCCTTGAAAATCCTCACGGGAATCCTGCTCGCGGTGATGCTGGCCGGACTCCTGCTGAGCATCGCCGCCTGCCGCACGGACCGCACCATTCGCTGGATATGGGCCACCACGGTGCTCTGGTTCGCGATGTCCATGGCGTTCCTGAGCCAGGGAGCCTTCTGGCACCTGGACGTCATACATCCCTGGCTTGCCTTGCTGGCTGCTTTCGGGCTGGCACGCGCAAGCGACAGGCTGCTGCTCTCCAGCCTGCGCTTTCACGGCCTGGCTGTCGCAGCCTTCGTGCTGGTCCTTTCGGCGCACGTACTTTTCTATGGCCAGCTTGAAAAACGCGGAAAGTACGACCTCCTGGTGGCCCCCTTGTTCTTCCCGAAGCTGGAAGAGGCGGGCTTCAAGATCCCGGGATATACATACAGATACCTGAACGACCTGCGCACAGCCCTGGCCGACCGGGGCATATGCCAGGCCGACATTGCAGGCCTGAGCTCCATGCTGGTGCGCGATGCCACGAACAGGACATTCCAGTTGCCTTCATGCGCCCCGGCAACCCCGCAGTCTCAGGACTATTTCATCCACTCCCGGCAGGATGCGGCGAGGTTTGATTTCACGAAGGGGCTGGAGATCGTCGATTCCGTCGGCGAGACGGATATCCATGCAGTAAGACCGCTGGGCATCAAGATCAACGGCATCGCCACGCACAGTGTCACATCGGACAGCAAGCTCGACTACATGACGTACCTGCCGGCACGGCTTGAAGGCGGGCTGACTATCGCACTTGCGCACCAACCGGAAATCACCCTGCGCGTGGCGTTGCGCTGCGGCAGGGACTATCCGATGCAGGAGCCAGAAAGCTGGGTACTCCAAGGCGCCAGCATCAAGAAGCCGCTGGTATCCGCGCACCACAGGTACCTGGGGTCCAACTACTACGATCTGGAGTGGACGCTTGCCTTGCCTCCCGGCGCATCGGACGCCACCGTCTCGTCGACGCTGGGCGCCATTGATTGCGATGTGTCGGCCATCGCCCGCGCGCCCACCGCGCAAGCTGCGCCGTGACGGCGGTAGTGCCCACCTTCGCCCCGTAGAGCGGGCACCTCACTGCGCCTGCCATTCGAGGAGCGGTGGAAGCTGCGGCGAAACCCCATGAAAAAAGCCACCCCGCAGGGTGGCTTCTTGTCTTGCTGTCTCCCCATCCCCCTGTGCGGGGGACGCCGGATCAGTGGAACTGCTCTTCTTCGGTCGAACCCGTCAGGGCCTTCACGCTGCGAACCGTCCTGGATCACCTCGGTCACGTCACACAAAATCTATGGAATCCCGGAGTTTGAGGGGATGCGAGCGTCTAGCTGCCGCGTTAGGCCGAGTAGCCCTAAGAGTCGGGAGAGAGGAGATGGTACCTTCTCTCAATCTCAGGCAGCAGACGCTGAATAACTTCGCTCAACTCAACGCACTGTATTGGCGTCATCACGGGAACAGTCATGGAAACTCCTTGCGACCTGTGCTGCACAGCAAATGCGTTTCCTTGTGCATGCGCTACCGCATCATTGCGGAAATCTTCGACCGCAGCTAGCCAGCTTCGAAATCGCAGCAGTTCTTCCCGCACAGGAAACGCGGCTACTTCAAGTTCTTCTCTTAGTGCCTTAATCTCTGGAGACTTGTTGCCCGCCACTTGATCACCGTCCGCATAACCGCTGTTGTATAGCTGCATGAAGTACACCGCAGCCAGTTTGTTCAGATGCATCGCAGCCTCGGAACATTCGCGCGGCAACGGCAATACGCGGTCGTAGCTAGCGAGCACTACAGCATCATCCGCGTAAGCCACTAGACGAGAGTATGGCCGCCCTGTTTGCGCTTCATAATGCTGATGCTGAGCCCTTTCGGTCGCCAAGATTGCGTCAGCTTCCGCCGCATACAGCAAGCGCGCCGCCAACTCTAGACAGGATTGCGCATCAACTAGAGCGGATATCCAGAGCAGTAAGCGCCCTCTCAATTCTTGACTCACAGTTAATCGTAAAAAAGTTGAAGAAGTGACAAATACCCCAGAGCCCTTTAGCGGGCGCTGGGGTGCATGCTGATTGGTGGTCCTGGGAAGAACTACACCACCGACACAAGGATTTTCAATCCTCGTGTCACTTGACCACAGATCAGTGGAACTGCTCTTCTTCGGTCGAACCCGTCAGGGCCTTCACGGAGGACGAGCCGCCCTGGATCACCGTGGTCACGTCGTCGAAGTAGCCTGCGCCCACTTCCTGCTGGTGCGACACGAAGGTGTAGCCCTTTTCGCGTGCTGCGAATTCTGGCTCTTGCACCATCTCGGTGTAGTGCTTCATGCCTTCGCCCTGGGCATATGCATGGGCGAACTGGAAGGTGTTGAACCAGTTGATGTGGATGCCGGCCAGCGTGATGAACTGGTACTTGTAGCCCAGTGCCGACAGGTCTTCCTGGAACGAAGCGATCTGCTTGTCGTTGAGGTTCTTCTTCCAGTTGAACGATGGCGAGCAGTTGTACGACAGCAGCTTGCCGGGGCAAGCGGCGTGCACGGCCTGGGCGAATTCACGGGCGAAGCCGATGTCCGGCACGCCGGTTTCGCACCACACCAGGTCGGCGTAGGGGGCGTAGGCCACGCCACGGCTGATGGCTTGCTCCAGGCCGTTCTTGACGCGGTAGAAGCCTTCTTGCGTGCGCTCACCAGTCAGGAAAGGCTTGTCGTTGGCGTCGTGGTCGGACGTGATCAGGTTGGCGGCTTCGGCGTCGGTGCGGGCCAGCACGATGGTGGACACGCCCATCACGTCGGCCGCGAAGCGTGCGGAAATCAGCTTCTCGCAGGCTTCCTGCGTGGGCACCAGCACCTTGCCACCCATGTGGCCACACTTCTTCACGGCCGCCAGCTGGTCTTCGAAGTGAACGCCTGCGGCGCCCGACTGGATCATGTTCTTCATCAGTTCGAACGCATTCAGCACGCCGCCGAAACCGGCTTCCGCATCGGCCACGATGGGCAGGAAGTAGTCGATGAATTCCTTGTCGCCGGGGTTGATGCCACGGCCCCACTGGATTTCGTCGGCACGCTTGAAGGTGTTGTTGATACGGCGGACCATGGTCGGCACCGAGTCATACGCGTACAGCGACTGGTCGGGGTACATCGTTTCGCTGGTGTTGCCGTCGGCGGCCACTTGCCAGCCCGACAGGTACACGGCTTCGAGGCCTGCCTTGGCCTGCTGCATGGCCTGGCCGGCGGAGATGGCGCCAAACGCGTTCACGTAGCCCTTCTTGGCGCCGCCGTTGATCTTGTCCCACAGCTTTTCAGCGCCACGCTTGGCCAGCGTGTGCTCGATGGGCAGCGAGCCGCGCAGGCGCACCACGTCAGCGGCGGAGTAGCCGCGCTTCACACCCTTCCAGCGGGGGTTGGTCGCCCAGTCTTTTTCCAGGGCGGCAATTTGCTGTTCGCGGCTCAGTTGTTCGTTGAGGGATTGGGGCATGAGATCACTCCAGGGGTTGGTTGAAAACGCCGGGCTGCTGCGTGCTGCCCTTGGGGACAACTTTAAGTCTTCTATAAGACCTGCGCAAGCTCTTATGTCTTATAGAAGAGATAAATTTTCTTCTTTCAAAACAACAGCTTACACACAACATTTCTCAATACAGAAATTGATTTCTCATATCGAGAAAAATTGCGGCAATGCAACATCTATCGTATTCCAAATCATGAAATCCAATTTCCGCATTGCAAAAGATTGATCAAGAATCGGCTGGCGGCTGCAGAGCCTGCAGCCAATCCCCCCCGGCGATGCGCTGGGCGGACTCCACGTACCTCGGGTTGACCTCATAGACTAGGCAGGAAACGCTGCGTCCTTCGACCTCGACCACGATGTCGCGCTTGGCATATTCGTCGCTCGGATTGGCGCCCAGGTCCTCGATCTCGTCCAGAACGGATTCCAGGGCCGGCGCGATGGCATAGACCTCGCCGGTCACCCACCGCCCTCCACCCAGCGTCATGCCGGGATACCCCCCGAGGTGATAGAGGCTGCCCGCCACCCGGGCCATCCCGATGAACCTTGGCGCCGGCCGCAGGCGGTTGATGTCGTTGGTGCCGCCGCGCCGCAGCGTTCCATAGACAAAGACATGGCGTGCGGGGGGGGCGGGCACGGATTCGTCGGGCATGATGCGCACTCTTTTTCGTTGAACGATCACCAGTCTAGTGAACACCACGCCCAGCCGCCCCTTCGCCTACGTGTGCCTGGCCCTCAGCATGGCGCTGGTCGGCAGCTATGTGGCACTGTCCAAGCCCCTGGCGACGGCACTGCCCGTGTTCCTGCTCGCATGGCTGCGCTTTGGCATTGGCGGCTTGGCGATGCTGCACTGGCTCAGAAAGCCTGTGGAGGAACCCCCGCTCACACGGCAAACCCGGCGGCTGCTGTTTCTGCAATCGTTTCTGGGCAACTTCCTGTTCACCGTCTGCATGCTGTACGGCGTGAGCCTGACCAACGCCGTCTCGGCCGGCGTCACCCTGGCCGCGATACCTGCTGCGGTGGCCGTGATGGGCTGGGTCTTCCTGCGCGAGAAGGTCGCGCCGCGCACCTGGGCGGCCGTGGCCTGCGCAGTGGCCGGCATTGTCTTGTTTTCGCTATCAACACAAGAGCATTCAGCGCACATTGCACAAACGCCAGATGCCCAAAACATGCAAGATCTGGCATGGCTGGGCCCCTTGCTTCTGGTGGGTGCCGTGGTGTGCGAGGCCGCCTATACGGTGATCGGAAAGAAGCTCACGGGCAGCCTCGGGCCCAAACGCATCACCTCGCTCATCAACCTGTGGGGCTTCGTGCTGTCCACCCCCTTCGGCCTGTATGCGGCCTGGCAATTCGACTTTGCCGCCGTGGGCTGGGGCACGTGGACGCTGCTGGTGTTCTACGCGCTGGCCGCCTGCGTGTGGACGGTCTGGCTGTGGATGACCGGCCTCAAGGCCGTCCCGGCGGCGCAGGGGGGCGTTTTTTCGGTGATGCTGCCTGTCAGCGCGGCCCTCGTGGGCGTGCTGGTGCTCGGCGAATCGCTCACAGGCCTGCAATGGGCGGCATTTGCCATTGCCCTGGCCAGCGTGCTGATGGCCACCCTGCCCTCACGCGCTGCCTTGCGCGTGGGCCGGCGTGCCAGCTGAGGCGCGGCCCACGGCCTGCGGCCTCCCCCCGTTCATGCAGCCAGGGGCCCCGCGCTGACCACGATGCCGTCTGCGTCGGCATACAGCCAGTCGCCCGGCCGCACCCAGACGCCCTGGATCTGCACCGCGACGTCGCGCTGCCCTTCGCCCCGACGCTCGGTGGGCAGCGGCATCAGCGCCAATGCGCGGATGCCCACGGCGGCCGCATTGAGTTCGGCCAGATCGCGCACGCAGCCATCGACCACAAGGCCCGCCCAGCCATTGCGTGCCGCGGCGGCAGCCAGGTTGCCGCCCACCAGCGCCCGGCGCAGCGAGGCCCCGCCGTCCACCACCAGCACGCGGCCCTCTCCGGGCGATTCCACCGCGGCCTTCACGTGGGTGTTGTCCTCGTGGCACTTGACGGTGCTGACCGCGCCCGCGAACGCAGCCACACCGCCAAAGCTCTGGAAGACCGGGGGCAGCACACGAAAGGCCCCGCCCATGTCCCCCTTGTGCACATCGCAGAAATCGCAGGTGCTGAATGCGTCGACAGGAAGTGCAGCGGTCATTTTCAAAGGCCTTTCAAACAGGAAAAGAAGGAAAGAGACGGGACGGGACCTGCCGCCAGCGGTCCGTTTCCAGCTGCGGGCGGGCCACCGGCGCCGTGGTGCGTCCGGCATTGTCATACAGACCTCCCGGACGCCATCCAGGCATGCGCTGCCATAGGGAAAACGCGTGCACACGCACCGCTTTGTCAAGGCAGGAGCGCCGCGCACGCGACTTATTGGCCCGCACGCGGCGCCACGGCTACAAATCGAGGCAAAAAAAGCCGTTTCTCCCTTGGAAACGCGTTTTTTTCCCAGTAGCATCAGCCTGCCAGTGGGACAGCCTAGTTTTCGCTGGTGAAAATTTACTTCCAACAAGGAAAACCCAACATGGCAACTGCAAAAAAAGCTCCGGCAAAAACAGCCCCCGCAGCCAAGACGGCTGCTGCCCCCGCCAAGAAGCGCACCCCCAACGCTGCCTTCATGAAGGCGCTCACGCCCAGCCCCGCGCTGGCCGCCGTGGTGGGCTCGGCACCGCTGCCGCGCACGGAGATCATCAGCAAGCTGTGGGTCTACATCAAGGCCAACAACCTGCAGGACGCCACCAACAAGCGCAACATCAATGCCGACGCCAAGCTCAAGGAATTGTTCGGCAAGCCCCAGGTGTCGATGTTTGAACTCGCCGGCCTCATTGGCAAGCACGTCAAGTAAGCGCTTCGCGCCCCCCGAAAAAGCCGGCTCTGCCGGCTTTTTTTCGTCCGTACCCAGGCAAAGTGTGGCGTGTAAACATCAATGCAAATGAGAATGACCCTCATTCGATGTAACATAAAGATGCACGAAGAAGCATGACTTTGTGACGTATTTCTCACAAGCGTCATTGCATCCGGCTCGTTTGCGGCGCACATCGGGCGCCGACCTGCACATCCCCCATCGACGGAGTCCATCTTGGCAAAATCACGCGCTCAGCGCCGCAGCACCGCGCTGCGTCAAACCGCATCCCCTGTTTCCACCGCCACCGGCGCATCGTCCGACATGGCCCTGCTGCCCCTGGGCGCCCTGATGCTGGCCGCCTCCATGGGCGCCATGGCCCAGTCCGGCACACCGGAAGCCACCATGTCCACCGTGACGGTGCAGGAAGCGGCCGAAGTGCAAGGCAAGGACACCCTGCTGCTCAAGAAGACCACCGTCGGCAAGGGCAACCAGGACATCAAGGACATCCCCCAGTCCGTGACGGTGTTCACCGAAAAGCTCATGAACGACCGCAACCAGGACGACTTCCGCGAGGTGCTGCGCACCACGGCGGGCGTGACCTTCCAGTCGGGCGAAACGGGTGAAGAAGACGTGCGCATGCGCGGCTTCTCGCTGGGCCTGGCCGGTGACATCTATGTGGACGGCATGAAGGACGCTCCACTGATCGAGCGCGACACGTTCAACAACGACCGCATCGAAGTCCTCAAGGGCTCGGCCTCCATGCTGTTCGGCAAGGGCTCGACCGGCGGCATCGTCAACCAGGTCAACAAGTACCCGCTGCTGATCGACCAGCACGAAGCCAGCTACACCTTCGGCACTGGCCAGTTCCACCGCGCCACGGGCGACTTCAACTGGAAGACCGGCGAAAACGCGGCCTTCCGCCTGAACGCCATGGTGCAGGAGTACGACAACTACGGCGCCAAGCAGGACAAGCGCGGCATTGCGCCCACCTTCGCCTGGGGCATCGGCACGCGCGATGAATTCTCGATCGGCCTGTACTACCTCGAATCCAAGGGCCGTCCGCTGTACAACCACCCCTGGCGCGTGGTCGACGGCAAGATCAACACGCCGCTGGATGCCCGCAACTACTACGGCCTGGCCAGCGACCACAACGACACCTCGTCGCAGTACGTGACGCTGGGCCACATCCACCGCTTCGACGACAACGGCGAGCTGACCACGCGCCTGCGCTATGGCAAGTACGAGCGCGACCTGCTGGCCAGCACCATCGGCTTTCAGAACGGCAGCATCACGCTGGGCCAGATCAATGGCAGCACCGTGCTGACCCGTGGCTCCAAGGGCCGCCTGGGCGAGAGCGAAGTGCTGCAGGTGCAAAGCGACTACAACAACACCTTCAACTGGGGCGGCCGCAAGCACGCGGTGCTGGCCGGCGTCGACTACTACGACGACGATGCCAAGCGCAACCAGAACTACGCCAACACCACGCCGCGCCCCAATACCACCGTGGGCTCGCCCAACGATGGCGCCTGGGTGGCCGACGGCCGCGCACCGGTGCAGTGGAACACCTTCACCTCGCGCAACCTGGGCCTGTACTTCCAGGACACGGTCGCGATCAACGACACCCTGAAGCTGGTGGGTGGCCTGCGCTACGACAACTTCAGGGCTTCCTACAAGAACGCCACCGGCGCGCTGAGCAACTCCCGCTCCGACAGCCTGGTCAGCCCCCGCGTGGGCCTGCTGTTCCAGCCCACCGAGCTGACCTCGTACTACGTGTCGTACGGCACCTCGTACAACACCTCGGGCGACACCTACCAGTTCGGCAACCCCGGCGCCGGCACGGCGCGCACGGCCAACACCGACCCTGAAAAGAGCCGCAACTTCGAGATCGGCAGCAAGTTCGAGCTGTTCGAGCGCCGTGCCCTGCTGGGTGTGGCCGCGTTCTACAGCCAGAAGTACAACGAGCGCAACACCGACCCCGACACCGCAGCCCAGCAAGAGCTGCTGTCCGGCAAGCGCCACGCCACCGGCATGGAATTCAACCTCGCCGGCCGCCTGACGCCCCAGTGGGAACTGTTCGCCAACCACACCTGGATCCCCTCGGCCAAGATCGACCACAGCAATGTGGTGGTGCCCGCCAACGGCGGTGGTGCCCAGGCGCAGGGCGACCGCCCAGGCCTCACGCCCAAGCACAGCGGCAGCGTGTGGACGACCTACGCCGTCACCTCCAAGGTGCGCGTGGGCGCGGGCGTGACCTACCGCGGCAAGCAAAACCCCGAAGGCTCGCGTGCCGTGTACGCCAGCGGCTTCGCGGTGATGGACGCCATGGTCGAATACGCGTTCGACGACAAGACCACGCTGAAGCTCAACGTCAACAACCTGTTCGACCGCACCTATGCGGACGGCCTGTACCGCGGCTTCTACACGCCGGGCACGGCGCGTTCCGTGCAGCTGTCGCTCAAGACGCGCTTCTGATGCACTGAAAGTGCCGATGTTCTGACGAAACGACTCCGCCCCTTCACTGGGGCGGAGTCACAATCAGGCCCCATGTTCCTGCACATCCAAGACGTACTGACGGCCGAAGAGGTCGCCCTGTTCCGGCAAAAGCTCTGGGCGGCCGACACCCCCTGGGTGGATGGCGCCCGCAGCGCGGGCAGCCAGGCCGTGCACCAGAAGAACAACCTGCAGCTCGCGCAGGGCAGCGAGCTGTCGGCCCAGCTGCAAGGCATCGTCAAGGCCGCGCTGGCCCGCAATGCGCTGTTCTTCTCGGCCGCCCTGCCCCGGCGCATCTACAACCCGCTGTTCAACAACTACGGCGACGGCGCCAACTTCTATGGCCGCCATGTGGACAGCGCCGTCATGCACTCCAAGGCAGACAGCTGCTGGGTGCGCAGCGACCTGTCGTGCACGCTGTTCCTGACCCCGCCGGACGAATACGACGGCGGCGAACTGGTCGCCACCGAAGCCTGGGGCGAAAAACGCATCAAGCTGCCGGCCGGCGACATGATCCTGTACCCCAGCAGCACCGTGCACCAGGTGTCGCCCGTCACCCGCGGCCACCGCATCAGCAGCTTCTTCTGGGTGGAAAGCATGGTGCGCGGACTGGAGCAGCGCCAGCTCTTGTTCGACATGGACATGGCCCTGCTGCGGCTGCGCCAGAGCGTGGGTGAAACGGATCCTTCGGTCATCGCCCTGTCGGGCACGTACCACAACCTGCTGCGCATGTGGGCCGACGTGTGAGCGTCGCCCCTTTCGCTCCTTTATTGATAGCACCTTGCGCGCTATGAACAAGCGCCAGGTGCTTTTTTCATTGCCATGACCCACGTTCCCGCACGCCAACCGCTTCCTCCGGGCATCGTCAGCCTGGCCGACCACGAGCAGCAGGCCCGGCGGCACCTGGACGACAACGCCTGGGCCTACTTCAGTGGCGGCGCGGCCGATGAGATCAGCCTGCGCAGCAACCGCAGCGCATGGGACGCCCTGCCCCTGTGGCCCCGCGTGCTGCGTCCGCTGGCGGGTGGGCACACCCGCGTCCAGCTGCTGGGCCGCACGCTGGCACACCCCATCCTGCTGGCACCCGTCGCCTTTCAGCGCCTGGCCCACGCCGACGGCGAGTTGGCGATGGCCTACGCGGCTGCGGCCCTGGGCGCGGGGGTGGTGCTGAGCACCCAGGCGAGCGTGTCGCTGGAGAGCATTGCTCAGGCCGTACTGCCCGACCCCGGCCGCGGTCCGCTGTGGTTTCAGCTGTACCTGCAGTCAGACCGTGGCTTGACCCGCGCACTGGCACAGCGCGCCGAGGCCGCAGGGTTCGAAGCCCTGGTGCTGACCGTGGACGCGCCCGCCAGCGGCGCACGCGACCGGGAGCGCCGCACAGGCTTTCGCCTGCCGCCCGGCATCGGCCCCGTCAATCTGGCCGGCATGCAGGCGCCGCCCACCCCACCCCTCGGCGCGGACCAGAGCGCGCTGTTCGACGGGCTGCTGCACCACGCCCCCACGTGGGACGACGTGGCGTGGCTGCAGTCCGTGACCCGGCTGCCCGTGCTGCTCAAAGGCGTGCTGCACCCGGCGGATGCGCGCCAGGCCGTGGCGGCCGGCGTTGCGGGCGTCATCGTGTCCAACCACGGCGGGCGCACGCTGGACACCGCCCCGGCCACGGCCACCGCCCTGCCGCGCGTGGTGCAGGCCGTGGGCGGCGCACTGCCGGTGCTGGTGGATGGCGGCATCCGGCGCGGCACCGACGTGCTCAAAGCGATGGCGCTGGGGGCATCCGCCGTGCTGGTGGGGCGCCCGGCCGTCTGGGGGCTGGCCAATGCGGGGGCCACCGGCGTCGCCCACGTGCTGCGCCTGCTGCGCGACGAGCTCGAGATCGCCATGGCGCTCACCGGCTGCGCCACGCTGGCAGACGCCACGCCAGCCTTGCTCACCGCAGACAGCCCCGGCTGAGGCGGCGCCTTTGCGCCGGTTTCTCCCTCATGGCAGAAATGGCTTATTGCAAATGCGATAGATTCTTATTTATAATGGCGACACCTTCAACAGCCAGCCACACTGCCTGCCGCCATGATCGTCTGTGTTTGCCGCCGGATTTCCGACCGTGAGATTGCCCGCCACGCACGTGCGGGCATGAGCTTTGACGAAATCCAGTTCGAGCTGGGCGTGGCCACCCAATGCGGATGCTGCGAAAGCTGTGCCCGCGACGTGGTGGCACAGTGCAGCGCATCGAATCCGGTGGCGGCCCTGCACAATGAGGCAGCGCCGCAAACGATCCAGCTTGCCAGCTCCATCCTGGAAAGCAAGTCATGGAACTCCTCTCAACGCTCGCTGGCAGCCTGATCCTCGTCGCAGGCTCGGCCTGGTGGATCTTTCGCAAATAATCAAGGTCTTTTAGGGCGCTAGCGCTTGATCCACAAGCGCTAGCTGCTATCATTTTTATGTCTCACCCAGATCGTTTTGCCACCCCCGGGGGGTTCAGCCGCAACACCGTGATCGTGGGCTCCGTCGTCGCACTGCATGTTGCGGGCCTCTGGGCCCTGCAGTCGGGCCTGCTGCGCCGCGCGGCCGAAGTCATCGTGCCGGCGGAATTGCTGACGGAATTCATCGCACCACCCGCGCCCCCCAAGGTCACGCCACCGCCTCCCGCGCCGCCACCCCCTCCCAAGCCGGCCCCGAAGGCCGCCCCGCGCCCCGCACCCATGCCGGTGGCCATCGCGGACCCCACGCCCGCCCCCAATGCCCCCACGGGCATCACCACCCCGCAGCCGCCGGCACCGCCCATCGAGGCGCCCATGGCCCCGCCCGCACCGGCGCCAGCTCCTCCAGCGCCCCCCGCGCCGCCCAAGATCGAACTGCCGTCCAGCGACGCCGCCTACCTAAACAACCCCAAACCCAGCTATCCGGCCATCAGCAAGCGCATGGGCGAGCAGGGAAAGGTGGTGCTGCGGGTACTGATCGGCACCGACGGCCTGCCCCAGAAGGTCGAAATCAACAAGTCCAGCGGCTTCGACCGGCTGGACCGACAGGCCCAGGAAGCCGTCATGCGCTGGCGCTTCGTGCCCGGCAAACGCAACGGCGTGCCCGAGACCATGTGGAACCTGGTCCCTGTCAACTTCGTTCTCGAATAACCAAATCACCGCAAATCACCGCTTTAGGGAGTTTTTCTCATGGAATCGCAATTCGGCATCGCCAACGTCTGGATCCAGGGTGACTTCGTCACCCGCGCCGTCGCCATCCTGCTGCTGGCCATGTCGCTGGCCTCGTGGATCGTCATCCTCATCAAGGCGCTGGACATCATCAAGTTCAAGAAGCACGCCCGCACCGCGCAGGACTTCTGGCACAGCGAGGACTTCGCCGCCGGCCTGACCAAGCTGGGCACGGACCCTACCAACCCCTTCCGCCACCTGGCGCTGGAAGGCCGTGAAGCCACCGCCCACCACCGCAACACCAAGGCCCACCTGCACGACACGCTGGACGTGAGCGACTGGGTCACCCGCTGCCTGCGCAATTGCATCGACGAGTTCACCTCGCGCCTGCAGTCGGGCCTGGCCATCCTGGCCTCGGTCGGCTCCACCGCCCCCTTCATCGGCCTGTTCGGCACCGTCTGGGGCATCTACCACGCGCTGCTGGCCATCGGCACCTCGGGCCAGTCCACCATCGACAAGGTGGCCGGCCCCATCGGCGAAGCGCTGATCATGACCGCCCTGGGCCTGGCCGTGGCCATCCCCGCCGTGCTGGGCTACAACGCCCTCGTGCGCGGCAACAAGTCCATCCTGGGCGGCCTCAACAGCTTCGCCCACGACCTGCACGCCTACTTCGTCACCGGCGCCCGCGTGAGCGCGGCGGGCGAACAGGGCAAGGTGCTGCCCATGAAGAAAGGCGGCTGAGCCATGGCTTTCGGAACGCAAGACGATGCCGATGACGTGATGAACGAGATCAACATGACGCCGCTGGTGGACGTCATGCTGGTGCTGCTCATCATCTTCATCATCACCGTGCCCGTCATGAAGCACTCGGTGAACGTGGACCTGCCACGCGCCACGAACCAGCCCGAGAACATCAAGCCCGAGACGGTGCGCCTGTCGGTATCGGCCGACGGCAAGTACTACTGGAACGAGTCGCAGGTCACGGAGGAAGAACTCTTCCCGCGCCTGCAGGTCGAGGCGGCCAAGGAGCCGCAGCCCGATCTGCACATCCGCGGCGACAAGGAAGTGCGCTACGAGCGCGTGGCCCAGGCCATGGCCGCCGCGCAACGCGCTGGCGTGCGCAAGATCGGTTTCGTGACCGACCCCGCGCCCTGAAGACAGTCAATCAGTCAGACAATCCGCCAGCGTCCTGCGCGCCAAAAACCCGCCCGGCCCGGCCGCTGCACCATTGGCTGCAGAGGACGCGCCGGGTTTGTTCGTCTTTGGGTCGTTTTTCCTGCCCAGCCCGATGTCGGCGGGGGATGTGAAATTCTTCCGTCGCCCAGTGACACGCTCGGGCGCCGAGAACGCCCTGGCTTCCTTCATCCTCTGAAGCGGCTCGCCCGGCGGTGGATAGGCGGGTCCCTGCAGAGAGCCCACCGTGGTCTCTGCCAAGACTGACCCACAGCGGCGCCGCATCCGGGATCAGTTCACACCTGGGCGGTTCCCGTCGGAGCGGGGTGACACCCGCCGCCCGAGACGTGACCGTTTCCGTTTCCCCCCGGCTGCTTGACCTACTTTCCCGCTTGAGACTGCGTAAATCGGCGCCAAAACCAGCGGCGCACCATTCGAAATCAAATGTCTCACCCAGAAGAACAAAAAGAAACACTCCTGTTGCTTGACTTGTAATTGCGAATCGTTATCATTAGCAAAACGCACTGCAACGCACCAGGAACAACCTCATGCAAGCCACATTGACCGCCGCTTCGATCCTGCGCCCCGCCTCCGCCAGCAAGGGGGTTTCGCACGCCGACGGACTGGCCAGCCAACGCACCGAGCCCAACACCCCTACCGCCGCCGTGGACAGCAGCTCCCTGCTGCAAGGCCAGAAGGCCGTGGCCATCAGCCACAACGGATCGGTGTACCGCCTGCAGGCAACCAAGCTGGGCAAGCTGATCCTGACCAAGTAGTCCCTGGCAGCGGGCTCCAAGTTTCATCGTGGGGCGACTCCCGGGCTTGCTACAAGCTCGAAAGGGTCGTTTTTGCCAGCCAACGGGTTCGCCCGCGTAGCCAGGCTTTTTTTGCGGTCCCATCCCCGCCCCAGATTTCTCCATCACGCCATGAAAAAACCGGCCTCGCGGGCCGGTTTTTTCATTGGGGGGCACAGGACCTGAAAGCTCTTCAGCCCCCTGCCCCCTGCGGGCCCACGCCCTGGAATCCCGTCAAAGCCCCAGAGCGGCGATGCCGGCGCGCGCCACCTGCGCGTCCTCGGTGGACTTCACACCGCTCACCCCCACGGCGCCAAGGCACTGGCCGTCCTTGAGGATCGGCACGCCGCCTTCCAGCAGGCCGTCGATGGCGGGCGCGCTCAGGAAGGCCGTGCGGCCGCCGTTGACGATGTCCTCGTACACCTTGCTCTCGCGGCGCCCCAGGGCGGCCGTGCGGGCCTTGGACGGGGCGATGTGGGACGACACCGCGGCGGCGCCATCCAGGCGCTGCAGCCACAGCAGGTGGCCGCCATCGTCCACGATGGCGATGGTCACGGCCCACTGGTTCTTGAGCGCCTCGGCTTCGGCGGCAGCGGCAATGGCCTTCACGTCGGCCAGTTCGAGTTCATGCTTGGTTTTCATTGGTATACCCGCAAAGGAGAAGAATGCCGGGCCGCGAGAGTCCGCGCCGGCGGGGGAAAGACGGCAAGCATAGCGGCATACGCCCACCCCCTCACCCCCATGCAGGGTGAAAGAACCCTTACCAAAAGTAGGTGACCGGACGCGGATATTGGAAGGCCTCCAGCCGCCACCACCTAGAATTTGCACTGTCTGCGTCGTGCAGGCCAACAAGGAGAGACACAAGATGAATGACCAAGTCACCACCCTGGGGCACTCTGCGGGCTATGGCATCTCGCAGGAGGAGCGCCACAAGGTGCTTCGCAATACCTACTGGCTGCTCGCGCTGAGCATGATCCCCACGGTGCTGGGCGCATGGGTCGGCGTCGCCACCGGCATCACCCAGTCGCTGCGCGGCGGCGTGGGCCTGATCGTGTTCCTGGGCGGCGCGTTCGCCTTCATGTTCGCGATCGAAAAGACCAAGCGTTCGGCAGCCGGCGTGCCCGTGCTGCTGGCCTTCACGTTCTTCATGGGCCTCATGCTCTCACGCCTCATCGGCATGGTGCTGGGCTTCAAGAACGGCACCGACCTCATCATGACGGCCTTCGCCGGCACCGCGGGCGTGTTCTTCGTGATGGCCAGCCTGGCCAGCGTGATCAAGCGCGACCTCTCGGGCATGGGCAAGTGGCTGATGGTGGGCGCGCTGGTGCTCATGGTGGGCGCCGTCATCAACGTGTTTGTCGGCTCCTCGGTCGGCATGATGGCGATCTCGGTCGCTGCCATCGGCATCTTCAGCGCCTACATGCTGTATGACTTGAAGCAGATCCTGGACGGCGGCGAAACCAACTACATCAGCGCCACGCTGGCCCTGTACCTGGACATCTTCAACGTGTTCCAGAGCCTGCTGGCCCTGCTGGGCATCATGGGCGGCGAGCGCGACTGACCCCGTGGCGCGCTCCCGGGCGCCACCTCAAGGCAAAAAGGCTCCTTCGGGAGCCTTTTTCTTGCGCTTCGCACCGCCAAGCCCTCAATAGCGCGGCCGGCGTGCCGATAATGCAAGCACATGTATCGCAAAACCCGCTCCACCGCACTGCGCATGCTGGCCCTGTGCAGCATCCTGCTGCTGGCCGCCTGCAACAAGATCCCTGGCCTGGGCCCGGATCCCAGGATCGTCCAGCGCGAGGAAGAAGCCAAGGCCATCGGCGGCGCCTGCCGCCACGCGCTGCGCGGGCTGGAAGACTGCTACACCCTGAACCCCAAGGCCGCCAAGGCCTCGGTGTTCGCCGGGTGGAAGGACATGGACGCCTACATGCGTGAAAACAAGCTGGAAGGCACGCCTTCGGTGCTCGGCAAGGTGGTCGAGAAACCCGAGCGCGCCGAACGGTCCGGCGATATCGAGACCGAGCCCCGCGACGCGGCTTCGAACCGCAACCGCAGCTAGGGCTAGCGGGCCGCTCTCCCCCCGTGCGCGGCCAGGCCGGCGCACACCGGCTGCGGCGGCCCTTTCTCCCCTCAGGCGCGGTCGAACACCGCCATGCTTTCCACGTGCGCCGTGTGCGGGAACATGTTCACCATGCCGGCCGCCGTGCAGCGGTAGCCCGCCAGATGCACCAGCAACCCGGCATCGCGGGCGAGCGTGGCGGGATTGCAGCTGACGTAGACGATGCGTTTGGGCGGGGTCCAGCCTTCGGCCCCGGCGGGCAGCGGGCCCGCGCCCTCGGCGCCGATGCGCGCCTGCTCGATGTCGGCGAGCGCCTTGGCCAGCGCGAACGCGCCTTCGCGGGGCGGATCGACCAGCCACTTGTCAGCCGCGCCGTCGGCCACCAGCATCTCCGGGGTCATCTCGAACAGGTTGCGCGCTACAAAATCAGTAGCTGCCAGCGCTTTATGGTCCTGCGCTGCAGCCTGATTCAATGCATAGTTCTCGCGCGAGCGGGCCACCAGGGCCTCGCTGCCCTCGATGCCCAGCACCTCGCGCGCCTGCGTGGCCAGCGGCAGCGTGAAGTTGCCCAGGCCGCAGAACCAGTCGATCACGCGCTCGTGGGGCTGCACGTCCAGCAGGCGCAGCGCGCGGGAGACGAGCACGCGGTTGATGTGCGGGTTCACCTGCGTGAAGTCGGTCGGCTTGAACGGCATGGTGATGCCGAAATCCGGCAGCGCATAGGAAAGCTGCTCGCCGCCCTCCTCGAGCAGCTTCACCGTGTCCGGGCCCTTGGGCTGCAGCCACCATTGCACGCCGTGATCGGCGGCGAAGGCACGCAGCCGGGCGATGTCGCCGGCGCTCAGCGGCTCCAGGTGGCGCAGCACCAGGGCCGTCACGCTGTCGCCGCAGGCCAGCTCGATCTGCGGGCAGGTGTCGCGGGCATCCATGTCGGCGATCAGGGCCCGCAGGGGCATCAGCATGGCGTCTACATGGGGCGGCAACACGGGGCACTGCTGCATGTCCGCAACGTAGCGGCTCTTGCGTTCATGAAAGCCGATCAGCACCTGGCCCTTCTTGATCACATGGCGCACCGACAGCCGCGCACGGTAGCGGTAACCCCAGGCGGGGCCTTCGATGGGGCGCAGCACGGTGCCGGCCTTGACCTTGCCCAGGTGCCACAGGTTGTCTTCCAGCACCCGCTGCTTGACGGCCACCTGGGCGCCCACGTGCAGGTGCTGCATCTTGCAGCCGCCGCAGGCTCCGGCATGCAGGCCAAAGTGCGGGCAGCCGGGGCGCACGCGCTGCGACGATTCGCGGTGGATCGCCGTCAGGCTGGCCTGCTCCCAGTTGTTCTTCTTGCGGTGGGTGTTGGCGGTGACCAGCTCGAACGGCAGGGCACCGTCGATGAAGATGACCTTGCCGTCGGGCTTGCGGGCGACGCCCTGGGCATCCAGGTCCATGGACTGGACCTGCAGCCAGCCCTCGGGCAGATCGCCGTGGGAATCCTGCGCGGTGGGTTCAAACGAGGGGGATAGTTCTTTCGGTTCGCTCATCCCCCGATTGTCTCAGGCCCGGGCCGGTGCCTGCCCGGGGACCGCCGCAGCCTGCCGGCTCGGTCAGGTCAGCCGCGGTCCGCGCGCGCGGGGCGGCCGCCGACGGATCCCATGGATCCCGTGGCGCCCTGCGCGGACGCCAGGGGCAGCTTGTTGACGGTGAGGTCGCAGTTGTAATTGTCCGGCGTGAACACCAGCGTGGCGCCCGGCGCCACCAGCGGCAGGGTCTGGTGGATCTGGTAGGACATGTCCACCGGCGGTTCGGGCGCGCGGTACACGATGTCCTTGTCGGGGCCGTAGACCACGTAGCACGAAGCCGCGGCCGACTGGCTGAAAAGGGCGCCCAGCAGCGCGGCGGCAGCGGCAGTGGCGTATGGGAAGCGGGTCATGGTTCTTCTCCTCGATCTGGCATGTCTGCCTGGGATTATGGAGGCTTTGGCGTGCCGAGCCAATGCAGCCGTGGCTCCATGGCAGCGGCGCGCACCGCCGGGCCCCGCGCGCCCCTTCAACGCAGGTGCAGGTGGTTGGTGTGCTTGACCTCTTCCATCACCGCATAGGTGCGTGTCTCGCGCACGCCGGGCAGTTGCCACAGCACCGCGCCCGCGAACACGCGGTAGGCGTTCATGTCGGCCGAGCGCGTCTTGAGCAGGTAGTCGAACCCCCCTGCCACCATGTGGCACTCCATGATCTCGGGATGCACCTGCACCGCCGCCTTGAACTGGTCGAACACATTCGGCGTGGTGCGGTCGAGCAGCACCTCCACGAACACCAGCATGCCCGCCCCCAGTTTCAGCGGGTTGAGCCGCGCCTCGTAGCCCAGGATGAAGCCGTCGCGCGTGAGGCGCTGTACGCGCGCCAGCACCGCGGTGGGCGACAGCGCGACGGCGTCCGCCAGCTTGAGATTGGCAATGCGCCCATCTTCCTGGAGGATTGACAAAATCTTGCGGTCAATACGGTCCAGATCGGTTTCCATCGTCATTTTGGATAGTGATTTATTCTGACAGACCGCCTATTTTCGACCATTTATTCATCCACAGACCAAGGATCATCGCATCCAGCCGCCCCCGGCAGGCCCTGGGGGCCCAACCACCAATACCCTTGATACCCACCGAAAGACACGCCATGACGCAGCCCATCGGCGCCCTGCCCTCTTCCACCAGCCCCGCCGGCTTTGCCCCGCGCTCGCCCCTGGCCAGCCCGTTGCGCGCCGCCATCACCGCGGCCTACCGGCGCCCCGAGCCCGAGGCCCTGGCCCCGCTGCTGGCGCAGGCCCGTTTGCCGCAGGCGATGGCGCAAGCGGCCGGGCAGCTGGCGCTGCGCATTGCGGGCGCCCTGCGCAGCCGCAAGAGCGCCGGGGGCCGCGCGGGCATCGTGCAGGGATTGCTGCAGGAGTTCGCGCTGTCGTCGCAAGAAGGCGTGGCGCTGATGTGCCTGGCCGAGGCGCTCCTGCGCATCCCCGACAAGGCCACGCGCGATGCATTGATCCGCGACAAGATCAGCAACGGCCAGTGGGAACCCCACCTGGGCAAGAGCCCTTCGCTGTTTGTGAATGCGGCCACCTGGGGCCTGCTCATCACGGGCAAGCTGGTGGCCACGCACAGCGAAGGCAGCCTGGGCGCATCGCTCGGCCGCCTGATCGGCAAGGGCGGGGAGCCGCTCATCCGCAAGGGCGTGGACATGGCCATGCGCATGATGGGCGAGCAGTTCGTGACCGGCGAGACCATTGGCGAAGCCCTGGCCAACGCCCGCCAGATGGAAGGCGAGGGCTTCCGCTATTCCTACGACATGCTGGGCGAGGCCGCGCTGACCAGCGAGGACGCCCAGCGCTACTACGCGTCGTACGAGCAGGCCATCCACGCCATCGGCAAGGCATCCGCCGGGCGCGGCATCTATGAAGGCCCCGGCATCTCGATCAAGCTGTCGGCCCTGCACCCGCGCTACAGCCGCGCGCAGTTCGCCCGTGTGATGGACGAGCTGTACCCGCTGGTGCTGCGCCTGACCGAGCTCGCGCGCAGCTATGACATCGGCATCAACATCGATGCCGAGGAGGCCGACCGGCTGGAGCTGTCGCTGGACCTGCTCGAACGCCTGTGCCACGAGCCTTCGCTGGCCGGCTGGAACGGCATCGGCTTCGTGATCCAGGCCTACCAGAAGCGCTGCCCCTTCGTCATCGACTACGTGGTGGACCTGGCGCGCCGCACGCAGCGCCGACTGATGGTGCGCCTGGTCAAGGGTGCCTACTGGGACAGCGAGATCAAGCGCGCCCAGGTCGACGGACTGGACGACTACCCCGTGTACACCCGCAAGGTGCACACCGACATCTCGTACATCGCCTGCGCAAGGAAATTGCTGGCCGCGCCCGAGGCCATCTACCCGCAGTTCGCCACGCACAACGCGGAAACACTCGCCACCATCTACCACCTGGCGGGCCACAACTACTATGCCGGCCAGTACGAATTCCAGTGCCTGCACGGCATGGGCGAGCCCCTGTACGAGCAGGTGGTGGGCGCCGTCACCGCCGGCAAGCTGGGTCGGCCCTGCCGCATCTACGCCCCCGTCGGCACGCACGAGACCCTGCTGGCGTACCTGGTGCGCCGCCTGCTGGAAAACGGCGCCAACACCTCGTTCGTGAACCGCATCGCCGACGAGACCATCGCGCTGGAGGACCTGGTGAAGAGCCCCGTCGAGGTGGTGGACCAGCAGGCCGCCGCAGAAGGCGGCGCAGGCCTGCCCCACCCGCGCATCGCCACGCCACGGGGCCTGTACGGCCCGCACCGCGCCAACTCGCGCGGGCTCGACCTGTCGAACGAGAACACCCTCGCGCAACTGGACGCGATCCTGCAGGCCACCGCCAGCCAGGGCTGGACTGCCGGCCCCTTGCTCGGCGCCGACGCCGCGCCGGGCGCGCCGATGCCCGTGCGCAACCCCGCGGACCACCGCGACGTGGTGGGCCAGGTGCAGGAGGCCACGGCCGCCGACGTGGATGCGGCCCTGCAACACGCCCTGCGGGCGGCCCCCTTGTGGGCCGCGACGCCCCCGGCCGAGCGCGCCGCCACGCTCGACCGTGCCGCGGGCCTGCTGGAGGACCGCATGCAGCCCCTGCTGGGTCTGCTGATGCGCGAAGCAGGCAAGAGCTGCAGCAACGCGGTCGCCGAGGTGCGCGAGGCGGTGGACTTCCTGCGCTACTACGCCGCGCAGGTCGAATCCACCTTCGACAACACCACCCACCTTCCGCTGGGCCCCGTGGCCTGCATCAGCCCCTGGAACTTCCCGCTCGCCATCTTCATGGGCCAGGTGGCCGCAGCCCTGGCCGCCGGCAACCCCGTGCTGGCCAAGCCGGCCGAACAGACCCCGCTGATCGCCGCCGAGGCCGTGCGCATCCTGTGGCAGGCGGGTGTGCCGCGCGGCGTGGTGCAGCTGCTGCCCGGCCAGGGCGAGACCGTGGGCGCCCGGCTGATCGGCGACCCGCGTGTGATGGGCGTCATGTTCACCGGTTCGACCGACGTGGCGCGCATCCTGCAACGCGCCATCGCAGGCCGCCTGGATGCCGCCGGCCGCCCCATCCCCCTGATCGCAGAGACGGGCGGGCAGAACGCGATGATCGTGGACTCGTCGGCGCTGGTGGAGCAGGTGGTGGCCGACGCGGTCTCCTCCGCGTTCGACAGCGCCGGCCAGCGCTGCTCGGCCCTGCGCGTGCTGTGCGTGCAGGAGGACGCCGCCGACCGCGTGGTGGAAATGCTCAAGGGCGCCATGGGTGAACTGCGCATGGGCAACCCGGGCGCGCTGCAGGTCGACGTGGGCCCGGTCATCGACGCCGAGGCCCAGGCAGGCATCACCGCGCACATCGATGCGCTCAAGACCAGGGGCCATCGCGTGTTCCAGCAGTGCCGCTGCAGCGCCGATGAAACCGCCCAGGGCACCTTCGTGCCGCCCACGCTGATTGAACTCCACGGCATCCAGGAACTGCAGCGCGAGGTCTTTGGGCCCGTGCTGCACCTGGTGCGCTATGCCCGCAACGACCTGGACCAGCTGCTCGGCCAGATCAACGCCACCGGCTACGGCCTCACGCAGGGCGTGCACACCCGCATCGACGAAACCATCGCCCGCGTGGTGAGCCGCGCCCATGCGGGCAACGTCTACGTGAACCGCAACATGGTGGGCGCCGTGGTGGGCGTGCAGCCGTTTGGCGGCGAGGGCCTGTCGGGCACGGGCCCGAAGGCGGGCGGGCCGCTGTACCTGCTGCGCCTGCTGTCGCGGCGCCCGGCCGATGCGCTGGCACGCTCCTTCGCCGCGGCGGACCGCACGGCGCCACCCGACGTGGCAGCGCGCGAACCCTGGCTGGCGCCCCTGCACGCACTGGAGCAGTGGGCACACACGCAGGGCCGCCCCGCGCTGGCGGACACCTGCCGTGCGTTCGCCTCCGCCACCCAGAGCGGCACGGCGCGCACCCTGCCCGGCCCCACGGGTGAGCGCAACGTCTACACCCTGGCCCCCCGCGCCCGCGTGCTGTGCCTGGCCCAGGCCGAAGGCGACCTGCTCACGCAGACCGCGGCCGTGCTGGCCTCGGGCGGCAAGGCCCTGTGGCCTTCCACCCAGGCGGGCTTGCGTGCACAGCTTGCCCCGGCCGTCCAGGCCAGCATCGCGGTGGCGGATCAGGTGCTGGACGACGGCCGCATCGAACTGTCCGCCGTGCTGCACCATGGCGATGCGGCTTCGCTGCACGCGGTGTGCGAGGCGCTGGCCCGCCGTCCCGGCCCCATCGTGGGCGTGACCGCATTGCCCCCAGGCGCCACCGACGTGCCGCTGGAGCGCCTGCTGATCGAGCGCGCACTGAGCGTGAACACCGCTGCCGCGGGCGGCAACGCGAGCCTGATGACGATTGGCTGAGGCGGCCTTGCCCGCAGGATCTGAATAAAAACTGCCCCCACGGCTTATCCTTCAAGCGCTGGCAGCTACTTTTTTTATAGCATTTGATTTGAACCGCCCCGCGGCGGCAGATCTTCGCCGGCCGGCGCGGATTGCCGGCCCTGCTCCGCCTGAAAAAAGGCCGGCTGGTCCAGGCCCCAGCGCCCCAGCACCTGGTAGGGCCCGGGCGAGCCGCGGCGGTTGTAGAGCAGCTGGAAGGCATCCACCCTCCAGTCAAGAGGCTCCACGCCGTGTTCCTCCACGGCAGAAGGGCCGTAGAGCAGCGTCATGTGCGGCGTGAACGATGGCTCGGCGCGCGCTGGCGCAGGGCCTGGCACGCACGCCCGCAGGGCTTGGCGCAGCGCCTGGTGCAGCGCCACCATGCCCGCCACGCCGGTTTCGCTGCCGCACAGGACCAGGGGCCGCCTGGACTGGCGCCCCTGAAAGCTCAGGCAGCGGTCCAGCCGCAGCGAAAACGCCGGTGCGCGAACTTGCGCGGCGGCCGCACACGCCCACCAGACCTTGCGGGGGCTGAACTCGGCATCCCATCCGAGCGAGGCCAGCGTCACATGCAACCGCTCGGTGCGCACCCTGTGGCCCTCCTCCACCTGGCGGGCGGCCGTCTCCTGGTCGCACAGCCGGACAGCGCGGGCGGCCACGGCGCCATCCGCCAGCACGGCGAAAAAGAGGTGGTGGTCATGGCGCCGCGCGGCTGGAGACAAGGGCAGGTTCTCCATCCCCGGCAGCCACCGCAGGCCGTCAGACATCCCGTTGGCTCCTGAAAAAAGGTGGCGTCCCCACGGCATACCGCTCCTTGCGGACAAGGGTGGCACCGGTACGGACTCGCCCACCGCAGCCCACTGGCCAAAAAGTACAGTTTTTACGCCTCTTACCGGAGGATTGCCAAGGACGAACTGGGAGACCATCGGAGCAAAGCCCAAAGAACCCTCGCCGGCCCAGTGCCACGCCATGGATCGCCCGCCCCACCGAAGGAGTCGCAAGATGTTCGATATTTCACAAGCCACCAACATGCTGACGTCCCTGGGCGTCTCCAGCACCCTGGCGGCCAAGGCGGCCGAACGCACAGCCCAAAAGCATGCGGACGCCGATCCCCTCACCTTCCTGAAAGAGTTGAAGACCACGCTGGAAGAACTGTCCGCGGAAGGCTCCCAGGGCAAGACGGCGGGGACGGCGGCGACACCCACCACCGTGTCGGAGACCCAGGCCTATCAATCAACCGCCGCCCTGTACAACAAGGACTCCGGGGCCACCACACAGGCCTCGGCCAAGGCCCCCTTCAGCAACCTGGAGGAATTCCGCGAGTGGGAAGACGGCCTGGGCGACACCTTCGCCGACGACTACGAGGTGCCGGACTATGTGCGGATGATCGCGATGTCGCTCGGGGGCGGCGACAGCGAGGCTGTCGGCCGCTACATGTTCTTCAAGAACCACCCCGAATTCGCGGCCGACTACGAATCCATTCGCAGTGGCAAGCTGTCAAAATTTCCCACGGACGGCTCCACGCTCGTCAAGAGCGATCTGTCTGAGATGCCCGACGCGACGGCCACCTTTTTCAAGAAGAACCCCGACCAGCTGCTGGCAGCCGAAGGGTTCAACATGGACCCGACCCTCGCAAAAATGCGCATGAGCGGAGAAGTGAAGCCGCCCGAAGGCGTCAACCCCTCGGAATGGCTCATGAGCAACAAGTGGACCCCGGACGGGATCGTGGCGCAGAACAACCGCGTGGTTTTTGCCCGGTCGGCATACGTCGGCCTGGATGGCAAGGGCGCCGACACGTACCGATTGACCACCTACGACTCCGCCACCAACAGCATCATCAACTACGACGGGATCGCCTACGACCCGATCACTGGCGAAGCCAAGGCGTAGCCCCGGCAGCCCACCGCCAGTGCGGGCGCTGGCACTGGCGCCTATATGAGCCGGTTCAGGAAGGGCACGCGATGGAAGATGAGCGCGACCACCAGCGAGCCCCCGAACACCAGGGCCGCCACGAACGGCACTGACAGCAGGGGTGCGTAGTCTTCGGGTTTCAGCACGTGCGCCCGCAAGGACTCCAGCAAGATGGGATGCACCAGATAGACACCCAGCGTCAGCCCGGAAACCCGCTGAATACCCCGCGCCCACAGGCCCGCGGGCTTCCATTGCCTGAGCATCAGCATCGCGCTGACCGACATGGGGATGACGAAAACGCTCAGGTATCCATAGAAGTACAACCCGCGTTCCAGGCCCTGCAGTTTGGCCAGCCAGTAGCAGCCCACTGCGGCCCCCCCCACCGCGGCCCCGAAAACCCCCAGCAAGACGGACAGGGGCACCGCCCTGTCACTGGTCTGGATCAGGTAGCCGCAGAGGAAGTACGGCAGATACGGCAAAAACCAGTTGATGAAAAGGCCCGCCCCACCGCCCGTGAAGGTCCGGTGCCACTCGTTCACGCCCGACAGCACAAACATCAAGACCACCAGCCACCAGAGATCGCGCCGCCTTGTGTGCACGACCAGCGTTCTCAGGAAGGGCACGAAAAGGTACAGGCACATGATCATGTACAGGAACCACAGGTGGTAGTGGGGCCACCCCCGGGCTATGCTGTGGACCACGTCCATCGCACGCAGCTGCGCCAGGGCGCCGCGGTGGTTCCAGAGGATGTAGACCACGCTCCAGAAGGCAATCGGCAGCAGGACCCTCGCGGCGCGCTTGCGGTAGAAATCGGCCACACCCTCTGTCTTGCGCGGATCCAGCAGCAGCGCGCCGCTGACCATCACGAAAACCGGCACGCACCAGCGAACGAGTGCATCGTAGAGATTGCCCTGCCACCAGGCCGACGAACCGAACGCGCTCAGGGTCACCACACTGCCGGCCACGTGCAGGATCACCACCGCCATGATCGCCACCACCCTCGCCGCATCAAGCCAGATCATTGTTTTAAGTCCTCGAAGAGAGCATCCAAGCCGTCGTTCCACCCGCGAAAATCATCCCCGCCACGCCCTGCATGTGGTGACGGAAAACCAGGTCGCATTCTGGGGGAAAAGTTCGTGAAACCGGCCGGGAGCCGCCGCGCCCCGGCGCATCGGTGCAGCGCCAATTCTGGCCAGCGGCTGGGCGCATTCCAAACGCTTTTCTCCTACATCGCACCGGGAACCCATGGCAACACCCGGGCCCGCATGGGAAGATAGCCTGAGCACCACCGGACAGAAATAGGAAACCGAGCCACCATGAGTATCGTCGTCTACTGGCAGGAACAGCCCGGGGTGCCTGGGATGGAGATTTTTGACTCCGGAAAACTCCAGGCCGCGCTGGCTCTGTGCGAGATCAAACGCAAGGAAGGAAAGCGCCATGTGTGCATCTCGAGCGAACTGGCGGAGAGCGTGGGGCATGCCGGTGTGAATACGGTGGCAGATCGGCGGCTGCCAGATGGCTCGCCCTACGATTGGACGAAGTCCCACCGTGGCGCGGGCCCCCAAAATCCTGGAGGCAAGACCGGCGGGCAGTGAAATCCCGCTGCGAGGAAGCTCTGCCCTGGCCACCCGGTGTGCAGCCGCGTCGCCGCACTGCCGCCCGCCAGCCAAAGCGACCCACTGGATGATTTTTCAACGTACCCAAGGGGCTGCCATGATCAATCCCATCCCCGCAAAACCCCAGACGCACGAGCCCGAAACTCCGGAGAGGCCGAATCCTGTGCCGAGCGAGTCCGAGCCGGAAAGCCGCCCCGTCCCCGCATCGGTGCCAGAGAAGCCCGGCGAGGTGAAACCCGCGTATCCCGAGCCGGAGATTCCCGGCCAGTAGCGCGGGCTGGACGCCCGCGCGGGCGCCTCCATCGGCAGCACGCAACACAACGCCTGCGTGGCCTGGATCGGCCCGTGATTCCAGTACACCCCGCCCGCCCAGGCGAGCACCCTGTATCCAGCGTTCCATACCCTCTTATTGCAATTGATAATTCATTTGCAATAATATGAACCCATGGAACACCGCCACCATCCCTACTTTCATCGCAAGGCCTGGAAGCGCATGCACCCAATTCGTGCCTGCCGGATCTCCATGGGCGGCATGGTGACGCAAGGCCTGGCGGCGCAGCGCCACGGTATGGTTTTGCAGGGGCGCAGCGCCGACTGCGCGGCCGAAGCGGCGGGCGCATGAGGGGTGTCGCAAGCCTGCTGATGGCCGGCGCCTGGAAACGGGTCGTGGGTGCGCTGGCGCTGATCGCGCTGCTGTGGCTCGCCGTGGCCTGGGCCATCTCCTGATGACAGCCCTCCCCCAACACGCGGCGATCCGCCTGCGCAACCTGACCGTGGCCTACCGCGGCCACCCGGCCGTGCACCACGTGTCGGGTGACTTCGCACCGGGTTCGCTCACCGCCATCGTCGGGCCGAACGGCGCGGGCAAGACCACCTTGCTGGCGGCCATCATGGGCCGCGTCTCGCCGGTCGAAGGGGAGGTGCAGCGCGCCGCCGGCCGCATCGCCTGGCTGCCGCAGCAGGCCGAGATCGACCGCAGCTTTCCGATCCGCGTGTTCGATCTGGTCGCGCTAGGCCACTGGTCGCGCGTCGGAAGCCTGCGCGGGCTCGACGCGCCGCAGCGCGAGGCCGTGCACCACGCACTCGATGCGGTTGGCCTGGCCGGCTTCGAACGCCGCGGGATCGCCGAGCTGTCTGCGGGCCAATTCCAGCGCGTGCTGTTCGCGCGCGTGCTGCTGCAGGATGCGCCAGTGATCCTGCTCGATGAGCCCTTCAACGCCATCGATGCGCGCACCACCGCCGACCTGCTCGCCGTGGTGGCCCGCTGGCACGCCGAGTCGCGCACCGTCATCGCGGTGCTGCACGATCTGGAACAGGTGCGCCGGCATTTCGACCGCACGCTGTTGATGGCGCGGCGCTGCGTGGCCTGGGGGCCGACCGCGCAGGTGCTGCACGCCGAGCACCTGTTCCGCGCCCGGCAGATGGCCGAGGCCTGGGACGACGGTGCGGCGCTGTGCGAGGAAGCCGCATGACGCTGGCATCCCTGCTCCTCCAGCCGTTCTCCGAGTACGGCTTCATGCGCCGCGCGCTGGTCGCGACGCTGGCCCTGAGCCTCGGCAGCGCGCCGATGGGCACGCTGCTGGTGCTGCGGCGCATGAGCCTGGTGGGCGATGCCATGGGCCACGCGCTGCTGCCGGGGGCCGCGCTGGGGTTTCTGATCGCCGGCTTCTCGCTGCCGGCCATGAGCCTGGGCGGCTTCTTCGCGGCGCTGGCGGTCGCGCTCGCGGCGGGCTTCGTGACGCGGACCACGTCGCAGCGCGAGGATGCGAGTTTCGCGGCCTTCTATTTGATCGCGCTCGCGCTGGGTGTGCTGATGGTCTCGACGCACGGCAGCAGCGTTGACCTGATGCACCTGCTGTTCGGCACCATCCTGGCCGTGGACGATGCGGCGCTGCTGCTCATCGCCAGCGTCGCCAGCGTGACGCTGGCCGTCCTGACCGTGATCTATCGGCCGCTGGTGGTGGAGTGCCTGGACCCTGGATTTCTTCGCAATGTCGGCGGCCGCGGCACGCTGGTGCACGCCGTCTTCCTGGTGCTGACCGTGGCGAACCTCGTGGCGGGCTTCCAGGCCCTGGGCACCCTGATGGCCGTCGGCCTGATGATGCTGCCCGCCACGGCGGCGCGCTTCTGGGCGGCGGAAGTCTGGAGCCTGGCGCTGGTGGCGGCCGTCATCGCGGCGCTCTCGGGTTTCATCGGTCTGCTGCTGTCGTACCACGCGCAGTGGCCGTCGGGCCCGGCCATCGTGCTGGTCGCGGGCATCGCCTATCTGCTCTCCGTCGCCGCGGGCCCCCGCGACGGCCTTCTCTGGCGCCACCGGCGCCGTCCACACCGCAAGGCCTGAAATGACTCTCTCCCGCCGATCTTCCGTCGCGGCGCTGCTGCTGGCACTGGCTGCCTCTCCCGCGTTGGCTCAGTCCGAACGGCCTCTGCGGGTCGTGGCCAGCTTTTCCATCCTGGCGGACATCGTTCGCGAAGTCGGCGGCGATGCCGTCGACGTCGTCGCCCTGGTCGGCCCCGATGCCGATGCGCACGTGTTCCAGCCCAGCCCGGCGGACGCCCGCCACCTGGCCCGCGCCGACCTGGTCGTGGTCAACGGCCTGGGGTTCGAAGGCTGGATCGATCGCCTGGTGCGGGCCTCGGGCTATCGCGGCAAGGTGGTCACTGCGAGCCAGGGCGTGAAGCTGCGCAAGGATGGGCACGGCCACGGGGGCAAGCCGGGCCACGGCAGCGACCCGCACGCCTGGCAGGACCTCGCGAACGCTGAGCGCTACGTTGCGAACGTGCGCGACGCGCTCAGCAGCGCGCGGCCTGCGCAAGCAGGCGTCTTCATCCAGCGCGCGGCGCGCTACACCGAGCAGATCCGGGCGCTCGACCGCGAGGTGCGTGCGCAGCTCGCGGCCGTGCCGCGCCCCAAGCGCCGGGTGATCACCTCGCACGATGCCTTCGGCTACTTCGGTGCGGCCTATGGCGTCGATTTCCTGTCGCCGCAGGGCGTGAGCACCGACGGCGAGGCTTCGGCCGCCGACGTGGCGAAGCTGATCGACCAGATCCGCCGGCAGGACGTGCGCGCGGTGTTCGTCGAGAACACCACCGATCCGCGCCTGGTGGAGCGCATCGCGAAGGAAGGCGGCGCGGTGCTGGGCGGCAGGCTGTACTCGGACGCGCTCTCGGTGCCCGGCACCGAGGCCGACACCTACCTCAAGCTCTTCGCGCACAACGCCAAGGCGCTGGCTTCCGGTCTGGCGGGGACGCGGTGACCGACGGATTGGCAGCCCACCCCGCGGCCTCGGGGCGCGCACCAGACTCTGTCTGTTCCGGCGTTGCCCATGGGCGTACCGCGAACGCGCGGTGCATGAGTTCTTCATCCCGTTGACGGTGACCGGCTGCGCGGCAATGCGGCGGCTTGCCCTTTCAGCACAGCCCCTGGCAGCTCAGTCCTCGTCCAGCGCCTGAAACCGGTCCGCCAGGAAATCCACCAGCGCCCGCACCGCCGGCAGCAGCCCGCGCCGCGAGGCGAACACCGCGTGGATGATCTCGCGGCGCGGCGCCCAGCCGGGGATCACGTGGACCAGCTGGCCGTGCTCGATCTGCTCGCGCACCATCATGGAGGGCAGCTGCACCACGCCCACGCCTGCGATGGCGGCGGCCCGCAGCGCCAGCATCCCGCGTGTGATCAGGCGCGGCCGGTGGCGAATGGCCGCCCGGGCATCCTCGGGGCCGACAAGGTTCCACACATGCTCATGCTGCGGCAGGCCCAGGTCCATGCTCGGCAGGCCCGCCAGGTCGGCGGGTGTTTTTGGTATGCCATTGGACAGCAGGCGCGGACATGCCACCAGGCATTGCCCGCGCTCCGCAAGCACGCGCATCACCAGGTCGCTGTCCTCGATCGGCGGCGGACGCACGCGGATGGCCACGTCGATTCCCTCGCCCACCACGTCCACGCGCCGATTGGTTTCCTCCAGATGGATCTCCACGCGCGGATGCGCCACCATGAAAGCCGCCACCATGTCGGCGATGCGCGCATCGAGCAGCGCCACCGGGCAGGTCATGCGCACGATGCCCCGTGGTTCGGCATGCGCCAGCGCAATGGCTTCGTCGGCGGCCTCGGCCTCCACCAGCATCGCCTTGCAATGGCCATAGTAGGTCTGGCCGGTCTCGGTGACGGCAAAACGCCGGGTGGACCGCTGGATCAGGCGCGTCCCCAGGCGCTCTTCCAGCAGCGCGATGCGCCGGCTCAGCTTGGACTTGGGCATGCCCAGCGCGCGACCGGCCGGCGCGAAGCCGCCGTGGTCCACCACCTGCACGTAGTAGTAAAGATCGTTCAGGTCTTTCATCAGGGACAGGCCTTATCGTTCCTTAAATAGAACTCTGATGGCAAATATTGCCAACTACCAGGATCATCGTTCAAACCATATTCTCTATCCATCGGCCAAGATCTTTGTCTGGCGACGCAAGGAGATGCAAATGAAGAAAGTTCTCGGTGTCTACAGCGCTCCCCGTCCACACTGGGTGGGCGATGGTTTCCCTGTCCGCTCGCTGTTTGGCTATGACGGCCTGGGCCAGCACCTGAGCCCGTTCCTGCTGCTCGATCACGCGGCGCCGACGCCCTTCGGGCCGGCCGTGCGCCCTCGCGGCGTCGGCCAGCATCCGCACCGAGGCTTCGAGACCGTGACCATCGTCTACCAGGGTGAACTGGAGCACAAGGACTCCACCGGTGCGGGCGGCCTGATCGGCCCTGGTGACGTGCAGTGGATGACCGCCGGCGGCGGCATCCTGCACGAGGAATTCCACTCGCGCGCCTTCACCGAACGCGGGGGCACCATCGAGATGGTGCAGCTCTGGGTCAACCTGCCCGCGAAGGACAAGATGGCCGCGCCGGGCTACCAGACCCTGGTGGATGCGCAGATTCCAACCGTGGACCTGCCCGAGGGCGCGGGCCGGGTGCGGGTGATTTCCGGCGAGTTCGACGGGCATCGCGGCCCGGCGCGCACCTTCACGGCGATGGACGTGTGGGACATCCGCATCGGCCAGGGCAGCGTGGGCCGCTTCGACGCGAAGGACGGCCATACGCTGGCGCTGGTCGTGCTGCACGGCACGGTGCTGGTCAACGGCAGTGCGGTCGCACGCGAAGGCCAGTTGGTGCACCTCGAGCGCGCCGGCAGCGGCGTGGAGATCGAGGCCCACAGCGATGCGACCGTGCTGTGGCTGTCGGGCGAACCGATCGACGAGCCTGTGGTGGGCTACGGCCCCTTCGTGATGAACAGCGAGGCCGAGATCCGCCAGGCCATGGCCGACTTCAGCAGCGGCCGCTTCGGCCTGATGACGGCCTGAGCACACGAGGCTTTCCAGAAGGAAGGCCTCCCCTCCTTTCCCTTCGGCGCAGTGTTGGCTTTCCGGACTTGCTGGCCGGAGGGGCACGGCTGCGTCCCATCCGCCCGTCCCGGGCAATTTGCAAACTCCAGGAGATGACCATGAACACCCCCAACACCATCGCCAACTTCAGCGGCGCACGACCGATCATCGACCCTGACAACGCGGCGATGCTCCTGATCGACCACCAGAGCGGCCTGTTCCAGACCATCAAGGACATGCCCTTCACCGAGGTACGCAGCAACGCGACGACGCTGGCCAAGGTGGCAACGCTGGCCAAGATGCCGGTCATCACCACAGCCTCGGTGCCACAGGGTCCGAACGGCCCGCTGATCCCCGAGATCCACAAATACGCACCGCACGCGCAGTATGTGGCGCGCAAGGGCGAGATCAACGCCTGGGACAACCCCGAGTTCGTCGCCGCCGTGAAGGCCACGGGGCGCAGGCAGCTCATCATCGCCGGCACCATCACCAGCGTGTGCATGGCCTTTCCGAGCATCGCGGCGGTGCATGAGGGCTACCAGGTGTTCGCCGTCATCGATGCCTCGGGCACCTACTCGAAGATGGCCCAGGAGATCACGCTGGCGCGCATCGTGCAGGCCGGGGTGGTGCCGATGGACACGGCCGCCGTGTGTTCTGAGGTGCAAAAGACCTGGAACCGCGAGGATGCGCTGCAATGGGCCGAGGCCTACAGCGCCGTGTTCCCGCCCTACCAGCTGCTGATTGAAAGCCATGCCATGGCGCAGGAAGTGGCAAGGAGCCACGAGCCACTGGATTCGCAGCGTTCCTGAATCAGGGGCGACCCCCGCCGTGGGGGTGAACGCTCCACTTCAGCAGCAGGTGTAGCAATGGTTGCCCCCCGCCAGAGCCATGCATTGCACGTCCGCAGGCATCGCCCTGAATGGATCTCACCCTCGCCCGACAAACGGCATCCTGGTGGCCATCACCGTGTGAAACAGCACGTTCGCCTCCAGAGGCAGGCTGGCCATGTACAGCACCGACTGCGCCACGATGTCGGCATCCATCAAGGGTTCGATGGCGATTTCCCCATTGGCCTGCGGCACCCCCTTGGCCATGCGCGACGCCAAGTCCGTCATGGCATTGCCAATGTCGATCTGGCCTACCGCGACGTTGTATGCGCGCCCGTCAAGTGCCGCAGTTTTCGTCAGACCCATCACGGCATGTTTTGTCGCGGTGTAGGCGGCCGAGTTGGGCCGGGGCGCGTGTGCAGAAATCGAGCCATTGTTGATGATGCGCCCGCCCTGCGGGGTCTGATCGCGCATGGTCCGAAAGGCCTGCTGCAGGCAATAAAACATGCCGTTCAGGTTCACATCCACCACGTCGCGCCACTGCTGCGGTGTCCAGTCCAAGAAGGAGCCGGGTGGATTGCCTCGTCCCGCATTGTTGAACAGCAAGTCCACGCGCCCGAAGCGGGCGACGGCCTGTGCAAAGAGGCTTTCCACGGCGGCGGGGTCGCACACATCGGTGGGCACACACAGCATGCGGGCTCCCGCGCCAAAGCTTGCCTGGGCCTGCGCAGCCACTTCTTCCAGGAGTGCGGCGCGGCGCCCTGCCAGCACGACGCAATAGCCGTTGCCCGCCAGGGCGAGTGCAACAGCCTTGCCAATACCGGAACCGGCGCCCGTGACCACGGCAACTTTTTCAGCGTTCATTCTTGGTGTCCATTCAATTTCGGGAAGACTGGCGGGCAAGCGCGCCATGCAGAAAGTCTAGCGGCACCGCGCCGAGGATGTCGGGTCGAAACGGGATCTCCTTGCGCTGGCTTGGCTGGCGGCTCTTCTCACGCAGTTGCGGCACCGCCCTCGGGATTTTTTTGCCGTGCGTGCTCCCGCAGGGTTGCCTTCAACGCCTTCTTCGCCACGTCAACGTGGGCGACAGGGGGCACCTTCCACAAGTTCAACAGATCGTCGTCGAGGGTCCGCTCTGGTTGCACAACGTTTGGGTGGGATGCCGAGGGACGCCGCAGGTCTCATCACGCGCCAAGGGGTTCGGCACTGCTGCTGCTCGTCAAAGAGCTGGGAGACGGAAGCGCCCCCTCACGGGGCAGGCGCAGGGGCCGTGGAGCCTTCGGGAAGGCCTTCGCGCCAGACCTTCACGCTGGGGAACTCGCGGGTGCAGCCAGTGCACACCAACCTCTCCGCGTAGCGCATTGCTCCGGCAGCATCCCGCGCGACGACGCGCCGGTAGCTGGTTGCGCCGCAAAAGCTGCAGCGGTTGGTGGAGGTTTGCTTTTGGGGCTGCATGGAGAGGAATTTGTACATCGACTTCAGGGACGCACCGGCCAGCCCGTTGGCCGGGTGCCGGTACAGCTTCTGCGAAAAAAAGGGGGCATGCAGTGTGCCGATGATAGATGCGGACGGCCCGGCCGGTGCGCCGCGCAGGCAGTTGGCGGGAGGGTCATTGGGCATTCCCCGGCGGCACCGCGCGAAAAACCTCCCGATCAGCAGCCAGAGAGCGACGCAAGCCCAGGCTTTCAACCTCTTCCCGGGCGCCTGCGGATGATGGGTTTTGACCGTTCGCGTCCAGACGGCGCAGAACGCCTTCAATCCAGTGCGAGCGCAGCCAGCGCCTTGCGCGGGCCCATCTTGCGCACCTCGTCAATCCGGGCCAGTTGCGCCGCACGCGGGGTGACGCCGCGCGTCTCCCATTTGTAGACCGACAGCGAAGAGACGCCCAGCAAGGTGGCCAATTGCACCTGCGTGATGCCCAGCGCCGTGCGCATCTGGCGGAGCACATCGGGCTGGAATTCGCCGTGCGGCTTCGCGGATGCACGCTCTGCAGACGCAGCCTCCGGCTCGGCCGCTTTGGGGGCATGCCGCCGGGTGGCCTTGAGCTGAGACGCCAGCGCTTTGACCTCGCGCTTGAGCGCTGCGATCTCGGCCACCCCAGACGATGGACGTCTTGTGCGGGCTGAAGAAGGAAGTCATCTTTCCCGTCCTCCCGATCACTGCTTGCTCAAAGCTGGGAGCATGGTCGAACACCCAGGACCGTGCACCGCGTCGGCGCGTCAGCCGAGCAGCCGTGGGCGCAGTTGGGCCCAGGTGGTGGCTGAGGCTTGTCCGTCACCGGCAGCCGCAAGCGCTTCCAGTCGCTTTGCCACCCGGCCGTCCTCTGCCCAGCCCAAGGTGCGGAACACTGTGGCCAGACTGTGAGACAGGCGCTGCAGCGCCACGAGGTCGCTCGACTGCAAGGCGGCATCACCCGCAACCAGGTCATCTGCAAACTGCACAAGGCACTTGGCGCGGTATGCGCGAAACAGCGCGGCGTCGCCACCAAAATAAGCATGTATGGCGTCGCTTTCCACGCTGCTGGAGGCGGCATGCTCCGGCGGTACACCTGAAAGGGGTGGCGGGGCACTGTCATGTCCCACAAAAGCATCCAGAACGCACGCCTGCAATTGGGCAACCGACGCCGGCTTGCGCAGGATGCGCCATATGCTGCGGCCTTCAAGCCGATGCTGGTTGTCCACGCTCATGCCAGCGCTGAAGATGACCACTTTGGCGCCCCCGCGAAGCGCAGGCTCGTGATGCAGCCGGTCCACCAGATCGAAGCCAGACAAACCGGGCAGCATCAGATCCGTGATGACCAGCCCCACCGGCCCCTTTTGCAGCTGGGCCAAGGCAGTTTTCACGTCACCGCACACGGTCAAATCCACCCCTTGGTCTTCCAACGCCATGTCGATGAAGCGTGCAATCGAGGCGTCGTCTTCCACCAGCAACACGCGCCGAACCGACACAACAGACGCGTTGGTCATAGAACCCTCGCTGTGCTCAGGAAGCTGCCCTGACTTCCGCACTCTGGGCAAGAAGCAGGGGCAGCTCGGCCACTAGCCGTGGCTTGTGGATGAGGTTCACCCCCTGCAGCGCAAACGCATAGGGGGCACGCTGGGATTCATCCAGCGAGGTCACGACGATGAGGCGGCTCCTGGCGAACTGGGGGTGCGAACGCAGCGTGGTGATGAGGGTCGCTCCATCGATTCCGGGCAGCAGAATGTCCACGATCAGGATATCGGGCTGAATCTGCCCATACATCGCCAGCCCCGTAATGCCGTCATTGGCAATGTGCAGCTGCCATGCTGGAAAGTGCCGCTCCACCAACAAAGACACCAGGTTCTGGAAGTGGATGGAGTCCTCGATCAGCAGCACCTTCATATCGCCAGGCGCCTGCACTCGCCCATCTGCAAGCTCCGGGATCGGTATGACTGGGTGCCTGAAAGGTTCATGTGCTGCGGCAGCTGAAAACTGCGCATCAGCCGCAGGCGCAGATCCGCCAGAGCGCGAGCGCAACCACTGCTCCACAGAGCGGCGCGAAATACGCCGGTGCCCTCCCGGCGTCTTCCATGCCTGGAGTTCGTTGCGATCCACCATCAGTTGCACGGAACGCACGGCCATTCCGAGCATCCGCGCAGCCTCGAAGGTGGTGAGCTGGTCAGCGGGGGGAGAAACGTCTAGAGATTTTTCATTTTTCATCGCTACACCATTTTACTTGCAAATAATTTTTATTAAACGGCATTGTAAATGATTTAAATGATCTATATGATTCAATAACAGGGCAATTCTGGCATATTTCATCAATAGACCAACAACTTCAACGGGCACCTCATGAAAAAAGTACTTATCGTCGAAGACCACGCCGACATCCGCAAGCTGCTGCGCATGACCATGGAATTTGAGAATTTTGAAATCTATGAAGCTGCCAACGGCGATATGGGGCTGGAAATGGCCCGCACCCACTCGCCCAACGTGGTACTGCTGGACGTCATGATGCCCGGCACCCTGTCGGGTCTGGAAGTCTGCCGCTGCATCAAAGGCAATCCCGCGCTCAAGCACACCAAAGTCATCATGCTCACGGCACGCGGCCAGGCTGAAGACCGGCGCGACGGGATGAAAGCGGGTGCAGACGCCTACCTTGTCAAGCCTTTCAGCACCTTGCAGGTGCTGGAGATGGTTTACCGACTGGAGGCAACTGTATGACGCACGCCCTGGAGCGCGCGCAAGTACTGCCAGCAGGCGCGATGAGGTGTTTTGATGAAGCTGCAGCCGCGCAGATGGAGCGCTTCATCGAAGACTTCGGGCACATGTACCGCGAGCGCAACGAGGCACTGCGCGAAGTCACCCGAGCTCACCATGAGGCCTTGCTGCACCTGTGCACAGCCGCCGAGTTTCGCGACGACGACACCTCGGTGCACATCATCCGGATTGGTTTCCTGGCCGAAGCGCTGGCGCTGCTGCTGGGATCGGCGCCGAGCTTTGCCAGCATGCTGCGGCGTGCTGCGCCCATGCACGACATCGGCAAGATCGGCACGCCGGACCATGTGCTCAAGAAAGCCGGACCGCTCACCGACGACGAACGCGAAGTCATGAAACGCCATGCAGCCACGGGGGCCCAGATTCTGGGTAGTTCCCGCGTGCCTGTCTTGCGCCTAGCAGCAGAGGCAGCCCTCACCCACCACGAGCGCTACGACGGCACGGGTTATCCCCGCGGGCTGACAGGCCTGGATATTCCGCTGTCAGGCCGCATCACGGCAGTCGTGGATTTCTACGATGCATTGACGATGGACCGCGTCTATCGACCCGCATTCAGCCCGCAAAAGGCCTTGTCCATGCTCATCGAACAGCGCGGCACGGCGTTCGACCCCGTGATCGTGGACACTTTCGTCCAGCACTTCGATCATCTGGACACTCTGCGGAGCAAGATCACGGAGCAACGCCCCACCTTCGCCGATCTGATCGACGCCCCCTGACGCCCCCTGAATCGTCCTACCACCAGGATAGCGCCATGCCTTTCATCCTTCGAATCGCCTTCACAAGCGCACTTGCCAGCCTGATGTTCTGCGGACCCGCTCTGGCCGGCCCGGCGCAGGAAAAGGTATCGGCCCGGCAGGCCGTGCGCGTCTGCATCTGGCCAGATTACTACGGCATCACCTTTCGAAACCCGCGCACCCAGCAACTGTCAGGGATCGACATCGATCTGTCGGCCGAGCTGGGCAAGGACCTCAAAGCGAAAATAGAGTACGTCGAGTCGTCCTTTGCCACCCTGGTCGAAGACCTGCTGGCGGACCGTTGTGATGTGGGCATGTTCGCCATCGGCATGCTGCCCCAGCGGATGGCCCACCTCAGATTCACCCAGCCCTACCTGAGCAGTGACATCTACGGCATCACAACCAAGAGCAATGCCGTCATCAAGCAATGGTCCGACATCGACCAGCCCGGCGTGCTGGTAGCAGTCCAGGCAGGCACCTTCATGGAACCTGTGATGGGCGAGCGCCTCACGCATGCCAAGCTGGTGAGGATATCTCCCCCCACCACGCGCGAACGGGAGCTCGAAGGTGGCCGGGTGGACGTGTTCATGACCGACTTCCCCTACAGCCGGCGCTTGCTCGACAATGCCGATTGGGCACGCTTGGTGTCACCGCCCAAGCCGGTGTTCGTGCTGCCCTATGCCTATGCCGTGAAACCTGGCGGCGATGCCTGGCTCAAGACCATGGATGACTTCGTGGCACGCATCAAGCGTGACGGCCGGCTCGATGCTGCGGCAGCCAGGCACGGGCTGACCGAGATCGTTGTACATTGACATGGCACAGTCCTTCACTCGCGGTGCACCGTGGCGCCATGCTCAGGGCCTAGTGAAGCTCAGCCGCAAAGGGAGCAACACCGCGCTCCTCTGCGGCCTGCTGCTCGTGGCAGGCATCCTGGCGGCCACGGCCTGGATAACCCTGAACGACCGCACCAAGGCCATCGCCTCGGACACTGAGAAAGCCGAGCTCCTGGCGCGCGTGCTCGAAGACCAGACAACCCGCACGGTGGAAAGCGGCCTCTTCATCCTCGCCACAATGAGCGATGCCAATGCATTGCACGCCCCCGGGGCCGATCTGCCGCGCACCGAGGCATTCCTGCGAGAGGCGCTGGCAGGTGTCCCCTTCTTGCGCACGATTCTGGTTTCCGATGCCACAGGGCTGGTCATCGCCAGCAGTTCGCCGCAGGAGTCGGGGGTGACCATTGATCTTCGCAAACTGGGGCCGAGCCCGCAGAAGGGCAAGACCACCTTTGGTCCCTGGATCGCGGGCCGGGGGGTGGGTAGCCTGCGCGCCGACGCACCGCGAGGCGCCACCCCGACGGGCCTGGGCTTCATTCCGCTCATGCGCAAATTCGTCACGCCCGATGGCCAGGACCTGTTGCTGATCGGGCTGATCAACCCCGACTCGCTGGCCAATCAGCAGCAGTTGGCCGTAGGCCAGGTCGGCTTCAACTCTGCGATCGCATCGTATGACGGAGAGATTCTCGCGACCTCTCAAGAGACTTCACTCCGCAGCGGACAGGCCAGCGACATCCCCGTACTTCGCGGGGATCTCCCCTCGCGCGAGCATGGCAGCTACGTGGGCCAGGGACTGGGTGGTGGCAACCAGATCGTCGCATTCCGCCTGTCCAGGACGCAGCCGTTTGTTGTTCTCGTTGAGGAACCACTGGATGCCGCGATCACCCGATGGTGGACCGAATCACAGGACTACATCTGGCTCAGTTGCGCAGCGACCATGGTGGTGCTGCTGCTTACCCTCGTGGCATGGCGCAGCCTTCGCTCACGGGAGGCCGCCAGCCACGCCTCCCGACAGGCCCAGATCCGCATTGAACACAGTGAACGCGAGCTCGCGGTGCTAATGCGCAGCGTGCAGGAGGTCATCTTTCGCACCGACACCGCGGGACGAATCACCTTCGTCAACGCACGCCTGGCATCGCTGATTGGTGGCAGCGAATCTGCCGCCATAGGCCGTCCGCTGCAGGAACTGGTGGAGCCCGGCAGCAGGCCTGCGGTGGAAGGTCTGTTTGCCAACGGCGAAGCGGGCGGTGTGCGCAACTGCCAGGCCATGATGCATATCGAAAATGGACGCCAACTATTGTTCGACGTGGCACTGGTGCCGCTGCTCGACGAGGGCGCAGTCATAGGCTTCGCGGGCAGTGCGGTGGACGTGACAGAGCGCTGGGTCGCACAGCAGAGCCTCCAGGCCGAGCTGGAATTTCGCGGCCTGATGCTGGAGATGAACCCCCTGCCGATCTCGATGACCGACATGCAGAGCCACCTGGTACTGGTGAACCGCGCCTGGGAGGAATACAAGGGGCGCCAGCGCGCAGACGTGATAGGGCTACGCCTAGCGGACTTCCTGCCCTCAGAAGAGGCCGCCGTTCATCAGGCTGCAGATAGGCAGTTGCAGCACCAGGGCGGCCAGGTGATGTTCGAGACCCGCGTGCTCTACGGTGGGAAATCCTGGCGCGATACGCGCGTGACGAAAGCGGTGGTGATAGATCCCCGCGGACGGGCCACCGGTATTCTCTGCACGCTGATGGATATCAGCGACTTCCGCGAAGCCGAGCGGCTGACCCGCGAGGCGCACGAGGCCGCAGAGGAGGCGTCTCGTTCCAAATCCGAGTTCGTGGCCAACATGAGTCATGAGCTACGCACACCGCTGCAATCCATCATGGGGTTTTCGGAACTGGGCATGCTGCGTGGCAAGGCGGATGCCCGTACAGCCGGCATGTTCGAAGACATACACCGCTCCGGCGAACGCATGCTTTCGCTGGTCAACGACCTATTGGACGTAGCCAAGTTGGAGAGTACCGTGGGCACTTTCCACCTGGAGCGGGTGGATCTGCGTGGCGTCATCCTCCCCGTGCTGCGCGAGCTGGAGCCACTGCTGGCCCAGCGCAAGCAGCACCTGGAAGTAGCGCTTGGCGACCTGCCGCTCACGGCCAAGGTCGATCCGGTGCGTTTCCAGCAGGTGATCCGCAATGTAATTGCCAATGCCATCAAATTCTCTCCCGAGGCATCGTCCATCACCCTGTTGGGCAGGATCGACCGCAGGGGCCAGATCCGGCTGGCCGTGCGCGACCACGGCCCGGGCATCCCGCACGAAGAGCTCAGCGCCATCTTCGAGGCCTTCAAGCAGTCAAGCAAGACCAAGGACGGCTCGGGTGGTACGGGCCTGGGCCTGGCCATCTGCAAGAAGATCGTAGAGGCCTTGGGCGGGCAGATCTACGCAGAGAACGTGCGGCAAGGCGGCGCGGTGTTCCACATCATCCTGCCCGCACGCGGCGCCAGCGTAACCATGCCGGCCGAGCTTTAACAGCAAGCCACGCTCGCTCCTGAGTTGCAGCGAACAGCTTCGACAGGAAACCTGCGCCTGCAGGCTTTCGAAGACCACCTGTCAACCCGCATATCACCGCCGCATCGGCGCTGGCACCTGCCTCACGAGCACCCACTTTCCGGGACATGAAAGAAGCGCCTCGCCGCCCGCATCCCGAAGCCGTGGCCGCCTCAACTCCAGCAATCCAGAGCATCGGAATTGATTCTTCAATTCGGCAAAAACGATGAATAAAGATCTCTAGCCACAAGAAAAGTGACAAAACCACTTGTATTTATCATTTTCATCATTACAATCACTGGAAATCACTTTCACCCGATGGAGATGACAGGTATGAATTCAGATAGCACTCATTTTGCCCCTCACATGCGTTCGAGCACCGTGCTGACGGCCGGGGAGTACCTCGCATTTCGCCTAGGCCAAGAAACCTACGGTGTCAGCATTCTGGGGATCCAGGAAATCCGCTTCTATGAGCAACCGACACGCATTGCTGGATCGCCACCCTACGTGCGAGGCATTCTCGACCTGCGCGGGGTGAGCGTACCGGTACTCGACTTGCGCGTGTGCCTTGGACTAGAGGCCCAATTTGATGCCGCCACCGTCACCGTGGTGATCACCCCGGACGGACAGCAAACCGTGGGAATGGTTGTCGACTCAGTATCGGACGTAGTTGCCTTGCAGGAAGACCAACTGCGCGCCATGCCCGCGCTGAGCGAGCACGAAGAAGCCCACTACATCCAGGGGCTGGCTTGCATCACGCAAGAGGGCCTGGAGCGCACCTTGCTGCTTCTGGACATTCCCCAATTGATGAACCACGTCCAAAGCGGTGTTACCGAAACCATTTAAGAGAATTTTCCATGAACAACTTTCACAACATGACAGTGCGCGCGAAGCTGACCCTGGCCTTCGGGGGGCTTGCCATTCTGGTGCTGCTGATCTCGGGCTTGTCCTGGAAGGCCCTGTCAGATGCCAATGGTGCCTTCGAGCACTATGTCACGGGCATCAATGCCCGCGGCGACATGGCCCAGAGCGTTCGCACCGCGGTTGACCGGCGCGCCCTGGCTGCGCGAAACCTGGTCCTGGTAACCAAGCCCGACCAGCTGGCCGAAGAAAAGGCTGAAGTGCTCAAAGCCCAGGAGGACGTGAAGGAGCGGCTGGGCAAGCTCAAGAGGATGATCGCCACGGCGGACGACGCCAGCGAGAAAGCGCGTGGCTTGGTGGCCGAAATGGACGCCATTGAGGCACGCTATGGCCCCGTTGCCCTCGCCATCGTGGATCTGGCGCTGAACAACAAGCGTGACGAGGCCATCGCCAAGATGAATGACGAATGTCGACCTTTGCTTGCCGCACTCATCAACAAGACGAGCGAATATGCAAGCGTGACGAACAAGCGTGCAGACGAAATGACGGAGGAGTCAGCCGCACGCTTTGCGGTGCAGCGCAATTTGCTGCTGGCAGCATGTGTGATGGCGTTCTTGGCCGCCGCCCTTGCTGGCACACTCATCACCCGCAGCCTGACCCGCGCACTGGGAGCCGAACCGGCCGAACTCGGGGAGGCAGCACAGCGCGTGGCCAATGGCGATTTGAGTCCTGTGCACGGTGTCAGCAATGCCCACGGCGGCAGCGTGCTGGCTTCATTGGGGTCGATGCAGGTCAAGCTCGCAGAAATCGTGGGCCAGGTGCGCGGCGCGTCGGACTCGATTGCCACCGGTTCTACACAGATTGCCACCGGCAACATCGACCTGAGCCAACGCACCGAAGAACAGGCCAGCGCACTACAGCAGACGGCATCCACCATGGAAGAGCTTGGCACCACTGTGCGGCACAACGCCGACAACGCCAACCAGGCCAACCAGTTGGCCGTGGGTGCAAGCCAGGTGGCAGTGAAAGGCGGCCAAGTTGTTAACCAGGTCGTGGATACCATGAAGGGCATCAACGACAGCAGCAGGAAGATTGTCGACATCATCAGTGTGATCGACTCCATCGCCTTCCAAACCAACATCCTGGCGCTCAATGCCGCAGTGGAGGCGGCCCGCGCCGGTGAACAGGGGCGAGGTTTTGCTGTGGTAGCGAGCGAAGTGCGCAGTCTCGCCCAGCGCAGCGCGCAAGCCGCGAAGGAGATCAAGACCCTGATCACCGACAGCGTCTCACAGGTGGAGCAAGGCTCAGCGCTGGTGGACCAAGCAGGCCACACCATGCAGGAAATCGTGGACTCCATCCGTCGCGTAACCGACATCATGGGCGAGATCAGTGCCGCGAGCCGTGAGCAAAGCACCGGCGTGAGCTCTCTGGGCCAATCGGTGGCACAGATGGATCAGGTCACGCAGCAGAACGCCGCCCTCGTCGAGGAAAGCGCCGCCGCCGCGCAGAGCCTGCAGCTGCAGGCCGAGCAACTCGTGCAAGCCGTTGCCGTATTCCAGCTACCAGAGCTCGATGGGACGCACGCAGCGGCGCCACGCCTCATCCCCGCTGAGCGCCGCAAAGCCGACCGCAGCAGCAATCTCGGCGTGGCACGCATCTCGGGTACACGCCCAGTGAAGGCTGCAGCCGCCACCTCCGGTGCAAGCGAAGGCACTGGAGAATGGGCAAACTTCTGATCCGCAGCAGTTGCCGCGTTGAATCCGCCGGGACATCAATGCCACCACGGGCCTAGCTGACGATCCTTGTCCCACCAGCGATGAGCACTGTCAGCGGGCGGCGTGCGGCAAGCCAGACTGCGGGTCGCGCCTCTCCTGGAACATGGAACGGCGCGGTAAACGCGGCCGAGCTCCTTGCTCCCTGACAGGCAAGCAACGAGGCGGTCCAGACACCGCGAAGAATCCATTGGCCTCCGTATGAATCTTTCCGACCTTATTGTTTCTCAAGCGCCTGATGGCATCCTTTTTGTATCGGACAGCGGTGCAATCGCACTCGTGAATGAAGCCCTGTGCCACCTGTCTGGATACCAGGCCTACGAACTGATTGGACAGCCCATCGAGCTATTCTTGCCAGCCGACCTTCGCAGACTGCATGTGGAAAGCAGAGTGGTCTACCTCCAGGATCCCAAGCGGCGGGCCATGGGAGCCGCAGGCGATCTGACCCTGCTGCGAAAAGACGGTCGCAACGTACCCGTAGACGTTGCGCTGAGTCGCGTTGATGACCAAGGTCAGACCGGTACGATCGCTTTTGTTCGTGACACCAGCGAGACCAAACAGTCCCAGCGGCAGATGCAGCACCAGGCAACGCACGACGCTCTGACTGGACTGGCCAATCGCTGGCTGCTCACTGAATGTCTCCATCAGTCTCTTTCAGCCGCTAGGCTCTCTGGCCGACAGGTGGGACTGCTGCTTCTGGATCTTGATGGCTTCAAGTCGGTCAACGACTCGTTCGGGCATGCCATCGGGGATCATTTGCTGGCGGAAATAGCCGCAGTTCTTAAGGCGCAAGTCCGGGCCAGCGACGTCGTTGCACGCATTGGCGGAGACGAGTTTGTCGTTCTGCTGCGGGACATCGAGAAACTTTCCGATGCAGTCCTAGTTGCAGACAAACTCGTAGCGGCGCTGTCGCGTCCTCGCACAGTCGATGGGTTCCCGGTCAAGACCGGCTGCAGCATGGGCATAGCGATGTACCCCGTAGACGCACAAGGGCCTGAAGAGCTACTGCGCTGCGCTGACCTCGCCATGTACCACGCAAAAGCACAGGGCCGCGGGCGCAGCATCGTGTTTTCACCGGGCATGTCTGATGTGGTCGCAGCAGCCAGACGTACCTGAACGGGCGATACAAAACGTCGCTTCAATGCGCACTCAGTGTAGCCAGAGAGCGGTCCAACCGGTGCCACCACCAACCGTGGGCAAGGTGCACGCAGTGCCGAGCCCATGTTCCGAAACTCATCATGCTAAAAAGAATCCACATTGGACACCTCGACCTGGGCATGTACGTGCACGATTTCTGCGGCTCCTGGATGGACCACCCCTTCTGGCGGGCCAAGTTCCTCCTTAAGGATTCCAAGGATCTGGCGCGCATCAAGGCAGCCTCGATCGAGGAGGTCTGGATCGACACATCCAAAGGGTTTGACGTGGCCGCCGGTGTGCGATCTGTCTCGCGCGAGGAGGCCGACTTCCAGGTGGAGACCGATTTCGGCATGCTCGACAAGCTGCCGCCTCTGCAGGTGGACCCACCTTCCCCGCCCTCGCCTCCCCCTGCACCCCGGCGCGCGCGTGGCCGGGCCGCCGCCAGCATGCACAGCGAGTTGCAAGCGGCGGCCTCGATCTGCGGCGAGGCCAGGCAGGCCATGGTCTCGATGTTCAGCGAGGCGCGCATGGGCAAGGCGGTCAACGCGGAGAACGCCCGCAGCTTGGTCGAAGAAATTTCGGACTCGGTCACCCGCAACCCAAGCGCCCTGATCAGCCTGGCTCGCCTGAAGACGGCCGACGACTACACCTACATGCATTCGGTAGCGGTGTGCGCGCTGATGGTGGCACTGGCCAAGCAGATTAACCTGAACGAGGAGCACACGCGCGTGGCCGGGATGGCGGGGCTTCTGCATGACCTGGGCAAGGCGGTTATTCCTCTGGCCGTGCTCAACAAGCCAGGCAGGCTCACCAATGAAGAGTTCACCGTGATCCAGAGCCATCCCGAGCAGGGTTACCTCCTGCTCAAGGAGGGAGGCAGCGTGGAAGACGCCGTTCTGGACGCATGCCGTCACCACCACGAGAAGATGGATGGATCGGGCTACCCTGACAAACTCAAGGGAGAAGAGATTAGCTTGATCGCGCGCATGACAGCTATCTGCGACGTCTACGACGCCATCACCTCCGACCGCCCCTACAAACGCGGATGGGACCCCGCGGAGTCGCTGCGCCGCATGGCCGAGTGGACCAAAGGCCATTTCGATCCCCGCCTGTTCCAGGCGTTTGTGAAGAGCATCGGTATCTACCCGGTGGGCTCGCTCGTGCGGCTGAGCTCCGGTCGCCTTGGCGTGGTGGTCGAGCAGGGGCAGAAATCACTGACCTCGCCCAAGGTGAAGGTCTTTTTCTCTACCAAGTCGGACATGCGCATTCCGCCCACCGTCATCGATCTGGTCGACCCCAATTGCACGGAGAAGATCGCGGCCCGGGAGGACCCGGACCAATGGAAGTTTTCAGACCTGAACGAGCTGTGGTCAGGCCTCCCATTACCGGTCCGCTGAACGCAAGATGCAGCAGCCCCGGGCGAAGGCGATAGCCCGCCACGCCGGCTGTCCACCACCCATATGATCGGTATCCACGTGAATTTCTTCGGAGTTCCTGTGATAAGCCGGGTATAGAGTCACCGACCTGCGCGAAGTAGGCATGCAAGGTATCGTCCACCTGGGGTCGATTAAGAGCATGTCCAAACTACAAGGCTCGCCCTTGTCCAAGCTCCGCTCGCTGCGGGCGCGGCGCTTTTCTTTGCTACATCCGATGCCGGGGACTTCGGCCCTGCGGGCCTATGCGCTGCGCTTGCCTCCAGGGAATCGGCCATGCGGTCCCATCCCCGCCGCGCTGCGCTTGGCGCCCCTTCAAGACCGCCGAAAAAGGCTGCGCCTCATCGGCCTACGCGCCTGGCGGCGCTGCGCGCTTCGCTTGCGTGGTGCCGGCGCCGACATCGACCCTTGCCGCACTCGCCGTCATTCTCGAGTCCATCACCTTGTCCGCGACTGTAGCCCCCGGCCATGTGCCGTCAAGACGCGCCGGGCCGTGTCCTCGACTGGCGCCTGCGGGCCGCACCAACCCGGCGCTTGTTTCCTTGACGGCCCCTGTCCACGGGCTCCTGACGTCTCGGGCGATGAACTCAGGAAAGACGGTGACAACGAGGTCGACCTGGTTCTTTGCGCCGACACCACCGGAAGCCCGGGGAGAGCTCTGAATCTAGAAATCCGGCGCGGGTTCTTCAACAGCCAACCTCATTGGAGAAAGACATGCAACTCGCATCCCCTTTCGCATCGTATTCGCCGGTGCTGCGCTTGGAACAGCCCTTGTCGGATGACCAGATCAGGACGGTGGACCCATCCATCTTCACGGCGGCCCCGCACGACAGCAGCTCGCACCGCTACAGCGACATCCCTACGGCGACAGTGCTGCACAAGCTGCGCGGCGAAGCGTCCAGCCTTTCATGGCGTGCCAGACCCGCGTGCGGCAGGAAGGGCGGCGCGACTTCACCAAGCACATGCTGCGGCTGCGACACGCCAGCCAGATCAACGGCTGCGAGGCCAACGAAATCATCCTGCTGAACTCGCATGACGGCACCGGCAGCCACCTGGGGCCGATCCCTCCGGGCTCGCCGCTGCGGCTGCGCGGCTGGGCAGAACGCCTGAGCGACCGCAGCGTGATTTTTCGCGTGCGGGCTCACGACGCGCACGAAGTTGTCTGCGAATCCGGCACAAGTTCACCCGGGCCTATCGACCCCAGACCAATGGCAAGGCAGAGCGATTCATTCAATCGGCGCTGCGCGCGTGGGCCTATGGCTGGAGCTACCAGAACTCAGCTGAGCGAACTGTGGCCTTGGCAAGCTGGCAGCATCACTACAACTGGCACCGGCCGCACGGTGGCATTGGTGGCTTGGTGCCCATGGCCAGACTCGATCCAACGGGAAACAACCTCTTGACTCTTCACAGCTAGCTGCTGGGTAGCGTTCATGCATCCAGCTTGAACACAGCCACAGAATCCACTAAACCCTGGGCCTGCTGGCTCAGGCTGCTGGCGGCCGCGGCCATTTCCTCCACCAGGGCCGCGTTCTGCTGCGTCACCTGGTCCATCTGCGTGATCGCCTCGCCCACCTGCGACACGCCCTGGCTCTGCTCGCTGCTGGCCGCGCTGATCTCGCCCATGATGTCCGTCACGCGGCGGATGGAGGACACCACCTCGGTCATGGTGACACCGGCCTTGTCCACGAGCACCGAGCCCTGCTCCACGCGCTCCACGCTGGCGGTGATCAGGGCCTTGATCTCCTTGGCAGCCTCGGCGCTGCGCCCGGCCAGGCTGCGCACCTCGCCCGCCACCACGGCGAAGCCCCGGCCCTGCTCGCCCGCGCGCGCCGCCTCCACCGCCGCGTTGAGCGCCAGGATGTTGGTCTGGAAGGCAATGCCGTCGATCACGCTGATGATGTCGGCGATCTTCTTGCTGCTGTCGTTGATGCCCTTCATGGTCTCGACCACCTCCGACACCACATCGCCGCCCTGCCCCGCCACGGTGGATGCGCTCATCGCCAGCTGGTTGGCCTGGCGCGCGTTGTCCGCGTTCTGCTTGACGGTGGAGCTGAGCTCCTCCATCGACGCCGCCGTCTCCTGCAGCGCGCTGGCCTGCTGTTCGGTGCGGCTGGACAGGTCGTTGTTGCCCGACGCAATCTCGGCACTGGCAGACGCCACACCCTGCGCATTCCCGCGTACCCCCGATACCACATGGGCCAGGTTGTCGCGCATGGTGGTCAGGCCGCCCAGCAGCAGGGAGATCTCGTCCCTGCCCCGCGCATCGATCGGCACCGTCAGGTCGCCCCGCGCCACCGAATCGGTGATCTGCACCGCATTGCCCAGGGCGCGCGATATCTGCCGGATCATGGCGCCGCCCATCAGCACCGCCAGCACGATGCCCAGCACGACGGCCGTGAGCGCGACGGCGCGAATCGCCTGAAAGCTCGATTCGGCCCGGTCGTACTCGGCCTTGGCCCGGTCCAGCTGCACCTGCATGAGCAGGCCCAGCACATCCTGCAGCGGGTCGATGGCGGGGTACATCTCCTTGGCGGCGAACGCCGTCAGCGCCGCCGTGTCGCCCGAGCGGAAATGGCCGGTCAGCGTGTCGGCGGCCGCGTCGGCCTTGGCCTGCAGGGGCTTGAAGCGCTCGACCAGCTGGGCTTCCTCGGGCACGAGGTGCGTGGCCAGGTAGGCCTTCCAGTTGGTGTCGATCGCCTTGCGCGCATCGGCCACCGACTGCTGGCCCTGGGCAGGCGTCATGGCCCCGTCGCGCACCTTGTGCGCGGTATCGACCACGTTGACCGCATACATGTCCGCGACCACCTTGATCTGCTTGAGCGGCACCACCCGGTCGTCATACACCGACTTGAGCCCCGCGTTGGACTGCCCCATGCCGAACAGGCCCGCCGCGCCCACCAGCAAAACGAGCAGGCACAGCGCCGCCAGCAAGCCGGCGAGGCGCGTGGATATCTTGAACTGGCTCATGGCAGCGCTCCTGAAGTGGGGAAAGAGAAAGGGGACCGGGAACTGGACGGCAGCCCGGGGCGCCCGCCGAGGCGATGACGCCATGGCGCGCGCGGGCGAAGGAGAGCGGGATTGCGGGCGATGCGGGGCCCGTGCAGGCAGGCACCGCGCCACGGGCGGGCAGTGCGGGAATCAGCAGAGTCGGAGCCGCGAACCATGAGAGAACTCCCGGCGGAAGACCAACACGTCCCAAGGGCGGGCCCGCCGCCCTGGAATCGGTGCACGCGCACGGTCCGGGCCGGGGCCCCTGGCACCCAGCATAGCGCGTTCTGTTACGTTTGCGAACGCCGTGAGGGCGATAAACCACAGGCCCCCGCCGGGAGGCCTTGCGGGCCTACCTGGCGACCTGGGCGATCAGCCCGGTCTCCTCGCTGCTGAGCAGCGCCTCGATGTCCATCACGATCAGCGTGCGCTCGCCCAGGCTGGCAATCCCGGTGATGAAGGCCGGGTCCACATGGCCCTGGCGCTCGAACTGGGGGGCGGGCTTGATGAGGTCGGCGGTCAGCGAGGCCACGTCGGCCACGGCGTCCACGACCACGCCCACCACGGCCGTGCCGATGTCCAGGATGATGACCACCGTGAACTCGGTGTAGCTTGCCTCGGGGCACTGCAGCTTCAGGCGCAGGTCCAGGATGGGGACGATGCGCCCGCGCAGGTCGATCACTCCCTTGATGAAAACCGGGGAATGCGCCAGGCGCGTCGGCTGCTCGTAGGAGCGGATTTCCTGCACCCGCAGGATGTCGATGCCGTACTCCTCCGCCCCCAGCCGGAAGGTCAGGTACTCGCCCGCAGGCGCGGCGGCGGTGGCCGCTGCGGCGGGACGGGACGAGGAGGCAGGGGCTGCGATCATGGCGCGGGCTTTCGGAAAGCAAGGGATGGAGGGGCCGAGGAACGTCTGGACGGTCTCCCGCAGGCGGGGCGGGCCGCGCGGATGCGTGCGGGCGCGGGCACAGCAGCATAGCAGCCGGCGATGGCCAGGACCTGCCTCGCGGCGCGGGGCCCGCCGTCCCCGGGACGCCAGCGCAGGCATCGCGGCCTGGAATTGGAGAGCTAGCTCCATTCGGGCGCCCTGCCCGCCCTCGAAAAAATGCTACCGTCGCCCACGGTGCGCCGTGCGGCCCTTCCCTTCTTTTCCTGGAAGGCCCTGCACGGCACACCCGCAAGCCACACGACATGGCGCCCCGCTTTGTTTGAAATGATGAACCGATGCCCTTCTTCAGCAAGAAAGAAACCGATCCCGCCGACATCCCGCCGCCAGGCCTGCCGCTGCTGGCCCTGGAACTGCGGGCCCCTTGGGAGTTTGGCGCGGTGCTGCCCGCCTGGCCCGTGCTGCAGCGTGCCCCGCTGGGCGATGGCCACACGGTGATCGTGTTCCCCGGCCTCACGGCGGGGGATGCCACCACGGTTCCGCTGCGCCGCTACCTGGAGTCGCGCAACTACGAAACCCAGGGCTGGGGCCAGGGGTTGAACCTGGGCCCCAGGGACGGCGTGCTGGAAGCCGCCAAGCGCCAGCTGCAGGAGGCCAGCGAGGCCAGCGGCGGCAAGGTGAGCCTGGTGGGCTGGAGCCTGGGCGGCATCTATGCGCGAGAGCTGGCCAAGGAAATGCCCGGCCTGGTGCGCTGCGTGGTGACGCTGGGCACGCCTTTCGCCGGCCCGCACACCTCCACGAACGCGTGGCGCATCTACCAGTTCGCCAGCGGCCGCAGCATCGAGCGCGAAACCGAGAGCTACAACCTGCCCGAGGCCCCGCCCGTGCCCACCACCAGCATCTACTCGCGCACCGACGGCGTGGTGGCCTGGCGCGGCAGCATCCAGTCGCCAGCCGCGCACAACCCCCACACCGAGAACATCGAGGTGGTCGCCAGCCACTTCGGCATCGGCCTGAACCCCAGCGCCTGGTGGGCCGTGGCCGACCGGCTGGCACAGCCCCACGGGCCGGACGCCATGTGGCAGCCCTTCGAGCGGCCGGGCCTGCCGGGGCTTCAGCTGATCTACCCCGACCCGGAACGCTGAGCCGCCCGCGCAAGAAAAAAAGTACGCCCGAGGACTCCTCCTCCCGCGTGCTTTGTTTTTGATAGCTGCCAGCGCTCGGGTATCAAGCGCTAGCAGCCCATTTGGCTTGCACTTTTCGCAGGCTCCCGCTCAAAAGCTTTCCCAATCGTCATCGCTGCCCGCCGGCGCGGCGGCGGCGGGCTTGGGGGCGGGCGGGGCCGCGGGCCGGGGGGCTGGCAGGTGGGCGGCAGGGGCCGTGCCGTTGCGATGGCCATCCCGTGCCGCCGCCGTGCCGCCGCGCGGGGCCAGCGCGGGCGGCGGGGGTGCCGCCGCCACCCGCCGGGCCGCGGCGGGGGGCCGCACCGGCGCCGCCGTTCCGGGCTGCGCCCCGGCCTCCAGCTTGAACACCGCCACCGCATTCACCAGGTCTCCGGCCTGCGCATTGAGCGCGCTGGCGGCGGCCGCCATCTCTTCCACCAGGGCCGCGTTCTGCTGCGTGGCCTGGTCCATCTGCGTGACCGCCTCGCCCACCTGCGACACGCCCTGGCTCTGCTCGCTGCTGGCCGCGCTGATCTCGCCCATGATGTCCGTCACGCGGCGAATGGCCCCGACCACCTCGCTCATCGTGGCGCCCGCCTTGTCCACCAGCGCGGTGCCCTGTTCCACGCGCTCCACGCTGGTGCCGATCAGGGCCTTGATTTCCTTGGCGGCCTGCGCCGAGCGCCCGGCCAGGCTGCGCACCTCGCCGGCCACCACGGCGAAGCCCCGGCCCTGCTCGCCCGCGCGGGCCGCCTCCACCGCCGCGTTGAGCGCCAGGATGTTGGTCTGGAACGCGATGCCGTCGATCACGCTGATGATGTCGGCGATCTTGCGGCTGCTGTCGTTGATGCCCTTCATGGTGTCCACCACCTCGGCCACCACGTCGCCGCCCTGCTGGGCGACGGTGGAGGCGCTCATCGCCAGCTGGTTGGCCTGGCGCGCGTTGTCCGCGTTCTGGCGCACCGTGGAGCCCAGCTCTTCCATCGAGGCGGCCGTCTGCTGCAGCGCCGAGGCCTGCTGCTCGGTGCGGGCCGACAGGTCGTTGTTGCCCGAGGCGATCTGCGAGCTGGCCGAGGCCACGCCTTCGGCGTTGCCGCGCACGCCCGAGACCACGCGCGCCAGGCTGTGGCGCATCTCGCCCAGGGCGGTGAGCAACTGGCCCATTTCATCCTTGCCGCCGGGCGGCACCTCGGAGGTGAGGTCGCCCCCGGCGATCGCACGGGCGGCCTGCACGGCATGGCGCGCAGGGCCCGTCACGGCGCGGGTGATGCCGATGCCCAGCACCGCCGCCAGCGCCACGCACACCGCCAGCGTGCCCAGCACCCAGATACGCGCCAGCGAGAAGACCTGGTAGGCATCCTCCTTGGCCTGCTGCGCGGCCTCGGTGTTGATCTTCTGCAGCTCGCCCAGTGTCTCGGCGGTGGCCACGAACGCGGCCTCGGACTCGCCCGCATAGAGCATGCCCAGCGCGTCGCTCGTGAGCTCCAGGGTTTCGGTGGTGCTGAAGTCCACGTTCCGGGCGATGTCCATCAGCTTGGCCTGCAGCTCCACATAGGCGGCCTTGCGCTTCTTGTAGGCGCCGTAGACCTCGCGCTCCCTGGGGATGTCGATCAGGGCTTCGTACGTGGTTTCGACGCGGTCCAGGTCCTTGTGGCGCGCGGCCACCTGTTCGGAGAACGCCTTGACCTCGGCCGCGTTGCGCGCGGTGACCACCCCCGCCTCCGAGCGGCGCATGCGGTTGAGCAGCACCCGCAGTTCGCCGGTCTGGGACACGCTGGGCAGCAGGTTGGTGGCGATCTCGTCGGCATTGGCATGGATGCGCGACATCTGCACCAGCGCGATGGCGCCCAGCAAGGCCGTGAACAGCACCAGCGACAGGAATCCCACGCCCAGTTTGACGCCGATGCGCAGGTCGGAAATTTTCATGAATCACCCTTCCGGAGGGCGCCGCCACGGCCGCCCCCATTTGTAACAAAATGCTGAGCCAGTCTATCAGTCCGGCGCGGCATCTTCTCTCAGGTGTTTCACGGTTTCGGCGTCCACGCCGGGCGCGGCCTGCGGCCGCAGCGGCCTCCAGACGCTTCCAATTCGATAGCTGCCCACGCCATGCCGGCGGGCACCGGGCGGCCGCCGGGCGCCTCAACCGGGCGCCGCGCGCCGCTCCCAGGCGCTACTGCGGCAGCACCTCGAACACGATGAACTGGCTGGCCTGGGTGTCGGCCGTGAAGTTGTTGTCGGCCGCCAGCACGAGCGTGCGGTGGCCGTTGGGCAGCGTGTGGCCCCAGGTGATGGCCTCGATGTTGTCCAGCTTCACGCCCTGGTAGGCCAGCGGCATCTCCAGCAGCACCCGCCGCGTCATGGGCGCATAGGTGGCGCCCGCCAGGCGCGGGGTGCCGATCACATCGGTGGTGGCGCCGGTGATCTCGGTCCACACCAGGCGGATGGTGTTGCCCACGCCCGAGGCAAAGGCACGCTCCACCGCGATGAACTGGCCGTTGCCCACGGCCAGCAGGTCCGACAGGCCGTTGTCGGGCCCGAACGGCGCGCCCGGCGCCGCGTCCACCGGAATCGGGGGCAAGGCGTACGCGTACTGGCCCCGGGGCCGGCCGGTGCCTGGGTCGAAGGCCGTCACGCGCACCACGCTGCCGGCCTGCAGCGTGGTGAGGGGCCCGTCCTGGACCAGCGCGTCCTCGTTGGCCGCGTACACCGTGCCGTCGGGTGCCACCGCCAGCGCCTCGAAGACCTTGTTGCTGCGCGCGCCTTCCGTGGCGTTGTCCACGTAGCGGTACATGGCGGGCATCGCCAGTTCGCGCACGAAGGCTCCCTGGGCCGTCATCTGCCGCACGAACGGCTGGAAGCGGCTGGCGGCCGTGGGGCTCCAGTTGCCTTCCGAGGCCCAGTACAGGCTGCCGTCCGGTGCGGTGCGGATGGCTTCGGGGTCCACCGTGCGGGCCGTGGCGGGGAACGGCGTGCCGTCCTCGCGCAGCATGTTCGCCTGGCGGTTGATCTTGACCGTGACGTTGCCGCTGGCACCGTAGTCGATGCCCAGGTTGTAAAAGCGCGGCGTGCCCCGCTCGCCGCCCCGGTCGTCCGAGATCGCCCAGTAGCTGCCGTCCGCCGCCCGGTCCAGACCCGAGATGCCGCCGAACTCGACCCCTTCGAACACCGTGCCCGTGGGCAGTGACGCACTGCCCAGCAGCCGCAGCGAGGCAATGGGCTGTGCGCGGCCATCGTCACCGTTGCCGCCGCAGCCCGCCAATGCAGCCGCCATCGCCACGGCGGTTGCCACGCCCACGGCCATGCGCCGCCATGAATGCACCAGTGCCATCGCCGCCGCTCCCGCCCTGCCGGGCCGTTGATTGAATGGAATGAATGAATGAATGAACCAGGAAAGCGCCAGAGCCTAGGACGGCCGTGTTGCGGGACCATGACAGACGGGACCGGGGGCGGCAGACCGGCACCGCGCGGGCGTGCCGCCCCCCGGCCATGAAAAAAGCGCACAGGCCAGGAACCTGTGCGCTTTCACCAATTGCTTCTATTTTGATAGCTGCCAGCGCTTTACCATCAATCGCTGGCGGCCTCCACGGCCTCCAATCCGGCACGAACGGCCGGTGCGGAGGCCGGGTGCGGGAATCAGGCGTTGCCGGACTTCTTGTAGGCCTCGATGCCGTCCGTGATTTCCTTCTTGGCGGCGTCCAGGCCTTCCCAGCCCAGCACCTTGACCCACTTGCCCTTTTCCAGGTCCTTGTAGTGCTCGAAGAAATGGGCGATGGCGTTGCGGCGCATGGCGTTCACGTCGTCGATGGTCTTCCAGTGGTCATACATGGGCAGCACCTTGGAGGTGGGCACGGCGATGACCTTGCCGTCCACGCCGGCCTCGTCTTCCATCATCAGGATGCCCAACGGGCGGCAGGGCACGACAACACCGGGGAACAGGGGGTAAGGCGTGATCACCAGCACATCCACCGGGTCGCCGTCGCCCGACAGCGTCTGCGGCACGTAGCCGTAGTTCGTGGGGTAGTGCATGGCCGTGGTCATGAAACGGTCCACGAAAATGGCGCCCGATTCCTTGTCCACTTCGTACTTGATCGGGTCGGCGTTCATCGGGATTTCGATGACGACATTGAAGGCGTCGGGGACGTTCTTGCCTGGGGGGACGTTGTTGAGGGACATGTCTTTGGATAGTGGTTTGAAAACGATAACCCGCGAGGCATCCGGCGCTGACGCAGCGCAATGAAGCGTCGGGATTAACCCTGATTTTAGGCGCACGCCCCTTTCTGCCCGCTTGCAAACCGGCGTTTGCCTGTAAATTGGGCCCGTTGGCCAATCGACTCCTGCCGCGAAATGCCCAGGGAGCACGAGGAAGCAACGCAACGGAAGCACCACCGTCCCGCGTTGTGATGTTTCCTTCCGTGCAACTGAATATTTCAAGGAGTGACGAATGGCTGGAAATACAGCGCTGACTGCCCCTCTGATACTGGCTCTGGTTTGCGGATTGATTGCGGTGGCCTATGGCATCTGGGCCCGGGGATGGATCCTGGCCAAGGACCCCGGCAACGCCCGCATGCAGGAGATCGCCGCCGCCATCCAGGCCGGCGCCGCCGCCTACCTCGCCCGCCAGTACAAGACCATCGCCATCGTCGGCGTGGTGCTGGCGGTTCTCATCGGCATCTTTCTGGACGGCACCACGGCCGTGGGCTTCGTGGTGGGCGCGGTGCTCTCGGGCGCCTGCGGCTTCATCGGCATGAACGTGTCGGTGCGCGCCAACGTGCGCACGGCGCAGGCCGCCACGCACGGCATCGGCCCGGCGCTGGACGTGGCGTTCCGTGGCGGCGCCATCACCGGCATGCTGGTGGTGGGGCTGGGGCTGCTGGGCGTCACGGGCTTTTACTGGTTCCTGGCGGGCAACGGCAACCTCACGCCCACGGCCAACCTGGCCAATCTGCTCAACCCGCTGATCGGCTTTGCGTTCGGCTCGTCGCTGATCTCGATCTTCGCGCGGCTCGGTGGCGGCATCTTCACCAAGGGCGCCGACGTGGGCGCCGACTTGGTGGGCAAGGTGGAGGCCGGCATCCCTGAAGACGACCCGCGCAACCCCGCCGTGATCGCCGACAACGTGGGCGACAACGTGGGCGACTGCGCCGGCATGGCGGCCGACCTGTTCGAGACCTATGCGGTGACGCTGATCGCCACCATGGTGCTGGGCGCGCTGCTGGTGGCGGCGGCTCCGGTCAATGCCGTGGTGTACCCGCTGGCGCTGGGCGCCGTGTCCATCGTGGCGTCCATCATCGGCTGCTTCTTCGTCAAGGCCTCGCCCGGCATGAAGAACGTGATGCCCGCGCTGTACAAGGGCCTGGCGATCGCGGGCGTGCTGTCGCTCATCGCCTTCTACTTCGTCACGATGTGGATCATGCCGGACAACGCCATCATGGCCAGCGGCAGCCAGATGCGCCTGTTTGGCGCGTGCTTCACCGGGCTGGCGCTGACGGCTGCGCTGGTCTGGATCACCGAGTTCTACACCGGCACGCAGTATTCGCCCGTGCAGCACATCGCGCAGGCCTCGACCACCGGGCACGGCACCAACATCATCGCGGGCCTGGGCGTGTCGATGCGATCCACCGCCTGGCCGGTGATCTTCGTGTGCCTGGCCATCCTCTCGGCCTACCAGCTCGCGGGCCTGTACGGCATTGCGGTGGCGGCCATGTCCATGCTGTCCATGGCGGGCATCGTGGTGGCGCTGGACGCCTACGGCCCCATCACCGACAACGCCGGCGGCATCGCCGAGATGGCAGAGCTGCCCAGCAGCGTGCGCGACATCACCGACCCGCTGGACGCCGTGGGCAACACCACCAAGGCCGTGACCAAGGGCTATGCGATCGGCTCGGCCGGCCTGGCCGCGCTGGTGCTGTTCGCCGACTACACGCACAAGCTGGAGAGCTACGGCCGCGCCATCACGTTCGACCTGTCCGACCCGCTGGTCATCGTGGGCCTGTTCATCGGCGGCCTGATCCCCTACCTGTTCGGCGCCATGGCCATGGAGGCCGTGGGCCGCGCGGCCGGCGCCGTGGTGGTGGAGGTGCGCCGCCAGTTCAACACCATCCCCGGCATCATGGACGGCACAGGCAAGCCCGAGTACGGCAAGGCCGTGGACATGCTGACCACCGCCGCCATCAAGGAGATGGTGATCCCCAGCCTGCTGCCCGTGGTCGTGCCCATCGTGGTGGGCCTGCTGCTGGGGCCCAAGGCGCTGGGCGGCTTGCTCATGGGCACCATCGTCACCGGCCTGTTCGTGGCCATCAGCATGTGCACCGGCGGTGGCGCCTGGGACAATGCCAAGAAATACATCGAGGACGGCCACCACGGCGGCAAGGGCAGCGAGGCCCACAAGGCCGCCGTGACCGGCGATACCGTGGGCGACCCCTACAAGGACACCGCCGGCCCGGCCATCAACCCGCTGATCAAGATCATCAACATCGTGGCGCTGCTGATCGTGCCGCTGGTGGTCAAGTTCCACGGCGGGTAGGTCGCCCGCGCCAGGCAGTCACCAGGCCTGACCCGCCTGGAATAGAGGGCAACCAGGGGCTTCGGCCCCTTTTTGCCGCGTACCATGATGGCTACCGGTATCTCTTCAGAGAAGATGGCCTTGAAACACACCGCATCGTCCGCCCCTGCCCCCTCCGACAGCCACGCCACGCCGTACCAGCGCATCGTGCACGGCGTGGTGGCGGAGTCCAGGCACCTGATGGAGCGCGTCGCCGAGGCCGCGCGCATGTCCCTGCAGGCGCGCCTGGACACCGCCCGCACCCCCGGCGAGCACCATGCCATGCTGGAAGCACGGCAGCAGCTCTCGCGGCTGGCCTTCGTGATGAGCGAGCGCTATCCCGACGCGCTGCGCAAGGCGCTCGACCAGGAAACCACCCGCAAGGATGAAAAATCCTCGCGCTCCCTGTTCACCGTCCATTTCGATGAACTCGAACTGATGGACGAGTCGCAGATCAGCGAAAGCGTCGAGCGTGCCCGTGCCCGCCAGATCCTGATCTCCGCCGTCGAGGGGCCGCTGGCCGACCTGGACGCCCTGGTGTGCGCGGCGCAGGGGCTGCCGAAAGTGCTGCCCGACCAGAACCCCCTGCGCCCCGAGGTCTTCCTGCAGGCGCTGCAGGCCGTGGTGTCGCAGATGCAGGTCACGGACCAGGTGCGGCACGACTGGATGGGGCACCTGGCGCAGGCGCTGGGTACAGAGCTGCGCGGGCTGTACCTCGCCCAGACCGCGCAGCTGCGGCAAAGCGGCGTGCAGCCCGTGGGCTACGCCATGCGGCAGGCCGACGGCCAGGTCGTCTATGTCGCGCCGGCCGAGGGCGGCGCGTCCCCCGGCTTCGCCGCCGACACCGACCTGTCCGCCTCGGGGGGGGCTGCTGACCCGCTGCTCACGCTCGACCGCCTGCGCCGGCTCCTGCTGGGCGAACTCAGCGACAAGCCCGCCCCGGTACCGGAGCACGGGCCTGCGCCCCAGGAGAACTTCGCCGAGCGGTTCGCGCGCGAGTTCGAGAACCCCGATCAGCTTCCGGCGCTCGATCCACCCCCCACGGATTTCGCCATCACCGTGCCCGCCGCCTTCGAGGCACTGCAGGAGATGAACCAGGTCGGCCACATGATGGAGCGCCTGGGAAACCAGCGCCCTCCGGCAGGCGGCGGCGAGGGAGCGAGCTCCGCGGCCACGCCGCGCCGGCACGCCAGCGGGCTCGGTCAGGCCCTGAGCATGGAGGTGGTCGCGCTGATGGTGGACAACATCGCGCGCGACAGCCGGCTGCTGTGGCCCGTGCAGCAGTTCGTGCGGGCGCTGGAGCCCGCGCTGATGCAGCTGGCGCTGGCCGACCCCCGTTTCTTCAGCCACAAGGAACATTCCGCGCGCCGCCTGCTGCAGGACATCACCGACCGCAGCCTCGCCTTCAACAGCACCGAGGCGCCCGGTTTCCAGAGCTTCATGCGGTCGCTCATGAACATTGCGGGCCCGCTGGCCACGGCCACCATCGAGGGCCCCCACGATTTCGAGCAGGTGCTGCAGCAGCTGCACGCCAAATGGGAGCAGAAGGAGCAGGCGGGCAAGCAGGAGCGCTTGCGCGCCATCGAGGCGCTGCAGCACGCGGAGCAGCGCCACCTCCTGGCGGCCAAGATATCGCGAGACATCTGGCTGCTGCCCGACATCGGCAAGGTTCCCGACGCCATCTCCCGCTTCCTGCTCGGCCCCTGGGCCAAGGTCATGGCCGAGGCGCGCCTGGCCGACAAGACCGGCAGCACCGACCCGGGCCGCTACCAGGAAGTGGTGGACGCGCTCATCTGGAGCGCGCAGCCCGAGCTGACGCGCATGAACACGGGCCAGCTCGCGCGCCTGCTTCCCAAGCTGCTGGCCAAGCTGCGCGAGGGGCTGGCGTCCATCGACTACCCCCCGGACCGGACCGAGGTCGTCTTCACGCTGCTGATGCAGCTGCACCAGCAGGCCTTCAAGCCCACGCCGAGGCCGGCCGCTGCGCCGCCCGCGCCCTGCGCACCGCCCGCCGAGGCGAAGGCGGCGGCGCCAGCGCAGCCCGCCCCCCTCGAGGACGAAGAGCCCTGGGTCGCGCCCTCCGAAGCCAGGGAGTCGGGCTTCATGGAATCCTCGCAGTCTCCCGAGTCCGAGAGGCCGGAGCCCGTGCCGGCGCCCGAGGCGGGCGAGGCGCCGGGCATCCCCCCGCTGGCCATCGGCAGCTGGGTGAACCTGCTGGTCGCAGGCAAGTGGGAGCGGACCCAGCTGTCGTGGATCGGCTCGAACGGAACCTTCTTCCTTTTCACCAGCGCCTCCGGCCACACCCAGTCGATGACCCTGCGGCTGGTGGACCGGCTCATCCAGCAAGGCGCCCTGCACGTGCTCTCCCAGCAGACCGTGGTGGACGGCGCGCTGGATGCCGTGGCACAGATCGCCATGCGCAACAGCGTGGAGAGCAGGCTCTGATCCGCTCCTGAATCAAGAGCAGCCAACGCATATTTCACACGCGCTGAGGGCTTTCTTGCCTGCCACCGCGCGGCGAGCCGCGCCGTCCGGCCGCCCAAGGTCCCAAATATCGTGGCACGGCCTATCGTTCCCCTGATGGTCAAACGCCACGGCGGGTGATAGGCTCTCCACGTCCAGTCCAAGGCTTTGCGACATTCGAGAGATCGAGGGGATTTGTCAGGGCCTTAGCCCGCTTCGGCGGGCTTTTTTACGCCGGTGCCGCTCCAGCAGGCCTTTTTACACAGCCTCCCGCGCGGCGGGCAACGCAAGCACCACCCGCAGGCCGCCCAGGTCGGCCGGCTCCAGATCCAGCCGCCCGCCGTAGATGGCCGCCAGGTCCTGCACGATGGCAAGGCCCAGCCCCGTGCCTGGCACCGTCTCGTCCAGCCGCACGCCACGTTCCACAGCCTGCGCACGCTGCGCGGCACCGATGCCGGGGCCGTCATCCTCGACACTGACCACAACCTGTGGCTGCCGCCCGCCGAGGGCCTGCGCCTGCAGCCGCACGGTGGACTGCGCCCATTTGCAGGCGTTGTCCAACAGGTTGCCCAGCATTTCCTGCAGATCCTGCGCCTCGCCTGCAAAGAACAGCGGAGCATCGGGCAGCGCTACCCTGATGTCCAGGCCCCTCCCGGCATGCACCTTGTTCATGACGCGCACCAGTCCGCCCACCACCGGCTCCAGCGCCGTGCGCTGGCCGGGCAGGCGCGCCGATGCGGCCAAGCGTGACCGTGCCAGGTGCCAGTCGATGTGGCGCCGCGCGACCCGCACCTGGTCGTGCACCAGCGCCGCCAGCGCGCCCCCATCATCGGATGGTGGAGCGCGCGCCGCGTTCTCCAGCACGGTCAGCGGTGTTTTCAAGGCGTGCGCCAGATTGCCCGCCTGGGTGCGCGCGCGTTCCACCACCTCGGCGTTGCGGCCCAGAACGGCGTTGAAGTCATCTACCAGCGGCTGCACCTCGACAGGGAATGCGCCCTGCAGCTGGGTGGCCCGCGCCTGCTGCACATCCAGCAAACCCCGCTGCAGCGCCCGCAAGGGCTTGAGCCCCACCGCCACCTGGGCCCAGGCGGCCGCTGCCAGCAGCACCAGCAGCGCAGCCAGCGACAGCGCCAGCACGCGCGTGAAGCGCGCGGTGGCCGCCTGCGTGGCCTGCAGATCGGCCGCCACGATCAGGCGCCAGCGCGCCGTTTCCGCGCCCTCGGCACGCACCGAGCGCTCCAGCACCAGCAACGGCGCGCCCTGCGGGCCAGCCACTTCATGCACATGCACGGCGCCATCGGTCAGCGCATCCACCTGCAAGGCCAGGCTGGTGTCCCACAACGAGCGCGAACGCAGCACCCCGGCACGGCCGTGTCCATCGGGGGCCATGGCGTCCACCTGCCAGTACAGGCCGGAATAGGGTTTGAGCCAGCGCGGGTCCGACAGCGCCTGCGCAGCGATCGCCGGCCGGCCCTGGGCATCAAACTCCAGGCGCGCCGTGACCTGGTCCAGCTGCTGCAGGAGGGCCGCCTCGAACTGGCGCTGCACATGCTCGCGGAACAGCCCGCTGAGCACCACGCCAGCCAGCACCACGGCCACCGCCACCCCCGCCACCGTCACGGCCAGCAGCCGAAACCGCAGGGAGCGCGACCAGTGCAGACCGCTCCAGCTCATGGCGGCACCAGGCGGTAGCCCATGCCACGCACCGTCTCGATACGGGCAGCGTGGACCGACAGCGAATGCAGCTTTTTTCGCAAGCGCCCGACAAAGACTTCGATGGTGTTGGAGTCCCGGTCAAAGTCCTGTGCGTAGATGTGTTCGGTCAGCTCGGCGCGCGATACCAGCACGCCGGGCCGGTGCATGAGGTAGGCGAGCACCTTGTACTCATGCGCCGTCAGCGCCACGGGCTGGCCCGCGCAGGTCACACGGCCACTGCGGGTGTCCAGCGACCAGTCGCCACACTGCAGCACCGCCGACGCCAGCCCGCTGGCGCGGCGGATGAGTGCGCGCAGGCGCGCCAGCAGTTCTTCCTGGTGAAATGGTTTGGTCAGGTAGTCATCGGCACCGGCGTCGATACCCGCCACCTTTTCGTGCCAGTTGTCCCGCGCGGTGAGGATCAGCACCGGCATGTTGCGCCCCTCGGCCCGCCAGCGCTTGAGCACCGTGAGCCCGTCCACCACCGGCAGGCCCAGGTCCAGCACCACGGCATCCACCGCCTCGGTGTCGCCCAGAAACTGCGCGTCGCGCCCGTTGTCGGCTTCGTCCACGGTGTAGCCAGCGCCGTGCAGCGCCGTGCGCAGCTGGGCGCGCAGCAGCGTGTCGTCTTCTACCAGGAGGATGCGCATGGATGGCTAATTGCGAGGCCGCTCTTGCCGATGCTCTCGGCCGGTGCGTTGATCGTCGCGCGATTTGATGCGCAATACCTCGGTCGTGCGCGCATCCAGCTTGACCTTGGTCAACCGCCCCGCAGGGGTGAGCAGCTTGATCTCGTAAATCCAGCGATCCTGCTCCTGCTCCAGCTCCACTTCCAGCACCTGGCCGGGCACTTCGCGCTGCAGACGCTCCAGCACCACGGGCAACGGCAGCACCTGGCCCGCCTGCACGGCCTGCCGGGCGCGGTCGTGGTCTTCCTTGCCGCTGGCCAGAGCGTGTGGCGTAGCCAGCGCAGCGGCCCACAGCACACACGCCGCCACGTCCAGGCGCGCAACCCGGCAGCTTGTGAAGGCGCGGTAGGGGATGGAAACCATGGGTGCATTGTCCTGTGCGGTGTCTGAACGGCCGATGAACAGCCCTTTCACGCCCCGTTCAGGCAGCCATTTCAACAATGGCTGCACACGAAACAACCCACAAGGACAACACAATGCCCGCCCTCCGCACCCTGGCACTGACTGCGCTCTGCGCAATGGCGGCCACCAACATCAGCCACGCCGCAGACACCACCGCCGCCCGGCAGCTCGCGCACTGGAGCGCACAGGCTGGCAGCCCGGGCCACGCCGACAAGGGCAAGGTGTTCTTCACCACCCGACATGGCGGCGAGTGGTCTTGCGCCTCGTGCCACGGCACGCCACCCACCACGCAGGGCAAACATGCCAGCACCGGCAAGTCGATCGCACCCCTGGCCCCCGCCTTCAACCCCAGGGCCTTCACCGACACGGCCAAGATCGACAAGTGGTTTCGCCGCAACTGCAACGACGTGCTGAGCCGCGAATGCACAGCGATCGAGAAGGCCGATGTGCTGGCCTACCTCAACGCTCTCAAGCCCTGAGGCCATCGCATCATGAAAAAATCTGTTCCCCTCCGCCCGGCGGCCAGGGCCGCCGCCGTGTGCGCGCTGACGCTGCTGTCGCTCTCCAGCGCCCGTGCGGAAGGCGGGAGAGCCATGCCCCGCAACGTGCCCGCCGCCTACACGCAGGAATGCGCGGCCTGCCACACCGCCTACCCACCCGGTCTGCTGCCCGCCGCATCGTGGAACCGCGTGATGACGGGCCTCGACAAACACTACGGCACCGACGCATCGCTGGACGCGGCCGCCGTGCGCCAGCTCAACCAGTGGCTGCAGGCCCACGCAGGTACCTACAAGCGCGTGAACGAGGAGCCCACGGAGGACCGCATCACCCGCTCGACGTGGTTTGAACGCAAGCACCGAAGGATTGCCTCCGCCACCTGGAAGCTCGCCAGCGTGAAAAGCGCCGCCAACTGCGCGGCCTGCCACACGGGCGCGGACCAGGGGCGGTTTGATGAACACAACCTGCGCATGCCGGCGGGGCTCGATCCCCGATCGCGCCGCGCATGGAACGACTGACCGCCACGGACAGAAACCTTCGGCGTCCCCACCAGGAGAACACGATGAACAACACCCCGTCCCTTCACCCTGCCAGCACCACGGCGCAGCCAGCCCCTGCCAAGGCCTCCGGCCGCCGGGTGACCGATGCGCCCACGCGCATGTTCCACTGGCTGTTCGCACTGTGCTTTGCGGGGGCCTACGCCACGGCCGACGGTGAACACTGGCGGCTGCTGCACGTCACGCTGGGCTACACCATGGCGGGCCTGCTGGGCTTTCGCTTGCTGTACGGCATCTTCGGGCCACGCACATCGGGCCTGGGCCTGCTGTGGCGCAAGCTGGCGGGGGCCCCGGCATGGCTGCGCACCCTGCCCCAGGCCACGTCGATCGCAGGGATCAACTGGCGCCAGGGCCAGAACCTGCTGATGGCGCTGGCCATCGTCTTGCTGCTGGCGCTGGTCGTGCCCCTCACGCTCAGCGGCTATGCCACGTACAACGACTGGGGCGAAGCGCTGGGTGGCGACTGGATGGAAGAAGTGCATGAGTTTGTTGGAAACGCCTTGCTCTTGGTGGTGCTGGCTCACATCGCACTGATTGCAGGCTTGAGCGTCCTGCGGCGCAAGAACCAGGCAATGCCCATGCTGACCGGTCGGGTGGAGGGCAAGGGGCCAGACCTGGTCCCCAAGAACCGTGCCTGGCTGGCCGCCCTGCTGCTGATCGCAGCCCTGGCCTTCGGCGCCTGGCAATGGCAGCAGTCACCCAGCGGCTGGACCGCCGGCAGCACATCGGCCCAGCGCCAGCAGCACCACGAGGACGACTGAGCCACGGCAACCATCACTGAAGGAAACCATCCCATGAAAATCTACATGTGCGTCGTCTGCGGGTGGATCCATGACGAAGCCGCTGGCAGGCCCGAAGACGGGTTGGCGCCCGGCACCTGCTGGGCCGACGTGCCTGAGGACTGGCGCTGCCCCGAGTGCCATGTCGGCAAAGCGGACTTTGTGATGTGCGAGGTGTGATGAAGGCAGATCGGGTGCGGCGCACTGCGCTGCGTCAGGGACGCAGACACCTGCGCGCGGTATAACAGTTGCACCGTTGCAGCCCTCTGTACAACGCTGCCCCACGCCCCCATGCCCACCCCAGACTCCCCCACCGGCCTCGACCCGGCCCTGGCCGCCCAACGCCTGCGTGAAGAAGGCCCCAACGAACTGGGCATCAGCCAGCGCCGCACGCTGCGCGACATGGCCCGGGAGGTGGTCACCGAGCCCATGTTCCTGCTGCTGCTGGGCGCAGGCGCCATCTACCTCGCCATGGGCGACGCGCACGAGGCGATGATCCTGCTGGGCTTTGTGGTCATCATCATGGCGATCACGGTGCTGCAGGAGCGCCGCACCGACAACGCGCTGAGCGCCCTGCGCGACCTCTCCAGCCCCCGCGCGCAGGCGCTGCGCGGCGGCACCCTGGTGCGCATTGCGGGCCGCGATGTGGTGCGCGAAGACCTGCTGATGATTGCCGAAGGCGACCGCATCCCCGCCGACGGCCTGCTGCTGCAGGCCCACGAGCTGGCCACCAACGAATCGATGCTGACCGGTGAATCCGAGCCCGTGGCCAAGCAAACTGCCGACAAGGTGTTTGCGGGCACGCTGGTGGTCGGCGGCCAGGGCCTGGTTCGGGTCACGGCCGTGGGGCGCCACACCGAGCTGGGGCGCATTGGCCAGTCGCTCGACACCATTGCGCTGCAGGCCTCGCCGCTGCGCGAGGAAATGGCGCGACTCACGCACAAGCTGGTGCTCATCGGGCTGTCGCTGTGCGCGCTGCTGGTGGCCCTGTTCTGGGCGCTGCGCGGCGACGCGCTGCAGGCCGTGCTGGCGGGTATCACGCTGGCCATGGGCATCCTGCCGCAAGAGCTGCCCGTGATCATGATCGTCTTCCTCGCCCTGGCCGCGCGGCGGCTGGCGGCACAGCAGGTGCTGACGCGGCGGCTCAACGCTATCGAGACGCTGGGGCAGACCACCGTGCTGTGCGTGGACAAAACCGGCACCCTCACGCAAAACCGCATGGCCGTGGCGGCGCTGTGCATCGCCGGCCAAGAGCTGGATGTACAGAACCTGCGCGCAGCAGCAGGCGGCACGGCGCTGCCGGAGGCTTTCCACGAACTGCTGGAATACGCCGTGCTGGCCAGCGAGATCGAACCGCACGATCCGATGGAGCAGGCCTTTCACCGCATGGCGGGCGACCATCTGCTGGGCACTGATCATTTGCACCCCACATGGTCGCTGGCGCGCGAATACGAGCTGTCGCCCCGGCTGCTGGCCATGAGCCACCTGTGGCGCGACGGCACCTCGGCGCACGACACCGTGGCCACCAAGGGCGCGCCCGAAGCCGTGGCGGACCTCTGCCACCTGCCCGATGCCGAACGCGCCGCCGTCAGCGCCCAGGCCGCCCGCCTGGCCGACCGGGGCCTGCGGGTACTGGGCGTGGCCAAGGCCCGGCACCGCGCACAGGACACCTGGCCTGACATTCAGCACGACTTTGACTTTGAGTGGCTGGGCCTGGTGGCCCTGGCCGACCCGCTGCGTCCCGAGGTGCCCCAGGCCGTCGCGCAATGCCGCCAGGCGGGTATCCGCGTGGTGATGATCACCGGCGACCACCCTCGCACCGCCCGCGCCATTGCGGCCCAGGCGGGCATTGCCCATGAGAGCGTGGTCACCGGCGATGAGCTGGCCCAGATGCCGCCACAGGTACTGGCCGACAAGGTACGGCAGGTCAGTGTGTTTGCCCGCATCAAGCCGCACCAGAAACTGGCGCTGGTCGAAGCCCTCAAGGCCCAGGGCGAGGTGGTGGCCATGACGGGCGACGGTGTGAACGACGCCCCGGCCCTCAAGGCCGCCCACATCGGCATCGCCATGGGACAGCGCGGCACCGACGTGGCGCGCGAGGCCGCAGCCCTGGTGCTGCTGCACGACGATTTCGCAGCCATCGTGTTGGCGATTCATCGGGGGCGGCTGACCTTTGCCAACCTGCGCCAGGCCATGGTCTACACGCTGGCGGTGCACGTGCCCATCATTGGCCTGGCGCTGCTGCCGGTGCTGCTCGGGCTGCCCCTGGTGCTGGCGCCGCTGCACATCGCGTTTCTGGAACTGGTCATCGACCCGGCCTGCTCGATCGTGTTCGAGGCCGAGGAAGGCGCTGCCGATCTCATGCAGCAGCCGCCGCGCGGGGCTGGCGAGCCCATGCTCTCGGCACGCCACTTCCTGCTGAGCATGTTGCAAGGCAGCGTGGTGACCGCCGCCGTGGTGGGCCTGTATGCCTGGCTCCTGGGCCAGCCGGCACATGCCGCCACTGCCAGCACGGCCGCATTCGTGGTGCTGGTGGCTGCGAACGCAGCGCTCATCCTGCCCAGCCGCAGCAGCGACACCCCCGGCATCTTGGGTTGGCGCAGCCTGTGGGCGGGCCTCACCCCCGTCAGCCTGTGGGTGTCGGGGGGCACGCTGGCGGCGCTGACCGCGATCACCACCGTGCCGGGGCTGGCCAGCGCTTTCAAGTTTGCGCCGCTATCGCCCCCGCACTGGTTCATGGCGCTGCTGGCCGGGCTGGCGCTGACGGCAGTGTTTGCGGCCAACAAGCGGTGGCTGCAGCCCGCGACACTGGAGCACAATCACCCGCCTGCTTGACCACACCGCCGCACGCCATGCCCATCGCTCTGGAATCAATCGACCACGTCGTCCTCACCGTTGCCAGCATCGACAAGACCATTGCGTTTTATGAGCGCGTGCTGGGCATGATCGCGCGGGAGTTCAAGCCCCGGCGGTACGCGCTGCACTTCGGCGCGCAAAAGATCAACCTGCACGAAGTAGGCACGGTGGTGGACCCCAATGTGCGCCATGCCACTGCGGGCTCGGGCGACCTGTGTTTTCTCACCAGGATGCCGCTTGACGATGTCATCGCGCACCTGCAGGCCGAAGGCGTCGCCATCGTGCAAGGCCCGGTGGGTGCAACGGGCGCACGCCACAGGCTGCGCTCGGTCTATATCTACGACCCGGACGAAAACCTGATCGAGATTGCCAACGAGGTGTGACCGGCTCGCGGCGCGGGCTGCGGCACCCGTGCCGGCAACACGCTCAGAATTCCGCCGAAATCGCGGCCCGCAGCAATGCTGCGGCGGGCTCCACCAGCTCCTGCAACTGGCCCGCCCGCTCCTGCTCGATCGCCTGCAGGACCATCTCGTTGATGCCGCCCACGACCGCCATGGCCATGGTGGGCTGCAGCGGCGTCTTGCGCAGGCGCTCGCCCGGGCGGTTGTTCACCACGTCCAGCATCAGGTCGGCCAGTTGCTGGTTGGCGCGCCGCCGCGCTCCCAGGCCCGGGGCGCCCAGGCCCAGGATCTCGATGAACAGCGTGCGCAGCAGCACCGGGTTGCGCGTGAGCACGCCGAAGTACGCACCCATCGCCTGCTCCACCTGCGCCTGCCAGTCGCTGTGCGGGTCGATCGCCGCGCGCAGCACCGCGATCGCATTACCGCTGGCCACCTCGTACAGAGCGATCAGGCACTCGGCCTTGTCGGCGAAATTCTCGTAGAACGTGCGGCGCGACACGCTGGCCTCGCGCACGATGTCGGCGATGGTGGTGTCGGCATAGCCTTTGGAGGCCACCGCGCGGGCCATGCCCTCGAGCAGGCGGGCGCGGGGCTCGGGGGCCGGGGCGGAGGGGGCGGCGTCAGGGGTCGGCATGCGGATGGGGGCAGGAATCACAGCGGGTACTTGACAGTACCACACCCGGCAGGCATGATCCAGATCATTGGTACCCACCAGTACCAACCCTGTTCCCCGGCCTTCCCAAGGAGTGTTTTCCATGACCGAACTTGTTGTCCGCCGCCTGCTGATCGATCTTGAAACGCCGTTTGCGCGCCACTGGTGCGGCGGCGACGCGTTTCGCTCGGCCTTCTTCAATGCGCTGTCGATGAGCTTTCCGGTGGGCGAGCAGTTCTTCATCGACGCCGTGAAGGACGGCCACAAGGCCCTGCCGCCCGAACAGCATGCGCGGTTCGCGGACGAAGTGCGCGGCTTCATCGGCCAGGAGGCCACGCACCGCCGCATCCACGCGCTGTTCAACGGCCACCTGGAAAAGCAGGGCCTGGTCAACGAATGGGCTCCCCGCGCGCAGGAGCGCATGAAGCTTTTCGCCCATGCCGATCCGCGCCACCCGCTGGCCGTGACCGCCGCCAACGAGCACTTCACCGCCCTGCTGGCCGAATGGCTGCTGGCGCACCCCGAAACGCTCGCCGGCGCCGAGCCGCGCCTGGCCACGATGTGGCAATGGCACTGCGCCGAAGAATCGGAGCACCGGAACACGGCCTTCGACCTATACCAGGCCCTGGGCGGCAACCACGAATGGCGCATCACCTGGTTTCGCCGCATCACCCTGGTGTTCCTGGGCGATGTGCTGCGCCAGACCCTGGGCAACCTGCGCCGCCACGGCACGCTGTGGAAGTGGAGCACCTGGGCCAGCGCCGCCCGCACGCTGCTTGGCAAGGGCGGCCTCGTGCGCGAGACGTGGCGGCCCTGGCGCGAATACCTGCGGCGCGACTTCCATCCCGGCCAGCACGGCAGCGACCTGTCCGCGCGCTGGCTGGCCGAACACAGCGACGCCTTCACCCCCGTGGGCGCGCGCTGATGCCGGCAACGGACCACCGCGCACCGCCCCTTTGACCCGCAAGCCCCGTGCTGCTACAAACCAACCACCTGCCCTGCACCGCGCGGCCTGCCCCCGGCCACCGGGGCAGGCGCTGACCACGACGAGCTGAAACATGACATCCAACAGAACGCACCGGCGCAAGAGCCGGGCAGGCGAAGCTTTGCTGTGCCTGATCGCCACCGTCCCCCTCGCGCTTGCCGCCGGGGCCGCACATGCGCAACCCATGGCGTTCGACGCCGCGCTGCAGCAGCTCGGCCAGCGTTCCGACCAGCTTGCCGCCTCGAAAAGCGCCATCGAGAGCGCACGGCTGCGCCGCGATGCGATGCAGCGCCTGGGCGGCCCGGTGGTCAACCTGACCGGAGCGGCCTATGCCTACAACGCCAACCTGGATGTGGACCTGAACCCGCTCAACCGCGTGCTGCCCGGCGTGCTGTCGCAGCTGCCGCCACAGCTGGCGGCCCCACTGGCGCAGCTGCCACACCTGCCGTCGAGCTACACGCTCAACCGCCACAAGAGCGACACCACCAGCTCCGTCTCGGCCGTCTGGCCGATCTACATGGGGGGCGCCAGCCAGGCGGCGCGCGGCCTGCTCGATGCGCAGACCCACGAGGCCGAGGCCGACGCCGCCAGGACGGGCCATGAAGCGACCACGCTGCTGGTGCAGCGCTACTTCGGCACCCAGCTGGCCGAGCGGGCGGCCGCGCTGCGCGAGGCGGCCCTGGCCACCATCGAGCAGCACGACGCGGCCGCGCAGAAGATGCTGGACGCCGGCGTGATCGCCCGCGTGGAGCGCCTGCAGGCCCGCTCCGCCCTGGAAGAGGCCCGCCGCAACGCCCGCAAGGCGCGCGACGACGCCGAGCTGGCCGCCACCGCCCTCACCCGCACGCTCAAGGCCAGCGAACGCGTGACGCCCACCAGCCCGCTGTTCGTGCTGAACGGGCCGCTCGAGCCCCTGCCGCAGTTCATCGACACCGCGCTCGCGCGCCACCCGGGCCTGTCCAAGGTGGCCGCCAAGAAGGAGCAGGCCACGCAGCTGCACGCCGCGCAGGAGGCACTGCGCAAGCCCCAGGTGTTCGCCTTCGGCCAGCGCCAGCTCAAGACCGGCAAGGAGGCCGACTGGGTGGCGGGCGTGGGCGTGCGCTGGACGCTGTGGGATTCGATCGACCGCAATGCGCTGGCCGAGTCGTCCAACCGCCAGATCGAGCAGGCCGAGCGCACCGGCGCGCAGGCGCAGAACGACATCGCCCTGCTGGTGGAAAAGCGCTGGCTGGGCGTGGAGCAGGCCCGCCGCCAGTTCCTGGCCATGGCCCCCAGCCTGGAACTGGCCGACGAGGTGCTGCGCCTGCGCGCCGCGGGCCTGAAGGCCGGCACCAGCACCACGCTGGACCTGATCGACGCGCAGGTGAACCAGGCCAAGGCCCAGACTGAACGCGCCCAGGCGGCGCACGACTACGTGAAGGCCCTGGCCGACCTGCTGGAGAGCTGCGGCCTGTCGGAAGACTTTGGCAACTACATGGCGCGCGCCGATGCAGTGCGGCTGGAATGAACGAAGGCGAAACGAACGAAGGCGAATGACATGAGCAACAGCAAGAACAACAGCAAGAAGGCCGCCGTGATCGGCACCGTGGCCGTCGTGGCCGTGGCCGGTTTCGTGGGCTTTGGCCTGTGGAAGGCCTCGCAGCCCGCACCCGAGCTTTTCCAGGGCCAGATGGAGGCCCAGGAGGCCGACATCGCTCCCAAGGTGACCGCGCGCATCGCGCAGATCCTGGTGAAGGAAGGCGACCAGATCGCCGTGGGCGCGCCGCTGATCCGCATGGACAGCCCCGAGGTCAAGGCCAAGCTGGCCCAGGCCACCGCCGCGCAGGAGGCCGCCCAGGCCGTGGCCGACAAGGCCCAGCACGGCGCCCGCCCGCAGGAAATCGAAATGGCCCGGCTGAACTGGCAGCGCGCCGTGGCCGCCGCCGACCTGGCCGAGTCCTCCTTCAAGCGCGTGGACGGCCTGGCCCGCGAGGGCCTGGTGGCCGCGCAAAAGCGTGACGAGGCCGAGGCCAACTTCAAGGCATCGCGCGACCAGGCGCTGGCCGCCAGGGCCCAGTACGACCTGGCCCGCGCCGGCGCCCGCACCGAAGACCGCTCGGCCGCCAGCGCCCAGGCGCGCCAGGTCGCGGGCGTGGTGGCCGAGGTCGAGGCCGCCCAGGCCGAGACCGAACTCAAGAGCCCCGTGGCGGGCGAAGTGGCCAAGGTGCTGGCCCGCACCGGCGAACTCTCTCCCCAGGGCGTGGCCGTGGTCACCGTGGTGGACCTCAAGGACCAGTGGGTGGTGCTGAACGTGCGCGAGGACCGCCTGCAGCGCTTTGCCATCGGCAGCGAGTTCGACGCCACGCTGCCGGCCCTGGGCAACAAGGCGGTGAAGTTCAAGGTCTACCACACCGGCGCCCTGCCCGACTTCGCCACCTGGCGCGCCACGCGCGCGGGCCAGGGCTTCGACGCCCGCACCTTCGAGGTGCGCGCCCGCCCCGCCGCGCCCATCGAGGGCGCGCGCCCCGGCATGACGGTGCTGGTGCAGTGAAATGTACCGACACCCCCTGAGCGCCTGCGGCGCTTCCCCCCGGCTCTCGCAACGCTGTGCGTTGCGGGCAGGGGAACGCAGCCCTCGCCGCGGGGCGGCCCTTGTCCGGCTGCCCTGGCTGGGCCGCGCGTCTTCCATGCCCTGCGATGGTCGTGAAGCGCAATGGATCATCGACGTAAAAATTGCCTTCAGCGCTTGATACATAAGCGCCAGCAGCTATGAATTCAATAGTAAACAGCTTTCGCCGCGAGGCCCGCCGCCTGGCGGCCGACCCCTGGGACCTGGCCATGGTCACCTGGGTGCCGCTGCTGGCCGTGGCGCTGCTGTGGTGGATCTTCTCGGCCGGCCTGGCGCGCCACCTGCCCGTGGGGGTGGTCGATGAGGACCACTCCAGCCTGTCGCGCCAGCTGGTGCGCATGCTCGACGCCACGCCGGGCGTGCGCATCGCGCAGAACCACGCCAACACGGCCGAGGCGGAGCGCGCGCTGCGCGCCCTCGAGGTCTATGCCGTCGTCACCATCCCGCGCGACTTCGCGCGCACCGTGAAGGAAGGCCGCGCAGCCCAGGTCACGCTGCTGCACAACGCGCAGATGGGCACGCATTCGGGCCTGCTGCAGCGCGACGTGCGCGCCGCCGTGGGCACGCTGTCGGCGGGCATCGAGATGGCCGCGCGCAACAAGCGCGGCGAAAGCGCGCAGGCCGTGCGCGTGAGCATGGAGCCCATCCACACGCAGCTGGTGGCGCTGTTCAACGTGTCGAGCAACTACGAGCAGTTCCTGGGCGCGGCGCTGATCCCCGCGCTGCTGCACATCCTGGCCATGACGGCCGGAGCCTGGACGGTGGGCCGCGAGCTGCGCGACCGCAGCCTGGGCGAGTGGCTGGGCACAGGCCGTTTCGTCCCTGTCGCAGGCGCCTTGCTGGGCAAGCTCGTGCTGCCCTGGACCACCCTCACGCTGGTGGGCCTGCTGGCGCTGGCGGGCATCACCTGGGGCCGGGGCTGGCACCCGCCGGGCAGCCTGCCCTGGGTGGCCGCCGCGCTGGCGCTGCTGATGGCCGTGTCGGTGGCGGCGGGCGCGGCCCTGGCGGCCCTCACGCGCTCGCTGCGCACCGCGCTGTCGGGCGCGGGGTTCTTCGCGGCGCCGGCGTTCGCGTTCAGCGGCGTGGCGTTTCCCCTGGCGGGCATGCCCGCCAGCGCGCGCGCCTGGGCCGAGGCCATGCCGTTCACGCACTACATCCGGCTGCAGATCGAGCAGTTGCAGATGGGCGCGCCGCTGGCCACCAGCGTGTCCACCATGGCGGCGCTGCTCATCGCCACCGGCGTGCTCTGGCTCGTGGCCGCCATGGGGCTGAGCCTTGCCGCGGGCCAGCCCGCCAGTTGGGGAGGCCGCTGACATGCACGTCCACACGAACCCCGCCCCCCGGGGCCTGCTGCACGCCTGGCTGCTGGCGCTGGCCACCATGGCGCGCGACAAGGGCGTGCTGCTGCTGCTGATCGGCGCGCCCGTGCTCTACGGTTTCTTCTACCCCTGGTTCTATGCCGACGAGGTGCTCACCCGCGTGCCCGTGGCGGTGGTGGACATGGACCACAGCAGCCTGTCGCGCCAGATCACGCGCTTTGCCGACGCCGACCCGCGCATCGAGGTGCGCCTAGTCACGGGCAGCGAGCGCGAGGCGCAGGAGGCCCTGTGGCGCGGCGAGATCGAAGGCTATGCGCTGATCCCCGCCAACCTCAAGCGCAGCGTGGTGCGCGGCGAGAACGCGGTGGTCAGCATCGAGGCCAACGGTGCCTATGCGCTGCTCAACAAGGCCGTGCAGTACGGCTTCGCCGAGGCGGTGGGCACGGTGTCCGCCGGGGTCGAGATCCGCAAGCTGCAGGCCGGCGGCCAGAGCGCGCAGCAGGCCGCGGCCAGCCGCGCGCCGGTGCAGCTGCAGATGGTGGCGCTCTTCAATCCCATCGAGGGCTATGGCAGCTTCGTGGTGCCCGCCGTGGCGCTGCTGATCCTGCAGCAGACCCTGCTCATGGGCGCCGCCCTGCTCACCGGCACCTGGGTGGAGGCCGGCGAGCACCGCGCCAGCGCCACCACCTGGCTGGGCCGCCTGCTGGCGCTGAGCACGCTGGGCTGGGCCAGCGGGCTGTTCTACTTTGGCTGGATCTTCGTGCTGCACGGCTACCCGCGCGGCGGCAACCCGCTGGGCGCGCTGGCGCTCCTGGCCTGCTACGTACCCGCCATCGCCGCGCTGGGGTCGCTGCTGGGGCTGTGGTTCGGCAACCGCGAGCGCGCGCTGCAGGTACTGCTGTTCACCACGCTGCCCATCGCGTTCGTGGCCGGTTTCTCGTGGCCCGTGGAGGCCCTGCCCGAGCCGCTGCAGTGGCTGCGCTGGCTGCTGCCCAGCACCTCGGGCGTGCAGGCCTCGCTGCGGCTCAACCAGCTGGGCGCGCCGCTGTCGGCCGCCCTGCCCCACCTGTGCGCGCTGGTGGCGCTGTGCGCGGTGGCCACGGCGGCGCTGCTGTACAAGACCCGCCCCCGGCTCCTGCCAGCCGTCTGAGCACCACGCCGCGCCGGGCCCGCCGCCCTGCCCCCTCACCCCTCACCGCTCAACGGCGCGCGGGCAGCCCGGCCCACACGTCCATCGCCTGCCACTCCAGCGGCAGGCGGACATCCACGCCGTCGCGCGCGCCCCGCTCGCGCAGGTAGGCCATGGACACATCGAAGGCATCGAGCGGCGGGGGCATGGGCTGCATGGGCCGGCCCGGAGGCTGCCAGAAGTCGTCCCAGTGGATGGGAATGACGCGCCGGGCGCCCACGGCGGCGATCACCTCGGTCCACAGCGCATCGCGGTAGCTCTCGGGCCGGGGCCCCAGCGCGCCGATGCCCTGCAGCACCACGTCGGCCTGCACGCCGCGCAGCGCACCAGGCTCGAAGCCCGCGCTGCCCACGATGAGCAGCGTCCTGCCGCCATGCTCCACATGCAGGGCATAACTTTGCCCCTCCTTGTAGTCGCTGGCACGCACCGGCGGGTGCAGCGGGGCGGTGACCTCGCCCCCCGTGAAGCCGGTGGGCGCATGGCGGCTGGCGAACAGCGTCGCCGTGAAGCGGCCAAAGCGCTGCGGCTCGCCCAGCTTCGCCACGCGGATCTGCGCCTCGGCCAGGCCCCAGCCGCGCCCCACGTTGGCCGTGGACTCGGAGCCCAGCAGCAGCGCACCCATGCGCCGCGCGACCTCGGGCGCATCCATGGCGTGGTCGTAGTGCGAATGCACGGGGATCACCGCCGCCAGCCTGCCCGTTTCGCCCGGCAGGCCGGCACGCCGCAGGCCCTGCGTGATGGCCTGCATGTCGGGCTCCACCTTGCCCAGGAAGGTCTGCAGCTTGCCGGGGCGCGAGAAAAATCCGTCCGTCATCAGCGCCGTCTCGCCGTCGTCCAGCAGCACGGTGGAAACGCCCAGGAAGGTCACCTTGACGGGTGGCGGCGCCTCGCCGCCAGCGGGCACCTTCCAGCGCAGATCCGCGTACGGCTGCAGTGAGGGGTGCTGCTGCAGCGCCCAGGCCAGCGCGCCCAGCGCGAACACCGCCAGCAGCCCCAGGGCCAGCAGCGCCTTCGTCAGCAGCGGCCGCATCGCGCTCACGCCACCTTGGCCGCGGCCGCCGTGTCAGGGCGGCGCAGCACCAGCATGCCGAACAGCGTGGCCAGGAGGTACATGCTGACCGAGTAGATGGCGGCGGGCAGCGCGAGCTGGAAGTTGCCGAGCACCGACAGCGCGATGAAGATCGCGAGCGTGGAATTGTGGATGCCGATCTCGAAGCTGATCGCCGTGGCCATGGACTTGTCCAGCCCCGCCGCGCGTGCGAGGTAGTAGCCCGATGCGAGGCTGATGGCGTTGAACAGCAGCACGGCCGGGCCGATGCCCGCGAAGGACTCCACGAGCGCCGTCCACTCCTTGGCGATGGCGATGAGCGCGAACGCCGCCAGCACCACGGCGCTGAAGATCTTCATGGGCTTTTCCATGCGTGCGCTGAACGCCGGCGCGCGCTGGTGCACCGCCATGCCCAGCACCACGGGCACCAGCACGATGACGATCACCTCCACCACCTTGCCGAACTGCAGCGGCACCACCTGGCCCGTGCGGGCAAAGGTGTCGATGGCCCAGTTGGTGATGAGCGGCAGGCTCGCGATGGACAGCACGGTGTTGATGGCGGTGAGCGAGATGTTCATCGCCACGTTGCCGCCGAACAGATGGCTGAACAGGTTGGCCGACACGCCGCCGGGCGATGCCGCCAGCAGCATCAGCCCCACCGCGTAGACGGGGGCCACGCCCAGCAGCACGATGAGGGCGTAGCACGCCGCCGGCAGCACCAGCACCTGCAGCACCAGGGCCAGCAGCACCGCGCGCGGATGCTGCAGCAGGCGCCTGAAGTCGCCCACCGTGAGCGACAGGCCCAGGCCGAACATGACCAGCCCGAGCGCAATGAACAGCAGGGTGGGAAGGATGGAAACAAAGCTCATGTGCACACACGGCCCGCAGAGGGCCGTGCTCCGTTCAAAGCGGGTGGAAACGGCGATGCCCACGGCGCCACAAGGGCGCCGTGGGCGGAGTGCCGCGACCGGACGACAAGGAGAGAGAGAAAGAGAAGGAAAAAGGGACAGCGAGGCGGGCGGAAAAAGCGGCGTACCCCTAGGCCGCCGCCTGGCCCGTGCGCAGGCGCACCGGTCCGCTGCGCAGTTCGATGGCGGCCTGCACTTCCTTGCGCAGGCCCAGCGCGAAGGCCCACTCGGCCACCACGAACAGCGGGCCCACGATCAGGCCCACGAGGTCGTCCACGAACGCGGGCTTGCGGCCTTCGTAATGGTGGCCCACGAACTGGATCACCCAGCCCACGGCGAACAGGCCGATGCCCGTGGCCAGCCACACGGCCATGGACTGCAGCGCCACCCACTGCGCCACCACCAGCATCGCGGCCAGCAGCGCCGCCATGGCCAGGCCAAAACGCAGGTCGAGCCGCAGGTAGAAGACGCTGCTGGCCAGCGCGCAGAACAGCGCCGGGGTCAGGGGCAGGCCGCCCACCGCCCACGCGGGGCGCGAGAGCAGCACCACCACCGCGAACATGATCATCGGCACGCCCACGAAGTGGGTGTGGATGTTGCGCGGGTCGCGGTGGTAGTCGGCGTACTGGGTCAGGTGGTCGATCAGGGTTTTCATGGGTGTCTCCTGGTATTGTTTTGAGCAGGATCAATGGTCGCCCCGCAGGGGCCGCAACGTCTGTCGTACACACGACAAAAAGCCCCCTTCCCTTCAGCCCTTCCCTTTCAGCCCCTTCCTTCCGCCCCGCGCGCGCCCCGCCCTCCCCACATGACCGACCCCGCCGCCTACCTGCCCGTTCTCCAGTCCGGCCGCTGGTTTGCCCACCTGCCGCCGGACTTTGCCCAGCCGCTGATCGCCATGGCCCACCTGCGCCAGTTGCAGCCGGGCGAGGTGCTGTTCCTGCGCGGCGACGCGCCCTGCGGGCTGTACGCGGTGGTGCGCGGGGCCATCAGCATCTCGGGCACGGGCGGGCGGGCGCACGAGGCGCGCGCTGCGCTGCTCACGCGGTTGGAGCCGCCGCACTGGTTTGGTGAAATCTCGGTGTTCGACGGCTCGGCGCGCACCCACGACGCCCATGCCGCCGAGGCCAGCACGCTGCTGCAGGTGCCGCACGAACGGCTGCAGGCCTGGCTGCAGGCCCACCCGCAACACTGGCATGCGCTGGCCCTGCTGCTCACCGACAAGCTGCGCACCGCCTTCGTGGCCATGGAGGAACTGGCGCTGCTGCCCGCCCCGCAGCGCCTGGCGCGCCGCCTGGTGATGATGGCCGAGGGCTACGGCCAGTGGACGGCCGAGGGCCAGTCGCGCCGCGTGATCGGCATCTCGCAGGAGCAGCTGTCGCTGATGCTGGCCATCTCGCGCCAGACCACCAACCAGATCCTCAAGGACCTGGAGTCGCGCCACCTGGTGCGCGTGCAGCGTGGCGAGGTGGAGATTTTGGACCTGGCGGCGCTGCGGGCCACTTGCTATTGAATTACTATTAAATATATAGCAACCAGCGCTTTACCATCAAGCGCCATAGCCATTTTTCATACAAATAGTAAGCACACATTCCATTTCCGGGCAAAATGACGGCCATGCAACTGAACTACATCGCCAACGCCTCGGTTCCGTCCGCCTCGGGCCGCACGATCCCCGTGATCGACCCGTCCGACGGCCAGACCTTCGACGAAATCCAGCGCAGCAACGCCGACGACATCGATGCGGCGGTGCATGCGGCGCGCCAGTGCTACCACGCGGTGTGGCAGAAGATGGCGCCCGTGGAGCGCGGCCGCCTGCTGCAAAAGCTCTCGGCCAAGATCCTGGAGCATGCCGACGAACTCACGGCCCTGGAGCAGCGCGACTGCGGCAAGCCCACCAAGCAGGCACGCGCCGATGCGATTGCGCTGGCGCGCTACTTCGAGTTCTACGCCGGTGCGTGCGACAAGTTCCACGGCGAGACGATTCCCTACCCCGACGGCTACAGCGTGCTCACCTGGCGCGAGCCCCACGGCGTCACGGGCCACGTCATCCCCTGGAACTACCCCATGCAGATCTTCGGCCGCAGCGTGGGCGGCGCCCTGGCGGCGGGCAACGTCTGCGTGGTCAAGCCCGCCGAGGACGCCTGCCTGTCGCTGATCCGCGTGGCGCAGCTGGCGGCCGAGGTGGGCTTCCCCTCCGGCGCGCTGAACATCGTCACCGGCTACGGCCACGAGGTGGGCGACGCGCTGGCGCGCCACCCCGGCATCGACCACATCAGCTTCACCGGCAGCCCCAAGATCGGCACGCTGATCCAGCAGGTGGCCGCCGAGCGCCACTGCCCCGTGACGCTGGAGCTGGGCGGCAAGAGCCCGCAGATCATCTTTGCCGATGCCGACCTGGACGCCGCCATTCCCGTGGTCATCAACGCCATCGTGCAGAACGCCGGGCAGACCTGCTCGGCGGGCTCGCGCGTGCTGATCGACTCGCTGATCTATGAACCCCTGCTCGAACGCCTGGGCAAGGCGTTTGAAAAGCTGCGCGTGGGCCCCGCCGCCATGGACCTGGACGTGGGCCCGCTGATCCGCCAGACGCAGCAGCAGCGCGTGTGGGACTTCCTGTCCGACGCGCAGGTGGCCGGCATCCCCATGGTGGCCCAGGGCGTGGTGGTGGACGAAGCCCCCGAGACCGGCTACTACCAAGCCCCCACGCTGCTGCGCGATGTGCCTGTGCAGCACCGCCTGGCGCAGGAAGAAGTCTTCGGCCCCGTGCTGTCGGCCATGGCCTTCCAGGACGAGGACCATGCGGTGGAACTCGCCAACGCCACGCAGTTCGGCCTGGTGGCCGGGATCTGGACGCGCGACGGTGCGCGCCAGTTCCGCATGGCCAAGCGCGTGCACAGCGGGCAGGTGTTCATCAACAACTACGGCGCTGCGGGCGGTGTGGAGCTGCCATTTGGCGGCGTCAAATCCAGCGGCTACGGGCGCGAAAAGGGCTTTGAGGCGCTGTACGGCTTCACCACCTTGAAGACCGTCGCCATCAAGTACGGTTGAAGGCCTTAGAACGTGTTCACGATCTCCCAGGGGTCGCGCAGTGGTTTTTGCGGGATGGGATGCAAGGCGCGGTGGACAGCCAATAGCTCGGCTATTGGCAAGCGCCGCAACGCCGCAGACCGCCCGCAAAGACCACTGCCCGAAGGGTTGGAGCGAAATCGGGCGATTGGGCGCCTCGGCTGCTTGCATGGGCATGAGCCCATGCGGCGCATCCGAAGCATCCACTCATCCCGATTGCGCTCCAACGCGATCCCCTGCGAGATCGTGAACACGTTCTCAGTGTCCCGCCCGCGCACGACGGCACGGGCAGGCCCCGCTAACCTCGGCTGCTTCTGTACGACGATTTTTCTTCCTCCATGCCCCTGAGCCCCCCCGCCCCCCGCACCCTGAAGCATGTCCGCCGGGTGAACTACCAGGGCTTTGAACGCGACGATGGCCTGTGGGACATCGAGGGCGAGCTGCACGACAGCAAGGCCTACGACGCCCCCTCGCACCGCGACCCGACGCGCACGCGCCTGGCGGGTGAGGCCATCCACCACATGTGGCTGCGCGTGACCGTGAACCGCCAGCTGGTGGTGCAGGCGGTGGACGTGTCCATGGACTCGCACCCGCTCAAAGGCTGCACCGAGGCCCAGGCGGCGCTGCAGCGCATGGTGGGCTGCAGCATGGCGCGCGGCTGGCGCCAGGCCATTCAGAAGCACCTGGGCGGCGTGGAAAGCTGCACACACCTGCGCGAACTGCTGTTCAACCTGGCCACGGCGGCCTTCCAGTCGGTGCCTGCGGTGTTTGCCGCCAGCCACCCCGACGAGCCGCCGCGCCACCTGGGCCAGTGCACGGGGTGGGACTTCAACGGCAGCGGCGTGAAGGAATTTTTCCCCCAGTTCCATGGCCGGGAATCCAAGGCACCCGCCCCGGCCGCCCCGACGGCCCCTGCCACTGAAGTTTCAGCCCCATCGGGCTCTAGCGCTGGTTGAATAAGCGCTGGCAGCTATCAATTTTGATATATCTCACCACAACCCATCGGAGACACCCATGCGTGTGCAGAACAAATCCATCATCGTCACCGGCGCCGGCAACGGCATTGGCGAAGGCATCGCCAAGCGCCTGGCCGCGGAGGGCGGCAAGGTCATCGTCAATGACATCAACGAGGCAGGAGGCCAGCGCGTGGTGGCCGAGATCACGGCGGCAGGCGGCACGGCCGCTTTCTTCAAGGCCGACGTGACGAAGTCCGCCGAAGTGAAGGCCATGGTGGACGAGGCCGTGCGCCTGTACGGCCGCCTGGACGTGGTGGTGAACAACGCGGGCTGGACGCACCGCAACCGCCCCATGCTCGAAGTGAGCGAGGACGAGTTCGACAAGGTCTATGCCATCAACATGAAGAGCATCTACCTGTCGGCCATCCACGCCGTGCCCGCATTGCGCCAGGCCGGTGGCGGCAGCATCATCAACATCGCCTCCACCGCCGGCCTGCGCCCCCGCCCGGGCCTGACCTGGTACAACGGCTCCAAGGGCGCCGTCATCATCACCAGCAAGTCCATGGCCGCCGAGCTGGGCCCCGACAACATCCGCGTGAACTGCATCAACCCCGTGTTCAACCCCGACACCGGCCTGGCCGCCGAGTTCGCGGGCGGCCCGGTGGACGAGGCGCGCCGCGCCAAGTTCCTGGCCACCATTCCGCTGGGCCGCTTCTCCACCGCGCTCGACGTGGCCAACGCCGCGCTGTACCTGGCGAGCGAAGAGGCGTCCTTCGTCAGCGGCGTGTGCATCGAGGTGGACGGCGGGCGCTGCGTGTAGGCACCTGCTGGCGGTCTCGCAAGGGATCGCGCCCGGGCGCCCGCCACCTGCAAGGCCGCCGGAGGCCGCCCCGCGCAGGCACAAGCCGCACCAGGGAGGTGCGGATTGATTGACGGTTGCAGGGCAGCTGCCTATAGTGCCGCCCATCCATGTTTGCAAGCGCCTCTCCCGTCACGACCCCCAGCGGCACCGCGCCGCTGCGCCGTGCCGCGCGCTCGCAAGCCACCCTCCAGGCCGGCGACCGCCGGGTCTGCACGCTTGCTGCAGACTCCTGAGCCCGGCGACACCCTCTCCCCCACGTTCTTTCGCGCACCTCCTGTCGCCGGGCCCATCCCCCAGGCGCTTGCTTGCGCCCAGGCCACGGCCCGGGGCAGCCTTGAGGAGTGTTGATGCCCCCGTTCCCTTCCGGCGAGATCTCGCTCGCCCCGTGCCCCCCCGCGCGCCACGACCCCGCCGACGGGGCCGCTGCCGGCCTGACGGCCGCCACCGACATCACCCGCCACTTCATCCGCGCCAAACGGCCCTGCGCCGACGGCTACCGCTGGTACCTGCGCCGCCAGGAGGGCGCCAGCAACTACCAGGCCTTGCTGGACGACCTGGTGCGCGAAGGCCGGGTGGAGGACGCCTGCTGGATGCTCGACCAGTTCGGCCCCACCAACGACGTGCTGGAGGTGGACCATCTGGAGGCCGACGCGCTGGTGTTCGCCGGCAGCGTTCGGTGCCAGGGCAGCGCCGACGTGGACGGTGTGCTGCGCACCGGCCGCAGCCTCAGCGTGCTGGGCGGCCTGCGGGTGGGCGGTGCGCTGCGGGTGGGAGAAGACCTGCGCGTCGCGGGCGCGCTGCGCTGTGAGGGCAGCGTGCGGCTGCACGGCGATGCGCGCGTGGGCGGCTCCCTGGTGGTGGCGCAGCGGCTGCAGTGCACGGGCGGCCTGCGCGTGGGCGGTGAGCTGGACGCTGGCGCCTCGGCCCACATCGGCGGCCACTGCACGGTGGGCCAGGACCTGCGCGTGGCAGGCGCCCTGGACGGCGGCGGAGGCATCAAGGTGGGCGGCCACCTTCACGGCGACGCGGCCGTGCAGGCCACGCACGGCCTGCAGGTGGCGGGCGACGTGGACTGCCGGGGCCACCTGCAGGTGGGCTCGGGCGTGCGCGCGGGCGGGCGCATCCACGCAGGAGGGGCCATCCGCGCGGGCGAAAGCCTGTCGGCGGGGGAAACCATCGCGGCGGGTGAAGCCTATGGCGTGTACGCCGGCCTGGTGGTGCCGCTGCCCGACTGGCCCCACAGCGCCCGGGTGTGCGCCCGTGAGCAGCCCGCGCGCCTGCTGAGCGGCTGCTGGACCGATGGCCAGGGGCACACGCCATGATGCCCGGAGCCTGCGCCTTGCACCTCGCGCCCCGCATCGCCCCCGGTGCCCCGGCCGGCCGGGGCTGGCTGGGTGCGCTGGGCCACCTGCTGACCGAACTGCGCATCGACGTGGACCTGTCGGGCCGCGACATCCAGCGCGAGTTCGACGCACTGCACGAACGCATCCGCACCAACCACCGCACCCGCGACGCGATGCGCGCGCTGCCCCTGCGCCTGCACGGGCTGGAGTTGCGCCTGCGCGAAGCCGACGGCGAGTATTTTGTCTACGCCATCGACCCGCAGCGCAACCGCATCGTGGCCTACACCGTGTTCAACCGGCTGGTCGAGGTGGACCGCCGCACCGACCGCCACCTGCGCGCGCCCCACACCAAGGTGGTGGACGGCTACCGCCGCATGGGCATTGCCTCCGCCATCTACCGCTGGTGGCTGGACTCGGGCCGCAGCCTCATGACCGGGGCACGCCAGTCCGCCGGGGCCCACGGCCTGTGGATGGCCCTGGCGCGCGACTATGAGCTGGCGGCGGTGCGCATCGACGCGCACAAACGCGTGCAGCGCCTGCCCCTGCCACCACCCCCGGGATTCTTCGACGCGCTGGACACCCGGCTGGTGCTGGTGGGGCGCGATTGCCGCCTGGCGGACTTCACGCAGCACGCGGCCTGCAGCGGCTGATGGGGGGCCGGATGGCCGGATTGCCCCCGGACGCTCAGCCCAGCACCTCGCGCAGGGCTGCCTCGTACAGGTTGGTGAGCTTGTCCATCACGCCCAGCAGGCGCTCGCTGGTGGTGGCCACGGCGTTGAGCCCCACGTCATCGGCCGGGCGGCGCAGGGCCGATTCAAAGAACAGCCACTGCGAGTCGGCCAGCTCCAGCTCGTTGCGGATGGCGGGGGTGGACACCGGCGCCGCCTTCAACGTCTGCAGTGCCTGGCGAAAGTCGGCGGCGTCGGAGGCCAGTTGCGCCTGCACTACCTTGGACTCCACCTTGGCCGCGTGCAGAAAGTAGTTCTTGGCCAGGCGCTGCGACAGCATGCGCTGGCGGCCCGCCAGGTTCACCAGCCGCGCGCTGGGGGCCTGCGCCAGCCTCTCGATCGACTCGGTCACGGCCTGGGAAACCAGCAGCGTGCGGTCGGCCTGGTCGGACGCCGCCACCACCAGCGCCGTCTGGGTGGCTGGCACGGCGGTCAACTGGTTGAGCAGGGCAAACTGCTTTTGCACTTCTTCCAGCTGGCGCCCCACGTCGGCCGGCCAGCGCCCCGACTGCAGGCCCCGCGCCAGTTCGCTGCTGCCCGACTGCACCATCTTGCGCGCCAGCCCCATCGCATCCACCGCCGCCCCCGGCAGCACCTGCAGGTACTGCTGGCAATAGGCCTTGGCCATCCGCTGCGACAGGGCGCGGAACCAGCCCGCATAGTTGATGGCCCCCGACAGCCCTATCTGCGCCTGGGCACTGTGGCCCCAGGTGGGCAGCAGGATGCCCGCCGCCACCCATTGAACCGCCACGCGGCGCTGGCATGGCAGGGCGTCGGCGAAGAACTCACGAACTGGCATGGGAATCCCCTGAAATCGGATGACGTATTGTTGCAATGCAACATCCAGACCGCCCTGCGCCATGTCAAAGGCGGGCCACGCCGCCGCCGGGGCAAAACTTGACCGCGATCAACTCCGCGCGCAGGGGCTTGCCCCTCTGCGGGGCCCCTTGCGGCAAAATCACCCCATGGCCGAACGTGTGATTCCCCTGGTGGACCAACGCATCGCCGCACTGGCGGCGCGGGTGCCCACGCACCCGGCGGCCCCCACGGGCCAACTCACCGACACCCGGGGCCGCCCGCTGCGCGACCTGCGCATCAGCGTGACGGACCGCTGCAACTTCCGCTGCAACTACTGCATGCCCAAGGAAGTGTTCGACAAGGACTACCCCTACCTGCCGCACGGTGCCTTGCTGAGCTTCGAGGAGATCACCCGGCTGGCGCGGCTGTTCCTGGCGCACGGCGTGCGCAAGATCCGCCTGACCGGCGGCGAGCCCCTGCTGCGCAAGAACCTGGAAGCGCTGGTGGCCCAGCTGGCCCAGCTGCGCACGGTGGACGGCCTGGCGCCCGACCTCACCCTCACCACCAACGGGTCGCTGCTGGCGCGCAAGGCCCAGGCCTTGAAGGATGCGGGCCTGAACCGCGTGACCGTGAGCCTGGACGGACTGGACGACACGATCTTTCGCCGCATGAACGATGTGGACTTTCCGGTGGCCGACGTGCTGGCGGGCATCGAAGCCGCGCACGCGGCGGGCCTGTCGCACATCAAGGTCAACATGGTGGTCAAGCGCGGCACCAACGACCATGAAATCTTGCCCATGGCGCGCCACTTTCGCGGCACGGGCACCACGCTGCGTTTCATCGAGTACATGGACGTGGGCGCCACCAATGGCTGGCGCATGGACGAGGTGCTGCCCTCGGCCGAGCTGATCGAACGCCTGCGCGCCGAGCTGCCGCTGGTGCAGCTCGACCCCAGCAGCCCCGGCGAGACCGCCGAGCGCTGGGGCTACACCAACGCACAAGGCCAGTACGACCCCGCCCTGGGCGAGGTGGGCGTGATCAGCAGCGTGACCCAGGCCTTCTGCCACGACTGCAACCGCGCGCGCCTGTCCACCGAAGGCAAGCTCTACCTGTGCCTGTTTGCCTCGGAGGGTTACGACCTGCGCACCCTGCTGCGCGGCGGCGCCAGCGACGAAGCGATCGCCTCGGCCATCGCCCCCATCTGGCAACAGCGCGGCGACCGCTATTCGGAGCTGCGCAGCAGCCTGCCGGCGGACACCACACAGGGTGGCGCGCGGCGGGTGGAGATGAGCTATATCGGTGGCTAGCGGTGGGGCCGGCCCCGTGCATCTCGGCCCTGCGGAGCCCCCGCCCCGCGCCATGGTCCTGGCGCCGACGGTTTTCAGGCACCATGGGTGGCCGCGGCCTTCACCTCTTGCCCACACCCACCCCATGCCCCTTCAATCTAAACACCGCGCACTGTTCCTGGCCAATGCCACCGTCCTGGTCACGCACCAGATCGACGCCGCGTACTGGCATGAGTGGGAGCTGTTCCACATTCCCGGCGGCAACCAGGTCAACCTGCTGCTCAACCTGCCCATCATTGCGCTGGTGCTGTATGCCCAGGCGCAGGTCGCCCGGGGCGACGGCCGTTCGGCCCTGGCCTTCTACAAGCTCATGCCCTGCCTGGGAGCCTTGACCGTGGCGATCCACGGCCTGTTCTTTGCGCTGGGGCACGGGGCGTTCGCGCAACCCGTGTCCCTGGGCCTGCTGGCCTGCACGGCCGTCCTTTCGTGCCTGCAACTGACCGCGCTGCGTGCCCGGCAGCCGCTGTAGCACCCTGCTTTTCACCCCATCGCCCACCCCCATGATCGAAACCCAAGACATCACCGGCCTCGTGCTCGCAGGCGGACGCGGCAGCCGCATGGGCGGCGTCGACAAAGGCCTGCAGAACTTTCGCGGCCTGCCGCTGGCGCTGCACACGCTGATGCGGCTGCAGATGCAGACCGGCGCCACCATGGTTAATGCCAACCGCAACCTCGCGGCCTACGAGGCGTTTGGCGCCCCCGTGTGGCCCGATGTGCTGGCCGACTACGCTGGTCCGCTGGCGGGCTTTCTGACGGGGCTGGAGCGTTGCGAAACACCCTGGCTGCTGACGGTGCCCTGCGACACCCCGCTGTTCCCGCTGGACCTGGCCCAGCGCCTGGCGGCCGCGGCAGACGCCCAGGACGCCGACATCGCCATGGCCGCGGCGCCCGAAGACGATGGCACGGGCCGCACCAGCGTGCGCACCCAGCCGGTGTTCTGCCTGCTGCGCGTGGACCTGCTCGAAAGCCTGGTCGCCTTCACCCAGGCCGGCGGCCGCAAGATCGACGCCTGGACGGGCCAGCACCACTGCGCCATCGTGCCCTTCGACCAGCCGGGCGATGACCCCAAGGCCTTCTTCAACGCCAATACGCTGGCCGAGCTGCACGCGCTGGAGAGCACCAGCACACCGCAGGCCCCACAGGCCTCACAGGCTTGACGCGCCTCCCAACCGCCATGAACACGCGCCCGTTTCCGGCCACCAGCTCCGTACAGATCCGCCCCTTGGCCGCCGCGGATGCCGTGGCCTACAAGGCCCTGCGCGACGAGGCGCTGCGCACCGCGCCGGATGCGTTCACCTCCGACTACGAATCCTCGGTGGGCCGCGATGCCAGCGAGTACGTGACGCGCTTTGGCACCCTGGAATCCGGCCAGTTCTTCCTGGGGGCCTTCGACGCCACGGGCCAGCTGCTCGGCTGCCTGGGCTGTGAACGCGAACAGCGCGCCAAGCAGCGCCACTGCGCCGTGGTGGTGGGCATGATGGTGGCGCCCCGTGCGCAGCGCCAGGGCATCGGCCAGCAACTGGTGGCCGCCTGTGTGGAGGCCGCCAGCCGCGTGCCCGGGCTGACCCAGCTGGTGCTGACCGTCACCGCCTCCAACACGCACGTCGTGCGCCTGTACGAGCAGGCCGGGTTCCGCGCCTGGGGCCTGCTGCCCCACGCCATCGTGGTGGACGGCGTGGGCTTCGACAAGCTGCACATGGTGCGCGTGCTGCACGACTGATTGAAAGCTACTGAGACCCATGAAAACCATTGCCCAGATTGCCGCCGAACTGCAAGGCTACGACCCGCAGGCCCTGAGCGCCGCCGACGTGAACGCGTTTCTGCAGCGGCTGGTCGAGCCCGTGACCGCCACCGAAGAGCTCCCCCTCTTCGACGCCCTGGGCCGCGTGCTGGCGCGGGATGTGGTCTCGCCCCTCAGCGTGCCGCCCCACGACAACTCGGCGATGGATGGCTATGCGTTCGCCGGCGCACAGCTCACCCCAGGGCAGCCCCTCACGCTGCGGGTGGTGGGCACGGCGCTGGCGGGCAAGGCCTGGGTGGGCACCGTGGCGGCGGGCGATTGCGTGAAGATCATGACCGGCGCCATCATGCCCCCGGGCCTGGACACCGTGGTGCCGCAGGAGTTCACCACGGCCGCAGCCGATGATGGCCACATCACCATCGCGGCCGACGTGCTCAAGACCGGCGACAACCGCCGCTTCAAGGGCGAAGACCTCCTGGAAGGCGGCGTTGCGCTGGCCCAGGGCACGCTGCTGGCACCCGCCGCGCTGGGCCTGGTGGCCAGCCTGGGCCTGCCCACGGTGACGGTGTTCCGCCGCCTGCGCGTGGCGTATTTCTCGACCGGCGACGAGATCCTGAGCCTGGGCGAAGCCCCACGCGAAGGCGCGGTGTACGACAGCAACCGCTACACCGTCTTCGGCCTGCTCACCCGCCTGGGCGTGGAGGTGATCGACCTGGGCGTGGTGCGCGACGAGCCCGCGCTGCTGGAGGCGGCCTTTCGCAACGCGGCACAGCGCGCCGACGCCATCATCACCAGCGGCGGCGTGAGCGTGGGCGAGGCCGACCACACGCGCACCATGATGAAAAAGCTGGGCGACGTGGCCTTCTGGCGCATCGCCATGCGGCCCGGCCGCCCCATGGCCGCAGGGAGCATCGCCGCCACGGAATTTGAGGAAAAAACAGCCTCTGGCGCTGATCCAGCAAGCGCCAATAGCTACCAAAATAATAGCAAACAATCCCACAATGGCGCGGTGCTGTTCGGCTTGCCCGGCAACCCGGTGGCCGTGATGGTGACGTTTCTGGCCTTCGTGCGCCCTGCCCTGCTGCGCATGATGGGCAGCACACACACCGCCCCGCCCCTGGTGCGCGCCACCAGCACCGAAGCCCTGCGCAAGAAACCTGGCCGCACCGAGTACCAGCGCGGGACCGTCACCACCGCCGCCGACTGCACGCTGCAGGTGCGCACCACGGGCAACCAGGGCTCGGGCGTGCTCAGCTCCATGGTGCAGGCCAACGGGCTCATCGTGTTGCACCACGGCCAAGGCAATGTGGCGGTGGGCGACACGGTGGATGTGATGCTTTTTGACGGCGTGATCTGACACGGCCACGGGTACCGGGCCGGTACCCGTCCACCCCTGTCCCGCTAATCTGGAACTCACTGCTTTCCATTTATTTTTATTTCCCTCCGTGGACTCTGCCCATGACCTACGCCGCCCAGCACCTTGCCACGCCCCCCTCCCGCGACGATGTGGACCGCCTGCCGGGCACGGCCGTCGTCGAGTTCGGCACGCCCTGGTGCGGCCACTGCCAGCGGGCCCAGCCCCTCATCGAGCAGGCGCTCAAGGGCCGCGCGGACGTGGCGCACATCAAGGTGGAAGACGGCCCCGGCCAGCGCCTGGGCCGCACTTTTGGGGTCAAGCTGTGGCCGACGCTGGTGTTCCTGAAGAACGGGCAGGAAGTGGCGCGCCTCGTGCGGCCGCAGGCCCTGCAGGAGGTGCTGGATGCGTTGCAGGCGAACGCGGGGCCGGCCTGACCACGCCCCGGCGCCCTGAACGAAAAGAAGCCCGAGGGGGCTTTCCTTTCATCCGGTCCTCATGCACGCGCCCGGCGCCCCGGACCGGAAGGGGCGCTACTTGGCCACGTAGTCATGCGGGTGCAGCGGATGCGCGGGCTCCTCGGCCGCCACCGCCGTGTTCGCGCCCGGCACGGCCCGGCGCGCGAACAGCGTGTACATGGTGGGCACCACGAAGATGGTGAGCAATGTGCCCAGCGACATGCCGCCCACGATCACCCAGCCGATCTGCGTGCGCGTCTCGGCCCCCGCGCCCGAGGCCAGCGCCAGCGGGATGGCGCCGAGCACCATCGCGCCCGTGGTCATCAGGATGGGGCGCAGGCGCTGCGCCGAGGCCTTGACCAGCGCGTCCACCATCTCCATGCCCTGCTCGCGCAGCTGGTTGGTGAACTCGACGATCAGGATCCCGTGCTTGGTGATCAGCCCCACGAGCGTGATCAACCCGATCTGCGAATACACGTTGAGCGACCCCCCGCTCCACTTGAGGGCCAGCAGTGCCCCGATCATCGACAGCGGCACCGAGACCATGATCACCAGCGGGTCGATGAAGCTCTCGAACTGCGCCGCCAGCACCAGGAAGATGAACACCAGCGCCAGCACGAACACGATGCCCAAAGCGCCCTGTGAGCTCTTGAACTCGCGCGACGTGCCGTTCAGATCCGTGGTGTAGCCCGGCCGGATGACCTTGGCGGCGGTGTCATCCATGAACTTGAGCGCCTCGCCCAGCGAGTAGTCGGGCGACAGGTTGGCCGTGATGGTGGCCGAGCGGCGCTGCCCGAAGTGGTTGAGCTCGCGCGGGCTCACGCTCTCGCGCACCTTGACCAGGCTGGACAGCGGGATCATCGAATCGTTGCGTCCCCGCACGTAGATGGTGTCGATGTTCTCGGGCGTGGTGCGGCCCCGGGCCGCCGTCTGCACGATCACGTCGTACTGCTCGGCATCGCGCTTGTAGCGCGTCACCGTGCGCCCGCCCAGCATGGTCTCGATGGCCTTGGCCACCACGTCCACGCTCACGCCCAGGTCGGCCGCGCGCTCGCGGTTCACCTCGATGCGCAGCTCGGGCTTGTTCAGGCGCAGGTCGATGTCGGGCCCGATGATGCCGGGGTTCCGGGCGATCTCGGCCATGAACGCGGTGGTCACCTGGTTGAGGTTCTCGTAGCTGTCCGAGGTCTGGATCACATAGGTGAGCGGGCGCGCCCGGAACCCCTGGCCCAGCGACGGCGGGGTGATGAGGAACGAGCTGACGCCCGGCAGGTTGCCCACCTTGGGCTGGAGCTCGCGCGCAAGCTCCAGCGTGGTGCGCTTGCGGTTTTCCCAGTCCACCGTGCGGTAGATCACGCTGCCCTGCGCCACGGTGGGGTTGCCGATGTTGGCGAAGATGCGGTCGAACTCGGGGTACTCGCGGCCGACCTTCTCCAGCTCCAGCGCGTAGCGGTTGGTGTAGTCCAGCGTGGCGCCGTCGGGGGCGGTGACGTTGACGAGCACCGTGCCCCGGTCTTCCAGCGGCGAGAGCTCCTGCCGCATGCTCGGGTACACCACCACCAGCGCGGCGCCGCTGACCGCCATGACCGCGATCACGATCCAGCGCGCCTGGAAGACCGCGCCACGAATGCCGCCGCGCCCCGCGCCCTGACCGCCCCAGCGCGCCGTCACGATCCAGCGCAGCAGGCGGCCGTAGGCGTCCGACAGTGCCGTGAGCCAGCGCTCCATGGAGCGGTCGAACCAGTTGGGCTTGGGGTTGTGCTTGAGCAGGAGCGAACACATCATGGGCGACAGCGTGAGCGCCACGAAGCCCGACACCACCACCGCGCCGGCCAGCGCCAGCGCGAACTCCACGAACAGGCGCCCGGTGCGGCCGGGCGTGAAGGCCAGCGGCGCATACACGGCCACCAGCGTGAGCGTCATGGCCACGATGGCAAAGCCGATCTCGCGCGCGCCCTTGATGGCGGCGGAGAACGGGTCCAGGCCTTCCTCGATGTGCCGGTAGATGTTCTCCAGCATCACGATGGCGTCGTCCACCACCAGGCCGATGGCCAGCACCAGCGCCAGCAGCGTGAGCGTGTTGATGGAAAAGCCCGCCAGCGACATGAGCGCGAAGCTGCCCACCAGGCTCACCGGGATGGTGATGATGGGGATGATGGACGCGCGCAGCGTGCGCAGGAACACGAAGATCACCAGCGCCACGAGCACCACGGCTTCGGCGATGGTGGAGTACACGCTCTTGATGGACCGGTCGATGAACAGCGAGTTGTCGTTGGCCACGTCGATCACGATGTCCGAGGGCAGGTCGTCCTTGAGCACGGGCATCATCGCGCGCACGCCCTGCGACAGCTCCAGCGGGTTGGCCGTGGCCTGCCGGATCACGCCGACCGAGATGGCCTCGCGCCCGTTCAGGCGCACGCGGCTGCGGTCGCTGGCCGCGCCCTCCTCCACGCGCGCCACGTCGCGGATGCGCACCGGAAAGCCGTTGACGGTGCGGATCACCACCTCGGCGAACTGCCCGGGCGTGGCCAGGTCGGTCTGCGATGTCACGCTGAACTCGCGCTGCTGCGACTCGATGCGCCCCGCGGGCAGCTCCAGGTTGTTGCGCCGGATGGCGTCTTCCACATCCTGCGTGGTCAGGCGGTAGCCGGCCATGCGCTCGGGGTCCAGCCACACCCGCATCGCGTACTTGCGCTCGCCATAGATGGGCACGTCGGCCACGCCGGTCACCGTCTGCAGGCGCGGCTTGACGATGCGGTTGACGAGGTCGTTGATCTCCAGCGGCGTGCGGGTGTCGCTGCTGAAGGCCAGCCACATCACGGGCGAGGCGTCGGCCTCCACCTTGGCGATCACGGGCTCGTCCACCGCGTCGGGCAGGCGGTTGCGCACGCGGGCCGTGCGGTCGCGCACTTCGGCGGCCGCGTTGTCCGCGTCCTTCTCCAGGCGGAAGCGCACGCTGATCTGGCTCTGCTCGGGGCGGCTGATGGAGGTGATCACATCCACCGCGTCGATGCCGGCGATGGAATCCTCCAGCGGCTTGGTGACCTGCGACTCGATCACCTCCGCCGAGGCGCCCGCATAGCGCACGCTCACCGTCACCACGGGCTCGTCGATCTTGGGGTACTCGCGCACCGACAGGCGCGTGAAGCTCACGGCGCCGATCAGCAGCACCAGCAGGGACAGCACGGTCGCAAAGACCGGCCGGCGTATCGATATTTCAGCGAGTTGCATGGCAGTCCTGGTGCTTCATCAATCGCGCGCGGGGCGCGGGCCGGATGGCACCGCCTTGCCGGATGCGCCCGCAAGCTGGCAGGGGCTGGCCCCGGGCAGCGGGGCCACCAGGGCCGGCGAAGGCGCCGCGGCCACAGGCACGGGGGCGGGAACGGCGGCCGACGGCTGCTGCGCGGCGGGCATGCCCGCCGCGGAGCCGGCCGCGCCCGGTGCCGGGGCATCGGCCAGCGCCGCGGGCGCCGCCGAAGCGGGCTGCGCCGCGCCGGTGGCCGGCTTGCCCAGTTCCACCACGCGCACCACGGTGCCGTCCTTCTGGATGCGCTGCTGCCCTGCGGTCACCACCAGGTCACCCGTGGCAAGGCCGTCCACCACTTCCACAAACCCCGGCGTGCGCACGCCCAGCTTGACCGGCGTGCGCCGCGTGACCCGGCTGCCGGGCTCCTTGCCCTCGACGATCCTGAGCACGTAGGGGCTGGTGCCGTCCGGCACGACAGCCTCTTCCGGGATGACCCGGGCGTCGGCGCGCTCCGAAAACACCGCCGTCACCCGGGCAAACATGCCAGGGCGCAGCTGCAGGCGGCGGTTGTCGATGCATCCGCGCACCGCCACGGCACGGCCGTCGGCATCGATCTGGGGGTTGATGGCCTGCACCACGGCGGCATAGCGCACGCCCGGCAGCGCGTCGAACGCCACCTGGGCGGTCTGGCCCGTGCGGATCTTGCCTTGCAGGCGCTCGGGCAGGCGGAAGTCCACGTACACGGCATCCAGGTCTTCCACGTTGACGATGTCGGCGCCATCCTTGAGGTAGTCGCCCACGTTCACGCCCCGGATGCCCGCAATGCCGTCGAACGGCGCCACGATCTTCAGGCGCGAGGCCGTGGCCTGCGCCAGGGAGAGCTTGGCCTGGGCCACCTCCAGGTTCGCGGCGCTTTCGTCCACGGACCGCTGGCTGATGAAGCCCTGGGCCACGAGCTCCTGGTTGCGCTTGTGGTTGGCCCGGGCAATCGACAGTTCGGCCTGGCCCTGCTGGACCTGGGCACGCGGCAACTGGTCGTCGAACTGCACCAGCACCTGCCCGCGCCGCACGCGCTCGCCGTCCCGGAAATTGAGCTGGGTGATGCGCCCGCTCACCTCGGGGCGCAGCACCACGCTCTGGCGCGAACGCAGGCTGCCCACGGCCTCGGCGTCATCGCGCATGGCCATCTGCCGGACGGCCACCGCCTCGACCGCCACCGGCCGGCCGGCCCCACCCGGGGCGCCGCCCCGGGCGGGTGCACCATTGCCACCGCCGGCCAGGGCCGCCTCGGTGCGCGGGGCCTGCACGGATTTCTTCTGCAGCCACCATGCGGCACCGGAGGCTGCAGCGATGCCGATGACGGCGAAAACGATGTATCTGTGCTTGGACGCCATGGATCAATGAAACCGGGTGAAGTGGAAAAGCGCAACCAAAGAATGTATCAGTGCGTGTCTTGACCTGCAGCAACTCGCGGCTTGACCCCAAGGTCAATTGCGGCAGTTTTACGCAGGCTTTACACAAGGCGCGCACAAAAAAGGCTCCCGAAGGAGCCTTGGCTGGCGAAGAGCGCCGTCACGCGCGGCCCAGGGCCTTGTCCACGCCGCGGTTGGCCAGCGCGTCCGCGCGCTCGTTGCCCGGATCGCCAGAATGCCCCTTCACCCATCGCCACTCGATGCGATGCCCGCCGGTGCTCACCAGCGCATCCAGGCGCTGCCACAGCTCGACGTTCTTGACGGGCTGCTTGGAGGCGGTGCGCCAGCCCCGGGCCTTCCAGCCATGAATCCATTCGGTGATGCCCTTGCGCACATATTCGCTGTCCAGGTACAGCGTCACGGCGCAGGGCCGCTTCAAGGCGGAGAGTGCCTCGATCACGGCCAACAGCTCCATGCGGTTGTTGGTGGTGCCCAGTTCGCCGCCAAAAATCTCCTTCTCCGTCGGGCCGGAACGGAGCACGGCGCCCCATCCCCCCGGACCCGGGTTGCCCTTGCAGGCGCCATCTGTGTATATCTCTACCTGGTTCAAACTGTGTTCCTGTCTCTTTCGGCGGCCGTGATGGCCCGGGAGGTGCGCGCGGGCGTACCCGCCGCGTGTGCGCGGTTGGCGATGGGCACCGTGGCGGCGGACCGCTGGCGGCTGGTGCGCCAGGCGGGCTCCAGCAAGCGCATGCCATGCACCCGCTTGACCGCCACGATGAAATAGGCGGCGCCAAAAATGGGCCACCATTTCTCACCCAGCCCATCCATGAAGCCAAAGCGCTCCAGCCACCGGGTGGTGCGCACCGCTGGACGATAACAGCCAAACCGGGCGGATTCGACCTCGAAACTCAAAAGCCTGAGCCAGTCGCGCAACCGCCGGTAGCCAATGAACTCGCCCACGTCGGGCAGGTACAGCGTGCCATTGCCCATGCGCTGGTACATGCGTGCGCGCCACTGGCGCAGCCCCCACAGGCTCGTGGGGTTCAGCCCGCTGATGACCACGCGGCCCTCGGGCACCAGCACCCGCTCCACCTCGCGCAGGGCGGCGTGGGGGTCGACGCTCAGCTCCAGCGTATGGGGCAGGACCAGCAGGTCCAGGCTGGCCTGCGCGAACGGCAGGGCCACGGGTTCGGCGAGCAGGTTGACCATGCGGCACTGCAGGGGTGCGTCCACGCCACTGCCCGCCTCCAGAAAGCCCAGGGAGCCCTGGACGCCCTCCTGGCCCAGGGCCAGCCACTGGTGCGGCATGCGGTTGGCGCGCAGGCCGTCAAGCAGGGGCATGCCAAGCTGCAGGCTGTGATATCCAAAAATATCCGCCACCGCCTCGTCGAAGCGCGCCTGCTCCCACGCCAGCAGGTACCGGCCCGGCGGGGAATCGAACCAGTGGTGCAAACCTATAATTTGATCGCTCATGAACTTGCTGCCGCTGCCCGCCTTTACCGACAACTACATCTGGATGCTGCACAACGGCCGCCAGGCGCTCGTCGTCGACCCGGGGGATTCCGCGCCCGTGCTGCAGGCACTGCAGCAACTGGACCTGCAGTTGCAGGCCATTCTAGTCACGCACCACCACGCCGATCATGTCGGTGGCGTCGATGCCGTGCGCGACGCCACCGGCGCCACGGTGTATGGCCCCGCGCGGGAGCAGATCCCCGGGCCCCTGCACCGCCTCGCGCAGGGCGATACGGTGGACGCGCTGGGGCTGCGCTTCGAGGTCATCGACGTTCCGGGCCACACCGCCGGCCACATCGCCTACTACTGCCCCGACATCGACGGTGAGCCCCTGCTGTTCTGCGGCGACACGCTTTTTTCCGGCGGCTGCGGCCGGCTGTTCGAGGGCACGCCGGCCCAGATGCTGGACTCCCTGGACCAGCTGGCGGCCTTGCCCGGCAACACCCGCGTGTGCTGCACGCACGAGTACACCCTGTCCAACCTGAAATTCGCACGGGCCGTGGAACCCGGCAACGATGCGCTGCTCCACTACAGCAGCCAGTGCGAGGCGCTGCGGGCACGCCACCAGCCCACGCTGCCTTCGCGCATGGCCCTGGAGCGAGACATCAACCCCTTCCTGCGTGTGCGCCAGCCCGCGGTGGCCCAGGCCGCCCGAGGCTACGACGCGCAGGTGAATCAAGACGATGCAGTGGCGGTACTGGCCGCGCTGCGCCAATGGAAAAACGAGTTTCGATGAAAATTTTGCACATCGCCTGCCTGGCCTGCGCGCTCTGGCTCACGGGCTGCGCCACCACCGCGCCATCGCAGGACAGCGCAGCCGGCACCGCCCCTTCATCCTCCACCGGCGCTGCGCCCCGCACCGCCTCCCACACCCCCGTCATTCCCAACGGACCGCTGCGCCCCATCACGGCGGCGCAGGCGGCCAGCGGCGAGGTCGCATCGCTCTCCACCCCCGCCGACCTGTGGGACCGCATCCGCCGGGGCTTCGCGATGCCCGACCTGCAGCACGAACTGGTGCAGGACCGCGAGCAGTGGTACGCCACGCGCCCCGACTACATGCAGCGCATGACCGAGCGCTCCAGCAAGTACCTGTTCCACATCGTCGAGGAGCTGGAGCGGCGCGGCATGCCCACCGAGCTGGCGCTGCTGCCCTACATCGAAAGCGCGTTCAATCCCCAGGCCGTCTCCAGCGCCAAGGCGGCTGGCATGTGGCAGTTCATGCCCGCCACGGGCAACTATTTCGACCTCAAGCAGAACGCATTTCGCGATGACCGCCGCGATGTGCTCGCATCCACGCGCGCCGCGCTCGACTACCTGCAAAAGCTCCATGGCATGTTTGGCGACTGGCACCTGGCCCTGGCCGCCTACAACTGGGGCGAAGGCAGCGTGGGCCGGGCCATCGCCCGCAACCAGAAGCAGGGGCTGGGCACCACCTACACCGACCTCAACATGCCGGCCGAAACCCGCATGTACGTGCCCAAGCTGCAGGCCGTCAAGAACATCGTTGCCCACCCCGAGGCCTTCCGCACCGAGTTGCCGCTCATCGAGAACCACCCCTACTTCCAGACGGTGGACATCACCCACGACATCGACGTGGCCCTGGTGGCCACGCTGGCGGGCGTGCGCGAGGAGGACTTCCGGGCGCTGAACCCCTCCTTCAACAAGCCGGTGATCCTGGCGGCCGGCACGCCGCAGATCCTGCTGCCCTGGGACAACGCCAAGGTGTTCCAGCGCAACCTCGAAGCCCGCCGCGAAGGGCAGTACGCCAGCTGGACCGTGTGGTCCGTGCCCTCCACCATGACGGTGGCCGAAGCGGCGCAGCGCGCGGGCATGAGCGAGAACGACCTGCGCAGCGTCAACAACATACCGCCCCGCATGCTGATCAAGGCGGGCTCGGCCCTCATGGTTCCGCGCTCCTCGGCCATCCGCCAGGACGTGTCGTCCCACCTGGCGGACAACGGGCAGGTCGCTTTCTCGCCGGAGATCGTCACCCGCCGCACCACCGTGCGGGCGGGCAAGGGCGAAACCGTGGCGAGCATCGCCCGCCGCTACAAGCTCGCGGCGGCCAGTGTCGCGGACTGGAACGATGTGCGCGCGACGGCCGCCTTCAAGGCAGGCCAGCAGGTCGTGGTGTATCTGCCGGTGCGGCAGGCCAGCCAGGCACGGGGCACGGTGGCGCGGGCGGGCACCGCCGCCAAGCGGCCGGCGGCCGCGCCGTCGCGCCGGGGCGGCACGCCCTCCAAGGTCAAGCGCCGCTGAAAAGCCCCTGAAAGGGCAGCGCGGACAGAGGCGCCCGCCCGCCTCAGAACTTCAGCGTGTGCATGCCCAGCAGCCCCAGGATGCCCATGATGATGAGGTACAGCGCCACGATGGTGCTGAGCAGGCGGGGCATGACCAGGATGAGGATGCCCGCGATCAGGGAGACAAGCGGGCCGATGCTGAGGGTGAACGTCATGGAGCGATCCTTGGTGGATGGGTGAGTGGTATGCCGAGGCTACGGCCAACCGAACGCCGACGAATGTAAGCCATCTTCCCGACCCGGATGCCGCAGGCGCCACACGGAATGGGCGGCCTCACTTCATGTCTCCAGCGCCCTGCCCCCGCCCCACGGCAACGGCCGCCGCAAAGCGCCCCCGAGAGGCGCCGCCGCACGTTCAGACGCTGAATTTCTGGCGCGCCTTGCGCACGAAGTCGTTGGTGTAGGTGCGCGCCAGCTCCACCTTGAAATCCCCCAGCTCGGGGTGCACGCGCGCCAGCACGCGCAGCGCCGTGGCCGCGCCGTCGTCGGGCATCACCCCGTTGGGCGAGTAGGTTTCCCGCACGCGGCTGAAGGCGGCCAGGTACAGCCCCCGGTCGCCCATCAGGTAGCCCGCGGGCACGGCCTTGACAAGGTCGGCAGGGGCCGCGGTCTGCAGCCACTTGAGGGCGTGCACGATGCCGTTGGCCAGCGCCTGGGCCTGGGCGGCGTTCTTTTGCAGGAAGGCCTGCGGCGCGTAGAGGCAGCTGGCGGGCATCGCGCCGCCGAACATCTCATGCGCGGCCTTGAGCGAGCGCATGTCGGCCGTGATGCGGGTGTCCGCCTTCTGCTCCAGCAGCGTCATGATCGGGTCGGCATGGCACAGCGCATGCACCTGGCCGGAGCGCAGCGCATTCATCGCGGCCGTGCCGGAGCCCACGCCGACAAAGGCCACATCGCGCGGGCCCAGGCCCGCGCGCGCCAGCACCAGGCTGGCCGCCAGGTGCGTGGACGACCCCGCGGACGACACCCCGATGCGCCGCCCCTGCAGGTCGCCGAGATCCTTGTAGGCCGGCAGCGACCGCAGCGAGACCCCCAGTGCCAGCTGGGGCGCGCGCCCCTGCACCACCAGCGACCGGAACGCCTGGCCCCGCACCTGCTGGCGGATGGTGTGCTCGAAGGCGCCGGCACAGACATCGGCCGCGCCCTCCTGCACCGCCTGCAGCGCCAGCGCGCCGGCCGAGAAATCGCGCACCGTCACGTCCAGCCCCTCGGCGCGGAAATAGCCCAGCTGGACAGCGAGCGCCAGCGGCAGGTGGTAGAGCACGCCCTGCCCGCCCACGGCGATCGTGACATTGCCCAATGCCGCGCCTTCGGCCTGTGCCCGCACGGCGGCCGGCGCGAACACCGCGGCCGCCGACAGGGCGGACACGGCACCAAAGGCGCGGCGGGTGAGCAAGGGGCGGGTCATGGCAATCCGGAAAAATATCGATGCTGCGTTGCAACAATCGTGCCGCAGAGCGGGCCAGCCCGCATCAGGGGGATTCCCAGCGGGTTTCTACGTACCAGGGTCGAAAAACAGGGGCTACGGCCCCGGGCGAACCGGCCGTCCTGGCCCTTTGCAAGCCAGGCGCGGCGCGGGTCAGCGGTAGCCGACGAACAGGATGGCGATGTTGACCAGAAACGCCCCGGCCCAGATCGCGCTGCGCACGGTGGGCATGTCGGAAACGTACATCATGATGTAGAAGATGCGCAACATGACATACAAAAATGCCAGGATGTCCAGCAATGTCTGCCCCGCCCCCAGCAGGTGCGCAATGATCACGGCGCCGATGAAGAACGGCAGTGCCTCGAAGCTGTTGGCCTGCGCCGCATTGGCGCGGGCCCGCCAGTCGGTCTGACGGGCCATCCAGGCGCGGGGGTCCCGGTTGTCGAAACCCCCGTCCTTGCGCGGCTTGCCGAAGCTGCCGCTCTTGGCCAGCCAGGCACAGGCGATGGGAAGCAGTGCCGCGATCAGCACGCACCAGTAGGCCACTGTGAACCGTGCGACATGCATGGTGGTATTCATTTTCAAGCCTTTTCGGGCCCCAGCGCTTTATAGATAAGCGCTGGCAGCTATTAAATTGTGAGTATTCTAGCCGCCGTGGCGCCCTTTTTCCACGCAGGGCCTAGCGGCGGTCCACCAGCGCATGCGCAATCGTGCCCAGGTCCACATATTCCAGTTCGCTGCCCACGGGCACGCCGCGCGCCAGCCGCGTCACGTGCAGCCCCCGGCTCTTGAGCGCCTCGCTGATCACATGGGCCGTGGCCTCGCCTTCGGCATTGAAATTGGTCGCCAGGATGACCTCCTGCACCGTGCCATCGGTGGCGCGGCCCATGAGTTTCTGCAGGCCGATCTCCTTGGGGCCGATGCCGTCGAGCGGGCTCAGGCGCCCCATGAGCACGAAGTACAGCCCCTTGAATGCCCCCGTGCGCTCCAGCGCCGCCTGGTCGGCCGGCGTCTCCACCACGCACAGCCGCGTGGCGTCGCGCGCAGGGTCCAGGCAGGTGCCGCACACCTCGGCCTCGGTGAACGTATGGCAGCGCGCGCAATGGTGCACGGTGCCCACCGCCTCGCCCAGCGCCCGCGCCAGCGCCAGCGCCCCCTCCCGGTCATGCTGCAGCAGATGGAACGCCATGCGCTGCGCAGACTTCACCCCCACCCCCGGCAACCGGCGCAGCGCCTGGATCAAGACATCAAGGGAATCGGAAGCAGACATGCAGGTATTGGTTTTCAAAAACTCCGCCCTCAAGGGCGTAGCGAGCGGGATCAGCTGCCAGGCGGCCGGAGCGCAGGAACCGCAGCGTACTTCCTGTACGTGAGGATTGCGAGCACCGCCCAACGACGCAGATGGCCCGCTCGGCAGCCAGCTTCAGAAGGGGAATTTCATGCCGCCGGGGAGGCCTGGCATGCCTTGCGTCAGCTTGCCCATCTTCTCCGCCGAAGTCTCCTCCGCCTTGCGCACCGCCGCATTGAACGCCGCAGCCACGAGGTCTTCCAGCATGTCCTTGTCTTCGGCCAGCAGGCTCGGGTCGATGGTGATGCGCTTGACGTCGTGCTTGCAGGTCATCAGCACCTTCACCAGGCCGGCACCCGATTCACCTTCCACCTCGATGAAGGCCAGCTCGTCCTGCGCCTTCTTGAGGTTGTCCTGCATCGCCTGGGCTTGCTTCATGAGACCGGCGAGTTGTCCTTTGTTGAACATGGTGTGTTTCCTTTGCTTCTTTCTGGTTGATCGATTCCCACGAAGGGACAGAGATTCGGTATCCGAGATGCACGGTATTGTGCTGTGCAATGTCAGCGGCCGTCGAAACTGGCACACCCCAATCCAGTGCACTCGTGGAGCTGGCCGTGCCAGGCCACCGAGTGCGTCCGCCTCCCGCGAAGCGAGAGAGGGGGAAGGCGCCGAAGGCGACTGAGGGGGAGCCTCATCTCACGCAGGCTTGATGCTGCCCGGCACGATTCTCGCGCCGTAGTCGCGCATCAGCGATTGCACATAGGGGTCGTTGTTCACGATCTCTTCGGCGCGGCGCTGGCGCTCGGCAGCGGCGGCCGCATTGCGGCGGGCCGGGCTGTCGATGACATTGCCCACCTCCACACTGATCTGGGTGGCGTGCCCCGCGGCCTCCAGCGCGGCGCGCAGGCGCTCGCGGGCGGTGGGCTGATTGAGCGACTCGCGCTCCACGCGCAGCAGCCAGTGGCCACCGTCGCGCGCCACCAGCTGCGACTGCAGGGCCAGCTCACGCACCAGAGCGGTGATCGATTCCGCAGCCACCATCTGCTGCACGGTGGCATGCCAGACATCGCCCTCCTCGGTGGGCGTGTAGCGCGCGGAAACAGGCGCGGGGGCCGAAAGCGGCAGCGGTTGCAGCCGCTCCCCGGGTTCGGGCGTCTCGCGCACCGGAATCGCTACGAATTCAGGAGCACCTTGCGCTTGCGGGGACTGCGCTGGGGGCCGATTTCGCTCAAACCGATCGGACGTGCGCACCGGCAGCGCGGTGGCGGCCGAGGGGGCAGGCGCCGCGGCGCCCGGCTCGTCCGAGCCCGGCCAGGGAGGTGGCTCGGAGGCATCGGCGGATTCTGGTGAAGGGGCGTCTTGCGCCAACGCCGGGGCCACGGCGGGCTCCGGCGAAGCCGCCGGCACCTGGGGAGGTGGCGCGGCGGCCAGGGCCGGGGCAACCACGGGTGCCGGCATGGCGGCATCCGCCGCCGCGGGCACCGCGGAAACCGCCGGTGGCGGGCCAGAAGACGCCGCTTCAGGCCGCGTCAGAGTTTTTTTTTCAGCCGTTTCGCCCGAAGGCTTGAACGCCAGCAAGCGCAGCAGCACCATGGTCAGCGCCGCATACTCATCGGGCGCCAGGCCCAGTTCGCCGCGCCCGTGCAGGCACAGGCTGTAAAGCAGCTGGGTTTCGTCGGCGGGCATCAGGCCGGCAAGCCGGGCCGTTTCCACCGCCTCGGGGTCGTCGGCATCCACGGCAGCCGCCATCTGCGGCACGGCCTGGAACACGGCCATGCGCTGCAGCACGGCGCTCATCTCTTCCAGCGTGGAAGCGGCAGACAGGCCATTGAGGCGCAGCGTGTCCGAGGTTTCCACCACCGTCTTGCCATCGCCCCGGGCCAGCGCGTCGATGAGGCGGAACACGTAGGAGCGGTCCACCGCGCCCAGCATCTGGCGCACGGCGGCCTCCTGCAGCTGGCCGCTGCCAAAGGCGATGGCCTGGTCGGTGAGCGACAGCGCATCGCGCATGGAGCCACGCGCCGCGCGCGAGAGCAGGCGCAGCGCCGGGGGCTCGGCCGGCACGTTCTCCGACGCCAGCACCTGCGTGAGGTGCGACAGCACGGTCTCCGGCGCCATGGGGCGCAGGTTGAACTGCAGGCAGCGCGAAAGGACGGTGACCGGCACCTTCTGCGGGTCGGTCGTGGCGAGCACGAACTTGAGGTACTCGGGCGGCTCTTCCAGCGTCTTGAGCATGGCGTTGAACGCCGTGTTCGTGAGCATGTGCACTTCGTCGATCATGAAGACCTTGAAGCGGCCCTGCACCGGCTTGTAGACGGCCTGTTCCAGCAGGCTCTGCACCTCGTCCACGCCCCGGTTGGAGGCCGCGTCGAGCTCGGTGTAGTCCGGAAACCGGCCACTGTCGATGTCGCTGCAGGCCGCGCACACGCCACACGGCGTGGCGGTGATGCCGCCCTGCCCATCGGGCCCCTGGCAGTTGAGCGACTTGGCCAGGATGCGCGACACCGTCGTCTTGCCCACGCCCCGCGTCCCTGTGAACAGGTAGGCATGGTGCAGCCGCTGCTGGGTGAGCGCGTTGGTCAGGGCCTGCACCACGTGCTCCTGCCCCACCATTTCGGTGAAATTGCGGGGGCGGTACTTGCGGGCGAGCACGAGATAGGACATGGGGGGTGATTCTAGGGCCCATGGCGTACCGGGTCTGGGTGCCGCGGCCCGCCATCCGCGAAAGCCCTGCGCCGCCCGGCACCGGCTCGCGCGCCCACGCCAGGGACGCCGCCCAGGGGCCGCCCCTGGCGTGGGCAACGCCGCGCTGGCGTCGTCGCCCTTTGCAATTGCAGGCCATTCGAGAGGAGTAAAAAATGGCGTCCTGTTCAGGAGGTAGAATCCCATCCTGACGGGCCTCCCCGCATGGTGAAGCGGCCAACCGGGTCAGGTGGGGAACCAAGCAGCCCTAACTGTGGAGCCAGTGCCGGGGGTAAGGCTCGTCAACTTCTCTTTTCTTGCCTGCGCGGCGTGCCCGCGAGCGGCATTCCTGGCGCGGTGTTGTCGCGCATCCCCTCCCCCACCCCGTTCCCCTTCGTGGCATGTGCTGGCCGCCTCCTGCGCGCACAGGCACGCGGCGCGAGCGCATGTCAGTCCTTTCCCACGCTGTTTTGCGGCTTTCGGGATTGCGCCGCCCCGGGCGGCAGGCGCACACTTTGTTGCATCGCTTCATCCTTTCTTTTCATCGGGTGCCGCCATGTCAACCCCCCTGACTGCGCAAGTGATTTTTTCCTTCCGTTACCGGCGCGCCTTGCCGGCGCGTGCGCGCCGGCCGCAAGCCCTGGCCCGCATGCTGCCGGCGCGCCCGGTGGTAGGCTGGCTGTGCCTGGCCGTCGCGGGCGCGGCCTGGGGAGCCGACTCCCAGTTCGCCGACGAGGCGCGGGCCAGCCTGGAGCAGGAAACGGCCCGCCTTTCCGCCGCGTACGAGGTCCACAGCGTCGAGCTGCCCAGCATGGGCGAGACGGCCCCGCCATGGGCCACCTTGGGGGCGGCCCAGCCGGGCAGCAGCTTCAACAGCACGCAGCACATCGGCGTGACGCGCTGGCTCACGCCCGAAACGTCCGATAGCGGGGGCCGATTCGGGCTGTCGCTGGGCATGAGCGCGCCGGCACCCTCGGCCGCTGGCGCCCCCCTGGCGGGCGGCGCCCTGCCCCCCGCCAGCCTGGACCTCGGGGTTCGCTGGCGGTCCCGCCTGGACAGCGGGCGCCATCTGGACATTTCCGCCTGGACACGGCCTCTCCCGGCAGGCCAGCCCCAGGACGCGATGGGCATGATCTGGCAGTCGCAGCCGCCGATGTATGGAACCCGGGTGGAGGTGCAATGGGCCTCCTCCCGCACCCGGGGGCTGGTGCCCGAGTTTGGCGCCATCGGCGTGCAGTTGCAGGGCGGATCGCGCCTGGTGCTGCGGGCGCGCAAGGGCGGCCCGATGCTGTATTACCGCGCCAAGTTTTGAGCCCTCCTGATCCCCCTGAGCCGCCTTCGGCGTCTTCCTCCCCCGGGGGGGACGCCTCCGGTGGACCGGCGCAGCCGGATCCACGGTGGCGGTGGCGGCGTGTCAGTTTTGAACGCCGAAGGGAACTGCCATCTGGATGAAGGAGCCGCCGAAAGCTACACCCCGCGTTGGCGAATCCAGTCCAGCGCGCCGTGCCCGGCCACGCGACCACTCGCCAGACAAGCCGTGAGCAGGTAGCCGCCGGTGGGGGCTTCCCAGTCGAGCATCTCCCCCGCGCAGAACACGCCGGGCGCGGCGTTGGCCATGAGGCGGGCATCGAGCGCGTCAAAAGCCACGCCGCCCGCGGTGCTGATGGCCTCGTCCAGCGGCCGCGCGGCGACCACCGTGACGGGCAGCGCCTTGATCGCGTGGGCCAGCGCCACGGGGTCGTTCATCCCGTCCTTGCCCAGGTGCTCGTACAGGATGCCGGCCTTGATGCCGTCCAGCCCCAGGCGGCTCTTGAGATGGCTGGACAGCGAGCGCGACCCGCGTGGATGGCGCACCTCCACCAGCACGCGTTCGGGCGTGTGGTCGGGCAGCAGATCCAGGTGAAAAGTGGCATGGCCGTGGGCCTCGATCTCGTCGCGCAGCAGGTGCGATGCGGCATAGACCAGGCTGCCCTCCACGCCCGTGGCCGTGGCCACGAACTCGCCCCGGCGGCTGAAGGCGCGGCCCTGGCTGTCGGTGAACGCCAATGCCACCGTCTTGAACGGCTGGCCCGCGAACCGCCCGGCGAAGTGGGGCGTCCAGCCCGTGGCGGGAGCAGGTGTGCGACCGATGAGCTCCTGCAGGAACGCGCGGCGCGTCTCCCCCGCAGGCACATCCCCACGAAGCACGTCGAAACCGCAGTTGGCGGGGCGCAGCGGCGCCACGGCAAGCCCACGCCCGGCCAGCAGGGGCACCCAGGCGCCGTCCGAGCCGAGGCGCGCCCAGCTGCCGCCCCCGAGCGCCAGCACCACGGCGCGCGCCTGCACCCGCTCCTCGCCCGACGGCGCGGCGAAGCGCAGCGCGCCATCGTCCGCCCAGCCCAGCCAGCGGCGGCGCATGTGGAACACCACGCCCTGCCCCCGCAGGCGCTGCAGCCAGGCGCGCAGCAGCGGGGCGGCCTTCATGTCGGCCGGAAAGACCCGGCCCGAGGTGCCCACGAAGGTCTCCACCCCCAGCCCCTGCGCCCAGGCGCGGATCTCGGGCCCGCCCCACGCGGTGAGCCAGGGCTCGACCTGCGGCTGGCGCTCCGCAAACCGGGCGGCGAACGGCGCATGGGGCTCGGAATGCGTGAGGTTCAGCCCCCCCTTGCCCGCCAGCAGGAACTTGCGCCCCACCGAGGGCATGGCGTCGAACAGATGCACCGCCACGCCCGCCTGCGCCAGCACTTCGGCGGCCATGAGCCCGGCGGGGCCTCCGCCCACGATGGCGACGTCGCAGTGCAGGCCGGCCACGTCGTCGGGGGCGGGAGGAAGGGAAACATTCATGGGGAAAACCTTTGGATGGGAGGCCGGCAATCGGGAAAAAAGCGTCAGAACAGGGAACCCTGGGGCGAATCGTCGGGGCCGGGTCCCCGCGGCAGGGGCAGCGGCGGCGGCACGGCCCCGGGTTCCTGCGCGGCGGGGGCGAGAGTATGCCGCAGCGCGGCCTCTGCGCCCTGCACTGCATCGGGCCCGGCAGGCACGGCGTCGGGCACGGGCACGAGGCGCCCGTCGCCCGTGAGGAAGGCCGCGCGCACGCGCTCGCCGGGCGTCTGCCCCTGCACGGCGCTGCGGTAGCGCTGCAGCTGGGCCAGCAGCGCGGGCTGGCGCTCGGGCTCGGCCGCGCTCTTGTAGTCCAGCACCCACCACCCGGCGCGTTCGGGCGGCTGGTGGCAATGCACCAGGCGGTCCAGCCGCAGGCTCAGGCCCTGGTAGCGCAAGGGCGCCTCGTTGATGGCGGTGTCCACGGCCGACGCCTCCCAGGCCCAGGCGCCTTCACCCGCCAGGATGCGCTGCGCGGTCAGCGCGGCGTGCCGCGCGGCCGCGATGGTGATGTCGAAATCCCGCGCCAGCCGCGCCACCCGCGCGGGCGGCCAGCCCTGGGCGCGCAGCTCCACCAGCGGGGCCCCCGCCACGCCCGCCTGCTCCAGCAGCTGGTGCATGGCCTCGCCCAGCCGGGACAGCGGCGTGGAGGCAGCCGTGGCATCGCCGGGGTCGGCGGCCCGGTCGGCATCCACCGGCCCCGCGGCGGGTGCCGCGCGCAGGTGCTCCGGCAGCGGCGGCAGCTCCGCCAGCATGAAGTGATCGTGGCGGCCCGGCCCGGCCAGGGTTTCGCCCCCGGGCGCGCCAGGGCCCTCCTGCACGGCGATCTCGGCCGCCAGCGGCGCCAGGCGGTTCCACCAGCTGCCCGGCGCGGATGCGGCCGGCTGCACGCTGGACAGCGCCAGGCAGTGCTTGGCCCGCGTCATCGCCACGTAGAGCATGTTCAGCTCTTCGCGCTGGCGGGCCTGCTGCTCGGCGGCCAGCACTTCCACGGCGCTGGGCGGCGGGTTCGATTCGCTGGCGAGGAAGACGAAGGCCCTGGGCACGGCCTGCTCGCCGGGCCAGTCCACCAGCACGCCCATGGTCTCGGCCTTCTGGGGGCGGGTGTCGGTGTCCAGCAGCAGCACGCAGCGCGCCTCCAGCCCCTTGGCGCCGTGCACGGTGAGCAGGCGCACCGCCTGCGCATCCACCCGGCCCGGCGCGCGCACGCCGCCCTTTTTCATGGCACGCACAAAGGCATAGGGCGTGAGATAGCGGCCGCCGTCGTGCTGCAGCGCGGCCGACAGCAAGGCGCGCAGATTGGCCTGCACCGCGGTGCGCTGCGCGGCGGGGGCGGCCGCCGCGAAGCGCGCCAGCACATCGGCGTGCTGGTAGATGGCGTGCAGCGCGTCGTGCGGGGGCAGGCCATCCACCCAGGCCCTGTATTGAGCCAAAACGGGCCCCAGCGCTTTCATTTCAAGCGGTAGCAGCTCACTTTTCTGCAGCAAATCAAACCAGCTGCAGGCAGCGTGTTCCGGCTGGCGGCGCAGCAGCGCCAGGGTCACCAGGGCCTCGTCGCCGCAGCTAAACAGGGGCGAGCGGAGTGCCCGAGACAGGGAAAGGTCGTGCCCGGTGGACACCAGCGCATCGAGCAGCGCCACGATGTCCTGCACCTCGGGTGCGTCGAACAGGTCGGCCTTCTCGGGCTGCACGCAGGGCAGGTGCAGGGCGCGCAGGGCCTCCTGCAGGGCGGCGAGCCGGTCGCGCTTGCGGGCCAGCACCAGCACTTCGTAGGGCGGCGTGCCCTGCGCGATCTGCGCCGCCACCCACGCGGCGGCCTGTGTGCATTCGCGCATGCGCTGGGTTTCCTCGGCCTCGTGGCGGGGCTCGGTCAGGCTGTCGCGCCAGGCGAAAGGGTCCGCGCCCGCGCCGCCGCTGCCGGCATCCGGCGGCAGGATGGCGGGCAGGCGCAGCAGCACGCCGGGGTCCCTGGACTCGGTGGTGTGGTCGCGAAAGCCGCTGGTCTCGTGCTGCGCCTGGGCGGTGCCCATGACGTGGTTCACGGCGCCGATCACGCCCGTGGCGTTGCGGCGCGTGTGGTCGCAGCTGAGCAGGTCGCCCGCGAGCCCGTGGCGCACGAAGGCCTGCGCGGCGATGAACACCTGTGGCTCGGCGCGGCGAAAACGGTAGATGCTCTGCTTGGGGTCGCCCACGATGAACACGCTGGGCGGCGTCTGGCCGCTGGCGCCGCCGCCCGAACCCGCATAGCCCGACAGCCAGGCGTGCAGCGCCTGCCACTGCAGCGGGTTGGTGTCCTGGAACTCGTCGACCAGCAGGTGGCGCACGCGCGCATCGAGCCGCTCCTGCACCCACCCCGAGAGGATGGGATCGGACAGCATGACCAGCGCCGTGCGCTCCACGTCGTTCATGTCCACCCAGCCGTGCCGGTTCTTCACGGCGGCAAATTCGCCGATCAGGCAGCGTGCCAGGCGGGCCATGCGCTGCTGGTGCTGCCAGGCCTCGTGCTGGCGCCGCGCCAGCAGCAGGCGCTGCAGCTCGGGCTCGGCCTCCTGGGCGGCTGCGAACTTCTCGAGGTTCTTGGACAGCCTATCTTCCTTGGCCACGAACATCGCCTTGCGCAGCAGGTCCAGGCGCAGGTTCGGGTCGCCGCAGGCCAATGCGTCCACGATGGCGTCCGCCGCCTTCTGGGGCGTCTTGTTGGTCTCGGCCCCCAGCGCCCTGGCGCGCGCCAGCCAGCGCTGGTGGCAGGCATCGCCCTGCAGCGCGCCGGCGGGCTCATCCAGTCCCGCCAGTTCCGGGCAGTGCGCCTGAAAGGAAGGCACCGAGGCATCGAGCACGCCCGCCGCGTCGGCCAGGTCGAATTCCACGCGCTTGGCCAGCGCCGCCGCCAGCGCCTTGTGGGTCTGCGAGCGGCCGTGGCGGGCCACCACGGCCTCGTAGTCGGCCCGCAGGCCGGCGCTGGTGGCCACGGTGTGCAGGAACGGGGCCCACACCTCGCGCACGGCTTCGGCATCGTCTTCGAGCAGTTCGAAGTTGGCCGGCAGGCCCTGCGCCTGCAGCAGCGCCAGCGGGGCCGTGCCCAGCAGCGCGGCAAACCAGCTGTGGAAGGTGCGGATCTGCACCGGGCGGCCGCTGGCCAGCATCTGACGGTATAAATTTTGTAGCGCCTCGCGCTTGTCCTGAGCGCGCTCGGGGCTGATTCCTCTGGCAACCAGCTCGCGGGTGAGGTCTTCCAGGGGGGCCTGGGCAAAGGCTTCGAGCCATTCCTGCAGGCGCTGGCGCATTTCACCGGCCGCTTTCTTGGTGAAGGTGATGGCCAGGATCTCGTGCGGCGCGGCGCCATCGAGCAAGGCACGCAGCATGCGCGACACCAGCATCCAGGTCTTGCCCGCGCCCGCGCAGGCCTCCACGGCCACGCTGCGCGCCGGGTCGCAGGCGATGGCGTAGAAGGCCTCGCGGGAGACGGGACGGCCGTTGTGTTCGTAGGCGGCTTGTTCAGTCATTCTCGTGATCCACCGCGCCCTGTCCGCCGGGGGTCGGCAAAACCGGCGCGCGTCCAGGCGGGGGATGCCGCGCAAGGGCCGCCCCGCCGCGCTGGCATCGTTCCCCCTCCCGGCGCAGCCGGGAGAGGCAGGAAGCCGCGAAGCGGCTCAGGGGGGTGTTCCTCTTCATGTCCAGAAGTCTTTTCTGCACAGTCCGCGTGCGGCGCAGTAGTCGCACACGGCGCCCTCGCCCAGGGCGGGCATCGGCGCGCCCGCGGCAATGCGCTCAAAGTCGTGCTGGATGCCCTCCACCAGCAGGTCGCGCAGGTGCACCACCTCTTCCTGTTCGTGCATCTGCGTCTCGCCCCGCTCGCCCACGTTCACATAGGCGGCGCGCAGCGTGTCGTGGCTCAGCAAGGCTGCGTAGAAAGCAAGCTGGGTGTCTTCGGCACCCGCGCCAATGCGCTTGCGCGTGACGGTGTCGTTCTCGGTCTTGTAGTCGATGACCAGCGGCGTGGGCTCGCCGGTGGACGAGATGGCATCGATGCGGTCGATGGTGCCCACCAGCTGCAGGGCGCCCAGCGGTTGGGTGGTCTGCACCTCGGCCTGCCGGAAGTGCCCCCCGGCCTGTTCATGCTGCGCAAGCCAGCGCAGGTAGCCATCGCGCACCTGCGGCCAGCCCGCGGCGAACGGCAGGAAGTCGCCCTCCCCCAGGCCCTGCTCCAGCGTGACGGCCTGCGCGGCGCTGTCCATGCGCGCCGCGCGCCCGCCCGCGTCGTCCGTCGGCTCGGCCAGCAGCGCCTCATGGAAGTGCTGCAGCACCGCGTGCAGCCAGTTGCCGAAGTCGCGCTTGTCCACCTCGGCGGCCAGCTCGTCGGCCTCCTGCAGGCCCAGCTGGCGCAGCGCAAAGAAGCGGTAGGGGCAATGCCGCAGGTCGGAATAGGCCGTGGACGACAGGCGCTGGACAGGCAGGGCACTCCCGTCGGGCCCGGGGCGCGGGGTGGGCGCGGCCGGCACGGTGCGCGCGCGGCGCCCATCGGTGCCAGGGCGGGCGGCGCCATCCAGGTGCAGCGCCAGCACCAGCGCGCTGGCCAGCAGGGGCTCGCCACCTTCGTCGCCCGTTCGCCACAGCACATCCACCTCGGGTGTCTGCAGGGCGTAGTGCCAGGCCGCGCGCTGGGCGGCCTCGAGCGATCCGCGCGTGGGCAGGCCCCAGGCCTCGCGCTGGGCCGTGGTCCAGTCGCCCGTGGGCTCCGGTGACGACTGGAGGCGTTTTTCGTCGCACCCGGGCAGCACGAGCGCCGCAAACGGCCGTGCCAGCAGCTGCGGCAGGGGCAGGACGACCACGGGCGCATCGCCCGCGAGAGCCGGCACGTAGCGCGCGGCCTCGCACACCTCGCTGGCCCAGCGCGTGAATTCGGCGAGCGCCATGGGCCGCCCCACGCTGTCCCAGCCGTCGAGCTCGGCCTCTTGCCCCGCCTGCAGGCGCAGCGCGGCCAGCACGCGGGCGCCCGCGTCATCCGCCTCCAGTTGCGCCCACTGGCCGCTGGCCTGCAGCAGCAGGCGCAGGGCCTGCAGCCACTGCGCCAGCGGGCGGGGCGCGCGCAGGCCCTCACGCCAGCCCTGCGCGAGCGCCACGCACTGCGCCAGGGCCGGCTTGCCGGACCAGTCGCGCTGCGCCGCACCGGCCCAGTTCGCCACCGGGGCCTTGCGCAGCGCGCGCTCGAGCGCATCGAGCGCTGGCGCCGCCACGGCGGGGGCGTGCTTGAGCCAGTCGAGCACTTCATCCGCATGGGCATCCCATGCGCAGGCCTTGAGTGCGGCCATCAGCTGCGCGGCGGCGCGGGTGGTGGACAGCGTCCAGCCGTTTTCGTCGCGCACCGCCACGCCCGAGCTTGCCAGGTGCGCGCCAATGCGGCGCGTGAGAGCCCGGTCGTTGGCCGCCAGCGCCACCGGTGTGCGGCCCGCCGCCACATGCGCCAGCACGCAGGCGGCGGCCCGCTGGGCTTCGTCCTCGGCATCCTGCGCGGCATGCAGCGCGACCCGCCCCATGGGACCTGGATCGCCAGGCCCGGGAGGCAGCGCCAGGGCCGTGGCCTTGTCGCCCCAGTGGTTCTGCAAGGCCTGCGCCAGGGGTTCTGCCTGGAACCCGTGCAGCACCACCAGCGCGTCCACGGACTCCCGCACGCCGGCCTCGAACAGCACATCGGTGGCATGGCGCGAGGCAAGCACCCATTCGAGCGCAATGCGCGCCACGACGGCCTCGAAGCGCAGCGCCGAGGCGCCATCGGCCTCGGGCAGCAGGCCGCGCGCATGCGCGGCCCATGCTGGCCGCTGCGCGGGCGGCACCGCGGCCACCACGGTCGCCAGTTGCGCCGCGGCCTCCTGCAGCGGCGCGGCCAGCACGTCGCGCTGGGCCGAAAGGCCCGCGCGGTCCAGCAGCGCCCGCGCCGTCAAGGTGTCGCGCGCCACATCCCCGGCCAGGTCGTCGCCCATGGGCACGAACGCCGCCAGCTGCCGTGCCCAGTTGCGCGTTGTTTCAAACCGGGGAGCAAAACCGTCCGCATGGAACACGGCCCAATAGCGCTGCGCCCACGGCATGAGCTGGGCATAGGGGACCAGCACCACCGTGCGCGCGGGATGCGCGCCCTGCTGGCGCAGGTGCCCGGCCACCTGTCCCAGCACGCGCCGCCACAGGGGCACCAGGGCTGCGCACTGATCGCTTTTCGCTATGACAGTCATAGCGTCGCAGGGCCCGGCCACACCGGTGAACGTGGGATTGGTTTCTGTCACAATGCCCAGACTTTAAACGTACACCGGTCACAACCCGCTCAAAAACAAGGAATCCGCCATGGCCAGCGAACTCATCAAACATGTCTCTGACGCCAGCTTTGAAGCCGACGTGCTGAAACCCGGCACCGCCGTGCTGGTGGACTACTGGGCCGAATGGTGCGGCCCCTGCAAAATGATTGCCCCCATCCTGGACGAAGTCGCGGGCACCTACCAGGGCAAGCTGCAGATCGCCAAGATGAACGTGGACGAGAACCGCGAGATTCCCGCCAAGTTCGGCATCCGCGGCATCCCCACGCTGATGCTGTTCAAGGATGGCCAGCTGGCCGCCACGAAAGTGGGCGCCATGAGCAAGGCACAGCTGACCGCCTTCATCGACCAGCAACTGGCCTGACCGACGGCCCAGCCCCGGCCCCGCACGCGATCACCCGGCATGCGGGGCTTTCTTGATGAAGGTGCATGGCCCGGGCCGCCAGCCCGGCGCCCACCGAATCTGGCCCGCGTGAATCCCCTGCTTTTTTTCCTGTCATAATTCCCCCAGATCACCGGCCTGCACGCATTGGCAGCCGGACCGAGATCCCCGGCAAGCCGGACCTGCAAACAGCAGCCCATCCGGCACCAGCCCTCCTCCCCCAAGATTCATACCAGCTCCGCCAAGGAGTCATTCCATGCACTTAAACGAACTCAAGGCACTGCACGTGTCTGAAGTCCTGAAGCAGGCCGAAGAACTCGAAATCGAAAACACGGGCCGGATGCGCAAGCAGGAGCTGATGTTTGCCATCATCAAGAAGCGCGCCAAGGCGGGAGAGCAGGTGTTCGCGGACGGGGTGCTGGAAATCCTGCCGGACGGCTTCGGCTTCCTGCGCAGCCCGGACACGAGCTTCACGGCGAGCACGGACGACATCTACATCTCCCCCAGCCAAGTGCGCCGCTTCAACCTGCACACCGGCGACATGATCGAAGGCGAAGTGCGCACCCCGAAGGACGGCGAGCGCTACTTTGCCCTGACCAAGCTCGACAAGGTCAACGACGGCCCGCCCGAGCAGAACAAGCACAAGGTGATGTTCGAAAACCTGACGCCCCTGTTCCCCAAGGAGCAGATGCGCCTGGAGCGCGACGTCAAGAGCGAAGAGAACATCACCGGCCGCATCATCGACATCATCGCGCCCATCGGCCGCGGCCAGCGCGCATTGATCGTCGCCCCGCCCAAGAGCGGCAAGACGGTGATGATGCAGCACATCGCCCACGCCATCACGGCCAACAACCCCGACGTGCACCTGATGGTGCTGCTGGTGGACGAGCGCCCTGAGGAAGTGACCGAAATGCAGCGCACGGTGAAGGGCGAGATCATCGCCTCCACCTTCGACGAGCCCGCCGCGCGCCACGTGCACGTGGCCGAGATGGTGATCGAGCGCGCCAAGCGCCTGGTCGAGCTCAAGAAGGACGTGGTGATCCTGCTCGACTCCATCACCCGCCTGGCCCGCGCCTACAACAACGTCGTGCCTTCCAGCGGCAAGGTGTTGTCCGGTGGTGTGGACGCCGCCGCGCTGCAGCGCCCCAAGCGCTTCTTCGGCGCGGCGCGCAAGGTCGAGGAAGGTGGCTCGCTCACCATCATCGCCACCGCGCTGGTCGACACCGGCAGCCGCATGGACGAAGTGATCTTTGAAGAATTCAAGGGCACCGGCAACTGCGAGATCCACCTGAACCGCCGCCTGTACGAAAAGCGCGTGTTCCCGGCCATCGAGCTCAACAAGAGCGGCACCCGCCGCGAAGAGCTGCTGCTGGCGCCCGAGATCCTGCAAAAGACCCGCATCCTGCGCCAGTTCATGTACAACATGGACGAGATCGAGTCCATGGAGCTCATGATCAAGAACATGAAGGCCACCAAGACCAACGTGGACTTCTTCGACATGATGCGACGAGGCGGGTAAGCCCCCCTGAGTCGCCTTCGGTGCCTTCCCCCGGAGGGGGACGCCACCCGTGGCCTGGCAGAGCCAGTTCCACGGTGGCACTGGGCTTGGGCCGCGCCGGTTTCCATCGCTGTGACGGATGCGCAGCGACGTTGAAGAAGACACGTATTCGCCCTGTGCCATAATAGAGGGCTTTTTCTGCGGAAAGTACGCTGGATGTTCCACGGCGCAAAGGTTGCACCGGGTTCAGCACGGCTCCCGCACTTGACAAGGATTGATCATGAAAGAAGGCATTCACCCCAACTACCGCGAAGTCCTGTTCTCGGACCTGTCCAACGGTTTCAAGTTCGTGACCCGTTCGTGCGTGAACACGAAGGAAATGGAAACCTTCGAAGGCAAGGAATACCCGCTGTTCAAGCTGGACACCTCCTCTGAATCGCACCCCTTCTACACCGGCACGCAAAAGTCCGTGGACAACATGGGTGGCCGCGTCGAGCGCTTCCGCAACCGTTTCGGCAAGACCGCAGCGAAGTAATTCGCCTTCTGCGCTCCGCCACAAAGGCAGCCCGGGCAACCGCGCTGCCTTTTTCTATGCTTTTGCCTTTATTCTCGGTGGCTCCGCTTTTGCCGCCCCCTGACGCGTGAATCCACCGACCCCCGCCATCGTCACCCAGAACGCCGTCAGCCCCCTTCCACGCTGGGCGCTGATGCTGCTGTGCATCGCCTACGTCGTGCCGGGCTTCATCGGGCGCGATCCTTGGAAGAGCGCGGATGTCACGGCATTTGGGTACATGCTGGAGCTGGCACAGGGGCGCACTCCGTGGCTCAGCCCCTTGCTCGGGGGCATGCCTCCGGAAACCGAGGGGCTGCTTCCGTATTGGCTGGGTGCGTGGGCCATCCAGCTGGCGCCGCAGTGGGTGTCCGCCGAGATGGCCGTGCGCCTTCCGTTCGCGGCCCTGCTGGCGATCACCTTGACCGCCACCTGGTATGCCGTGTACTACCTCGCGCGCAGCCCGGGGGCCCAGCCCGTGGCCTTCGCCTTCGGCGGCGAAGCCAACCCGCCCGACTATGCCCGCGCCATCGCCGATGGCGGCCTGCTGGCCCTGATTGCCTGCCTGGGCCTGGCGCAGCTGTCGCATGAGGTGACGAGCTACCTGGCGCAGCTCAGTTGCACGGCGCTGCTCTTCTTCGCCGTGGCTGCCATGCCGCACCGCACGGTCGCGCCCGCCGTGGCGCTTGTCGCCGGCATGGCCGGCCTGACGCTGGCCGGGGCTCCCGCGCTCGCGGCCCTGCTCGGGCTGGGCAGCATGGCGGTGGTGGTGTATGCGCCCGGCAGCGGTTCCGACCGCCGCCTGCGGTGGGCGCTGGCCTTCGCGGCGGTCACGCTGGCGGCGGCGCTGCTGGCCTGGGGCCTGGACCTCTGGCGCTGGCGGATCGTGGGCTCCGGCTCCGGGGGCAAGGAGTGGCAGAGCCTGGCACGGCTGCTGCTGTGGTTTGGATGGCCCGCCTGGCCCCTGGCCCTGTGGACCCTGTGGCGCTGGCGCAAGCAGATCGTCAGCCGCCAGGGGCACCGGCACCTGCTGCTTCCGCTGTGGTTTGTGGCGGTATCCGTCGCCGCCACCGCCACCACCCAGCCCGCCGACCGGGCCTTGCTGCTGGGCCTGCCCGCCATGGCCGCGCTGGCGGCCTTCGCGCTGCCCACGCTGCGGCGCAGCGTGGGCGCCCTGATCGACTGGTTCACGCTGCTGTTCTTCACGGTGTCGGCGTTGGCGATCTGGGTCATCTGGATCGCCATGCAGACCGGGTTTCCCGCCAAGCCCGCCGCCAATGTGGCCAAGCTGGCCCCCGGCTTCGTGCCGGAGTTCTCCGCGCTGGCCCTGGTCGTGGCCCTGGCGGCCACCGTGGGCTGGTGCAGCCTGGTCTGGTGGCGCGCTTCGCGCGACCGGGCCCCGATCTGGAAAAGCCTGGTGCTGCCCGCCGGCGGCGCGGCGCTGGGCTGGCTGCTGCTCATGACGCTGTGGCTGCCGCTTCTGGACTACGCCCGCAGCTACCGGCCCCAGGTTCGCAGCGTGATGGCGGCACTCGGGCCGGCACCGGGCTGCGTGCAGACCGTGGGATTGAACCGCGCCCAGGTGGCGGCGCTGCAGTACCACGGCGGCCTTTCGCTGCAGCGGGCGGGACTGCAGGACGAGTGCGACTGGCTGGTGGCAGACATCGCGTCCTGGCCGCCTTCCGAGCGCATGGTCAACACGGCGCGCTGGGAAGCCCGGGCCACCATTCCCCGCCCCACCGACAAGAACGACCACCTCCTGGTGTTTCGCCGCGCAGGGCCTGCGCGCTGATGTCCGAACTGTCGGGCATCTCGCGCCACGCGGTGACGGTGCTGGCGGGGCAGCTGGCCGTGATGGCCTTTGGCGTCACGGACACCATCGTTGCCGGGCGCCATGCGGAATCCTCGCTGGCCGCGCTGTCGGTGGGTTCGGCCATCTTCATCAGCGTGTATGTGGCGCTGATCGGGATTCTGCAGGCCCTGCTGCCGGTATGGGCCGAGCAGCGCGGCGCCCGGCAGACCGACGCCCTGGGCCGCTCCCTGCGGCAGGCGCTGTACCTGTGCGGCGCGGCATCGCTGCTGGGAATGGCCATCCTGCTGTCGCCGGGGCCCCTGCTGCGCTGGACCGAGGTGCCCCCCGCCCTGCGCACCGAGGTGGAGAGCTACCTGGCCGTGCTGGCCCTGGCGCTGCCACCCGCCCTGCTCTTTCGGATCTACAGCACCCTGAACCAGGCCCTGGGCCGCCCCCAGCTGGTGACCTGGCTGCAGGTGGGATCGCTGCTCGTGAAGCTGCCCCTGTCGGTCTGGTTCACCTTCGGCGGCGGCGGGCTGCCCGCGCTGGGCGTGGTCGGATGCGCCTGGGCCACGCTGGTGGTCAACTGCAGCATGCTCGCGGTGGCGGTCTGGCTGCTGCGCACCCAGGATCTCTATGGGCCCCTGTGCATCTGGCGCCGCATGGAACCCCCTCACTGGCCCACCATCGCGGGCTTTGCCCGGCTTGGCATCCCGGCCGGGCTCGCGGTCATGGTCGAGGTGACCTCGTTCACGCTGATGGCCTTGTTCATCGCGCGCCAGGGCACCACGGCGTCGGCGGCCCACCAGATTGCGGCCAATGTGGCGGCCGTGCTCTACATGGTGCCTCTGTCGCTGGCGATCGCCACCAGCGCCCGCGTCAGCTACTGGCTGGGGGCGGGCGAACCTGCGCGGGCACGCCAGGTGGTTTTCATAGGTTTCAAGCTCTCAGCGCTTATCGGTATTGCGCTGGCAGCTATATTATTAATAGCAAAAGACCAGATTGGAGGCGTGTACTCCGGCAACACCGGCGTGGTGGCCCTGACGGGAGGGGTCATGGTGTGGGTGGCCGCCTACCACGCGGCCGATGCGCTGCAGACACTGTGCGTCTTCGTGCTGCGCTGCTACCGCATCACGGTGGCGCCGCTGGTGGTGTATTGCGTGCTGCTGTGGGGCGCCGGCCTGGGGGGCGGCTACCTGCTGGCCTATCGTGGCCTGGGGCCGTGGGCCGCTGAGCCATCGCCTACGCCTTTCTGGGCCGCGAGTGCAGCGGCGCTGGTCGCGACGGCCGCGCTGTTCCTGGCGATGCTCTGGCGTGCGGTCAATCCGGCAGCGAGAAAACACGCAACCGGTTCGCCGGGAAGGTGACCGCGAACACCGAGCCCTTGCCCAGGGTGCTGGAGATGTCCAGCGTGGCGCCGTGCCGCTGCAGCACATGCTTGACGATGGCCAGTCCCAGGCCCGTGCCGCCGGTCTCGCGGGAACGGCTGCGGTCCACGCGGTAAAAGCGCTCCGTCAGGCGTGGCAGGTGTTCCGGCGCGATGCCCGGCCCCGTGTCCTGCACCGAGAAGACGGCACGGCCGTCCTCCTTGCGCTGCCAGGCCACCGTGATCGATCCGCCCGCGGGCGTGTAGCGCACGGCGTTGCTGATGAGGTTGGACAGCGCGCTCTGCAGCTCGGCGGGCACGCCCGCGATATCGCCTTCGGCACGCAGGCTGTCCACGGCCGGAAAAACCATCACATGCTGGCGCGGCTGGTTCTGCGTGAGCAGGGCGGACAATGCGCGGCCCTCTTCCTCGCACCGCTGCATCAGCGCCTGCACGGGCGTCCACTCCGCCATGCCGGGCGGCGGGCTGCCCTCCAGGCGCGACAGGGTCAACAGGTCCTGCACCACGCTTTGCATGCGCAGCGCCTGCTGCGCCATCATGCCCAGGTAGCGCGCCCGCTCATCGGCATTCAGCGGCAGGGTCTGCAGGGTTTCGACGAAACCGGCCAGCACCGTCAGGGGCGTGCGGATCTCATGGGACACATTGGCCACGAAGTCACGCCGCATGGCCTCGGCCTGCTCCAGCGCCGTGACATCGCGCGACAGCAGCAGGGTACGCCCATCGCCATAGGGGTGCAGATGCACCGAGATGCGCACCGGCCGCGAAGGCGTGCTGAAACGCCCCTCCAGCACCACATCGTGGGTGAAGTCCTGGGCGGCAAAGTAGGCGGTGAACTCGGGGTCACGCACCAGGTTGCCGATCGACTGCATCACATCGCGCTGCGCATCAAAGCCGAACTGGCTGGCCGCCATCTGGTTGCACCACTCAATGCGGCCTTGCGCATCCAGCAAGACCACCCCATTGGGCGTGGCCTGCAGCGCGGCCAGGATCTCCTGCAGCCGGTCCTGGCTGTCGCGGATCTGGGCCTCCTGCCTGCGCAAGAGGCGCCGCGCACGGTCTGCCGCCTCGCCCCAGATACCGCGCATGGCCGGGACTTCGGACAGATCCCCCGTGCGCAGCCAGCGCAGCACGCGCGCACCGCGCAGCAGGTCCCAGACAAACCAGGCCCACGCCGCCAGGGCTGCACCCAGGGCAGCGCCCCAGGGGCCGCCACCGTGCCACCATCCCAGCCCACCACCCGCTATCTGCCAGAGCAGGAAATACGAAATACGCCACAGCATGCGGTCAGCAAAGCCTTCTCAGAAAAGCAGGGGCGCATCCTGTGCGCCCCATCGACAACATCAGGCTTGCGCCCTCAGCACCCGTTCACCCTATTGCAGGGGATCGTGAACAAGCACTCACGCCTGCAACTGCACCTGGGGCTGTGCCGTGAGCCGGTAGCCCGCACCGCGCACGGTTTCGACCATCACGGAGGCGGCGCCCAGCGCTTCGCGCAGGCGCTTCACATGCACGTCCACCGTGCGCTCCTCGATGAAGACATGGTCGCCCCACACCTTGTCGAGCAGCTGCGAGCGGCTGTGCACACGCTCGGCATGCTTCATCAGGAAGTGCAGCAGCTTGAACTCCGTAGGACCTACCTTGAGCGGCTGGCCCTGGAAGGTCACGCGGTACGTTCCGGCATCGAGCACCAGCTCGCCAATGGTCACGCTGTCGCTGACCTGCTCGGGCGCACGACGGCGCAGCACCGAGCGGATGCGGGCCAGCAGTTCCTGTGTGGAGAACGGCTTGGTGATGTAGTCGTCCGCGCCAGCATCGAGCCCTGCAATCTTGTCGGGCTCATCGCCGCGGGCCGTGAGCATCAGGATCGGGATCGGCTTGGTGCGGCTGTCGGCCCGCCATTTGCGGGCCAGCGACAGGCCGCTTTGCCCGGGCAGCATCCAGTCGAGCAGGATGACGTCGGGCAGCACGGCGTCGAGCTCGCGCTGGGCCGAGTCGCCGTCTTCCGCCCAGAAGGGCTGGAATCCGTTGTGGCGCAGATTGACAGCAATCAGCTCGGCAATCGCGGGTTCGTCCTCCACGATGAGGACGCGTGGGAGCTTTCTCATAAATGTGCCAAAGCCCTTTCGCTACAAGACAGCCGACTCGATCTCGTCGAGGGCAGTGTGGCGCACATCCTTGCCCTTGACCAGATAGATGATGAGCTCGGCCACGTTCTTGGAATGGTCACCGATGCGCTCGATGGCCTTGGCCAGGAACAACAGGTCCAGGCTGGGCGAGATGGTGCGCGGGTCTTCCATCATGTAGGTGATGAGCTTGCGCACGAAGCCGTCGAATTCCTTGTCGATGAGGTCATCCTCCTTGAGGATGGCCACGGCCGCCTTGACGTCCAGCCGCGCGAACGCGTCCAGCGTCTTGCGCAGCTGGCCCGAGGCCAGCTCGGCTGCCACGCGCAGGTCGCTCGACGGCAGCGAACGCGGGGCGCCGCCTTCGATGATGGAGCGCACCATGCGCGCCATCTTGTTGGCCTCGTCGCCCATGCGCTCGAGGTTGGCCGTGGCCTTGGAGAAGGCCAGCAGCAGGCGCAAATCGCGCGCGGTGGGCTGGCGGCGGGCGATGATGGAGGACAGCTCCTGGTCGATCTCGACCTCCATCGCATTGATGCGGGTCTCCATCGAGGCCACGGTCTCCACGGCCTCCAGGCTGAACTGGGACAGCGCGTAGACCGCCTGCCGGATCTGCGATTCCACCAGCCCCCCCATCTCCATGACACGGGCGGACACGCTGTTGAGTTCGCTGTCGAACTGGGACGAAAGATGTTTATCGGGCATCTGCTGTCTCCTTAGCCGAAACGGCCGGTAATGTAGTCTTCGGTTTCCTTGCGCTCGGGCTTGAAGAAGATCTGTTCGGTGGCACCGAACTCGATCATTTCGCCGAGGTACATGTAGGCGGTGTAGTCGCTGCAGCGGGCGGCTTGCTGCATGTTGTGCGTCACGATGGCGATGGTGTAGTCGTGCTTGAGCTCGTCGATCAGTTCTTCGATCTTGGCGGTGGACAGCGGGTCCAGCGCCGAGGTGGGCTCGTCGAGCAGGAGCACCGAGGGCTTGACGGCCACGCTGCGCGCGATGCACAGGCGCTGCTGCTGGCCGCCGGACAGGGACAGGCCGCTCTGGTGCAGCTTGTCCTTCACCTCGGTCCACAGCGCGGCCTTGGACAGCGCCCATTCCACGCGGTCGTCCATCTCGCTCTTGCTCAGCGTCTCGTAGAGCTTCACGCCGAAGGCGATGTTGTCGTAGATGGACATGGGAAACGGCGTGGGCTTCTGGAACACCATGCCGATGCGCGCGCGCAGCAGGTTGATGTCCTGCTTGGGGTCCAGGATGTCCTGGCCGTAGAAGTTGATCGAGCCTTCCGCACGCTGGCCCGGGTACAGGCTGTACATGCGGTTGAGCGTGCGCAGCAGGGTGGACTTGCCGCAGCCCGAAGGGCCGATGAAGGCGGTGACCTTGTGTTCCGCGATGTTGAGGCTGACATTGCGCAGCCCCTGGAACTTGCCGTAGAAGAAGCTCAGGTTGCGCAGTTCCAGCGCATTCTTGCTGGCGGTGGCGGTAGCGGTGGCGTTCATTGTCAATTCCTGAAAATGGAGGCGGTCTGTATCTGCAATGGGGAGGGCTGGCGTGGGGTCAGACGCGGTTCTTCTCGCGCAGGAAGACCCGTGCCACGACGTTGAGGATCAGCACCGACAGCGTGATGAGCAAGGCACCGCCCCAGGCCAGGCGCACCCAGTTCTCATAGGGGCTCAGGGCAAACTGGAAGATCACCACCGGCAGGTTGGCCATGGGGGCGCTCATGTTGGTGCTGAAGAACTGGTTGTTGAGCGCGGTGAACAGCAGGGGCGCCGTCTCGCCGCTGATGCGGGCCACCGCCAGCAGCAGGCCGGTCATCACGCCGCTGCGCGCGGCACGCAGGGTGACCATGGTGGACACCTTCCAGCGCGGCGCGCCGAGCGCGAAGGCCGCTTCGCGCAGGCTGCCGGGCACCAGGCGCAGCATGTTCTCGGTGGTGCGCACCACCACGGGCACGGCGATCAGCGACAGCGCCAGGCTGCCAGCCCAGCCCGAGAAGTTGCCCACCGTGGCCACGGCGATCGCGTAGACGAAGAGCCCGAGCACGATGGACGGGGCCGACAGCATGATGTCGGTCACGAAACGGGTGAGTTCGGCCGTCTTGCTCTGGTCGCCGTATTCCGCCAGGTACACGCCCGCCAGAATACCGATCGGCGTCGATACCAGCACGGTGAAGCCCACCATCATGAGGCTGCCGACGATGGCGTTGGCCAGGCCGCCGCCCTCGGAGCCCGGTGCCGGCGTGGACTGGGTGAACATGTTCAGGTCCAGCGCGGCCAGGCCGTTGGCCAGCAGCACGCTCAGTATCCACAGCAGCACGAACAGGCCCAGCACCATCGCGCCCAGGGACAGGGTCAGGCCGACGGCGTTGGAGCGCTGGCGCTTTTTGTAGAGTTGTTGGTTGAATTCCATGGAGCTTGTCTCAAAGGAGGTTCATGGGCAGTGCGGCGCGGGCTCAGAGGCCCTTGGCCTTTTCGGCGCGCAGCATCATGATCTTGGCGGCCGACAGGACCACGAACGTGATCACGAACAGCAGGAAACCGAGGGCAAACAGCGTGGAGAGGTGGAAATCCGCCGCCTCGCCAAATTCATTGGCCAGCGTGGAGGCAATGGACGTCCCTGGCGAAAACAGCGAAGTGGGCATGCGGTTGGCATTGCCGATCACGAAGGTCACCGCCATGGTCTCGCCCAGGGCGCGGCCCAGGCCCAGCATGACGCCGCCGATCACGCCCTTTTGCGTGTAGGGCAGCACGACGCGGCGCACCACCTCCCAGGTCGTGCAGCCCAGGCCGTAGGCCGACTCGCGCAGGATGGGCGGAACGATCTCGAACACATCGCGCATCACGGCCGCCACGAAGGGCAGCACCATGAACGCCAGCACGATGCCGGCGGCCAGGATGCCGAAACCGTTGGTGCTGCCGCCAAACAGGAAGCCCACCAGCGGCATCGAGCCCAGCAGCTTCTGCACCGGCATCTGGAAGTAGTCGGCAAACAGCGGGGCAAACACGAACAGGCCGAACATGCCGTAGATGATCGAAGGCACGGCCGCCAGCAACTCCACCGCCGTGCCCAGCGGGCGCCGCAGCCAGACCGGGCAGGTTTCCGTGAGGAAAAGGGCGATGCCGAAAGCCAGGGGCACCGCGATCAGCAGCGCGATGCCGGCGCTCGCCAGGGTGCCGACGATGGCAATCGCGGCACCGAATTCTTCATTGATGATGTCCCATTCCACGCGCCAGATGAACTGGACTCCGAACTTGTGGAATGTCGGCCACGCGTAGACAAAAAGGGAAACGATGATGCCCAGCAGCGCCGCGAGCACCAGCAGCGACAGGCTTTGGGTCAGGCGATGGAAAAAGATGTCCTGCAGGCGCTGCCGCCTGGCAATCGATACCATGGACTCTGTGGGGGCATCCGTCGTCTTGACGGACACAGGTTGCGAACTCATGGTGGTTCCCACGCTCATGTTGACTCCCATCTGGCTTCTGGAGGCCCCACAAACCAGCACCCATCAGCCAGACCAGCCGACCGATGGGGGGTATTCTGGGGCAACTGGCTTACTTCTTGATCTGCGACCAGACCTTGGAGCGGATCTCGGCGGTCAGGCTGTCGGGCAGCGGAACATAGTCCAGTTCCGTGGCCATGCCCTTGCCGTTCTTGAACGCCCACTCGAAGAACTTCAACACTTCGGCCGACTGCGCCTTGTCGGCGGGGTCCTTGTACATCAGGATGAAAGAAGCGGTGCTGACGGGCCAGCTGTCCGCGCCCTTGGCGTTGACCATCGAGATGCCCATGCCCGGCACGCTGAACCAGTCGGCGCTGGCGGCGGCGGCCGCAAAAGTCTTGTCGTCAGGGCTCACGTACTTGCCGTCTGCATTCTGCAGTTGCAGGAAGTTCATGTTGTTCTTCTTGACGTAGGCGTATTCCACATAGCCGACAGCGCCCTTCACGCGGGTCACGTTGGCGGCCACGCCTTCGTTGCCCTTGCCGCCCACGGACGACGCGGCAGGCCACTTCACGGCCGCGCCCTTGCCCACGGAATCAGCCCACTCCTTGCTGACCGCCGACAGGTAGTCGGTCCAGTTGAAGGTGGTGCCCGAACCATCCGCGCGGTGTACCACGGTGATGTTCTGGTCGGGCAGGGTCTTGCCAGGATTCAGCGCGGCGAGCTTGGCATCGTTCCACTTGGCGATCTTGCCCAGGAAGATGTCCGCCAGCACGGGGCCCGTCACGCGCAGTTCGCCGGGCTTGAAGCCGTCCAGGTTGATCACGGGCACCGTGCCGCCGATGATGGCGGGAAACTGCACCATGCCGTCCTTGTCCAGGTCGGCGCCGGACACGGGCGCATCGGTGGCGCCGAAAGCCACGGTCTTGGCGCGGATCTGGCGGATGCCGCCGGAAGATCCGATGGACTGGTAGTTCAGGCCCGTGCCCGTTTCCTTCTTGTAGGCCTCGGCCCACTTGGCGTACATGGGGAACGGAAAGGTCGCGCCTGCACCGGTGATGTCCGCCGCAAAGGCACTGCCCACAGCCATGGTGGCCAGTGCGACAGCGACGGTTTTGAGAAATGTGCGTTTCATTATTCAGTACCTTTTGGCTAGGGTTAACAGGAACAGCACGAACTCTAGGCCCCCAAGATGACAATTCGGTGACACAAGGCACCCCGTCGCACAGAGCCGCCACACGGTCATCCAGCGCCGCGCGTACCGTCATGAATCTGTCACACGGTCCACGGACACTGGGCGGCTCGCGATCAGCACCCGCCTCCATGAGGGAGACGACGGGTGCCGCACCGATGCACCTGACGCTCGCGGTACGATGCCGAACGAAGCTCCCACCAGAAATACATGCAGAACGGCACACGCCTCGCCGCGGTCGACCTCGGCTCCAATAGTTTTCGCCTTGAAATCGGGCGCTATGAGTTCGGACATATCCAGCGGGTGGAATACCTCAAGGAAACCGTGCGCCAGGGCAACGGCCTCGATGAAGACCGCAATCTGACGCGCGACGCCATGGAGCGTGGCTGGGCCTGCCTGGCACGATTCGGGGAGCGGCTGGCGGGGTTTCCCCGTGCCCAGGTCCGGGCCGTGGCGACCCAGACGCTGCGCGAGGCACGCAATCGGGACGAGTTCCTGTCACGCGGCAGCGAGGTGCTGGGCTATCCGATCGATGTGGTGTCGGGCCCGGAAGAAGCACGGCTGATCTACCAGGGGGTGGCCCGCCTGCTGCCGCAATCCGACGAGCGCCGCCTGGTCGTGGACATCGGAGGGCGTTCCACGGAGCTCATCCTGGGCCAGCAGTTCACACCCTACTCCGTGGCCTCGTACCGCGTGGGCAACGTGGCCTGGTCGCAGCGCTACTTCGCCAACGGCGAATTCACGGCCCAGGCGTTCCTGGCCGCCGAGATCGCGGCCAAGGCCGTGCTGGACGAAGCGCTGGAAACCTTCCGCCCCGAGACCTGGGACGTGTCTTACGGCTCCTCCGGCACCGCGGGCGCCGTGGGTGACATCCTGGCCGCCGCCGGCGGCCCGCAGGGCCTCATCACGCGGGACGGGCTGGGCTGGCTGCACGAGCGCCTGCTGCGCGCCCAGTCTGCCGACCGCGTGCGCCTGGAAGGGCTGAAGGAAGAGCGGCGCGCCGTCATCGGCGGGGGAATCAGCGTGCTGCGCGCCGTCTTCGACCTGCTGGACATCGAGCACATGCAGGTGGCACAGGGCGCCTTGCGCCAGGGCGCCCTCTACGACCTGCTGGACAGGGAGCAACCCGGCACCGACCTGCGTACCACCACCGTCAATGGACTCATGCAGCGGTTTGGCGTGGACATGGAGCACGCGGAACGGGTGGCGCGCACCGCGTGTGCCCTGTTCGAGCAGGCCACGCCCGGCGACAGCGAGCGAGCGTCGCGCAAGCTTGACTGGGCGGCGCGGCTGCACGAGATCGGCTGCCGCATATCCCACAGCGACTACCACCGCCACGGCGCCTACATCCTGGACAACACCGATGCCGCCGGGTTTGCCGTTCCCGAGCTGCATCGCCTGGGCGTGCTGGTGCAGGGACAGCGCGGCAAGGTGCGCAAGCTCGGCGCGGACCTGCAAGATCCTGTCTTCGTGCTGCAGCTGCTGAGCCTGCGCCTGTCCGTGGCGCTGTGCCATGCGCGCCGCGATCCGGACACGGCAGGCCTCTCATTGCAAGCCGAGGGGCCGCGTTTTCTCCTGCGCGCCCGCCCCGGCTGGGCTGCGGCCTTTCCGCAGTCTGCGCACCTTCTTCGCGAGGAAGTCCAGGCCTGGCAGAAGACGCCCTGGGAACTGGTGGTTGACCTTCCCTGAGCATTGGCAATAAACTATATAAACTGTTTATACCGTTTATTTATTGACCCACTGCCTTCATCATGACCACCACCAGCGCCACACCACCCGCCCCGTCCGCCCCCGCAGCCACAGCCACAGCGCCCGCAAAACCTGCCAAGCCCTCTGCCGCGGTGGCCGCCAAATCACCCGCCAAGGCAGTGGCTCCCGCCAAGCAGGCCAGGAAAGCGGGCGCGAAGCCCGCTGCTGCCGCCCCCAAGGCGAAAGGGGCCAGCTCCAAGAAGGCTGCGGCCGCGCCCCAGCCCGCCAAAGCAAAAGCACCCACGCCGCAGCCGGCGCCGGACACCAAGGCCAAGAAGCCCAAGCTGGTGCGTGACAGCTTTACCATCCCGAAGGATGAATACGCCGTTATCGAGACACTGAAGCAGCGCTCTGCGGCGCTCGCGCAGCCCGTGAAGAAGAGCGAGCTGTTGCGCGCCGGCCTGAAGGTGCTGGCGGCGATGTCCGACAACGCACTGCGCACCGCAGTGCAGGCCGTGCCGTCCATCAAGACGGGACGGCCCAGGGCCCAAGCGGCCGCAGCCCCCGTCGCCGCGGCCGCACCGGCCGCCAGGACCGCCGCCAAGGCCACGCGCAAGTGAGCCGGTCTGCGCCGGGGACGGCCCCCTGGCGCAACCGGCATCAAACAAACTCGGGCGACTGAACGGCGATCAGCAATGTCTGGCTTTGGTCCAGCCGCTGCCGTTGCCTCAGCCACCAGACCGAGCCCTTGCGCACGGCGCATTCCGAAGCCTGCAGTCCCATCAGCTGGGCGATGGTCTGCCCCAGCATGGGCTGGTGGCCCACGATCAGCACCGTGCCCTTGGCGCGCGGCCACTGTGCGAGGTCCAGCAGTTCCTGCGGCGTCCCGCCCGGCAGCAGCTCGGCCCGCATCTTGAACTTGCGCCCCAGGGCGCTGGCCGTCTGCTCGGTGCGCCGCGAGGGGCTGACCAGCACGCGCAGGCCCTCGGGCAGCTGCCGGTCCAGCCATGCAGCCATGCGCGCTGCCTGCTTTTCGCCCCGCGGCGTCAAGGCCCGCGCCAGGTCATCACCCCCCTCAGCGGCTTCTTCCGCCTCCGCATGTCGCCACAGGATGAGATCCATCATGCTGTCCCTTGGTCGAGTTGCGCCGGGGAAGGGGCCGGTCCGTAGCGGACCATCAGGGCGTCCTGGGCGCCCACTCCGTCCTCGGGGCGGGGTGCCCGGTCATAGCCTCCCTGCGCATTCAGCGTCCATGCGTCCCGGTCATCGTGCAGGTAGGCCACCAGGCACTCGTCAACGATCTGCTGCCGCAGGCGCGGGTCCGTCACGGGCCAGGCCAGTTCCACGCGCCGCATCATGTTGCGGTTCATCCAGTCGGCACTGGAAAGGTACAGGTCCTCGTCGCTGCCGCAGCGGAAGTAGAAGACCCGCGTGTGCTCGAGGAAGCGGCCGATCACCGAGCGCACCCGGATGTTGTCGGTTACCCCGGGCACCTGGGCCGCGAGCATGCAGGCCCCGCGCACGATGAGGTCGATGCGCGCTCCGCGCTGGGCGGCCAGAATCAGCGCGCGCATCAAGGCTTCATCGGTCAGGGCATTCATCTTGGCCACGATGCGCGCATCCTCTCCCCGGCTCGCGGCCTGCCCCACCTGCTCGATCTTCTCCAGCATGCGCCGGTGCAGATGGAACGGCGCCAGCATCAGCTTGCGCAGCTTGGGCGGGCGGTTCTGGCTCGCGAGGTGGTTGAACACCCCGTCCATGTCCGCCGTGGTTTCCTCGTCGGCAGTGAGATAGCTCAGATCGGTATAGAGCCGGGCCGTGCGCACGTTGTAGTTGCCGGTGGACAGGTGCCCGTACCGCCGCAGCTGGCGCCCTTCCCTGCGCGTGACCAGCAGCATCTTGGCATGTGTCTTGAGCCCCACCACGCCATACACCACCTGCGCGCCGATCGACTCCAGCGCCTCGGCCCAGTTGATGTTGGCTTCCTCGTCAAAGCGGGCCTTGAGTTCCACGACCGCCATGACCTCCTTGCCCCGGCGCACGGCCTCGGTCAGCAGGTCCATGAGTTCGGAATCGCCACCGGTGCGGTAGATCGTCTGCTTGATGACGAGGACGTCGGGATCGTTGACGGCCTCGCGCAGGAAAGCGAGCAGTCCGTCGAAGCTCTCGAACGGCTGGTGGATGAGCACGTCGCGCTGGCGCAGCTGCTCCATGATGGACACTCCGGCCTGCAATTGCCGTGGCCAGGCGGAATTCCAGGTCGGAAACAGCAGGGCGGGTGCATCCACCAGGTCCACCAGCTGGGTCAGGCGCACCAGGTTCACGGGCCCGGGTACCCGGTACAAGGCGGCGGGGGGCAAGGCAAACTGCGCCAGCAAAAAGTCGGACAGGAATTGCGAACATCCCGCGGACACTTCCAGCCGGACGGCCTGCCCGTAGTGCCTGTGCTGCAAGCCCTGGCGCAGGGCTGTCCGCAGATTGCGCACATCCTCCTCATCCAGCGCGAGGTCGGAATGGCGCGTCACCCGGAATTGCGAGAACTCCGTCACCTCGCGCCCCGGAAAGAGCTCGTCCAGGTGTGCCCGCACGATGCTGGAAAGGCTCACGAAAAGCGCTTCCGAGGGTGCCACGCGGGCAGGCATGCGAATCAGCCTGGGCAGGGCCCTGGGAACCTTGACGATGGCGATCTCGTTCTCTCGCCCGAATGCATCGTGCCCCTTCAGGCGCACGATGAAGTTCAGGGACTTGTTGGCCACCTGGGGAAAGGGGTGCGCGGGGTCCAGCCCCACCGGGATCAGCAGCGGCCGCACCTCGCCCACGAAATACTCGTGGACCCAGCGCTTCTGGGCGGGCGAACGCTCCCCATGCCCGACGATCCGGATGCCATGGGCGGCAAACGCAGGCACCAGGGACTCGTTGTACAGCGTGTACTGCCGGTCCACCAGCCCGTGCACCTTGGCGGCCACGGCTTCGAAGGATGCCGTCGAATAAAGGCCCTGGGTCTCGCCTTTCTGGGCCGCGGTGATGTGCGGCGCGGCACGCACTTCAAAAAACTCGTCCAGGTTGGACGACACGATGCACAGGTAGCGCAGCCGCTCCAGCAGCGGCACATCCGTTCTCACGGCCCAGTCGAACACCCGTTCGTTGAACGCGAGGATGCTGTGGTCCCTGTCCAGGAACATGTGCGGCGCCGCCGCAGTGGGCGCGGCTGCCGGTGCGTGGCCCACGCCGCCGTCGCGTGGCGCCGGCGTGGCATCGGGACTGTCACACGACAGGGCAACAGCGTCATCGGGGGGCAAGGGCAACATGGATACGCAAGCGCGGCGAGTGCAGGATGGCTGCAGTATTTAACGCCCAGATGACAAAGATGTGACAGGCTCCGTGACAGTCACACGCGCCACGCCCTGTGTCCGGGCAGGAACCAGGTACTGCTCGAACAGCCGCGCGGCGTGGGCCCATGTGAAATCGAGCGCACGCGCCCGGGCGTCGGAGCGGGCAATCGCCAGCGCCTCCTGGCTTGCAGTCAGCAAATCGTCATGCAGCACGCCCCCCCGTGCCGGCTGGCCAGGATGTGCACCCAGCACTTCCATCGGCCCGTCCACGGGGAAAGCGGCCACCGGCGTTCCGCAGGCCATGGCCTCGAGCATGACCAGCCCGAAGGTTTCAGAACGGCTGGGAAACACAAAAACATCCGCCGCCGCATACACCTGTGCCAGTGCCGGGCGGTCCAGGATGCCCAGCCAGCGGACCTGCGGGTACCTGGCCTTCAGGCGCGCCTCCAGCGGGCCGACACCACACACCACCTTGGAGCCGGGCATGTCCAGCCGGAGGAAGGCCCCGATGTTCTTTTCGTACGAGATCCGTCCCACGTACAAGGCCACGGGATGGGCCAGGGCCCCCATGAGCGGGCTGGGGGTGGTGGCACCGTGGAACGCGAAAGCCTGCGTGTCAACGCCATGGGTCCACAGGCGCAGGTTGCGAAATCCCCGGTGCTCCAGCATCTGCAGGACGCCGTGCGTCGGCACCATCACGCCCGATGACGGGCGATGGAAATGACGGAACAGCGCGTACCCCCATCCAAGCGGCACCCGCAAGGCCGCGTTCAGTATTTCCGGGAAACGGGTATGGAATGCCGTGGTGAATGCCAGGCCCTTGCGCAGGCAGTAGCGGCGCCCCGCCCAGCCCAGCGGCCCCTCGGTGGCAAGGTGGATGGCGTCGGGCTCCATCGCATCCAGCATCCCTGCCACGCGCTGCGCGGGCCGCACGGCCAGATCGATCCCTGCATAGCCAGGGCACGGGCGCGTTGCGAACTGGCCGGGATGCAGCACCTGGACCGCGTGCCCGGCGGCTTCCAGCTCCCGCACCAGCTCCAGCAGCGTGGTGACGACCCCGTTGACCTGGGGAAGCCAGGCATCCGTCAGCAAGGCGATTTTCATAGGGCAACGGCGGCCTCGGTCCGCGATGTGTCGGCGAAGGGAGAAGCGGGCCACTGGAGCAGTTCCAGCCGGCCGTCCAGGTGTTCGACCAGCGCGGTGTGGCTTTCCACCCAGTCGCCGTCATTGCAATACAGGGTTCCGCCGATCTCCCGCATCTCCGCGCGGTGGATATGGCCGCACACCACGCCGTCATGTCCCCTGCGGCGCGCCTCGGCGGCCACGGCCACTTCAAAGTCGGTCACGTAATTGAGCGCCTTCTTGACCTTGCCCTTCAGGTAGGCCGACAGCGACCAGTAGGGCAGCCCCATGCGGGCGCGCAAGGTGTTGAGGTGCCGGTTGAGCCGCAGCGTGAACTCATACAGGTTGTCCCCCAGGTATGCCAGCCACTTGGCGCACTGGATCACTCCGTCAAAGTGGTCTCCGTGCGTGACCCACAGGCTGCGGCCGTCCGCCGTGGTGTGCACCGCCTCGGCCAGCACTTCGATGCCGCCGAACGAGTGGCCGACAAAGGCGCGTGCAAACTCGTCATGGTTGCCAGGCACGAAGACCACCCGGCATCCCTTGCGCGCGCGCCGCAGGAGCTTTTGCACGACATCGTTGTGGGCCTGGGGCCAGAACCACTTGCGGCGCAGCTGCCAGCCGTCGACGATGTCGCCCACGAGGTAGAGGTGGTCGCTGGGGTGGTGCTTGAGAAAGTCCAGCAGCGCGACCGCCTGGCACCCCGGGGTGCCCAGGTGCAAATCCGAAATGAAGACCGCGCGGTACCGGCGATGACCCGCCGCGAAGGCATGTGCGTCGTCGGCCATGTCCTCGTGGCCCACGGACGGTTCCATCCAGGGGCCCAGGGCATCGAACGCGGTGCGCATCAGGCCCCCAGGAAATGCTTGCGATAGCGGGGGTGCAGGTCCGCCAGGCGCATCAGCATCGGCAGGTCCGCGGTGTTGAAGTCCGGGTCCCAGGCTGGAGCGCCCAGCACGCGCGCGCCCAAGCGCAGGTAGCCCTTGATGAGCGCCGGGGGATCCACCGTGATCGAGCCGTCCAGCTGCTCGACGGGCAGCGGCAGTCGGGGAAGCACGTGGTATTCGATGGGAGCCAGGTGTGTCTTGCGCACCTGCTGCCAGATGCTCGCGGCCGCGTCGCCGCTGACGACGCCGTTGTGCAGCATGGGGATGCTGGCGCAGCCGATCATCGTGTCGAGCTGGTTGCGCACCATGAAGTCCGCCAGCGCGCTCCACAGCGCCATGATCACGCCGCCGTGGCGGTGGTCGGGGTGCACGCAGCTGCGGCCCAGCTCCACCATGCGCGGGCGCAGGGAGCGCAGCCGCGTCAGGTCGAACTCGGTGTCGCTGTAGGTGCCGCCGACGCGCCGGGCCTGTGCGGGAGTGAGCACGCGGTAAGTCCCAATGACTTGCTGGCTCTGGGCGTCGCGCACCAGCAGGTGCTCGCAATAGTCGTCGAACAGGTCCACGTCGTGGCCGGGGATGGGGGTCGTCAATCGAGCGCCCATCTCCGCCGCGAACACATCGAACCGCAACCGCTGCGCCTGGCGCACCTCATCTTCATGCCGCGCCCATGCCACCTCGATGGCCCCCCGCGCCGCCACCGGCTGCAGGGCGCCGGGCATGGCAGCCGTGCCGCGAAGCGGCCGCTGGGGAACGATTTCGGCGGACAGGGGCGGCGTCAAGGTGGGCAGCTCATTCATGGTGCAACATCTCCTTGTGTCAGGACGGGTTCGGCTGGAGGCCCCAACCATGGGCTGGGAACCGTTTCCCCTGGGCACGAGTGTGAAATTGCCGCGTGACGCCGCCATGTCGGCCGCATGTCAATCCCATGACAGCGGATCGCCGCGCAGAACCCCGCATCGACGCCAACGGGCCTGCATAATTGGTTCAGGAAACCGCACCGTGCACGCATCCGCCCCCACCCGCTCCCGAAGCCCTCTTGCGGGCTCGCTGATCGTGTTTGTTCTGGCGGCGGCCTGTGCCGGGGTGGTGGTGTGGGCCCTTGAGCGCCAGGAGCGCGCCCAGCACCGCACGCAGGTGACGGACATGGCGGGTGACCACGTCCAGGCGCTGCAACGCGCCATCGAGCTGGCCCTGTCGGCCAACAACACCCTGGTGGCGCTGGTGCGCCAGGGCCGGGGAGAGGTGACGCAGTTCGAGGAGATCGGCACGCAGATGCTGCCCTTCTACCCGGGCATCACGGCCATGGGCCTCTCTCCCGGGGGAGTGGTCAAACAGGTCGTGCCGCGCCAGGGCAACGAGAACTCCATCGGGTTCGACCAGCTCAACGACCCCCGGCAGGGCCCCGAATCCGCCAGGGCCCGGGAGTCGGGCCGGCTGACCCTGGCCGGCCCCATGGAGCTGGTGCAAGGCGGCCTGGGCGTGGTGGGGCGCCAGCCCGTCTACCTCGACGATGCCCAGGGGCACCGCGCCTTCTGGGGGTTCACCTACGTCACCATCCGCCTGCCCGAAGTGCTGGCCGCGGCGCGCCTGCCGCAGCTGACGCTGCGCGGCTACCACTACCGGCTGTGGCGCGTCCGGCCCGACACGGGCGAGGAACAGACCATTGCCGCATCCGACCCGCCCCCGGGCGCGGACGCGGTGGGCCGGTCGCTGACCCTGCCCAACGGGCAATGGACCCTGAGCCTGGTCCCCATCAAGGGCTGGGGCGACCCGGCCGTGCTGCTCATGCGCTGCGCGGTGGGCCTGCTGTTTGCCTTGATGATGACCTACCTGGCCCGGCTTCTTTTCGAGCTGAAGGCCCACGAGCGCGGGCTGGCCTATCAGGTGGCCCAGCGCACCTCGGAAATCCAGGCCACCCAGCAGCAGCTGCACGCCACCATCGACGCCATCCCGGACCCTCTCTTCGAACTCGACCAGGACGGGTTCTATTGCAGCGTGCACAGCCAGCGCGCCGAATTGCTCATGGGCCCCGCCGAAACGCTGGTGGGACGCAACGTGACCGAGGTGCTGCCAGCGCTGGCAGCCCTGTCGGTGCTGGACGTGCTGAGCGATGCCCAGGCGCAGGGCTGGTCCTCCGGGCGGCAGATCATGCTCGACCTGCCCGGGGTGGGCACCACGTGGTTTGAGCTGTCCGCCGCGCGCAAGGCCACGTCCCCGGGCGCGAAGCCACGGTTCATCCTGCTGTCGCGCGACATCACGGAGCGCAAGCGGTCCCAGGAGCAACTGCAGCTGACCGCCCAGGTGTTCGACCAGAGCAGCGAGGCCATCGTGATCGCCGACGCGGCCCATACGATCGTGCGCATCAACCGGGCTTTCACGCGGATCACGGGGTACACGGAAGCCGAGGCCGTGGGGCAGTCCGTGCGCCTGCTCACGGTCGCCCGGCCGGCAGACAACGCCAGCGCCGACGCCGTGTACGCACGGCTGTCCCAGGACGGCCACTGGGAGGGGGAGGCCTGCGGCCGCCGCAAGGACGGGTCCACCTACCCCCAGTGGCTGTCGGTCAGCAGCGTGCGCGATGGCAATGGCGTCGCCACGCACTCCATCACGCTGTTTCGCGACATCACGCAGCAGCGCGAGGCCCAGGACCGCATCCAGCGCCTGGCGCATTTCGACCCGCTCACGAACCTTCCCAACCGCGCGCTGCTGGCCGAGCGCGCGCAGCACCTCATTGCCAACGAGCAGGCGCGAGGCGGCACCCTGGCCATGCTGTTCCTGGACCTGGACCACTTCAAGAACGTCAACGATTCGCTGGGCCACCGCATTGGAGACATCCTGCTCGTGGCGGTGGCGCAGCGCCTTCAGTCCCTGCTGCGGCCTCAGGACACCGTCTCGCGCCTCGGGGGCGATGAATTTCTGCTGCTGCTGCCCGCCACCTCGGCACCCTCCGCGGCTGACATGGCAACCCGGCTGCTCGCGGCCATCGCCCAGCCGTTTCAGGTGGACCCGTACGAACTCACCACCACCTTGTCGGTGGGCATCGCGATGTATCCCGCCGATGGCGACTCCTTCGACACGCTGTACCAGCGGGCCGATGCCGCCATGTACCGTGCCAAGCAGAACGGACGCAACCGGTACGGTTTCTTCACCGCCGACCTCGAGGCGCGCACGGCGCGCGCCCTGCTGATCGAGAACGCCCTGCGCCGCGCGCTGGAGCGCAACCAGTTCGAACTGCACTACCAGCCCCAGGTCTCGCTCACCGCGCGCCAGGTGGTGGGGGCCGAGGCACTGCTGCGCTGGCGCCATCCCGAGCTGGGCATGGTGTCGCCGGCCGAGTTCATTCCGGTGGCCGAAAGCAGCGGCATGATCGTGGCGATCGGGGAATGGGTGATCCACACCGCGGTGAAGGACGCCAAACGCTGGCTGGATCTGCAGCTGCCCTTGCGGGCGGTGTCCGTGAACGTCTCCGCCGTCCAGTTCAGGCATCCCCAGCTGCCCGAGATGGTCACGCGCTGCCTGGAACAGGCAGGCCTGCCCGCGCGCCGGCTGGAGCTGGAGCTGACCGAGGGCGCGGCGGTGGACGACCCCGCCGCCGCGCTCGCCATGATGGACCAGCTTCACGACCGCGGCGTGCGCCTGTCCATGGACGACTTCGGCACCGGATATTCCTCGTTGAGCTACCTCAAGCGGTTCCAGATCTACAAGCTCAAGATCGACCAGTCGTTCGTGCGCGATCTGGAAGACGATGCCAATGACCGGGCCATCGTGAGCGCCATCATCCGCATGGCGCAGGCCCTGGGCATGCAGACCACGGCGGAGGGGGTGGAAACCGACGGCCAGGTCGAGTTCCTGCAGGCCCAGGGCTGCGACGAGGGCCAGGGGTTCTACTTCAGCCGCCCCCTGCCCGCGCCGGAGTTCGAGGCGTACCTGCGCGCTCAGCGGGACCACTGAAGCCGACCCGACCCTGCACGGGAAAGGGCCGGACGCCCCGCCGAAAGGCTTGTAAGGGAGCGCTGCTACACTTTGGTACAAATTACCAAGGCCGCCTGGCCCTCCCGCCCGTACCGGTTTCCATGTCTGCGCCGTACAGCTCTCCAGAATTGCAGCGTCCTGGAGTTGCCACCGACACCCCCCTGCAACGCGCGCTGCGCGAACAGCAAACCCTGCTCGACAGTGCGGGCGTGGGCATTGTTTTCCTGCGCCAGCGCAGCGTGGTGCGCTGCAACCAGCGGTACGCCGAGATCTTCGGCTACGCCAGCGCCGAAGGGCTGGTGGGCCTCAACACCGAGGCGTTCTACCCTTCGCGCGATGCCTTTCGCGATCTGGGCCGCACCGCCTACCCGGTGCTCGCCCAGGGCCAGGCCTTCCGCGTGGAGCGCCAATTGCGCCGGCGCGACGGCTCCTTGTTCTGGGGCAGCCTGACGGGGCGGCTCATCAATCCGCACGACACGACCGAAGGCTCCATCTGGATCCTGGACGATATCGACGAGCAACGGCGCGCGCAGGCCGCGCTGGGCGCCGCGGTCCGCGAAAAGCAGCTGCTGTTCGACAGCGCCATGGTGGGCATCGTGTTCCTGCGCGACCGGCGCCTGACCCGGTGCAACCACCACTTCGAGCAGATGCTGGGCTACCAGCCGGGGGAACTGGCGGGCAGCCCGTCGCGCCGCTGGTATGCCAGCGACGCCGCGTGGGAAGAAGTCGGCCGCCGGTGCTATCCGCAGCTGGCCGCCGGCCATTCGTACGAAGGCGAGCTGGAACTGTGCCGCAAGGACGGCACCCCCGTGATCTGCGAGGTGCGCAGCAAATCCATAGATCCCGCCGATCCATCGCAGGGCTCCATCTGGATCACCATGGACATCACGGAGCGAAAGCAGGCACAGGCCGTCCTGGCCAGCACGCACGAGGACCTGGAACGGCAGGTGCAGGACCGCACCCGCGAACTGCGCGAGACCGTGGACAACCTGCACCGCGAGATCAACGACCGCAAGGCCGACCAGGAGCGCATCTACTGGCTCGCCCACTATGACGCCCTCACGGGCCTGCCCAACCGCGCCCTGCTGTCCGAGCGCGCGCAGCAGGCCATCCGCGTGGCCCAGGAGGGCAACACGCCCCTGGCCCTGATCTTCCTGGACCTGGATCACTTCAAGCACGTGAACGACTCGCTGGGCCACCGGGTGGGCGATGCACTGCTGGTGGAGATCGCCAAGCGGCTGCGCGCCGTGGTGCGCGACAAGGACACGGTGTCGCGCCTGGGTGGCGACGAGTTCATCCTGCTGCTGCCCGGCGCCAATGCGCACGGCGCGGCCCGCGTGGCCGGCAAGCTGCAGGAGGCCTCGCGCCAGCACTACCAGATCGACCACCATGAACTGACCATGGCCCCGTCCATGGGCATCGCGCTGTTCCCCCAGGACGGCAAGGACTTCGACACCCTGACGCAGTCGGCCGACGTGGCCATGTACCGCGCCAAGCTCGACGGGCGCAACACATTCAAGTTCTTCACGCCGGAAATGCAGGCGCAGTCGGTGCGCGCGCTGCAGCTCGAAAACGCCCTGCGCCGGGCGCTGGAGCGCAACCAGTTCCACTTGCACTACCAGCCGCAGATGAGCCTGACCACCGGGGCCGTGCGCAGCGTGGAAGCCCTGCTGCGCTGGCAGCACCCGCAGCTCGGTGGGGTGTCGCCCGCCGAATTCATTCCCATTGCAGAAGACAGCGGGCAGATCCTGCAGATCGGCGAATGGGTGCTGCGCACCGCGCTCTCGCAGCTCAAGACCTGGCGGGCCTGCGGGTTCCCGGGCCTGACGATGGCCGTGAACCTCTCGGCCATCCAGTTCCGCCAGCCCCAGCTGCCCGAACTGGTAAGCCGCATGCTGGCCGAATTCGACCTGCCGCCGGATTGCCTGGAGCTGGAGCTGACCGAAGGCGTGGCCGTGGACGACCCGCATGCCGCGGTGGCCACCATGGACCAGCTGCACGCGCGCGGCGTGCGCATGTCGATGGATGACTTCGGCACCGGCTATTCATCGCTGAGCCAGCTCAAGCGATTTCAGATCTTCAAGCTCAAGATCGACCAGTCGTTCGTGCGCGACCTGGGCAACGACAACAACGACCGCGCCATCGTGAGCGCCATCATCCGCATGGCGCAGGCGCTGGGCATGCGCACCACGGCCGAAGGCGTGGAGACCGAAGGCCAGCTGACCTTCCTGCGCGAGCAGGGGTGCGACGAGGCGCAGGGCTACCACTTCAGCATGCCGCTGTCGGCACCGGAGCTGGAAGCCTTCATGCGGCGGCAGCTGCATTGAGCCGGCCGGCCGGCAGCACAATCGTGCCGCGGCCCGGACCCGCCGGACCGGCTCTCACAGACCCGCCCGGGCAACAGGCCTCCACACGGGGAAATTTTGAATAAAATCAGCCCCTGACGCTTTATAGATAAGCGCGAGCAGCTATAAATATAATAGCAAATGCACTGTATTGCATTGCACTGCCGCGATGCCCGAGCTGTCGTCCGCACCGCGCGCGCAGATCCCTCCAGGCAACGCTCAGCGGATCGGAAAGGCGTACATCAGGCCCTGCCTGTTCCACAGGTTGTTGAGGCCGCGCGGCAGCGCCAGCGCCGACTTCTGCCCGACGTTGCGCTCGAAGATCTCGCCATAGTTGCCGGTGGTCCTGACGGCGCGCAGCAGCCAGTCGCGATCCAGGCCGAGCAGCTTTCCGGTGTCTTCAGAGGTCCCCAGCATGCGCTGCACCGCCGGGTGGCTGCTGCTGGTTTTCAGCTGGTCCGCGTTGGCCTGTGTCACGCCCTGCTCTTCGGCTTCGATGAGGCCGTAGATCACCCACTTGACCACCGCGAACCACTCGTCGTCCCCCCGCCGCACCATGGGGCCCAGAGGCTCCTTGGAGATGAGCTCGGGCAGGATGGTGTGCGTTGCCGCGCCTTGCGAAACGCCGCTCCGCAGGGATGCCAGGCCCGAGGCATCGGTGGTGAACGCGGAGCAGCGCCCCGACAGGTAGGCCGACGTTGCCGCGTCCACCTTCTCGAACATCACGGGCTTGATGTCGAGGTCGTGGGCACGGGAATAGTCGGCCAGGTTCTTTTCCGTCGTGGTGCCTGACTGCACGCACACGGTCTGCCCCTTGAGCTGGCGGAGGTTCTTGATCTTGCTCCTGGCCGGCACGATGAAGCCCTGGCCGTCGTAGTAGGTCACGGCCGTCTGGTGCAGGCCCAGCGATGCGTCGCGCGCCAGCGAGAATGTGGTGTTGCGCGAAAGCACGTCCACCTCGCCGGATTGCAGCGCGGTGAAGCGCTGCGGCACGTCCAGCGGCACGTATTTGACCTTCTGGCCGTCGCCCAGCACCGCGGCCGCAAGCGCCCGGCAGATGTCGACGTCCAGGCCCGACCACCGGCCACTGGAGTCCGCGATCGCAAACCCGGCCAGCCCGGTGTTGACGCCACACACCACCTGCCCGCGCGCCCGGATGCCGTCAAGCGTCTTGCCCGCATGGGCAGCGGGCGCCGCGAGCAACGCCGCCAATGCGGTGGCGCCCACCGCGGCGATCTGGCCCAGAGATGTCTTCATACGGTCTTGTCTCCCGGAAAAGTGATTCAGAGTACCGCGGGTGGCACAGGCCCTGCCCCGTCCAGCATCTTCTGCAGAAACTGCGCCTGTCCCATGCTGGGGTCCAGCGTGTAGGCGGCGAAGCCTTCCCGTTCGTACGCGCGCAGGGCGCTGCGGTTGCCCGAAAGCACTTCCAGCGTGAGCTTGCAGGCACCCCGCTCGCGCGCCAGCGCCTCCACCGACTGCAGCATGCGCTGGGCAATGCGGTGGCCGCGCCAGCCGGGGGCCACCACCACGTCATGCACGTTGACCAGGGGCCGGCAGGCAAAGGTCGAAAAGCCCTCCAGGCAATTGACCAGCCCCACGGGCACCTCGCCGTGCGGCGCCGCGGCGTCGGCCGCCCATGCGATCACGCTGAAAGCCTGGGGCCTGCGCCGCAAGGCTTCGGGCAGGCCGCGCAGGACCTCGGCGCTAAGCGGCACGCCTCCCCCCGCCACGTCCTTCGCATAGCTGTCGAGCAGTTCGACCAACGCCCGGGCTTGGCGGGCATCGCCATAGTCCACGCGCCGGACGGTGATGGGAGTGAGAGCATCGGTGGTGGTGGAAGGCATCAGCAACGGTTCCAGGCTGGCGGCAAAGACAGCAGCGTAGCCGATCGCACGGCGCGCCCCACAGTGGCGATGGCGCGCGGCGCCACCATCAGCCGGCACGGGCCGCGTCGGCCAGCTTCTGCGCACACGCGCTGGCCTGCTGCGCATCGCGCGCCTCGACCATCACGCGCAGCAGCGGTTCGGTGCCGCTCGCGCGGATCAGCACCCGGCCCGTGGCGCCCAGCTCCTGCTCCACGGCGCGGGTGGTCTCCTCCAGGCGGCGGTTGGACTTCCAGTCCTGCCCGGGCGCCAGGCGCACATTGAGCAGCACCTGGGGGTAGAGCGTGATGTCCGCCAGCAGCTGCGCCAGCGTGCGCCCGCTGCGCACGCTAGCCTGCAGCACCTGCAGCGCGCTCACCAGGCCGTCGCCGGTGGTGTGGCGGTCCAGCGCGAGCAGGTGGCCCGACCCCTCGCCGCCCAGCACCCACTGGTGCCGCGCCAGCTCTTCGAGCACATAGCGGTCACCCACCTTGGCGCGCACAAACTTCACGCCCCGGGCCTGCAGCGCCACCTCCACCGCCATGTTTGTCATCAGGGTGCCGACGACGCCGGGCACATGCTCGTCACGGCCCATGCGGTCCGACGCCATGAGGTACAGAAGCTCGTCGCCGTTGTACAGCCGCCCGGTGGCATCCACGATCTGCAGCCGGTCGGCATCGCCATCAAGCGCGATGCCATAGTCGGCGCGGTTGGCGCGCACGGCGCGCACGAGCGCGTCAGGGTGGGTGGCGCCCACCTCGTGGTTGATGTTGAGGCCATCGGGCGAGCAGCCAATCGACAGCACCTCGGCACCGAGTTCGTGAAAGACCTTGGGCGCCACCTGGTACGCCGCGCCATGGGCCGCGTCCACCACGATCTTGAGGCCCTTGAGGGTCAGGTCCTGCGGGAACGTGCTCTTGCAGAACTCGATGTAGCGGCCCGCGGCGTCATCAAGCCGGCGCGCCTTGCCCAGGCTGGCCGAGTCGGCCCACACCGGGGGCTCTGCCAGGGCGGCTTCGACCGCCTGCTCCCAGGCGTCGGGCAATTTGGTGCCCTGGGCGCTGAAGAACTTGATGCCGTTGTCGGGGTAAGGGTTGTGGCTGGCACTGATGACGACCCCCAGGCTCGCGCGCTGGGCACGGGTCAGGTACGCGACACCCGGGGTCGGCAAGGGGCCCAGCAGCACCACGTCCACGCCGGCGGAATTGAAACCCGACTCCAGCGCACTCTCCAGCATGTAGCCTGAAATGCGGGTGTCCTTGCCGATCAGCACCGTGGGCCGGTCTTCGGCCCTGCGCAGCACGCGCCCGACGGCATGGGCCAGGCGCAAGACGAAATCCGGGGTGATCGGAGGTTGCCCGACGGTGCCACGGATACCGTCGGTTCCAAAGTATTGGCGCGTCATGTTCTGGTGTCTCCTCGTGTGAATCTCTCGTTGTTTATTAATATGTGGATGCGGGCCGCCCGGCATGCTGCCCTCTCCTTGCAGCGCCCGGCCTCAACGCTCTCGCTGCATGGCGCTCCACACCGCCAGCGCCGACACGGTTTCTCGCACATCGTGCACGCGCACCACGGAAGCCCCGCGCTCCACGGCCAGCACGGCCGCGGCCACGCTCGGAACCATGCGCTGCTCCACCGCCAGCCCCGTCGCGGCCCCCAGGGACGACTTGCGCGACCAGCCCGCCAGGAGGGGGTAGCCCGCGCGCAACAATGCAGGCTGATGGGCCAGCAGCGCAAAATTCTGCTCCGGCGTCTTGCCGAATCCAATGCCAGGGTCCAGCACGATCCGGGTATTCTTGACCCCCAGCGCTTGCAGATCAAGCGCTGACTGCTGCAAGAACAATAGCACCTGCCGGACCACATCCCCCTGCATGGGGGCCGCTTGCATGGTCTGGGGGTCACGGTGCATGTGCATCAGGCACACGCCGCACTGCGGGTGCGAGGCCACAACCTGCGCCGCGCCTGGCTGGCGCAGCGCCCAGATGTCGTTGACGATGTCGGCGCCAAGGTCCAGCACCGCCCGCATGACCTCGGGCTTGTAGGTATCGACGGAGACCGGGGCGCCCAGGGACACCGCGTCCCGCACCAGGGGCACCACGCGCGCGAGTTCTTCGTCCAGGGGCACCGCGGGGCTGCCGGGCCGCGTGGACTCCCCCCCGATATCCAGAATGTGCGCCCCGTCCTTGAGCAGCTGCTCACAATGCCGCAGGGCCCCCGCCGTGGAGCCATGGCGTCCGCCATCGGAAAACGAATCCGGCGTGGCGTTGACGATCCCCATGACGCGGGGCTCGGAAAGATCGATGGAAAAGCGGGAGGTCTGCCAGAGCATGGTCCGTGGGGAAAAGAGATAGGGGTGCCGCCGCGAGGATCAGCAAGGGGACCAAACAGACCATGAAAAACGGGGCACAAGGCCCCGTTGGAACGGCTGGAACTGCAACAGGCTCCTCAGGCTGCCGAAGGCGCGGTGTCCGTTGCCACGGCGGGCGTGCCGCCGCTGGAATTGTCGCCGCCCGAGGGAGGCGTGCGGGGCGTCCAGTCCTTCGGAGGACGAGGCTCCTTGCCTGCCATTATGTCGTCCAATTGCTCGGTATCGATGGTCTCCCATTCGAGCAGGGCCTTGGCCATGGCGTGCATCTTGTCGCTGTTCTCCTCGATCAGGCGGCGGGCGAGGTTGTACTGCTCGTCGATGATGCGGCGCACTTCCATGTCGACCTTTTCCATGGTCTGCTCGCTCATGGTCGTGGTCTTGGTGACCGAGCGGCCCAGGAACACCTCGCCTTCGTTTTCCGCATAGACCATGGGGCCCAGCGCATCCGTCATGCCGTAGCGGGTAACCATGTCGCGGGCGATGTGCGTGGCGCGCTCGAAGTCGTTGCTGGCGCCGGTGGTCATCTGGTTCATGAACACTTCCTCGGCGATGCGGCCGCCGAACAGCATGCTGATCTGGTTGAGCATGTATTCGCGGTCATAGCTGTAGCGGTCCTGTGCGGGCAGGCTCATCGTCACGCCCAGGGCACGGCCACGGGGAATGATGGTGACCTTGTGCACCGGGTCGCACTTGGGCAGCAGCTTGCCGATGAGCGCGTGGCCGGACTCGTGGTAGGCCGTGTTGCGGCGCTCTTCCTCGGGCATGACCATGCTCTTGCGCTCGGGGCCCATGAGGATCTTGTCCTTGGCCTTCTCGAAGTCCTGCATCTCCACCGTGCGCGCATTGCGGCGGGCGGCCATCAGGGCGGCTTCGTTGCACAGGTTCGCCAGGTCGGCACCGCTCATGCCGGGCGTGCCGCGCGCGATGATGCCGGGGGCCACGTCCTGGCCGATCGGGATCTTGCGCATGTGCACGTTCAGAATCTGCTCGCGGCCCCGGATGTCGGGCAGCGTCACGTAGACCTGGCGGTCGAAGCGGCCGGGGCGCAGCAGGGCCGCGTCCAGGATGTCGGGGCGGTTGGTGGCAGCCACCACGATCACGCCCAGGTTGGTCTCGAAACCGTCCATCTCGACCAACATCTGGTTCAGGGTCTGCTCGCGCTCGTCGTTGCCACCGCCCAGGCCGGCACCGCGCTGGCGGCCCACGGCGTCGATTTCATCGATGAAGATGATGCAGGGGGCGTTCTTCTTGGCGTTGTCGAACATGTCGCGCACACGGGCCGCGCCCACGCCGACGAACATTTCCACGAAATCGGAGCCCGAGATGCTGAAGAACGGGACCTTGGCTTCGCCCGCGATGGACTTGGCCAGCAGGGTCTTGCCGGTGCCCGGAGGGCCCACCAGCAGCAGGCCGCGCGGAATGCGGCCGCCCAGCTTCTGGAACTTCTGTGGGTCTTTCAGGAAGTCCACGACTTCCTTGACTTCTTCCTTGGCCTCGTCGCAACCGGCCACATCCGCGAACGTGACCTGGTTGTTGTTCTCGTCGAGCATGCGCGCCTTGCTCTTGCCGAAGCTGAAGGCGCCGCCCTTGCCGCCGCCCTGCATCTGGCGCATGAAGTACACCCACACGCCAATCAGCAGCAGCATGGGGCCCCAGCTGACCAGCAGGGTCATGAGCAGGGAGCCTTCTTCGCGGGGCTTGACGTCGAACTTGACGTTGTTGTTGATGAGATCGCCCACGAGGCCGCGGTCCAGATAGGTCGCGGTGGTGCGGATCTTTCGGTCGTCGTTGGTGACGGCCACGATCTCGGTGCCGCCCTGGCCTTCCTGGATGGTTGCGCTCTTGATGCGGTTGCTGCGGACTTCCTCGAGGAATTCCGAGTAGCCGACGTGGCCTGCGCTGGCACCGGCACGGGTGTCAAACTGTTTGAACACCGTGAACAGCACCATGGCGATAACCAGCCACACGGCAATTTTTGAAAACCACTGATTGTTCAAGCGGGGCTCCAGTTGCAGGGAACAGAAAACGGACACACTGCCGTCATGGCACGCATGTGCGGCCCATTTTAGGTCTTTCAAGCCACCCAGCCATCCCTATTCCCCCTAGCCGCCATGGAAACAGCACGGGCTTTACGGGCGAATTTCACGGATTCATGACCTGGGGCAAGACCTTTCAGGCGGCCTTTTTGAGGCCCATTCCCACCAGGAAGGTCTCCGAAGATTTGTCGCGCGACGCCTTGGGCTTCAAGGGCTTGACCACCTTGAAGGTCTGCTTGAACAGCGTCACCAGATCGCTGTACCCGCCGCCGTGGAAGAGCTTGACCACCAGCGCACCGTCCGGTTTCAAATGGTTGCAAGCGAAATCCACCGCCAGCTCCACCAGGTGGGCGATGCGGGCCGCATCGGCCGATCCGATGCCCGAAAGATTGGGCGCCATGTCCGACACCACGACATCCACCGCGCGGCCGCCGAGCGCCTGCTCCAGGCGCTCGAGCACCTGCGCCTCGCGAAAATCGCCATTGAGGTAGGTCACCCCCTCGATGGGCTCCATGGGCAGGATGTCCAAGGCGATGATGGTGCCATTGAGCTGCCCCGCAGCCGCACCCGAGGGCGACATGCGCCTGCGCAGGTACTGGCTCCATGCGCCGGGCGTGGAGCCCAGGTCCACCACCGTGTAGCCGGGCTTGATGAGGCCCAGCTGCTCGTCGATCTCCTTGAGCTTGTAGGCCGCGCGCGCGCGGTATCCCTCTTTCTGGGCCAATTTGACATAGGTGTCGTTGACGTGGTCGTTCAACCATGCCTTGTTGACCTTCTTGCTCTGGGTTTTGACTTTCATACGGCTCCATTGTCTCTCGACAATCGGCACAGCCGATTGGACACAAGGCCCATTTCGCGCGGCGACGCGAAGGCACCCCGCGGCGGGCCGCAGACATAATACGGCCCATGCCTCAAATTCAACTGACTCCCGCCGAGCGCCGGGAACAACGCGCCAATGCCCACCACCTGGACCCCGTCGTCCTGATTGGCGGCGATGGCCTGACCCCCGCCGTCAAGAAGGAGATCGACGCCGCCCTGAATGCCCACGGGCTGATCAAGGTGCGTGTTTTCAATGACGACCGCGCGGCCCGCGAGCTGATGTACCAGCAGATCACGGCCGACCTCAACGCCGCCCCCATCCAGCACATCGGCAAGCTGCTGGTGCTCTGGCGCCCTCAGCCCGTCAAGGAGCGCGTGGTCGATGAAGACCGGATGCCGGGCCCGCGCGACGTCAAGGTGCTGAAGTTCAGCAAGCGCGGCGGCCAGCGTCCCGAAATCAAGCAGCTGCGCGTGCTGGGCAACCAGCGCCTGACCTCGGGCGGCCAGATCAAGCGCGCCAAACCCAAGCAAAAGTCGATCAAGAAGCGCCAGGCAGACTGATGATCCCCCCCGCAGTCTCTGCAGTACCTGCAGCTTCTGCAGCGCCTGCCGGCAGGGCCGCCCACGCGCGCCACATCCTCTGCATGAAGTGGGGCACGAAATACGGCCCCGAATATGTCAATCGGCTGTACGCGATGGTTCGGCGGCACCTGCGTGGTGACTTCCGCTTCGTCTGCCTGACCGACGACAGCGCCGGCATCCGCAGCGAAGTGCAGTGCTTGCCTATCCCCGCGCTCGATCTGCCACCCGGCATTCCCGAGCGGGGCTGGACCAAGCTGGCCACCTTCAGCCAGGACCTGCACGGACTCCGCGGCACGGCCCTGTTCCTGGATGTGGACGTGGTCATCACCGGCAGCCTGGACGATTTTTTCACCCAGCCGGGCGAATTCCTGATCATCCATGACTACAAGCGCCCCTGGCGCGTCACGGGCAATTCATCGGTCTACCGGTTCGAACTGGGGGCGCACCCTGACGTGCTGGCACACTTTCGCGCCCACTTCGCAGAAATCCGCGCGCAGTTCCGCAACGAACAGGCCTACCTGTCGGACTTTCTGCACCGGCAGGGCAAGCTGCAGTACTGGCCCGAAGCGTGGTGCCCGAGCTTCAAGTACCACGGCATACCGCCCTGGCCCACCAACTACTGGCGCGCGCCGTTCGTGCCGCCCGGTGCGCGCATCGTGATCTTTCACGGGGAGTGCAATCCACCGGACGCACTGGCGGGACGGCGCAACCGCCGCTTTCGCTACATTCGCCCCGCCACCTGGGTGGCGGAACACTGGCACGAGTAGGCGGCGTCGGCGCTGACGCTGGCCGAGCCGCCGCGGTGCATGCGCTTCAGGCTCCGGCGGAGCCACCCCCGGCGGGCGCCTGAGGGTCGTGGCGAAGCGTTTGCCACAGCACGGCCAACGCACAGCACCATTGCAGCGCGTACATCACTGTTCCCACGCTGTGCCACACGCGCAGATCCTGCCGCGCCACGATGCGCGGTGCCACGCCAAACTGCGTGAGCAGTGCCAGCAGCATGCCGCCCAGTATGAAAACCATAGCAGCTTGCGCCCATGGGTGCTGCGCTACAGCCTGCCTAGGCCTGGAGACCAGCAGCAGCACCAGGCAGCAGGCCACCGCCACCCAGGTCTGTGCCGCAAACAGCCTGGCCGCCATGTTGCCCGCCACCGTCGGCGACGGGAGGTGGGCAAACAGCATGGGCACGACCAGAAAGCCGATGGTGGTCAGGCTTCCCCACCACAGGGCGGCCACCAGGGCAGGAAGGCGATGGAGCATGCCGCGCCTGTTCACTGGTAGCTGACCGCCACCACCTCATAGCGGCGAACGCCGCCGGGCGCCAGCACTTCGGCGGTATCGCCCTCTTCCTTGCCGATGAGCGCACGGGCGATGGGGCTGGAGATATTGATCAGGCCCTGCTTCAGGTCGGCCTCGTCCTCGCCCACGATCTGGTACTTCACGGTGTCGCCAGACTCTTCATCCTCCAGCTCGACCGTGGCGCCAAAGACCACCTTGCCGCCGCCGTCGACGGCACTGGGATCGATGACCTGCGCGACCGAGAGCTTGCCCTCGATCTCCTGGATGCGGCCCTCGATGAAGCCCTGGCGGTCCTTGGCGGCGTCGTAGTCGGCGTTTTCGCTGAGGTCCCCCTGCGCACGCGCTTCGGCGATCGCCGTGATCACCGCGGGCCGTTCCACGGTCTTGAGGCGGTGCAACTCTTCCTTGAGCTTTTCAGCGCCGCGCTTGGTAATCGGAATGGTGGCCATTCTGTCGAGTCTCCATAAGTCAAAACGGTGAAAGCGCCAAGGCACTTCCACCGGTCAGTCACCACGTCACGCCCGGGCTGTGCCGGACTTCGTGAATGGCAAGTCTACAAAAGGAAACCGCCGCACGTTGCCGCGCGGCGGTGTCTGGTCAGGCGAAGATTATGCCGCTTTTGCCGGGGCTCAGGCCACCAGCTGGGCGTGCAGCTCCTGCACCGAGTACACGTCGAGCTTGTCCAGGTACTTCATGCCCTCCACGGCTGCCTCGGCGCCAAAGATGGTCGTGAAGGTGGTCACGCGGGCCAGCAGCGACGAGGTGCGAATCGCGCGCGAGTCTGCAATCGCGTTGCGGCGCTCTTCCACCGTGTTGATGACCATGACGATCTCGTTGTTCTTGATCATGTCCACGATGTGCGGACGGCCTTCCGTGACCTTGTTGACCACCACCACCGGGACGCCCGCCTCGGCAATGGCTGCAGCGGTGCCTTTGGTCGCCACCAGGTCAAAGCCCAGCGCCACCAGCTGGCGGGCAATGTCCACCGCGCGGGGCTTGTCATTGTTCTTCACCGTGAGGAACACCTTGCCCGACGTCGGCAGCTTGGTGCCCGCGCCCAACTGGCTCTTCACGAAGGCTTCGCCAAAGGTCTTGCCCACGCCCATCACCTCGCCGGTGGACTTCATCTCGGGGCCGAGGATGGTGTCCACGCCGGGGAACTTGACGAACGGGAACACGGCCTCCTTCACGCTGAAGTAGGGCGGCGTCACCTCCTTGGTGATGCCCTGCGAGGCCAGCGTCTGGCCGGCCATGCAGCGCGCGGCCACCTTGGCCAGCTGGATGCCCGTGGCCTTGGAGACGAACGGCACGGTGCGCGAGGCGCGGGGGTTCACTTCCAGCACGTAGATCACGTCCTTGCCGTCCACTTCCTGGATGGCGAACTGCACGTTCATCAGGCCCACCACGTTCAGGCCTTCGGCCATGGCCGCGGACTGGCGCTTGAGTTCATCGACCGTGGCCTGCTTGAGGTAGTACGGCGGCAGCGAGCAGGCGGAGTCGCCCGAGTGCACACCGGCTTGTTCGATGTGCTCCATCACGCCACCGATGAAGGTCTTGCCCTCGGGATCGCGCAGGCAGTCCACGTCGCACTCGATGGCATCGTTCAGGAAGCGGTCCAGCAGCACGGGCGAGTCGTTGCTCACCTTCACGGCCTCGCGCATGTAGCGCTCCAGGTCGCGCTGCTCGTGCACGATTTCCATCGCACGGCCGCCCAGCACGTAGCTGGGGCGCACCACCAGCGGGTAGCCCAGGGCGGCGGCCTTTTCCAGCGCCTCGGCCTCGGTGCGGGCCGTGGCATTGGGGGGCTGGCGCAGCCCCAGGTCGTGCAGCAGCTTCTGGAAGCGCTCACGATCCTCGGCGGCATCGATCATGTCGGGGCTGGTGCCGATGATGGGCACGCCCTCTGCTTCGAGGCCCAGCGCCAGCTTCAGCGGCGTCTGGCCGCCGTACTGCACGATCACGCCAGTGGGCTTTTCCTTGTCCACGATTTCGAGCACGTCTTCGAGCGTGAGGGGCTCGAAGTACAGGCGGTCCGAGGTGTCGTAGTCCGTGGACACGGTTTCGGGGTTGCAGTTGACCATGATGGTCTCGTAGCCGTCCTCGCGCATGGCCAGCGCGGCGTGCACGCAGCAGTAGTCGAACTCGATGCCCTGGCCGATGCGGTTGGGGCCGCCACCGAGCACCATGATCTTCTTGTTGTTGGTCGGCTCGGCCTCGCACTCGTCCTCGTAGGTCGAGTACATGTAGGCGGTGTTGGTCGCGAATTCGGCGGCGCAGGTGTCCACGCGCTTGTACACCGGGCGCACGTTCAGCGCGCGGCGGGCTTCGCGCACGGCTTTTTCCGTCGTCTTGAGCAGCTTGGCCAGGCGGCGGTCCGAGAAGCCCTTCTTCTTGAGCGAGCGCAGCGTGCCGGCATCCAGGCTGGCCAGTGCCGCATCGCCCTTGTCCACGGCCAGCTGGTCCAGCTCCAGTTCGATCTTCACGATCTCTTCGATCTGCACCAGGAACCACTTGTCGATCTTGGTGAGGTCATACACCTCGTCCACGGAGAGGCCCATGGCGAACGCATCGCCCACGTACCAGATGCGCTCGGGGCCGGGCTCGCCCAGCTCCTTTTCGAGCACTTCACGGTCCTGGGTCTTCTCGTTCATGCCGTCCACGCCCACTTCCAGGCCGCGCAGGGCCTTCTGGAAGGACTCCTGGAAGGTGCGGCCCATGGCCATGACCTCGCCCACCGACTTCATCTGCGTGGTCAGGCGGCTGTCGGCCGTGGGGAATTTCTCGAACGCGAAACGCGGGATCTTGGTGACCACGTAGTCGATGGAGGGCTCGAACGACGCGGGCGTGGCGCCGCCGGTGATCTCGTTCTTGAGCTCGTCGAGCGTGTAGCCCACGGCCAGCTTGGCGGCGACCTTGGCGATCGGGAAGCCCGTGGCCTTGGACGCGAGGGCCGACGAACGCGACACACGGGGGTTCATCTCGATGACGATCATGCGGCCGTCCTTCGGGTTCACCGAGAACTGCACGTTGGAGCCGCCCGTGTCCACACCGATCTCGCGCAGCACCGCCAGGCTGGCGTTGCGCATGATCTGGTATTCCTTGTCGGTCAGCGTCTGCGCGGGGGCCACGGTGATGGAGTCGCCCGTGTGCACGCCCATGGGGTCCAGGTTCTCGATGGAGCAGATGATGATGCAGTTGTCCGCCTTGTCGCGGACCACCTCCATCTCGTACTCCTTCCAGCCGAGCAGCGACTCCTCGATCAGCAGCTCGTTGGTGGGCGAGGCTTCCAGGCCGCGCTTGCAGATGGTCTCGAACTCTTCGGGGTTGTAGGCAATGCCGCCGCCCGTGCCACCGAGCGTGAAGCTGGGGCGGATCACGGTGGGGAAGCCCACGCTCTTCTGGACGGCCCAGGCTTCGTCCATGCTGTGGGCGATCCCTGAGCGCGCGGAGCCCAGACCGATCTTGGTCATGGCCTCCTTGAACTTCAGGCGGTCCTCGGCCTTGTCGATGGCTTCGGGCGTGGCGCCGATCAGCTCGACCTTGTACTTGTCGAGCACGCCGTTGTGCCACAGGTCCAGCGCGCAGTTGAGCGCGGTCTGGCCGCCCATGGTGGGCAGGATGGCGTCGGGGCGCTCCTTGGCGATGATCTTCTCGACCGTCTGCCAGGTGATGGGCTCGATGTAGGTCACGTCGGCCGTGGCCGGGTCGGTCATGATCGTCGCGGGGTTGCTGTTGATCAGAATGACCTTGTAGCCTTCCTCGCGCAGGGCCTTGCAGGCCTGCACGCCGGAGTAGTCGAACTCGCAGGCCTGGCCGATGATGATCGGGCCGGCGCCGATGATGAGAATGCTTTTGATGTCTGTGCGTTTTGGCATGGTGCGTCGATCAGTCGATCGTGGGTTCGGCTGCCTGGGGGCTGGGGGTCGGGGCAGAGGCTGCTGCGTCCGATGGCGGGCGCCGCTCGGTCAACTTGGCAAGCAGCGCCTGGGCCCGTTCGGGAGGAAGGTTCTTCTGCATCAGCTGCAGCAGGCCGTCGCCCTGGATCAGCGGGCGCAGGACCTCTTCTTCCGCGTCATAAAACGTCACTTCCCATTCCTTCAGCAGCTCTGCGAAGGCGGCATCGTCCAGGGTCTTGCCCTTGGCCACCAGCGTGACGAGGGGCATGGCCTTGTTCTCGACAAACGCCTTCTTGTAGGGCTTTTGCGCCCAGCGTTCCGTGAACCACTCGCGGTGGGGCGAGGGCAGGGTCAGGACACGCTTGTGGATCGCCTTTTCCAGCGATGCGAGGGGAAAGCTGAACAGTTTCATGGCGCTAGTCCTTCCCGGGTTCAACCGGCTTTCGCCGCGCGCATGGCATCGGTGAATCGGTCGAAAAGGTAGGCGATGTCGTGCGGCCCGGGGGAAGCCTCAGGGTGGCCCTGGAAGCAGAATGCCGGCTTGTCCTTGTGGACCAGCCCTTGCAGCGTGCCGTCGAACAGGCTGATGTGCGTGGCGCGCAGGTTGGCAGGCAGCGATTCTATGTCCACCGCGAAACCGTGGTTCTGGCTCGTGATGCTCACGCGGCCGGTGTCCAGGTCCTTCACGGGGTGATTGGCCCCGTGGTGGCTGTGGGTCATCTTGAATGTCTTGGCGCCGGCGGCCAGGGCCATGATCTGATGACCCAGGCAGATGCCGAACGTGGGCACGCCGCTGTCCACGATGGTGCGGGTGGCGGCAATGGCGTAATCGCAGGGCTCCGGATCGCCGGGGCCGTTGGACAGGAACACGCCATCGGGCTTGAGTGCCAGCACATCGGCGGCGGGCGTCTTGGCAGGCACCACGGTGACCTTGCAGCCACGCTCGGCCAGCATGCGCAGGATGTTCTTCTTCACGCCGAAGTCGTACGCCACCACATGGAACTGCGGCGCCGCGAGTTCGCCGTAGCCCGAGCCCAGCTTCCACTCGGTCTGCGTCCACTCGTAACGCGACGCCGTGGTCACCACCTGGGCCAGGTCCAGCCCGGCCATGTTGGGGGCGGCCTTGGCCTTGGCGATGGCTTCGTCGATGAGCGCCTGCGTGACCGGCTGCCCGGCGGCCAGTCCGATGATGGCGCCGTTTTGCGCACCCTTGCTGCGCAGCAGGCGCGTGAGCTTGCGGGTATCGATGTTGGCGATGGCCACGGTGTTCTCGCGCACGAGGTACTGCGAGAGCGTTTCCGTGGAGCGGAAGTTGCTGGCCAGCAGGGGCAGGTCCTTGATGATCAGGCCCGCGGCATGGACCTTGTCGGCTTCGATGTCCTCCACGTTGACGCCGTAGTTGCCGATGTGCGGATACGTCAACGTGACGATCTGCTGGCAGTAGCTGGGGTCGGTGAGGATTTCCTGGTAGCCGGTGATCGCGGTGTTGAACACCACTTCGCCGACGGTGGTGCCGGTGGCACCAATCGAATTGCCGATAAAGACCGTGCCGTCTGCGAGCGCCAGGATGGCGGGCGGGAAATTTCCCTGTAGAGACAAAAGCACTGGGTTCTCCGGATGGTTACGGTCGCCCGGCGCCTGCAGGCCACTCGTGCACGCAAAGGTACGCAAGTGCCGGTGGCTGCTCTCAGATGGGTTGTTGCTTTGGGTGCGGTCGGGCGACGCTGTTGCGAGAAAAGCTCCCGATTATACCCATCGCGGTGCATTCACTCACAAATGCATGCCTTGCATAACCTTGTTACGTAAGCAAGTGTTCCAGGCATTTCAGGTGACAACGGTCCGCCTAGACTTTGCCCGACGCCTCCCGCCACTCCCACAGAGAACCCTCCCGATGCGCACTTTTCTCCGCCCTCTTGCCCTTTCCCTGGCCGGCCTGTGCGCCGCCGTCGCCGCCCAGGCCCTGGAACTGGCCAGGTACCCCCAGGTCTTCGTGGCCCCCCAGGGGGTGGAAGTGGTGCTGGCGCCCAGCGCGGATGGCAAACAGGCCCTGGTGCGCGTGAGCGGCATCAACGATCCCATTGACCAGGTCGTGTTCCTGAGCCAGCTGGAGCAACAGGGCTCCGCGCGGGAGGTCTATGCCACCCGGCTCGACGGCCGCAGCTACGGCCTGCTGCAAAAGCAGAGCCACGCCTATCGCCACGGCGAGCAGTATGTGGTGTACCTGCCCGGCAAACGCGATGGCCTGCCGCTTTCCTTCAGCGAGGAAAAGAGCAAGGCCTTCAAGCTGGCGGACCTGCAGGCGAGCTACCAGAGCCAGCAAAAGCAGGGCGTGCAGGAAAAGCTGGCCCGCTTTGACCGCAGCAAGCGCCTCGCGGGGGCGCAGGCCGAGCTGGCCAGGGCCGACCAGGAAGCCTCCGCGGCCTGCGGCACGCCGGTGAAGACCACGGTCGACTGGAGCACGATCGATGACGAGAAGCTGCAGACCTTGAGCATCGGCAGCTTCTGCGGCGTGGTGGCCTCGGAGCTGGACTCCATGTGCCGCAACACGCCCGCCTTCAAGAGCACGGCGTCCGGGCTGGGCCAGGTGCAGTGCAGGTTCGCGCCACAGCTCAAGATCCGCGTGGAAAACCAGCAGGTGCTGTTCAGCACCGAGAAGGATGCGCCCAACCAGGGCGATTTCGTGCGCCAGTTCCTGCGCAACCTCTAGAAAAACGGGAGAAGACGGGCTTCCGCGGCCCCCCCCGGAGCCGGCTGCGAAGGGAGGTGTTCAGCGCCCGGCGCCGCTCGCATGCAGGCAGATCGCCGCCGCCGCCGCGACGTTCAGCGACTCCTCGCCGCCGGGCTGCGCGATGCGGATGCGCATCGCAGCCCGCTCCTCCAGCACGGCGGAGACGCCCTGCCCTTCATGGCCCATGACCCATGCGCAGGGCCAGGGCAGCGCGGCCCGGTGCAGCCAGTCCCCGGCGTGCGAACTGGTCACCAGCATGGGCACCTTCAGGGACTGGAGTTCGCCGTGCTCCACGCCTTCGATCAGGTCCAGCGCGAAATGCGCGCCCATGCCGGCGCGCAGCACCTTGGGGGACCACAGGGCGGCGCTGCCCTTGACGGCGACCACCTGACGGAATCCGAATGCCGACGCGCTGCGCAGGATGGAACCCACATTGCCGGCGTCCTGCACCCGGTCCAGCACGACGGTGGCGGCGTCCGTGCGCAATGCGGCGGCAGCGGGCAGATCGATGATGAAGCCCATGCGGGCAGGCGACTCCAGACCGCTGATGTCGGCAAACAGGGCATCGGCGAGCACTATGGTTTTCATAGCTGCCTGCGCCCATTCCACTTGCGCCTGAGGCCAAAAAGACTCGGAAAATACCGCGATTGATGCCCGCTGGCCCCGTTCCAGGGCGGCGCGGCAGAGGTGGTCACCCTCCAGCCACACCCTGCCCTGCTTGCGGTAGGCGGTGGTGTCCTGCGCGAGCCGGCGCAGTTCCTTCACGAAGGTGTTGTCCCGCGAATGGATCGCGGTGATGGACGGAGAGGTCATGGGGCGAGCAGGTTCCGTCAGGCAAGCAGGCTCTGCGCCACGGGCGCAAAGGAACGCCGGTGATGGACGCAGGCCCCGTGCTCGCGCAAGGCGGCCATGTGCACCGCGGTGCCATAGCCCTTGTGGCCGGCAAACCCGTACTGCGGAAACTCTTCATGCACCTGCACGCACCAGCGGTCGCGGTGCACCTTGGCCAGGATGGAGGCGGCCGAGATGGCCGGCACCAGCGCATCGCCCTTGACGATGGCCTCGGCCTGGATGCCCAGCGTGGGCAGGCGGTTGCCATCGACCAGCACCATGACGGGTTTCAGGCGCAGCCCCATCACGGCCCGCCGCATGGCCAGCAGCGTGGCCTGCAGGATGTTGAGCTGGTCGATCTCTTCCACGCTGGCCTCGGCAATGCTGCAGCACAGCGCCTTGGCACGGATTTCGTCGTAGAGTTTCTCGCGCCGGGCAGGCGTGAGCTTCTTGGAATCGGCAAGGCCGGCGATCGGATTGAGGTCATCCAGGATGACCGCGGCCGCCACCACGGGCCCCGCCAGCGGGCCGCGGCCCGCCTCGTCCACGCCGGACACAAGACCCGGCGGGTGCCATGGCAGGCAGGCCTGTTCAGGCAGCTGGGTGAAGGATTTTCTGGATCGCATCGGCAGCCAGTTGGGGGGTATTGCGTTGCAGGCTTTCGTGCAGCGCCGTAAAGCGCTGCTCCAGGGCCGTGATTTTCTCAGGATTGTGCTGGCGCGCATCCAGCCATTGCAGCGTTGCCGCGCAGAGCGCCTGGGGTGTCGCGGCATCCTGGATCAGCTCGGGGACCACGAATTCTCCGCAAAGGATATTGGGCAGCCCCACCCAGGGCTGCAGCTGCTTGCGGCGCATGAGCCACCAGCTCAACGGGTGCATGTGGTAGCCGATGACCATGGGACGCTTGAACAGCGCCGCCTCCAGCGTCGCGGTGCCGCTGGCGATCAGCGTGGCGTCGCAGGCGGCCAGCACGGCATGGGACTGGCCGGACACGATCTGCACCGCCCCACCCAGACCCGCGGCCCGTGCCGCCTGCACGATGCGCTCCCGCAGCGCCGGCACGGCAGGAACTATCAATTTAATAGCTGGACGCGCTTTCAGGACAAGCGCTGCAGCCTCAAAGAAAGGCTGCGTGATGTAGGCGATCTCCGAGGAGCGGCTGCCCGGCAGAATGGCCAGCACCTCGTCGGCATCCTGCAGGCCGAGCTGGGCGCGGGCGGCGGCGCGGTCCGGCACCATGGGAATCACGCCGGCAAGCGGGTGGCCCACATAGGTCGCCGCAATGCCGTGCCGCGCCAGCAGCTCGGGCTCGAACGGAAAGATGCACAGCACGTGGTCGGCGCTGCGGCGTATCTTCTCGACACGGTCCGCGCGCCAGGCCCAGATCGACGGGCACACGAAGTGCACGGTCTTGACGCCCGCGGCACGCAGGTCGGCCTCCAACTTCAGGTTGAAGTCAGGCGCATCCACGCCGATGAACACGTCCGGACGCTCCTTGAGCAGCCGCTCACGCAGTTGCTTGCGAATGCCCAGCAGCTCGCGCAGGCGGCGCAGCACCTCCATGCTGTACCCATGTACGGCGAGCTTCTCGCTGGGCCACCAGGCGGCAAAACCCCGGCGCTGCATCTGCGGGCCACCAATGCCGCAGGACTGCAGGCCTGGCCAATGGGCCTGCATGCCGTCGATCAGCAGGCCGGCAAGCAGGTCGCCGGAGGTCTCGCCCGCCACCATGGCGACGCGGGGGGAAGCCTTCATCATTGCCCCTCAGCGCGCGATGCCGCGCGTGGAGGTATCCAGGAAACCCAGCATCATGGCGATGTCGGGCGCAGCCTCCGGATGGGCGGCTGGCAACTCGGCCACGCCTGCGCGTGCGGCCTCCAGTGTCAGCCCCTGGCGATAGAGCAGGCGGTGCATCTGCTTGATGCCCGCCACACGCTCTGCCGAGAAGCCCCGGCGGCGCAGCCCGACGATGTTGAGGCCGCGCAGCGCCAGCGGATTGCCGTCGGCCAGCATGAAGGGGGGCACATCCTGCGACACGGCGCTGGCAAAGCCGACCATGGCATGGGCACCGATCGAGACGAACTGGTGAATGCCGGTGAGCCCGCCGATGGTGACCCAGTCGGCAAGGTGCACATGGCCTGCCAGCGTGGTGTTGTTGGAGAGCGTGGTGTGGTTGTCAACGCGGCAGTCGTGCGCGATGTGGGTGTACGCCATGATCCAGTTGTCGCTGCCCACGCGCGTGATACCGCCGGCTCCCGGCACACCGAGGTTGAAGGTGCAGAACTCGCGGATCACGTTGCGGTCGCCGATGACGAGTTCGGTCGGCTCGCCCGCGTACTTCTTGTCCTGCGGCACGGCACCCAGCGATGCGAACTGGAAAATGCGGTTGTCGGCCCCGATCGTGGTGCGCCCTTCGATCACGCAGTGCGGCCCCACCGTGGTTCCCGCCCCGATCACCACGTCGGGACCAATCACCGCGTAGGGCCCCACCGTGACCGTGGGATCCAGACTGGCGCCTTGCGCGACTATGGCCGTGGGATGAATATTGCTCACGATCTGCAAGTCTGAGCGGATCAACCCACGCTGCGCATGGTGCACATGAGTTCGGCCTCGCAGGCCACTTCCTCGCCCACGCTGGCCACGCCCTTGAACTTCCAGATGCCGCCGCGCACGCGGTCGATCGTGATGGAGAGAATCAGCTGATCGCCCGGCTCCACCGGCCGCTTGAAGCGCGCGCCATCGATGCCGACGAAGTAGTAGATGTTGTTTTCATCGGGCACCTTGCCCATCGCGTCGAACGCCAGCAGGCCGGCGGCCTGCGCCAGGGCCTCGAGGATCAACACACCCGGCATCACCGGGCGCCCTGGAAAGTGCCCCATGAAATAAGGCTCGTTGAACGTCACGTTCTTGATCGCCTTGATGCGGGTGTTGCTCTCAAGCTCGATCACTTTGTCCACCAGCAGGAACGGGTAGCGGTGGGGCAGTTGCTTGAGAATTGCGTGGATATCCATCATCGAGTTGTTCTTCCGTTCATGCTGCTTTCAGAGCTTGCTCCAGCGCCTTGATGCGCTCTCGCAAGCTGTGCAGTTGTTTGAGTGTTGCAGCGTTTTTTTCCCAACGCGCATTGTCGTCGATGGGAAACATGCCCGTGTATTGCCCAGGCTGGCTCAAAGAGCGCGTGACCACCGTGGCGGCAGAGATGTGCACGTTGTCCGCCATCTCCAGATGGCCCAGCACGATGGCGCCGCCGCCCACGGTGCAGTGCGCACCAATGGTCGCGCTGCCGGCCACGCCCACGCACCCCGCCAGGGCAGAGTGCTTGCCGATGCGCACGTTGTGCCCGATCTGGATCAGGTTGTCGAGCTTGACGCCGTCTTCGATGACGGTGTCCAGCAGCGCACCACGGTCGATGCAGGTGTTGGCGCCGATCTCGACATCGTCGCCAATGTGCACGGCCCCCAGTTGCTCGATCTTGACCCACTGCCCGTTCTCGGGCGCAAAACCAAAGCCGTCGGCGCCGATCACCACGCCGGGGTGCACGATGCAGCGCGCGCCGATGCGGCAGCCCTCGCCCACCGTGACACGGGACTTGAGCACGGTTCCTGCGCCAATGCGCGCACCGCGTTCCACCACGCACAGGGGACCGATGGTGGCGGTGGCATCGACCTGCGCCGACGGGTCCACGACCGCGCTCGCGTGCACACCGCCCTGCACTGCGGGGGCATTGAGCCGGCGCCAAAGCTGCGTGGCCCGCGCGAAGTACACGTAGGGGTTGTCCGCCACGATGCAGGCGCCACGGGCCAGGGCGGCATCGCGCATGGCAGGCGCCACAATGACACAGGCCGCCCGGGAGGCGGCCAGTTGCTGTTGGTAGCGGGGGTTGCTCAGGAAACTGAGGTCTCCCGGCCCTGCAACCTCCAGGGGCGCGATGCGGGAAATGACGGCATCCCGTGCCGCACCTCCTTCCAGCGAGCCACCGAGCGCATCAACTATGTGCCCGAGAAGCAAGCTCACGCGCCACCTGTCCAGCGCTGGGGCTTACTTGCCGGCAGCGGCATTCAGCGCCTTGATCACCTTGTCGGTGATGTCGTGCTTGGGGTTGATGTAGACGGCCTCCTGCAGGATCACGTCGTACTTCTCCGCCTCTGCCACCTGCTTGACCACCTTGTTCGCACGTTCGAGCACCTGGGACAGTTCCTCGTTCTTGCGGGCGCTCAGGTCTTCCTGGAATTCGCGGCGCTTGCGCTGGAATTCACGGTCCTGGTCCACCAGCTGGCGCTGGCGGGTGGTGCGCTGGCTTTCAGCCATCGTGGGAGCTTCGCGCTCGAACTTCTCCGTGGCGGTCTTCAGGGTGTTGCCCATGTCCACCAGTTCTTTCTCACGGCGGGAGAATTCCTGCTCCAGCTTGGCCTGTGCAGCCTTGGCGGTGCTGGCCTCGCGGAAGATGCGGTCGGTGTTGACAAACCCGGCTTTGAACTCTTGCGCTTGTGCAGGCGCTGCGATGGCAAGCGTGCCAAGCAGCAGGGCCAGAGAGATATGGCGAGAAAAGGATTTCATTAGAAAGACGTTCCAATCTGGAATTGCAGTTTCTGGATTCTATCGCCGGCGAACTTGCGCACCGGTTGCGCAAAGGCCAGGCGCAACGGACCCAGCGGGGAAATCCAGCTCAGGCCCAGGCCGACGGAGGAACGCATGTCACTGAAAGTAACTTTTTCGTTCTCTCCGTACACATTACCCACATCAAAGAAGGTGAATACACGCAGTGTCCGGTCGTTGCCCGCGCCCGGAAAGGGTGCGATCAGCTCCGCGTTCAAGGTGACCTTCTTGGGTCCCCCCAACGACGCGCCCGTCACGTCACGCGGCCCCAGCGTACCCTGGTCGAAGCCGCGCACGGATCCCAGCCCACCCGAATAGAAGTTCTTGAACACGGGGAACGGCCTGCCGTTCATGCCCTTGCCGATGCCCACCTCGCCGTTGAAGGCGATGGTGAAGCGCTTGTTCAGCGGCACGTACTGCTGGTACTGGTAGTTGGCCCGTACATAACGGGCATCCCCTGCCACCGACCATTCTGAATTGAGGCGCTGATAGCGGCCGGAATTCGGCGCCAGAGCGCTGTCGCGGTCGTCCCGCGACCAACCGATCGTCAAAGGAATGGAGGTGCTGCTGTAGCCAAACTGGTCGGCATAGGCCAAGTAGGTGGCGGGAATGTTCGTACCCGCCTTGATCTTGGTCTGCTCCAGCCCCCCACCAAAGAACACGGTATCGGTTTCACTGAACGGAACACCGAATCGCACCGAAGTTCCGGTGGTCACCAACTCGTAGTTGCCGCCCTGGTCTTCGTAGGGCTTGTCCGTGCGGTAGTACACATCCAGCGTGCGCGAGATGCCTTCCGGCGTGAAGTACGGGTTGGTGGTACTGAACACCAGCGTGCGACGGTACTTGCTGGTGTTGACATCGATGCCCAGGTAGTTGCCGGAACCGAAGATGTTTTCCTGCTTGATGCCGAACGACAGCGACACCTTTTCGGCGCTGGAGAAACCCACCCCCATCTGCAGCGAGCCCGTGGGCTTTTCCGCCACGTTGATCACGAGGTCCACCTGGTCGGGGGAACCCGGCACTTCCTGGGTTTCCACATTGACTTCGGTGAAGAAGCCCAGGCGGTCCACGCGGTCGCGCGACAGGCGGATCTTCTCGCCGTCGTACCACGAGGCTTCGTACTGGCGGAATTCACGGCGGATCACTTCATCGCGCGTGCGGTTGTTGCCGCTCACGTTGATGCGGCGCACATAGGCGCGGCGCGAGGGTTCGGCCTGCAGCACGAAGGCGACCCGGTTGTTTTCGCGATCGATTTCGGGCACGGCTTCCACGCGCGCGAAGGCGAAGCCAAAACGCGAGAAATACTCTGAAAACGCCTTGGTCGTTTCCGTGACCTGGTCCGCGTTGTAGGGCTCGCCCGCGCGGATGGTGACCAGGGACTTGAACTCGTCTTCGCGGTCCAGGTAGTTGCCCTCCAGCTTGACGCCCGAGACCACGTAGCGCTCGCCTTCCGTCACGTTGACGGTGATGGAGATGTCCTGCTTGTCGGGCGAGATGGCGACCTGCGTGGAGTCGACCCGGAACTCCAGATACCCGCGCTGCAGGTAGTACGAACGCAGCGTCTCCAGATCGGCATTGAGCTTGGCGCGCGAGTAGCGGTCCGACTTGGTGTACCAGCTGAGCCAGCCCCCGGTGTCCTGGTCGAACAGGCCTTTGAGCGTGGATTCACTGAAGGCCTTGTTGCCGACGAGGCGCACTTCCTTGATGCGGGCAGGTTCGCCCTCGACCACGGTGAAGGTCAGGTTGACACGGTTGCGCTCGATCGGCGTCACGGTGGTGACGACCTCGGCACCGTACAGGCTCTTGTTGATGTACTGGCGCTTGAGCTCCTGCTCGGCGCGGTCCGTCAACGCCTTGTCGTAAGGCCGGCCCTCGGTGAGTCCGACATCGCGCATGGCCTTCTTGAGCGCGTCCTTGTCGAACTCGCGCGTGCCGGCGAAGTCAACGTCGGCGACGGTGGGCCGCTCTTCCACCACCACCACCAGCACGTTGCCGGCCGCCTCCAGGCGCACGTCCTTGAACAGGCCCAGTCCGAAAAGAGCGCGGATGGCCGCGGCGCCCTTCTCGTCGTTGTAGTCGTCACCAACCCGCAGCGGCATGGAGGCAAACACGGTGCCGGGCTCCACGCGCTGCAGGCCCTCGACGCGGATGTCCTGCACCTTGAAAGGCTCCAGAGCCCATGCCGCATTGGCGGCAAAAATCATGGCTGCAACGGCCGATGCGGTACGCACGCCCAGGCGATTGATGTGTTTTTTCATGAATGAAGCTGGAGCCGCAGTTGCAGGGCAAGCGCGGCAAAAGTGTTAGCCAAAGAGCCGGGTGATATCGTTGAACAGGGCAATGGACATCATGAGAAGCAGGACCGCAACGCCTCCACGCTGCAGGCGCTCCATCCATGCATCCGACACCCCCCTGCCCGTGACACCCTCCCAAAGATAATACATCAGGTGCCCTCCGTCCAAGACAGGGAGCGGCAGCAGGTTGAGCACGCCCAGGCTCACGCTGATCAGCGCAAGGAAGACAAGGTACTGCGAGAGTCCCAGGCTGGCGGAGCGCCCTGCGTAGTCGGCGATCGTCAGGGGGCCGCTGAGGTTCTTGAGCGATGCCTCGCCGATCACCATGCGCCCCATCATCCGAAGCGTGAGGATGGAGACATCCCAGGTCTTGACCACGCCGGCCCAGGCCCCCTCGAACACGCCATATTCCACCGTCACGAATTCAGGGGGGGCCCCGACATACGCCCCGATGCGGCCGACGGAGGCGCCCAGTTCCGGCTTGGCCTCGGGCAACACGTCCACGCTCAGCACCTGGCCTGAGCGATCAATGCGCCAGGACTGTGCCAATGGCTCGCTTCCCCGCACCGACTGGCGGATCAGCTCGCGCAGCTGCTGGCCGTCCACCACGTCGCTGGCACCGATTCTGAGCACCACGTCCCCCTGGCGCAATCCAGCGCGGGCTGCGGCCCCGTCAGGCATGACCTCGCCCAGCACCGGCCGTGTCCACGGCCCCAGGATGCCGATCTTGCGAAACAGCTGGGCGTCCGCCTCCCGGCTGTCGATCTTCGACATGTCCAGCAGGATTTCCCGGTGCACGGCGCCCGACTGCGGCTGCACGTCGAGGTGCACGTTCACACCCTCCAGCGCACCGCGCGTGAGCAGCCAGCGCAGATCTTCAAACGACCGCACGGGCTCCATCTCGTCCGACCCCAGCGCTGCCTGCGCGACCAGCTCGCCGCCCCGCAGGCCGGCACTCTGCGCGACGGACCCGGCCACCGGACTGGCGAGCACCGCCTTGGGCTCGTCCACCCCGTTCCAGTTCACAATGGAATACAGCAGCACCGCCAGCAGCAGGTTTGCCAGCGGCCCCGCGGCCACGATGGCCGCGCGGGAGCGCAGCGGCTGGGTATTGAAAGCCAGATGCCGCTCCTCGGCGGCCACAGGCGCTTCCCGCTCGTCCAGCATGCGCACATAGCCCCCCAGCGGAAAAGCCCCCAGCACGAACTCCGTGGGCGACCCCTTGGGCTGCCAGCGCAGCAATGGTTTGCCAAAGCCCACCGAGAAGCGCAGCACCTTGACCCCGCACGCCACGGCCACCCGGTAGTGGCCATATTCGTGCACGGCGATCAGAAGGCCCAGGGCCACGATGAAGGCAACGATGGTAAGGAGCATGTACGGGTCCGTGGTGCTGTGAGAACTCAGGCCGCCAGGCGGCCCGCGGCGTGCTCGGCAGCATTGCGTGCCTGGGCATCCAGGTCCAGCAGGGCTTCGAGGGAATCCGGCTTGGAGGGAGAAACCGCGTCCAAAGTTGCAAGATTCACGGCATGGATACGGTCGAAACGCAGCCGCCCCGACAGGAAGGCCCCGACCGCGACCTCGTTGGCGGCGTTCAATACGGCGGTCGTGCCTTCGGCCGCCTTGAGCGCCTGCCAGGACAGGTGCAGCCCGGGAAAACGGGCCGCGTCGGCATCTTCAAACGCCAGCGCCGTCAAGGCAGAGAAGTCGAGCCGGCTGGCACCGCTGGCGATGCGCTCCGGCCAGGCCAGGCCGCAGGCGATCGGCACGCGCATGTCGGGGGTGCCGAGCTGGGCGAGGATCGATGCATCCTTGAACTGCACCATCGAGTGGATGATCTGCTGCGGATGGATCACCACCTTGATCTGGTCGGGGTGCAGGTCGAACAGCCAGCGCGCCTCGATCACTTCCAGCGCCTTGTTCATCATGGTGGCCGAATCCACCGAGATCTTGCGGCCCATCGAGAAATTGGGGTGCGCGCAGGCCTGGTCGGGCGTGATCTGCGAGAGCGTGGACGGATCCCGCTGGCGGAAGGGACCGCCAGACGCGGTCAGCAGGATGCTGTCGACGCGTTCGGCCCAGGTCGCCGGATCTTCGGGCAGGCACTGGAAAATCGCGGAATGCTCGCTGTCGATGGGCAGCAGCGTCGCGCCGCCCTCGCGCACGGTCTGCATGAACAACCCGCCGCCCACCACCAAGGCCTCCTTGTTGGCCAGGAGCAGCCGCTTGCCCGCGCGCGCTGCAGCCAGGCACGGCGCCAGGCCGGCAGCGCCCACGATGGCCGCCATCACGGCATCCACGTCAGGGTGGGATGCTATTATTTCAAGAGCATCTTGCGCTTGAAGGACTTGCGTTGGAAGGGCATTTGCCTGCAGTCTTTCAGCCAGCAGCGCCGCATGGGGGGCACTCGCCATCACGGCGTAGCGGGGGCGGAACTGCGCGCACTGCGCCAGCATCAGGTCCACCTGGGTCGCGGCACTGAGCGCGAACACCTCGAAGCGCTCGGGATGGCGAGCCACCACGTCGAGCGTGCTGGTACCGATGGAGCCCGTGGAACCCAGGACAGTCAGTCGTTGTTTCATCATTGCGTTGTCAGGCTCGTGAGCATCATGGCCAGCGGCAGGGTGGGCAGCAAGGCGTCCACCCGGTCGAGCACGCCACCGTGCCCGGGCAACAGGCCGCTGCTGTCCTTCACGCCCGCGCTGCGCTTGATCAGGGACTCCACAAGGTCACCCGACACGCTCATGGCCACCATGAACGGGGCGGCGATCACGAGCAGCCACCAGCCTTGCTGCGCCATGCGGCTGTAGAAACTGGGAACGGCCGCCTGCCAGTGGGCATCGGCGGCCACCCAGATGAACGCCATGGCCAGCACGCCGGCAAGGCCGCCCCACACGCCCTCCCAGCTTTTGCCGGGACTGATGGAAGGGGCCAGCTTGCCCTTGGTGAAGCGCAGGCCAAAAGCACGGCCCGCGAAGTACGCGAAGATGTCGGCGACCCACACCAGCAGCAGCACCGACAGCAGGAAGTTGACGCCCACGTTGCGCGCCTGCACGACCGCCAGCCACGCAAGCCAGAGGGCCAGCACCCCGGCCACCAGGCGCACCGCCGCCGGAATGCGAGGCCAGCCGGGCACGCCGGCCCTGAGCAGCCAGGCCGCGGACAGCACCCAAAGGCCACCCCCCGCCACCCAGAGCCCCGCCAGCGGGCGGTCAATCCAGCCCAGGGCCCACGACCCGGCGCACAGGGCGACGCACGCGCCCCCCACAGCCACGGAGCCCGCCTGTCCGAAACCGCTCAAACGGCCCCATTCCCAGGCGCCAGCCGCCATGAGCACCAGCACCACCAGGGTGAACGGGACGGTGGACGATGAATAAAAAAGCGCCGGCAGCAGAATGGCCAGCAGGACAAGGGCTGTGATGACGCGCTGTTTGAGCATGGGGCCTTTCAGCCCGGCATCGGATGGGGATGCGCGGACAGGATCTGTTCGGAGGTTTTGCCAAAACGGCGCTCGCGGCCGCCAAAGGCAGCAATCGCCTCGTCCAGCGCCGACTCGTCGAAATCCGGCCACAGCCGGTCGCTGAAGAAGAACTCGGAGTATGCGGCCTGCCACAGCAGAAAGTTGCTGATCCGCATTTCCCCCCCGGTGCGGATCACCAGGTCCGGATCGGGCACATGGGCCAGACCCATCGCACCGTGCAGGCTGGCCTCGGTGATGGGCTCGCCGCGCGCTGCCAGCGATGCGGCGGCCTGGGCGATGTCCCAGCGGCCGCCATAGTTGAAACAGACGTTGAGGACGAGGCGGGTGTTTTGCGCCGTGGCGGCTTCTGCCTGCGCCAGGCCATCGCGCACCTTGGGCGACAGGCCGGCACGCTCACCCACGAAATACAGGCGCACGCCATCCTTCTTGAGCTGCGGCACTTCGCGTGCCAGCGCCATCGCCAGGAGTTCCATGAGGCCAGAGACCTCATCCGCCGGGCGGTTCCAGTTTTCAGACGAGAACGCGAAGACGGTCAACACCCCCACGCCACGCTGCACGCAGGCGCGCGCGCAGCGGCGCAGTGAATCAACCCCTTGCTTGTGGCCGGCCAGGCGCGGCAGAAAGCGGCGCGTGGCCCAGCGGCCGTTGCCATCCATGACGATGGCGATGTGGTGCGGCACCACCGGAGATACAGACATGTGAACGTTCAAGCCCTCAAGGCTTAAACCGCCATGATTTCCTGCTCTTTGGCCGCCACCAGCGCATCGATCTCGGCGATGTGCCTGTCGGTGAATTTCTGCACGTCGGTTTCGGCGCGCTTCTGGTCGTCTTCGGACGCCAGCTTGTCCTTGACCAGCTTCTTGACGGACTCGTTGGCATCGCGGCGCAGGTTGCGCACGGCGATCTTGGCGCTTTCGCCTTCATTGCGGGCCAGCTTGGTCATTTCCTTGCGGCGCTCTTCGCTCATGGGCGGCATGGGCACGCGGATGAGATCGCCCATGGACGCGGGGTTCAGGCCCAGATCGCTTTCGCGGATGGCCTTCTCGATCTTGGCGCCCATGCCCTTTTCCCAGGGCTGGACGCTGATGGTGCGCGAATCGATCAGCGCCACATTGGCCACCTGGCTCAGGGGCACGAAGGAGCCGTAGTACTCGACCTGCACGGTGTCGAGCAAGGCGGGGTTGGCACGGCCGGTGCGGATCTTCTGCAGGTTGTTCTTGAACGCCGCGATGGACTGGTCCATCTTGGTCTCTGCATTCTTCTTGATGTCGGCAATCGTCATGTTTTCTCCTCGGGGCCGGCCTGCATCCGGTGCAGGCCGCAAGCCATCATCGTCGTCGTCAAGCGTAAACCAGCGTACCTTCGTCTTCGCCCATCACCACGCGCTTCAAGGCGCCATGCTTGATGATCGAGAACACCCGCACCGGCAGCTTCTGGTCGCGGCACAGCGCGAAGGCGGTCGCATCCATGATGCCCAGGTTGCGGGACATGGCCTCGTCGAAGCTGAGCTTCGTGTAGCGCGTGGCCGTGGGGTCCTTCTGGGGGTCGGCAGTATAAACGCCGTCCACCTTGGTGGCCTTGAGCACCAGCTCGGCGCCAATCTCGGCACCGCGCAGGGCAGCCGCCGTGTCGGTGGTGAAGAACGGATTGCCCGTACCGGCCGCGAACACCACGACCTTGCCCTCTTCGAGGTACTGCAGGGCCTTGGGACGCACGTAGGGCTCGACGACCTGCTCGATGGCGATGGCGGACATCACGCGGGCCACCAGGCCCTGCTTGTCCATGGCGTCCGCCAGGGCCAGCGCGTTCATGACGGTGGCCAGCATGCCCATGTAGTCGGCGGTGGCACGGTCCATGCCGACCGAGCCGCCGGCCACGCCACGGAAAATGTTGCCCCCACCGATCACCACGGCCACCTGGACACCCAGGCGCGTCACTTCGGCGATCTCCTCCACCATGCGGACGATGGTGGCGCGGTTGATGCCGAAGGCGTCATCCCCCATCAGCGCCTCACCAGACAGCTTGAGCAGGATGCGCTTGTGGGCTGGTGCGGCGTGGGACATGGGAAATTTCTCCGGTGATAGATGCGGGGCTTGGGGGGTTGCGGAAACGATCAGGCAGCAGCCTTGGCAGCAGCCACCTGGGCGGCCACTTCGGCGGCGAAGTCGTCGACCTTCTTCTCGATGCCTTCACCCACGACGTAGAGCGTGAAGCCCTTCACGTTGGTGTTGGCGGCCTTGAGCATCTGGGCCACGGTCTGCTTGCCGTCGGCGGCCTTCACGAAGACCTGGTCAGCCAGCGAGACTTCCTTGAGGTACTTCTGCACGGCGCCGTCGATGCGCTTGGCGGTGATTTCCGCGCTTTGCGCGGGCTTGCCGGCGGCCACGAGTTCCTTGTTGGCTTCGTCGGCCTTGCCTTCGGCGACAGAGCGTTCCTTGGCGATCAGGTCGGCAGGCACGTCGGCGCTGGTCAGGGCCACGGGCTTCATGGCGGCCACGTGCATGGCCACGTCCTTGGCGGCAGCGGCATCGCCGTCGAACTCGACGACCACGCCAATGCGCGAGCCATGCAGGTAGGCTGCCAGGCTGGAGCCGCTGAAGCGCTTGAAGCGGCGGAACGACATGTTTTCGCCGATCTTGCCGATCAGGCCCTTGCGCACGTCTTCCAGCGTGGGGCCGAAGCTGTCCTGGCTGTAGGGCAGCGCGCCCAGGGCTTCGACGGTGGCGGGGTTGTGCTCGGCCACCAGCTTCGCGGCGGCATTGGCCATGGCGATGAAGCTGTCGTTCTTGGAGACGAAGTCGGTTTCGCTGTTGACTTCAACCAGGGCACCGGTGGTGCCGTCGATGTAGCTCGCCACCACGCCTTCGGCCGTGATGCGCGATGCAGCCTTGCCCGCCTTGGTGCCCAGCTTGACGCGCAGCAGCTCTTCGGCCTTGGCCATGTCGCCGTCGGCTTCCGTCAGGGCCTTCTTGCATTCCATCATGGGCGCGTCGGTCTTGCCACGCAGTTCAGCCACCATGCTTGCGGTAATTGCAGCCATCTTTATTCCTTCAGTGTTCAGTTCAATCGATTAGATTCAGCCTAAAAAAAAGGGGGCTCACCAGGGGCCCCGCTTTCATTCGCGACGGATCGCGCAGCCGGGTATCAGGCGGCGGCTTCTTGCACTTCCACGAACTCGTCGGAGCTCTCGGCCGTCACGGCCTTGACCACTTCGTTCACGGCGTTCGCACGGCCTTCGATGATCGCGTCGGCGATGCCACGGGCGTACAGCGTCACGGCCTTGGCCGAGTCGTCGTTGCCAGGGATCACGTAGTCGATGCCTTCAGGCGAGTGGTTCGTATCGACCACACCGATCAGCGGGATGCCGAGCTTCTTGGCTTCGGCCACGGCGATCTTGTGGAAGCCCACGTCGATGATGAAGATGGCGTCGGGCAGCGCAGCCATGTCCTGGATGCCGCCGATGTCCTTTTCGAGCTTCTCGATCTCGCGGGAGAACGTCAGCTGCTCCTTCTTGCTCAGGCTGTCGAGGCCAGCTTCTTGCTGGGCCTTCATGTCCTTGAGGCGCTTGATCGAGGTCTTGACCGTCTTGAAGTTGGTCAGCATGCCGCCCAGCCAGCGCTGGTCCACGAAGGGCACGCCAGCGCGCAGGGCTTCGGTGGACAGGATCTCACGGGCCTGGCGCTTCGTGCCGACCATCAGGATCGTGCCGCGGTTGGCAGCCAGTTGCTTGGCGAACTTCTGGGCTTCCTGGAACAGTGGCAGCGACTTTTCCAGGTTGATGATGTGGATCTTGTTGCGATGGCCGAAGATGTAGGGGGCCATCTTGGGGTTCCAGAAGCGGGTCTGGTGACCGAAGTGGACACCGGCTTCCAGCATTTCGCGCATGGTAACGGACATAAAAATACTCCAAAGGTTGGGTCTAAAATCCAGCCCCAATACTTGCGCCGCCGTGGTTTCTCACGAAAGACGCAACACCTTGACAGGGCTGGTTTGCGATTGGTTCTGCGCAAGCCGCCACACGCACATTGCGACAATGCCCGATCACACCGGATTGCACTGCCCCTTGCCCGCGTTACTGCTCCCAGCAAAACCCAAAGATTCTAGCACACCCATGCTCCCTGACCTGATCGCCACCCGCGACCGCCTGCGGGACGGCACCACCGCCGTGCCCGCAGAGCTGGAACGTTGCATCGAAGCCGCCCAGTCCCCTGCGAACACCCACAGTTTCGTGCGCACGCTGTTCGCGGAAGCACGCACCAATGCGGTGCAAGCCGGCCTGGACCGCCTGCCCCTGGCCGGCCTGGCGGTATCGGTCAAGGACCTGTTCGACATCGCCGGCCAGCCCACGCCCGCCGGCTCCACGGTGCTGGCGGATGCGCCCGCCGCAGCGGCCGACAGCCCCGCGGTGGCGCGCCTGCGTGCCGCGGGTGGCGTTGTCATCGGCCGCACGAACATGGTGGAGTTCGCGTTTTCAGGCGTGGGGGTGAATCCGCACTTCGGCACGCCCGCGGCCTTCGATGCCCGGTCGGGCGCATTGCCCGGCGCGCCACGGGTTCCCGGCGGCTCGTCGTCGGGCGCCGCCGTGTCGGTGGCCAGGGGGGCTGCGTTCATCGGACTGGGGTCGGACACGGGAGGGTCGATCCGCATTCCGGCGGCGCTCAACGGCATCGTGGGCTTCAAGAACACCGCGCGGCTGGTCCCCACGGCCGGGGCCGTCCCGCTGTCCACCACGCTCGACACGGCCTGCGCCATGACCCGCAGCGTGCGCGATGCCATCGTGGCGCACGAGGTGCTGGCCGCCCGGAGCGTCACGCGCAGCCTGGCACCGCTGTCGCAATACCGCCTGGCCGTCCCCTCGACGGTCTTCCTGGACGGCATGGACGCCACGGTGGCCCGGGCGTTCGAGCGCACCCTGTCCGCGCTGCGCGCGGCGGGCGCCACCATCGACACCATCGACATGCCCCCCATGCAGGAGCAGCCGGTGCATGGCTTCTCCGCGCCCGAAGCCTACGCCTGGCACCGCGAACTGCTGCAGCGCGCGGGCACGCGCTACGACCCCCGTGTGCGTGCGCGCATCGACAAGGGTGCGGCGCTGATGGCATGGGAATACATCGACCTGCTGCAGGCCCGCCAGCACTGGATGGCCCGCATGCACGCGTGCATGGAAGGCTACGACGTCCTGCTGTCCCCCACCGTGCCCATCGTGGCCCCCGCCCTGGCGGATGTGGCCCCGGCCGGCGGCCAGGACGCCGCGCAGGATGCGGCGCGCGACGCCGAGTTCTTCCGCGTCAACACCCTGCTGCTGCGCAATACCAGCGCCGTCAATCTGCTGGATGGCTGCGCGCTGTCCCTGCCCTGCCATGTACCGGGGGAACTCCCGGTGGGCCTGATGGTCTGGCACGGGGCCCTGCGGGATGACACCGTGCTCAACACGGGCCTGCAAATCGAAAAAATACTACAAAAACAATAGCTGCAAGCGCTTGATAATCAAGCTCTAGAGGCTAAAAACACCCAAATTCATGAAGATTGCCATCGTGGGCGCCGGCATTGTCGGCGTCACCACTGCCTATGAGCTGGCCAGCGACGGCCACGAGGTCACCGTGTTCGAGCAGCGCAGCGCTGCCGCCGAAGAAGCCAGTTTTGCCACGGCCGGCCTGCTGGGCTCCCACGTGCTCAGCCCCTGGGCCCTGCCCGGCTTCGGCCAGGCGCTGCGGCTCATGGGCGCCCACGCCACGCTGCGGCTGGCGTCCGGCTTGGGCCAGGACCATCTGGCCTGGCTGTGGCGCTGGCGCCGAGCGGCACGCGCCAACAGCGCGCCGGCCCCGGCGCTGGAGCAACTGGCGCGGTACAGCCAGGAGCGCCTGAAGGCCATCGCCAGCCAGCACGAGCTGGATTTCGAATCCAGTGACGGACGCCTGGTGCTGCTGCGCAGCGAGCAGGAGCAGGCCGCGCTGCAGCCGGCCCTGCAGGTGCTGCGCGACTGCGGCGTGGCGGCACGCGAGATCGATGCCGCGACGGCGCGCCACATCGAGCCCGGGCTGTCCCCCGACGCCCCGCTGGCCTGCGCCATCCACCTGCCCGACGCCAGCGCCGGCAACTGCCGCCTGTTCGCGCAACTGCTGCGCCAGGGCACGCAAGGTTCGGGCGTGCAGTTCGCGTTCAACACCCGTGTCGAACGCATCGGCACCAGCCCCCTGGGCATTGCGGTGCCCGGCGAGCCCGAGCTGCGCCGCTTCGATGCCGTGGTGCTGTGCGCGGGCATGGCCTCGGCCGCGCTGCTGCCGCCGCTGGGGCTGCGCCTGCCGATGACCGCCGTGTACGGCTATTCGGTCAGCGCGCCCCTGCGCGAGTCCACGCACGCGCCACGCGCCAGCGTGGTGGACATGGCCCAGCAGATCTCCATCACCCGCCTGGGGCAGCGTGTGCGCATTGCCGGTGGCGCGGAGCTGGCGGGCGCCGACGCGGACCACCATGCGCCCACCCTGCAGCGCCTGTACCGCACGCTCAACGACTGGTTCCCCGGAGGGGCGCAGCTGTCCTCGGGGCTGCAGGTTTGGCGCGGCGCGCGCACCATGCTCCCCGACGCGGCCCCCGTGGTGGGCCCCAGCGGGGTGCCGGGGCTGTGGCTCAACACGGGCCACGGCGCCGGCGGCTGGGCCCTGGCCTGCGGGAGCGCCCGGGCCGTGGCGGACCTGATCGGCCAGCGCAGCCCCGAGATCGGCCTCGAGGAGTTCGGCATCCAGCGTTTCTAGAGCGTGCTGGAGTCCCCCCTGAACGGGAGGCCCGGCAAACCCGCCAGGGATGCTGGGCGCGGGGATCGAAAGGGCCCGCGGCAACGCGCCGCGGCCACGAAAAAAATGGGGCCAAAGCCCCATTCCAGCGACCGCGCGCCGGGTCCTACTTGGCCGTCGGCATCACGAACTCGGCCCCCTTGGGCGTGCTTTCAGGCCAGCGCTGCATGATGCTCTTTTGCTTGGTGTAGAAGCGCACGCCTTCCTCGCCGTAGGCGTGCATGTCGCCAAACAGGCTGCGCTTCCAGCCGCCAAAGCCATGCCAGGCCATGGGCACGGGAATCGGCACGTTGATGCCGACCATGCCGGCCTGGATGCGGCGGCCGAACTCGCGGGCCACGTTGCCGTCGCGCGTGAAGCAGGCCACGCCGTTGCCGAACTCATGGTCGTTGACCAGCTTCACGGCCTCGCCAAAATCCTTGGCGCGCACCACCGCCAGCACCGGGCCGAAGATCTCCTCCCGGTAGATGCGCATCTGCGGCGTGACATGGTCGAACAGGGTGCCTCCCATCCAGAAGCCGCCTTCGCAGCCCTCGCCGGCCTGCGCCGCGTCAAAGCCGCGGCCATCCACCAGCAATTGCGCGCCCTCCTTCACGCCCAGGTCGATGTAGCCCGAGATGCGCTCGTGGGCCGCGCGGGTGACGATGGGGCCCATCTCCGCCGCCAGGTTCGTGCCGTCGAGCACCTTGAGCGCCTTCGTGCGCTCGACGAGCTTGGGCACCACCTTGTCGGCGGCATCTCCCACCAGCACGGCCACGCTGATGGCCATGCAGCGCTCACCGGCCGATCCGTAGCCCGCGCCGATGAGGGCGTCCACGGCCTGGTCCATGTCGGCATCGGGCATGACGATCATGTGGTTCTTGGCGCCGCCCAGGGCCTGCACGCGCTTGCCGTGGCGGGCGCCGGTCTCGTAGATGTAGTTGGCGATGGGGGTGGAGCCGACAAAGCTGATCGCCCGGACATCGGGGTGCTCGATGAGCGCATCCACCGCCTCCTTGTCGCCCTGCACCACGTTGAAGACGCCGTCGGGCAGGCCCGCCTGCCGGAACAGGTCGGCCATGAGCAGCGAGGCCGTGGGATCGGTGGGGCTGGGCTTGAGCACGAAGGTGTTGCCGGTCGCGATGGCCACCGGAAACATCCACATGGGCACCATGACCGGAAAGTTGAAAGGCGTGATCCCCGCCACCACGCCCAGGGGCTGGCGCAACGTCCAGTTGTCGATGCCGGTGCTCACCTGGTCGGTGAAATCGCCCTTGAGCAGTTGCGGAACGCCGCAGGCGAACTCGATGATGTCGATGCCGCGCGCCACCTCGCCCTGCGCATCGGTGAACACCTTGCCATGCTCGGCCGTGATGGCGCGGGCCAGCGCATCCTTGTGCTGGTTGACCAGCTCCAGGAACTTGAACAGCACGCGGGCGCGGCGGATGGGCGGCGTGTCCGCCCAGGCGGGAAAGGCGGCCTGCGCGGCGGCCACGGCCGCATCCACATCGGCGCGGTGGGCCAGCGCCACGCGGCCCGTCACGGCGCCCGTGGCGGGATTGGTCACCTCCTGGCTGCGTGTGCTGGTGCCCATGGTGCGCTGGCCGTGGATGTAGTGGCCAATGGGGGCCGGCTGGGTGGCGGTGGTCATGCAAACCTCTTTCAAAGAACGGTGGAAAGTGGCCTGCAGTCTAGGAGCGACAACCCGCCGCGCCAAGACCGTGGCGGTGAATTGATTGTTCACATTGATGAACAATAGAGCCATGAAATCGACAATCCACCCCAAACCCGAAGCCCTGTGGTCGCACCTGCACTGGCTCGTCGTGCTGGGCGAACAGGGCAGCTACACCGGCGCCGCCGCGCGCCTGGGCGTGAGCAAGGCGGCCATGAGCCAGCACATCGCGGAGCTGGAACGCGCGGCAGGCGTGCCGCTGGTGCGGCGCACCACGCGCAGCGTGGGCCTGACCGAGGCGGGGCGGCAGCTGGTGGACGACACGCGGGGCGCGTTCGACAGCATCGCCGAGAGCTTTGCGAGCGTGCGCGACCGCGCCGGCGTGCCCCAGGGCCGCCTGCGCGTGACCGCCCCCGTCGCGCTGGCACGCCAGCAACTGGTGCCCCGGCTGCCCGCGTTCGTGCGCGCCTATCCCGAAGTGCGGCTGGAGCTGGACCTGTCGGACAACCTGCGCTCGCTGACGCTCGAAGGGCTGGACCTGGCCATCCGCCACACCGCCGTGGCCCCCGACACCCATGTGGCCTGGCTGCTGTGCACCACGCGGTCCGTGCTGGTGGCCAGCCGCGCCTACCTGCGCCGCGCCGGCCTGCCCCGCACGCCCGGCGACCTGCGCGGGCACGACTGCCTGCACTACCCCCGCACCCAGGAAGCTCCGGCCTGGACCTTCGAGCCCGTGGTGCCGGGCACCGCCCCCCGACTGACCGTGCCCGTGGCCGGGCCGCTGGCCGCCAGCAACAGCGAGGCCCTGCGCGACGCGGCCCTGGCGGGCCTGGGCATCGCGCTGGTCCCCGACTTCAGCGCGCAGGCCGCGCTGCAGTCGGGCAAGCTCGTCCAGGTGCTGCCCGACTGGCGCTCCGTGGGCACCTTCAGCGAGACGATCCACGCGATACGCCCCTACTCGGCCCATGTGCCGCGTTCGGTGTCGGTGTTCGTGGAATGGCTGCGCGAGGCCTTTGCCCCCGGCTTCGGGGCATGAGGCCGTGCGCGTGCCGCGGCCCCCGGGGCGGGGGAAGCCGTGCGGCCATGCCCACCGCGAGGCGGACACCGTGGACCCGGCGGACGCACATCCAAAAAAAGAAAACCGCCCGCAGCGGCCCCGTGGGGCGCCGCAGGGCGGGCCTGCAGGTTCGGCGGCTTCTCAGGCCTTGATGCCCAGCCTGTCCACCAGTTGCTTGAACGTGGCGTTGTCCCGTGCGATCAGGGCGTTGAAGTCCGCCTGGTCCAGGTAGCCCTCCCCCATGTTCTGGCGGGCCATGGTGTCGCGCAGCGCGGGCTCCTGCAGGGTCTTGGCGATGGCGGCGCGCAATACCGCCACCACTTCGGGCGGAGTGCCCTTGGGCGCGGCCAGACCGCGCCAGCCCCCGATCACGAGGTCGATCTTGCGTTCCTTGAGCGTCGGCACCGCCTCCCACCCGGCGGCGATGCGCTGCTCTGACATCACGGCCAGCGGGCGGATCTTGCCCGCCGCCACATAGGTGGCCACCTCCACCGGCGTGACGGCCACCACCTCGATGTGCCCGCCCAGCAGGTCCAGCACGGCGGGGTTGGCACCGCGGTACGGCGCATGGTTGAACGACACGCCCACCTTGTCCTCCAGCGCCGCGGCCGCCAGATGCCCCAGCGAGCCCGGCCCCGCATTGCCCACGCGCACGCCGCCCGGGCTCTTGCGGGCGGCCGCCAGCAGGTCCTCGATGGTGCGCAGGGGGGAGTCCGCGCGCACGGCCAGCGTGGCCGGGTCGGCGTTCAGCCGAGCGATGGGGGCCAGGCTGTCGGCCGTGATCCTGGTGATGCCCATGTGGGGGATCATCGTGATCTCCACCGTGATGATGGCGAGCTTGTAGCCGTCGGGCCGGGCATTGGCCAACTCGGTCCAGCCCACGGCGCCGCTGGCGCCCGCCTTGTTGAGAACGATCAGGTCCTGCGGCAGGTGCTTGCGCGCCGCCTCGGCCAGCGCCCGGGCCAGCACATCGGTGCCGCCGCCCGCGGCGAAGGGCACGATGAGTTCAATGGGCTTGCCAGGATAGGCCGCGGTCTGGGCGGCGGCGGGCAGCATGGCACCTGCGGCCAGGCTGGCCAGGGCCGCGCAGGCATGGCGGCGGTTCAGGGAAACGGTCATGGCGTGGTGTCTCGTGTCGGGTATCAGGGGTCGTATCGGCCCGGTCAATCAAGGCGGATGTTGGCGGCGCGGATCACGCCCGCCCACAGCTTCTGTTCGCTGCGCACGAAGTCGGTGAACTGCTGGGGCGTCATGGACAGCGGCTGGATGCCGATCTCTTCGAGCTTGGCGCGCGTCTCGGGATGGCGCAGGGCGGCCGCCAGGTCCTTGTTCAGGCGCTCCACCACCGCCGCAGGCATCCGGGCCGGGCCCACGAACCCCTGCCACGCATAGGCCTCGAAGCCGGGTACGCCGGCCTCGGCCATGGTGGGCACATCGGGCAGGATGGACAGCCGCTGCGGCGTGGCCACGGCCAGCACGCGCACCTTGCCCGCCTTGATCATCGACAGGCTGGGCGGAAGGTCGACGAACATCGACTGCACCTGGCCCGCCATGAGGTCCTGCAGCGCCGGGGCCGAGCCCTTGTAGGGGACATGCAGGATGTCCGTGCCGGTGCGCTGCTTGAACAGTTCCAGTGCCACGTGCAGCGGAGAGCCCGGGCCCGACGAGGCCGACGAGACGGTCCCCGGGCTCTTGCGCACCTGGGCCAGGAACTCCTGCATGTTCCGGGCCGGGAAGTCGGGGTGCACGGCCAGCACCAGGGGCATGCGGCCCAGGCCGCCGATGAAGCTGAAGTCCTTCTCGGCGTTGTAGCTCAGCGCGGAATACATGGCCGGGTTGAAGGCCAGCGTGCCCGAATCGGCCGTGCCCACGGTGTAGCCGTCTGCCGCGGAGCGCGCGATGAAGGTGGCGCCGATGATGCTGGCCGCGCCCGGCTTGTTGTCCACCACCACGGGCTGGCCCAGGTCCTGCCCCATGCGCACGGCCAGGCTGCGCGCGATCACGTCGGTGGTGCCGCCGGGCGCATAGGGAACCACCCATTTGACGGGCTGGGACGGGTAGGCGGCGGTCTGCGCCTGGGCGCCGAGCGTGCAGGCGAGCAGTGCACCGGCAAGGATGCGAAGGGTGTTGCGTTTCATGGTGTGTTTGTCTCCAGAGGTTGGCGGTTCAGGGGCAAGGTTTTCTGCGAACCTTTTCGGAAATCTTTGGTGTTTTTGCGCTCTTGCGCTTGATGCGATTGCGCCAGCAGCTATCAAATAAATAGCATCAGCGCGGCGCGACCATCCAGGCATGCGCGGGATCGTTCCTGAACGCCCAGCGGCGCTCGGGCCCCGCCATGGTGTTGAGGTAGTACAGGTCGTAGCCATGCGGGGCCACGCAGGGGTGGTAGCCGCGCGGCACCATCACCGTGTCGCGGTGTTCCACGGCCATGGATTCGTCCAGCGAGCGGTCGTCGGTGTACACGCGCTGAAAGGCGAATCCCTGCGCGGGATGGAGCTGGTGGTAGTAGGTTTCCTCGAGCACGGTTTCGGCGTGTGGCTGGCCCGCGTCGGCGCTGTCGTGCTTGTGCGGCGGGTAGCTCGATGAATGCCCGGCCGGGGTGATCACCTCCACGACCAGCAGGCCTTCGGCGGGCTGCGACTCGGGCAGGATGTCGCAGACGTGGCGCGTGTTGCTGCCCTGCCCGCGCACGCTGCGCTGCATCTGCGCGGGTTCGATCACCCGCTCGGGATACAGGCCGCGCGCCGGCGCGCTGCTCAACGCCACCTCGGCGGCGCCCCGCGCCACGATGCGCACCGCCCGGTCTGGCGGCACATACACGGCCGTGGGCGAGGCCTCCTCGAACACCGAGGCACGGCTGCCCAGGGCGCGGTAGGCCTGTGCCCCCACGTGCACGTCCACCTGCCCGCTGAGCACCGTGATGCACAGCTCGCGCGCGCCGGTGGCCAGCGACTCCTCGTCCCCCGCGCCCAGGCGCAGGGCCTTGAACCCCACGTGGGTCCATCCGGCCGTGGCCGGCGTCACATCCACCACCACCCGGCCCGACGGGTTGGCCTTGACAAGCAGTGTCATGCGGGCACTCCCGCGGCGTCGGGGGCGGTGGCGGCCTGCGCCGGGCGGCTGTCGCGCCAGCCCGCGATGAGGCGGCGGAAATTGGCGGCCACCTGGGCCTGCAGCCCGGCGTCGTCGATCTCGCCCTTGAGCCAGGCCAGGCTGGGCCCGGCCCAGACGGTGCGCCCGATCATGAAGCCCTTGACGATGGGCGCGCGCGCCTCGGCAAAGCCTGCGATGAGCTGCTCCACCGGCTGCGACAGCCCCAGGATCACCGCGCCACGGCAGTACGGGTCGCGCTCGCGCACCAGGGCGTCCAGCGCCTCCCAGTGGCGCGCGGCCATGGCGCCGACCTTCCACCACTCGGGCTTGAGGCCGATCCCGTAGAAGTGGCGGATGGCGCGCAGCACGGCCTCGCCGGTATCGCCCGGGGCCAGCATGTCCTTGGGCGGAATCACCTCCAGCAGCAGTTCATGCCCGCTGGCGCGCGTGGCCTCCCACACCTGCTGCAGCCACTCGTCCTGCTCGGCGCGCAGCGCGGCCGCGTCGTCCGGGTGGTAGAACACCAGGCATTTCACGACCTGCTCGCGCGGCCAGTGCACCAGCTGCGAGGCCAGCGAATGCGTGCCGTCGAAACGCAGCGGGCGCGAGCCGGGCCGCTCGATCGGGCGCCCCAGCCACCAGCCCCGGCCCGTGGCGCCGTGCAGCGCGGCCTCGCCGATGCGTCCGTCGATCAGCACGCCCATGCGCCCCCCGCACCCGGGATCCCGCTCGACCTCGGCCACCACGGCGTTGAGCAGCTGCTTGAGCACGGGCAGGCGTGCGCCCTGCGCACCGGCCTGGCGCGCCAGGTCTTCAAACTGGGCGCGGTGGTCGTAGGCCAGCACGAACAGCTCGGGCCACTGCGGCCGCGCCGCCGTCACCCGGTGCAGATGGGCCAGTTGCGGGTCCTGGTCGGGCCGGGGGTGGCGGTGCCCCGAGAACCAGTGGGCCAGCTCGGCCGGTGTGGGCATGGCGGGCGCGCAGCCGTGGCGCGACACCACGATGGCCCCGCAGGCATTGGCGATCGCCGCCGACTCGACCAGGGTCTTGCCCCGCAGCAGGCCCGACAGCAGGCCCGACGCGAAGGCATCGCCCGCGCCCAGCACGTTGAGCACCTCGATGCGCTCGCCCAGCACTGTGGGCGCATCGTCCAGGGCGGCGGGCACCGCCCCCTCGATGATGCTGCAGCCCAGCGGGCCCCGCTTGACCACCAGCACGGCCTGTGTGTGCCCGCGCACTGCGCGCAGGCTGGCCATCAGGTCCCCGGGCACGCCGCCGGCGATCAGCCACTCCTCTTCGGTGCCGATGATGAGTTCGAACGATCCGAGCTGCGCCTGCAGGTGGCGGCTCACCGCGTCGCTGCCCACGTAGCGCGTTTCGCCATCGCCCTTGGCGGCCAGCCCCCACAGCACGGGGCGGTAGTCGATGTCCAGCACCCGCACCAGGCCATGGCGCTGCGCGATGTCCAGCGCGCGGCGGCTCGCGGCCAGCACGGTGGGCGTGCTCAGGTGCGTTCCTGTGACCACCAGGCTGCGGCAGCGCGCCAGGAACTCCTCGCTGATCGCGTCGGCGTCCAGCGCCATGTCGGCGCAGTTCTCGCGGGCGAAAAGCAGGGGGAAGGTGTCCTGGTCCTTGATGCCCAGCAGCACCATGCCCGTCAGGCGCTGGTCGTCCACCTGCACCTGGCTCACGTCGCAGCCCTCGCGCCGCAGGGTGTCGAGCAGGAAGCGGCCGTTCTGCTCATTGCCCACGCGCGACACCATGGCCGAGCGCAGCCCCAGCCGGGCAGTGCCAAAGGCGATGTTGGCCGACGAGCCTCCCAGGTATTTGGCGAAACTGGTCGCGGCCTCCAGGCTGCAGCCGATCTGCTGGGCATAGAGGTCCACGGCCAGCCGGCCCAGGCAGGCCACGTCAAAGGACCGATTGGAAGGAAAAGAGAGCATGCACGGGTCTCCGCAAGGGCGCGGCGGCGGGAAAGCGCGCGCCGGATAATGGTTCGTTGCGCCTATGATAGCCCAAAATAGAAAATATTTTCTAATTTAATGAAAAATAGAAATACCCTGGCCGATCCCATTGCCACGCCCCCCGGCAACGCGTCCGCCCCCTACCCCGACGCGGACGCGTTCCTGGCGGCCGTGCATGCGGGCTTCGAGCCCTTGAGCCGCCAGCTCAAGACCATCGCGCGCTATGTCGAAAAGCAACGCGACCAGCTGGCGCTCGATGGCGTGCAGGCCACGGCCGCGCAATGCGGCGTGCAGCCGTCGGCACTGGTGCGGTTTGCCAAGCATTTCGGGTTTTCGGGCTACACGGAAATGCAGGCCCTGTTCCGCGCCGGAGCCGTGCGGCAGCTGGCCCCCAACCGCAACTACCAGGAGCGCATCCGCGAACTGATCGTGCCCGGCGGCAGCGCGCGGTCGGCCGCCCAGCTCGCGCACGAGGTGATCGACGGCAACATCGACAGCCTGCAGGCGCTGCAGCGCAACCTGCCGGACGCACAGTTCGATGCGGCGGTGGAGCTGATGCTGCAGGCCCCTGCGCTCTGGCTGGCCGCATCGCGCCGCGCGTTTCCGGTGGGCGCCTACCTGGCCTACGCGCTGCAGCACACGGCCAAGCCGGTGCACTGGCTGCACGGGCTGGGTTTCATGCACCAGGGCGAGCTGCGCGCGCTGGCGCCCGGCGATGTGCTGGTCGCCGTCTCGTTCGAGCCCTACGCGCAGGAGACCCTGGAGCTCGCGCAGGCGGCGGTGGCGCGCGGCGCGCGCCTGCTTGCCATCACCGACAGCCAGCTGAGCCCGCTCGCGGCCCTGGCCAGCGCCACCCTGATCGCGCAGGACGGTGCCACCTTTGGTTTCCGCTCGCTCACCAGCACGCTGAGCCTCGCGCAATCACTGTTCCTGGGCCTGGCCTACCGGATGGAGCTGGCCTACGACCACCGCTCCACGGCGAAGCCCTGAGCCCGCCGCCCCCGGCACCCACCCCGACCACCACCTGCCAGCCCCCGCCCATGCACCCCATCACGCCCCAGCAGCCGCACCCTCTGTTCAACACGGCAGCCACGCGGCGCATGGAGCAGCAGGCCGCCGCCACCCTGCCCCCGCACGCGCTGATGCAGCGGGCGGGCCTGGCCGTGGCCCGCCTGGCCCGGGCGCTCGCCCCCCATGCGCGCACCGTGTGGATAGCCTGTGGCCCCGGCAACAACGGCGGCGACGGCCTGGAGGCCGCCCTGCACCTGCAGCGCGACGGACGGCGCGTGGTGGTCACCTGGCTGGGCAACCCGGACCGCGCGCCCGCCGATGCCCGCCGTTCGTGGGAACGCGCGCGGGACGCGGGCGTGCTGTGGGCCGACAGTGCCCCCGAAGACCTCACGGCCTCCGACCTGTGCATCGACGCGCTGCTGGGCATCGGCGTGGGAGCCAACCCCGCCAGCCCCCCGGCCCGCGCACCGGACGAGCGGCTGCGCCGCTGCCTGGAGGCCCTGCAGCGCAGCCCCGCGCCCGTGCTGGCGGTGGACCTGCCCAGCGGTCTGGACGCCGATACGGGACAGTTCGCGGCGGGCTTCGCGCCCGACGCGGCCCACCCGCCGCGCGCCGCGCGGCACACGCTGAGCCTGCTCACCCTCAAGCCCGGCCTCTTCACCGGCGCGGGGCGTGACGCCACGGGCAGGGTGTGGTTTGACGCGCTGGGCACGGAGGCCGGGCACGAGCCCCCCAGCGCCTGGCTTTGTGGCCCCGCGCTGGCGGCACCACGCGCCCATGCCAGCCACAAGGGCAGCTATGGCGACGTGGCCGTGGTGGGGGGAGAGGGGCTGGCGGGGCGTGGCATGGGCATGGCGGGCGCCGCCCTGCTGGCCGCGTCCGCGGCCTTGCATGGCGGCGCGGGGCGTGTGCTGGTGGCCCTGCTCGACGGCGGCCATCTGGAGCTGGACCTGCAGCAACCCGAGCTGATGTTCCGCCGCTTCGACGCCCTGGCGCTGGAACAGCTCACCGTGGTCTGCGGCTGCGGCGGCGGCCAGGCCGTCGCCCATGTGCTGCCGGGCGTCATCACGCGCTCGGCGCGGCTGGTGCTGGACGCCGATGCCCTCAACACCATCGCCAGCCAGGCCGCCCTGCACGCGCTGGTGGTGGCGCGCGGCCAGCACGGCTTGCCCACGGTGCTGACGCCCCACCCGCTGGAGGCCGCCCGGCTGCTGGGCCTGTCCACCGCCGAGGTGCAGGCGGACCGCCTGGACGCGGCCCAGCAACTGGCCTCGCAGTTCAACTGCGTGGCCGTGCTCAAGGGCTCGGGCACGGTGGTGGCGGCCCCCGGCCGCGTGCCCGCGATCAACCCCACGGGCAATGCACGGCTGGCCACCGCGGGCACGGGGGATGTGCTCGCCGGCATGGTCGCGGCGCACATGGCCGCCGGGGCCAGTGCCCTGCGCGCCGCCTGCGAGGCGGTGTATGGCCACGGGCTGGCGGCAGATGCCTGGCCGGCCGGGCTGGCGCTCACCGCCAGCGGGCTCGCGCGGCGCGCGGGCGGCTGACGGCACGGCCAGCGCGTTGTCCGCGCCACGGCCGAGGCCGCACGCCGCCCACCGCCGCCAAGGAGGCCTTCACCGGCCCACCAGCGTGACCTCCTTCAGGGGCTTGAGCACGCTGGAGGGGGTCATGCCAAAGGTCTGCCGGAACATGCGGCTGAAATGCGCCGAATCGGAGAACGCGCCCTGCAGCGCAGCATCCGTCAGCCGGGGGCTGACCGCGAGGTTCGCCATGGCCAGCCGCACCTGCGACCACACCTGGTAGCGGCGCAGGCTGACGCCCATCTCCGCCCGGAACAGGTGGTTGAAGCGCGAGGCCGACAGCTGCACGGACGACGCCAGCCCCTCGCGCGCCCACCGCCCGTCCCGGGGGCTTCGCAGGGCCAGCAGGCTGCGCGCCACGCGCGGATCCAGGGGCGCCGCAGCATGCCCGCCCCCCCACCGCAGCAGGGCCTGCAGATCGAACCGGCGCAGGTAAGCGTCCATGGCGCTGCGCGAGCCCACGGCCCTGGCCGCGTCGAGGACCACGCCATCGTGCTGCTGGAACGGGCCCCGCAGACCCCGCGCCTCGGGAGAGTCGGGCTCCAGGTACATCAGCGCCACGTGCTCTCCGCAGGGGTCGAACACATGTTCCACCCCGGCGGCCACCAGCGCGCTGTGGCACGTCTCCACCCGCCCTGGCTGCCAGTGCAAGGCAAAGCGCCCCGACAGGCCGATGAGCAGCACCGGCGACGCATGGCAGTGCCAGCCCGTGGAGGGAAGGTCGCCCAGATACAGCGCACGGTCGGCGCCCAAGGTCAGTGTGTTCCGTGCTGGCATGCGCATAGCCCAAACATACAAGTTTTCTCGCACGGTTCCCGATAGCCTTCGCCATCCCCGTCCATGCCCCCCATTCCAATGCCCCCGCGCGGGCAGGACAGGCATGCGCCGGCCCACCCACGACAACCTCTGGAGACCCATCCTTGAAACGCATTGTCCTTGCTGCCGTGGCAGCTTTCGCGCTCGCCGCCACGGCGCTGTACCACGGTGCCCCCTCGCTGTTCACGGAGCCCTTGCTCGCGCTCAATCGCAGCCTGTCGGGCCTGGAGGAAAAGACCGTCGACGCCGCGATGCACCAGATCCACTACCTGGACAGCGGCGCCACGCCAGGGCCCCCGGCGCAGGGCGCCACCAGTTCCCCCCGCGTTCCGGTCGTCCTCTTGCACGGCATCTTTGCCGAGAAGGACCACTGGGTGGAGTTCGCCCGCCCGCTCACAGCCACCCACCGGGTGATCGCGCCAGACCTGCCGGGGTTCGGAGAAAGCACGCGCCGCGAGGACCAGGCCTATGACTACGCCGCCCACACCGAACGCCTGCGCAGCCTGCTCGATGCACTGGGCATTGAAAAGGCCCATCTGGCAGGCAACTCCATGGGGGGCACGATCGCGGCGCTGTTCGCCGCAGCACACCCCGAGCGCGTGGCGAGCGTGGCCTTCATCGGAGCACCACACGGCATCCGTTCACCGCAACCCAGCGCCATGGACCACCTCATCGACAGCGGGCAGCGCCCGCTCGTGGCGCACGACCCCGCGGCGTTCGACGCCATGATGGCGCTGGTGTTCGAGAAACGCCCTTTCCTGCCGTATCCCATCCTGCACGCCACGCAGCAGGACGCGCTGCGCAACGCGGCATCCAATGCGCGGCTCTGGGATGCACAGCTCAAGGACCGCTATCTGCTGCAGGAAAAGCTCGCCGCCCTCGAGCAGCATCCCACTCTGGTCCTGTGGGGCGAAAGCGACCGCGTCTTCCACCCCTCCGGCATGCGGCCCCTGAAGGCGGCCCTGCCGGGAGCGCAGGTGGAGGCACTGCGCGGGGTGGGCCACCTGCCGATGATGGAAGCGCCCCGGGACACGGCGCTGCGGTATGCGGAATTCCTGCGACACCCCGGGGCGCGGCCCTCCCGCTCCATGCCAGAGAAATCCCATTGAATCGACCCCTGGCGCTCTCCTGGAAAGCGCCGGAAGCTATCAAATATATAGCGAACTCCGACCCGGGAGACGGTTCACCCCGGGTGGAAGCTGCGGGGGTCAGCCACGGCGCGGCTTGCGCCCCTTGCCCTTGCCGGACTTGCTGCCGGCCGCGGCCTTTTTCACCGAGGCCTTGAGCTCCTGGATGGGCGAGCGGGCCGCGCGCTCACGCGTGAGCGATGCGAGTTCGGTGCTGGACGCCTCGGGCGCGGGGCCACGCTTGCGGGCTGCCGGGCGGCCCCCCGCCTTGCGCGCGCCGCCGGGGCCGTCGGAGGCAACGCCCTTGTCCTTGAGCGCGCGGCCGAGCAGCTCCTCCCCCTCGCGCACCAGGCGGAAGTCGATCTTGCGGCCATCGAGGTCCACGCGGCTGACCTGCACCCGCACCCGCGCGCCGATGGCGTAGCGGATGCCGGTGCGCTCGCCGCGCAGCTCCTGGCGCGCCTCGTCGAACTTGAAGTACTCGCCACCCAGCTCGGTGATGTGCACCAGGCCTTCGACGTACATCGCGTCGAGCGTGACGAAGATGCCGAAGCTCGTCGCCGCGCTGACCACGCCGCTGTACTCCTCGCCCAGGTGCTCGCGCATGTACTTGCACTTGAGCCAGGCTTCCACGTCGCGGCTGGCCTCGTCGGCACGGCGCTCGTTGGCGCTGCAGTGCAGGCCCGCGGCCTCCCAGGCCTGCGTATCGCGGCTCGGCGGCTTCACGTCCTTGCGCGGCTTGGTGCCGGGCGCCGCCACGCGGGCGGCCAGACGCTTGGCCAGCTTGGCGTGGGCCTCGCCCGGCGTCGGCAGCGACGGCAGCGCGTATTTGGTCTTGCCCAGGATGGCCTTGATGACCCGGTGCACCAGCAGGTCGGGATAGCGCCGGATGGGGCTGGTGAAGTGCGTGTAGGCCTCGAACGCCAGGCCGAAGTGGCCGCTGTTGACGGGCGTGTAGATGGCCTGCTGCATGGAGCGCAGCAGCATGGTGTGGATCTGCTGCGCGTCCGGCCGGTCCTTGGTGGCCTCGGCGATGGCCTGGAACTCGGCGGGCTTGGGATCGTCGCCGATGGTCATGCCCACGGCCATGGCCTTGAGGTAGTTGCGCAGGATTTCCTGCTTCTCGGGCGTGGGGCCTTCGTGCACGCGGAACAGGCCGGGCTGGCCGCCCTGCGCGATGAAGTCGGCGCTGCACACGTTGGCGGCCAGCATGGCCTCCTCGATGAGCTTGTGCGCATCGTTGCGGGTGCGCGGCACGATCTTCTCGATGCGGCCGTTCTCGTCGCAGATGATCTGCGTCTCGGTGGTCTCGAAGTCCACCGCGCCACGCTGCTGGCGCGCCACCAGCAGGGCGCGGTACACGTCATGCAGGTTGAGCAGGTCCTTCACGCGGTCCTTGCGCTTGCTGGCCTCGGGCCCGCGCGTGTTGGCCAGAATGGCCGCGACCTCGGTGTACGTGAACCGCGCATGGCTGAACATCACGGCCGGGTAGAACTGGTAGGCATGCACCTCGCCCTTGGCGGTGACCAGCATGTCGCAGACCATGCACAGGCGCTCGACCTCGGGGTTGAGCGAGCACAGGCCGTTGGAGAGCTTCTCGGGCAGCATGGGGATCACGCGGCGCGGGAAGTAGACGCTGGTGGCGCGGTCATAGGCATCGATGTCGATGGCGCTGCCGGTCTCCACGTAGTGGCTCACGTCGGCGATGGCCACCAGCAGGCGCCAGCCCTTGGCGCGACCGACCTTGGCGGGCTCGCAGTACACGGCGTCATCGAAATCGCGCGCGTCCTCGCCGTCGATGGTGACCAGGGGCACGTCGGTCAGGTCCACGCGGCGCTTCTTGTCCTGCGCGCGCACCTTGTCGGGCAGTTCCTTGGCCTGGGCCAGGCACTCGGCCGAGAACTCGTGCGGCACGCCGTACTTGCGCACCGCGATCTCGATCTCCATGCCGGGGTCATCCACCTCGCCGAGCACTTCGGTGATGCGGCCCACGGGCTGGCCGAACAGGGCCGGCGGCTCGGTCAATTCGACCACGACCACCTGGCCGGGCTTGGCGGCGCCGGTGGCACCCTTGGGGATCAGTACATCCTGCCCGTAGCGCTTGTCCTCGGGCGCCACCAGCCAGACGCCGCTTTCCTGCAGCAGGCGGCCGATGATGGGCTGGGGCGGGCGCTCGATGATCTCGACCACGCGGCCCTCGGGGCGGCCGCGCCGGTCCTGGCGCACGATGCGCACGCGCACGCGGTCCTTGTGCAGGACAGCGCGCATTTCGTTGGGGGGGATATAGATGTCGCCTTCGCCATCGTCGCGGATGACAAAACCGTGTCCGTCACGGTGCCCCTGCACGCTGCCTTCAATTTCGTCCGACAGATGCGCGGACTGCGCGCCGGGGGTGGTTTTTTTGATATACAATCTTAGTCTTTCCTGAAATGCCCAGGTGGCGGAATTGGTAGACGCACTAGTTTCAGGTACTAGCGAGTAACATCGTGGAGGTTCGAGTCCTCTCCTGGGCACCAAGTTTAACGAGAACCTGTGAAGGTTTTCAAAATATCGAAGCCGCTGTGAATACAGCGGCTTTTTTATTTCCCGCCTCCATGCCCCGACGCCGCTTCCCGAGACGCTGGCGGAATGAATTTAAAAAAATCTTCATCCACTCGCCAGAAGCCGCAATTACTTGTTCTATAATTCGAGGCTGATCTGAAAGCCCAGGTGGCGGAATTGGTAGACGCACTAGTTTCAGGTACTAGCGAGTAACATCGTGGAGGTTCGAGTCCTCTCCTG
>NZ_JBXASG010000007.1:338413-415958 GCF_058809075.1 Acidovorax sp. GW821-FHT11A03
GGGCACCAAACAATAAAAAAGCCGTTGCAACCGCAACGGCTTTTTTTATTCCTGCCCCGCCCTCGACAGGCGGGCAACGGGCGGCTCTTCGTGGCCATCAATGCCCTGCGCAGTCCACGCTCCGGACAAGCCCTCCCCGGCCCTGCTCAAAGATCAGGTATCAACCGCTTTCCCAGTGAAAACGCCTCGTCGCGCGCATAGCCGAGGGCATCGTAGAAATGCAGGACCCGGGCATTGCTGGTACGCACCAGCACATTGACCTTGGGACACCCGAGCCGCAGCAAGTGCAGCTCCACCTCCGCCATGAGACGGCGCCCCAGCGCCAGCCGCTGATGCCCCGGTGCCACCGCGAGGTAGTACACGGAGCCCCGGTGGCCGTCATAGCCCGCCATGGCGGTGCCCACGAGCCGTTCCGCCATGCCGTCTCGCGCCGGCACCACCGCCACCAGAAAAAGTTCTGGCTGCACCAGAAGCTTGCGGGCGATGTCCTTGTGAGGATCGTTCCAGGGGCGGACGAGCCCGCAGTCGTGCCACAGCGCCACCGCGGCAGCCTCATCGGCCGCCCCGAAAGGCCGGATGTGCACCGGCAACCCGCCAGCCATCGCTTCTTTGGCCCTCTTACTTGCGCAGCAGTGCCTTGAGCGCGTTCTGAAGGCGGCGCGCATTGGCCGCGTCGCTGGCGCTGGCCAGCACGCGGGCCGCGTCCTGCCCCCAGGTCTGCGCTGGCGCGGGATCGTTGCGGCGCGTGAGCAGTTGCAGCTGCAGCATGCGCCGGGCGGCGATGTGCTCCGCGGGCGTGGGCGCCTCTGCGGCCATCTCCAGGCGCAGCAGCGCTTCCGAGGCATCGCCCTTCGGCGCCGCCGACAGGGCCTGCGCCCAGGCGTTGCGCACCGATGCCGTCACACCCGCTCCGAGATCCTGCGTGCTGGGCACCAGGCCCGCGTCGCGCTTTTCCCACGCGGTCAGCAATTGCGTCAGTGCCTCGCCGTGGGCTTGCGCCGCCAGTTTTTTCAGGGCCAGCTGGGCATGCTCCATGGCTTCGCGCTGCGCGCGGAAAGCGGTGTCTCCCAGGCGCGGGCCCCGGTCTTCCTGCGCAGGACGGTCGCCGAAACGGCCACCCCGGTCATTGCGGTCGCCAAAACGGCCGTCTGGACGCGGGCCGCCACGGCCGGCATCACGGTCGCCAGGGCGGCCATCCCGGCGGTCGCCGGGGCGCGCACCACGGCCCGGCGCAGCAGGCGCATCCTTCTTCATGCCGGGCCGGTCGTCACCGCGCACGGCCACCACGGGCCGCGCCACGGGCTTGGGTGCCACCGGCTCCGCCTCCACACCCTCGGCCACCGGATCCGCCGAAGCTTCCGAAGCGGATTCAGCCGCCACGGTGGACTGGCTCTGCTCGTCCTTCTGCGCCGAGGCCACGGCCTGCGCGGCCTGCGCCTGACCGCGCAGCGCGGCCTCCAGCGCCTGCATGGCAGAGCGGATCTGCTGCGCATCCCCCGTCGCATTGGCGGCTTCCAGGGACTTGGAGGCCTCCAGCACCACGCGGTCGCGGGCGCTCAATTCGGTGACTGCGCGCTCACGGTCTGCGGACTTGCGGTTGAAAGCCTCGTCGATGGGCTTGCGGAACGCATCCCACAGCTTTTGCTCGTGCTTGCGGTCCAGCGGCACCGTCTGCGCCTCGGCCTGCCAGCGCTGCTGGAGCGCCTTGACCGCATCGATGCGCAGCGCGGGCGCAGCCCCCAATGCGGTGGCTTCGTCGATCATGGCGTGGCGACGCGCCAGGCTCTCCTTCTGGGCTGCTTCCAGCGGGGCCGCCGCCGAGGCGATGGCCTGCTTCCACAAGGGCTGCAGCTCGGCAAAGATCTTCTCGCCCACATGACCACCTTCGCGCCAGCGGTCGCCAAACTGGTGGAGCGCGCGGTTGATGGCCTTCCAGTCACCCGACGCCGCGTGCGCTTGCGACCATGCCTTGAGCTCCTCGATCAGTGCCAGGCGCTGCGCCTTGTGCTCGGCAGCCTCCGTGCGGATCTTGTCCAGCCAGGCCTCGACCACCTTGTGGGCCGCGTTGCAGGCTTCATCGAATTTTTTCCACAGCGCATGGTTGGGTGCGCCCCCCTGGTCCGCCTGCTTCCATTGGTCGCGCAGGTTGCGCAGGATTTCCTGCATCTTGCGGCCACCCAGGGCCTGGCCTTCAGGACGGTTGAGCAAGGCCTCGGCCTTGGCCACCAGGTCCTCGCGCACCTGGTCGGCACTCCAGCGCTGCCAGCCCTCCAGCTCGCCAGCCGCCACCAGGGCCGCGTGCACCTGCTGCTCCAGGGCATTGTCGATGTGCTTTCCATGCACCTTGAGCACGGCGCGCAGCGCGGCTGCAGCACCCGCGCTCGCCTTGCCATGGCCTTCGGCGGTTTCCTTTTCGAGGACGGCCAGGGCTTCGCGCACGCTTTGCGCGGCCTTCTCGATCACTTCAGGAGCCGCCTTGGGCTTGGCCGCACGCGCGGGCTTGGCCGCGGCCGCCGCAGCAGCGGCCTCCGTGGGCAGGCCGCGCGCGGCGCGCAGCTCGTCGGCCCATACGGGCACGGGCGGCAGTGCAGCGCTGGCATCGGCCGCGGCCGCCACGGCCTGGGCCACGGCGGGCTGGAAAGCCTCCCACACCACCAGCAACTGGGTGCGCGACGCATCGAGCAACGCAGGAAAGCGCGCTTCCACGCTCGCCCAGCTGGCATCGCTGGTGAGTTCCTGTGCCTGCTCCTGCCAGCGGGCCACATCGGCACGCAGGAGTTCAAGCGCCGCCTGCGCATCGCGCCAGGGCTTGGTGGAAAGCACTTCAATGCGCTGGGCCAGCAGCACGGCGGCCTCCCGCTGCACCTGCACGCGATGCTGCAGGTCTTCGATCACTTTCACACGGTCCGCGACCTGCACCTTGAGCAGCGACAACGGCTCGCGCGACAGCGGCGCACCGGCCTTGGCCGCATCGCGCTGCCAGGCCATGGCATCGGCGATATTGAGCTTGGGGGCCGCAAGAAGGGCCTGTGCCTTTTCCGCCCACTCGGCGGCGATGGCCTCCTGCCCCTTGGCGCGGCGGATTTCGTCAAGGCGCTCGCGCACCGCGCGGGCTGCGCCCTTGTCACGTCCGCTCAACTCCTTGAAGACCTCCTGCAACTGCTCCGGGGCAGGCTGCGTGGCCAGCCAGTCGCGGATGCGGGAGGCGCGCTCACCAGAGGTGGCGGCAGAAAAGGCGCCGCCGGTCAACGCATCAAGCGGATGCGGCTCATGGGTTTTGGCCGGGGCCGGATTCACTTCAGGTGCGTCGGACATTTTGCTGCGGGAAAAAAATGGAAACATGGATCCAATGGATAACAAAGGCTCCCCCAGGCGCATTGCCTGGAGGCCCGCCCTGGCAACCGCACTGCACGCGCGCCAAGGCAACAAGGAGACTATTTTCACCGGGTTCGGCCAACAGACCGCAGCATGGCGCTGCGCCAAACCCCGAGGGTGATCTGGCACAAGGCTTTGCCAGACGGGCTGACATGCTGCGACCCCCGCAAGGGGCATCGCCCGCGACTCCGGGCGAACTGTCGCCGCTCTAGGGAACAGCCCCCATTATCTATATATAAGCGCCGCTAGCCCAGACAGCCCGCCAGCACAAACAAGAAAGCCCGGCGGACAGTGCCTCAAGGCCTGCCTGCCGGGCTTGACGGCTGACACAACGGTCTTTGCCATCGGTCGCAAATGCGGAGATGAAGGTCCACACTGCGAGGAGGCAAGGTATTGCCTCCAGGGGGTGCCTTGGAATCCTCATCTGCTGCACCAGGGCACTGAATGCCTTTGGAGGGAGACTTGGTTTCGTCTGGCGATGCCTGAAATCAACAGGCAACTGAACCTTACCAAAGTAGTTGCCGCAGTTCAAACTGGATTCTCAATGGCGAAAAGTCCACCGATTGAATTTGACATGAGCTTGTAACAACCCGCCTGAGGCCACAGGCCCCAAACGTCCGCCGGCACCCCAAAAACTGTGATTTTTTACATGTTTTTTATAACTTATTAGTCTAATGATTTAATTCATTAGTATTGACTAAGCATTTAGTGACCTCCTAGAATCCGCCAGCCCCAAAAACAGGCTAGTAAAAACCCCAACCCGCTGCCGAACCCGGCTAAGTCAAACCAGGCCCAAAGCACCCCAGAGATGTGCGGCCCACTTGATGGCGTACCAATCCAGGCGACCCGCTGAGACGGGACAGTCACCGATGACTGCCCAGGCTCAGTGCGGCGCTTCAGAAAGGAAGAGCTATGACAGCGTCAGGAAAAATAGTCTCCGGCGTGCGGACCTTCGTGGCCGACGTGACCGAAGGTTTTCTTGAAATCACCCACAACAGCTTCGCCCTCATCGGCCTGGCTGTGGCCTTTGTCGTGATCACCCTCACGGCCCGCCCGGACCTGCGCCAGGCAGGCGAAGCGCAATTGATGAACTGGCTGCAGGCCCGCCAGGTGGAAGTGCTTGGCATGCCCATCGAGCCGGAGGCCAGCGAGCGCGCCACGGCGGGCAATCCCAAGGACCTGCCCAAGGAGCAGGCCGCCGTCGCGTTCTGGCTCAGCAAGAAGTACCGCGTTGCCCCCGAACCGCTGAGCGTGCTGGTGGCAGAGGCCTATGAAATTGGCGCGAAGTCCAAGATCGATCCCACGCTGATCCTGGCCATCATGGCCATCGAGTCGAGCTTCAACCCGTTTGCGCAAAGCGCGGTGGGCGCCCAGGGGCTGATGCAGGTGATGACCAACGTGCATACCGACAAGTACCAGAACTTCGGGGGGCACTTTGCGGCCTTCGATCCCGTGAGCAACCTGCGCGTGGGCGTGAAGGTCCTGCAGGAATGCATTTCGCGCGCGGGTTCCGTGGAAGGCGGGCTGCGCTTTTACGTGGGCGCCGGCAACCTGGCCGACGACGGCGGTTATGCCGCCAAGGTGATGGCCGAGCATTTCCGCCTGCGTCAGGTGGCCGGTGGCCGCTCCATGCCCACCGCGCCACCGCCCACGCTGTCCACCCAGGCACCCGCCCAGATCATCCCGGTGTCTGCGCCGCCCGCGACGCCAGCGGCGGTGGCGGCCGACAAGGTGGCCCTGCTGACGGGGCTCTGAGCCGATCCTGTGCCGCCGGCCGGGGCGCCATGACCCCGGGGCGCACGGCACTTCGCGCGATGCGACACAGGTTGCGCATGCCACGTCAGCTACACTAGCGGGGTACGCGACTGGCGATAGGCGCGGCATCCCGCACACAGGGTGCTGCCGCTGACGTGGAAACCAGCAAGGGCTTGCCCCTTGTGAACCACTGGGAAGCGTGCCGCACGGGGCTCATCCTTCTGCGTTCCGCCGTTCGCCTGGGCAGCCCTTGTTTCAAGGGACACAAGTTCATAGGACTGCCAATCATGTACGACCGCAATATTCTTGTCGAACAAACCGACCCCGAACTCTTTGCCGCCATCCAGGCTGAAAACGCCCGGCAAGAGCACCACATCGAGCTGATCGCCAGCGAGAACTACGCCTCCCCCGCGGTGATGTGGGCGCAGGGCACGCAGCTGACCAACAAGTACGCCGAAGGCTATCCCGGCAAGCGCTACTACGGTGGCTGCGAGCATGTGGACGTGGCCGAGCAGCTGGCCATCGACCGCGTCAAGCAGATCTTCGGTGCCGAGGCCGCCAACGTGCAGCCCCACTGCGGCGCATCCGCCAACGAGGCCGTGTTCCTCGCGTTCCTCAAGCCCGGCGACACCATCATGGGCATGAGCCTGGCCGAAGGCGGCCACCTCACGCACGGCATGCCGCTCAACATGTCGGGCAAGTGGTTCAACGTGGTCTCCTACGGCCTCGATGCCAACGAAGCTCTGGACTACGACGCCATGGAGAAGAAGGCGCACGAAACCCGCCCCAAGCTCATCATCGCCGGTGCCTCGGCCTACAGCCTGCACATCGACTTCGCACGCTTTGCCAAGGTGGCCAAGGACGTGGGCGCGATCTTCATGGTGGACATGGCCCACTACGCCGGCCTGATCGCCGCGGGTGTGTACCCCAACCCGGTGCCGCATGCCGACGTGGTCACCAGCACCACGCACAAGAGCCTGCGCGGCCCCCGTGGCGGCATCATCCTGATGAAGGCCGAGCACGAGAAGGCCATCAACAGCGCCATCTTCCCCGGCCTGCAAGGCGGCCCGCTGATGCACGTGATCGCTGCCAAGGCCGTGGCCTTCAAGGAAGCGCTGCAGCCCGAGTTCAAGGCCTACCAGGAGCAGGTGGCCAAGAACGCCAAGGTGGTGGCCGAGACGCTGACCGCGCGCGGCCTGCGCATCGTCTCCGGCGGCACGCAAAGCCACGTGATGCTGGTGGACCTGCGTGCCAAGGGCATCACGGGCAAGGAAGCCGAGGCTGTGCTGGGCGCCGCCCACATGACCATCAACAAGAACGCGATCCCCAACGACCCTGAAAAGCCGATGGTGACCAGCGGCGTGCGCATTGGCACCCCCGCCATGACCACGCGCGGCTTCAAGGAAGAAGAAGCCCGCATCACGGCCAACCTGATCGCCGATGTGCTGGACAACCCCCGCGACGAGGCCAACATCGCGGCGGTGCGTGCCAAGGTCAATGCGCTGACGGCCCGCTTCCCGGTCTACCGTTAACTTCACCGGTCAGCAGCCGCCATGAAGTGCCCCTTCTGCAGCAACCTGGAAACGCAAGTCGTCGAAACGCGGGTGTCTGAAGATGGGGTGTTCATCCGCCGCCGCCGCCAGTGCGGCGCGTGCGACAAGCGCTTTACCACCTACGAACGGCCGGAAGTGAGCTTCCCGGCCATCGTGAAGAAGGATGGCCGGCGCATCGAGTACGAACGCGCCAAGCTGCTCGCTTCCTTCAATCTGGCGCTGCGCAAGCGCCCGGTCAGCACGGACCAGATCGACAGCGCCATCGAGCGCATCGAGGAAAAGCTGCTCAACCTCGGCCAGCGCGAAGTGATCTCCAGCCGCATCGGCGAGCTGGTCATGCGCGAGCTCAAGAAGCTCGACAAGGTGGCCTACATCCGCTTTGCCAGCGTGTACCGCAGTTTCGAGGACATCGACGACTTCCGCGCGATGGTGGACGAAGTGCGCAAATAGCCGCCGCGGCGCCCACGGCCCGTTTGTTGCCGGGCTGGGCTGCCCACGCACCCGCCGCCAGCCAGCCAGGCCCAGCGGCCACCTTGGCGATACGCTATCAAAAATATAGCTATCGGCGCTTGAAGCAAAAGCGCCAGCGGCTATTTTCATGGGCAAAACACCCCCTGGTGCACAGAAACACCGCGGCTGCCCGACAATGCCTGCGGTGAAAACCCGCCACTTCCTGCAGCTGGTGCTGCTGTCGGCCCTCTGGGGCGCTTCGTTTCTCTTCATCCGCATCGCAAGCCCGCTGCTGGGGCCCAACGTGATGGCCGCCCTGCGCATCGGGCTGGGCACGCTGACCCTGGTCGCCATCATGCGGGCGGCCGGCGAGCCCTGGCCGTGGCGCCACTGGCGCGAGCTGTTCGGGCTGGGCACGCTCACCGTGGCGGTGCCGTTCCTGCTGTATGCCTGGGCCGCCTTGCACCTGCCGGCGGGCTACAGCTCATTGCTCAACACGATGGCCGTTCCCTTCAGCGTGCTCGCGGCCGCGTGGATGAAGGAGGACACGCTGAGCCAGCGCAAGTGGCTGGGCTGCCTGTGTGGCTTCGCGGGCGTGGCCCTGATCGTGCAGCTCGGCCCGGTGGAGCCCACGCCGTCCCTGCTGGTCGCGGCACTGGCCTGCATCATCGCGTCGGCCTGCTACGGGGTCTCCACCACCTGGATGAAGCGGGCCACCACGCGCATGTCACCCTTGTCGATCGCCGCGGGCATCCACGCCGCCGCGCTGGTGCTGCTGCTGCCGGGCGCCGCATGGAGCCTGCCCGAAGCCCGCTTCACCCCCGGGGCCGTGGCGGCGGTGGCGGTCATGGGCATCGCCACCTCGGGCCTGGCCTACTGGCTCAACCTGCGCGTGCTCGCCCAGGTATCCCCGGTGGCGGCGATGAGTTCCGCGTTCATGATCCCGCTGTTCGGGGTGGCCTGGGGGCATGTGTTCCTGGGCGAGGCCCTGGGCCCCGGCATGCTCTGGGGCGGCGCGCTCGTGCTGGTGGCCACCGGCCTGGTCACGGGCTTCAACCCGCTGCGCTGGCTGGCGGCACTGCGCCCGGGCAAGGAATAGCCGCCGCCGCTCAACGCGCGGCGCGCGCGACGGACGTGATGCGGTTGGTAGCAGGCACGGCCACCGGACTCTGCATGCGGAAGTAGGCCTCCAGCGCGTCCAGGTCCAGCCCGCCCACCAGGCGGTCGCGCCCTTCGGTCAGCACGGTGAAGTTGTCTCCGCCGCTGTCGAGGTAGCTGCTCATCACCACGCGCACCTGCATGTCGTCGCGCAGCGCAGCACCCTGCAGCACCATCTGGCTGACGCGCTCGCCCGCCGGCCGGGACAGGTCGAACTGGTAGGCAAAGCCCGATGAGACCGACAGCACGCGGGGCCGCTGCACGGTGTTGCTGCCGCTGGCGAACTGCTGCTCCAGCACCGCCCTGATCTGCGCACCCGTGAAGGTCTTGACGACCAGCTGGTTGCCAAAGGGCTGCACGGCAAACAGCTGCCCGTAGCGCACCAGGCCCTGCGCATCCGGCACCAGGTCGGCACGCAGCCCCCCCGGGTTCATGAAGGACAGCTGCGCCCCGCCCTGCTCCGGCGCGCGCGTGGCGTGGAGCTGCGCATCGGCGACCAGGTTGCCCAGGGCGCTCTCCAGCGAGGGCGTCAGCACGCGGCGCAGGGCCGACACAGCCTGCCCCACCGGGCGCTGCGCCAGCGGTATGGCCGCCGCGCGGTAGGTGTCGACGATCTTTTGCACCGCCGGATCGGCCGGGAAGGAAGGCACGGCCGAGGTCATGGGCACGTGTCCCTGGCTGCCGGTGAAGGCCTCTCCCTGCACGATGACGTTGCGCGCCGTCTTGCGCACCACGCGGCGCGTGCGGGTGTCCACACGCAGCTGGATGTCGGTGAGCAGCGTCCCATACTGGCCTGCACTGGTCAGGAGGAAGGGCCTGGCGGGATTCACACGGGCGTAGTCGCACACGTAGGCCTGGTGCGTGTGGCCGGAGACCACCACGTCCACCGCGGGGTCCAGGCGCTCCAGGATGGGGACGATGTCGCCGGAGAGGCCCGCGCAGCTGGTCTCCTGCACCCCGGCCGTGGTGCTGCCGCCTTCATGGATGACGACCGCGATCACGTCGGCGCCCTGCGCCTTGAGCTGGGGAATCAGGGCATTGGCCGTGGCCGCCTCGTCCTCGAAGCGCAGCCCGGCCACGCCCGAGGGGCTCACCATGGTGGGCGTGGCCTGGAGCGTGAGCCCGATGACGCCCAGCGTCACCGTGGTGCCACCCTGCGTGAAGCGCTTGAGCCCCGTCGCGGGCAGCAGTGTCCGCCCGTCCTCGACGCGCACCGTGTTCGCGGCCAGGAAGCCAAAGCGGGCGCCCTTGAATGGCTGGCTGATCTGGCAGGGCTGGCGCGCCGTGAACTTCTCGCAACCTCCCTGCTGCAGGCGCAGCAGCTCGCGCCAGCCGCGGTCGAACTCATGGTTGCCCACCGCGTTGAAGTCGATCTGCATCTCGTTGACGGCCTCGATGGTGGGCTCGTCCAGGAATAGCGAGGACACCAGCGGCGACGCACCGACCATGTCGCCGGCGGACACGACCGCGTGGTGCGGCCCCCGCGCCTTGAGGGCTGCGATGGCGCTCGCGAAGTACGCCATCCCGCCCGCAGGCACCGCCACCGGCCCTGCGGGGCTTGGGACGGCATGCGCCATGCGGGGCGGTTCCATGTTGCCATGCAGGTCGTTGAAGCCGATGAGCGTGATGTCGATGTGCGCGGGTGCCGGATCGCCGGCCCATCGCGTGGCCGTGCCACAACCCGCCAGCAGGCCCCCGAGGACGCCCGCCGCCGCGAGCACCGCGCCGCCGCGCGCCCATCCTGAACTACGGAATGCCTGTGCCAACAACCTGCGCATGGAGAGTGCCTTGTCCAGTCCAGTAAAAAGGGCGCGCATCCCTGCACGCCCCGCAAACTACGGCGGCGAAGCGCCCGGGCCGGGCCCGGTGCGCTCTGCCATGCCGATTCCTACAGAAACGATGCCTGGATGGGCGGCACCGGCGGCACCACATCGCCACACTGCGCGCGGTGGCGCAGGGCATGGTCCATGACGACCAGCGCCAGCAGCGCCTCGGCGATGGGCGCAGCGCGGATGCCCACGCAGGGGTCGTGGCGGCCCTTGGTGACGACCTCGGTGCTCTTGCCGTGCACATCGATCGATTCGCGCGGGCTGATGATGGAGCTGGTGGGCTTGATCGCGATGCTCACCTCCAGGTCCTGCCCGGTGCTGATGCCGCCCAGCACGCCGCCCGCGTTGTTCGTGCGAAAGCCCTGGGGCGTCATCGAATCGCCATGCATCGTGCCCCGGTGGGCCACGCTGGCAAAGCCCGCGCCGATCTCCACGCCCTTCACCGCGTTCAGGCCCATCATGGCGTGGGCGATGTCGGCATCGAGCTTGTCGTACAGCGGCTCGCCCAGCCCCACGGGCACGCCGGTGGCCTGCACGCGGATGCGGGCACCGCAGGAATCACCGGCCTTGCGCAGGGCGTCCATGTAATCTTCGTACTGCTGCACGTCGGCCACGGGGGCGAAGAAGGGATTGCTGCGCACGTGGTCCCAGCTCTCGAACGGGATGGACAGGTCGCCCAGCTGTGTCATGCAGGCGCGGAACTGCACGCCGTACCGCTGCGCAAGCCACTTCTTGGCCACGGCGCCAGCGGCCACCGTGGGCGCCGTCAGGCGGGCGGAAGACCGGCCTCCGCCGCGCGGGTCGCGGATGCCGTACTTGTGCCAGTAGGTGTAGTCGGCATGGCCGGGGCGAAAGCTCTCGGCGATGTTGCTGTAGTCCTTGCTGCGCTGGTCGGTGTTGCGGATCAGCAGCGCAATCGGCGTGCCGGTGGTCTTGCCTTCGTACACGCCCGACAGGATCTCCACCGCATCGGGCTCGTTGCGCTGGGTGACGTGGCGGCTGGTGCCGGGGCGGCGCCGGTCCAGGTCGGCCTGGATGTCGGCCTCGGCGAGCGCCATGCCGGGCGGACAGCCGTCGATCACGCAGCCAATGGCCGGGCCGTGGGATTCACCAAAGTTGGTGACTGCGAATAGGGATCCGAAAGTATTGCCGCTCATGGCGCGGGATTATCCCAGAGCGGCCGCACGGCCGCGCCTTGCCCCCGGGGTGATGGCCCGTGCCGTGCGCCAGGAGCCCGAAGGCGGGCCCTCCGTGCGGTGCGGATACCACGCGCCACCAACCTGCTTGGCATCGCGGGATGCGCTTGCTAGCATGGGTGGACGATCTTTGGGACAACCATGCCCGTTTCAGCTCCGCACCTTCCAGGCTCCCCCTCCCCTTTGGACCGCCCACCGACAGGCCTCCTGGCAGACGCCCCGCTGCGCAGGGCCCTGGATGCCAGCGACAACGCCATCGTGATGAGCAACAGCGCCAGGCTCGTCGTGTACATCAACGAGGGCTTCACCCGCCTGTTCGGCTTCAGGCCCCAGGAGGTGCTCGGGCGGCACCTGAGCGATGTGCTGCTGGGCCCGCACTCCGACCCGGGGCTGCTCGCCGACATCCGCAGCGGCATGCACACCGAGGGCAGTTTCCACACCGAGACCCTGCTGTACAGCCGGGCCGGCGCGCCGCGCTGGGTGTCGATGATGATCAATGCATCGGACGAGGCCTCGGGCGGGCCGGGCGGCAGCATCACCGTGCTGACGGACATCACGCTCACCAAGATGCACGAGGTGCTGCAAAAGCGGGTGCTCGAGGGCATGGTCAATGAACTGCCCCTGGCCGATCTGATGGCCCTCGTCTGCCACGAAGTGGAGCGCATCGCCCCCGAAGTCACCGCCTCCATCCTGGCCGTGGATGAGCAAGGCCTGCTGCGCCCCCTGGCGGCACCGGGGCTTCCTCCCGCCATCTGCCAGGCGCTCGACGGCCTGCCCATCGGCCCCCGTGCGGGGTCGTGCGGCACCGCGGCCTTCAGGGGCATCCCCGTGGCGGTCAACGACATCGCCACCGACCCCTTGTGGGACGACTACCGCGCGCTGTTCGCACCCAGCGGCGTGCGCGCCTGCTGGTCCAGCCCGATCTGCGACCACACGGGCAAGGTGGTGGGCACCTTTGCCTTCTACTTTCGCGAGCCGCGCGGCCCGGATGCGCTGCACTACCGGCTGGTGGGTGTATGCCTGCACCTGTGCGCGCTGGCCATCGAGCGCAATGCCACGCAGCAGCGCATTCACCGCCTCGCCTTTTTTGACGGGCTCACGGGCCTGCCCAACCGCGCGATGTTCCTCAGCAGCGCCGGGCGCACGCTGGCCGGCCTGCGGCAGGACGGCCGCCCCGGCGCGCTGCTGTTCATCGATCTGGACCGCTTCAAGCAGGTGAACGACACGCAGGGGCATGCCGCGGGCGACGCGCTGTTGTGCGAAGTGGCCAGGCGGCTGACGCAGTGCCTGCGAGCGCGGGACCTGATCGGCCGGCTGGCGGGCGACGAATTCGTGCTGCTGCTGTCCGAGTGCGCCACCGAGGAAGCGGTGCAGGCGGCGCACCGCATGCTGGAGGAAATATCCCGGCCCATGGACATCCATGGACAGGCCCATGTCTGCCACGCCAGCATCGGCATCGCGATGTTTCCCGACGACGGCGACGCCATCGAGACGCTGCTGCGCCATGCCGACCAGGCGATGGCACAGGCCAAGAGCGATCACCGGCACAGCCTGCAATTGTTCAGCGCGGAGATGAACCGGCGCGCGCAGGAACGTGCAGCGCTGGAGCGCGCATTGCGCCAGGCCCTGGCCGAACGCCGCCTGACGCTGCACTACCAGCCCCAGGTGCTCGGCGAAGCGCCCGGCACACTGCACGGCGTGGAAGCCCTCGCGCGGTGGCAGCACCCCGAATGGGGCATGGTGCCGCCCAGCCGGTTCATCCCCGTGGCCGAAGAGTCCGGCCTGATTCACGAGCTGACCCTGTGGCTGCTGGACGAGGCCTGTGCGCAGCTATCGGCATGGCGCGCGGCGGGCCACCACGTGCCCTGCGTGGCGGTCAACCTGTCAGGGCGCAGCTTCCACCAGGCAGACCTTGCGCAGCAGGTGTGCGATGCGCTGCGGCGCCACGGGCTGCGCGCGGACGACGTGCTTCTGGAAATCACCGAGAGCGTCATGATGGACGCGCGGCCCGTCACGCTGGCCAACATCGAGGCGCTGCACGGCAAGGGATTCCGGCTGTCGCTGGACGATTTCGGCACCGGCTATTCCAGCCTGAGCTACCTGCACCGCCTTCCCATTTCAGAGCTCAAGCTCGACATGGCCTTCGTGCAGGACCTCACCACCAGCCCCACCGCGCGGGCCCTCACGGTATCGGTGCTCAGCATCGCCCACAGCCTGGGCATGGTGGTGGTGGCCGAAGGGGTGGAAACCACGGGCCAGCAGCAGTGGCTGCAGGCGCATGGTTGTCCCGTCATGCAGGGCTATCTGTTTGGCAAGCCGCTGCCACCGGACGAACTGGAGGCCTGGCTCTGCGCGCAGGCAGCGCGCCCGCGCTGAGCGCCGCCAGGGCGCGGCCGTGGTCAGCCGCCGCGGGCGTCGTCTTCCGGCCAGTCGCGGATGTAGGCCTTGAGCATCTTGTTCTCGAAGTTCTGGCTGTCCACCACGGCCTTGGCCACGTCGTAGAAGCTGATCACGCCCATGAGCATCTTGCGGTCCATCACCGGCATGTAGCGCGCATGGCGGTCCAGCATCATGCGGCGCACCTCGTCCATGTCGGTTTCGAGCGTGCAGGTCAGGGGTGCATCGTCCATGGCCGAGCGAACCTGCAGGGTGCCCACGCTGCCGCCATTCCTCACCACGGCCTGGATCACTTCGCGAAACGTGAGCATGCCCACCAGATCGCCCAGCTCCATCACCACCAGCGAGCCGATGTCCCTGTCGGCCATCACATCCACGGCGCCCGCCAGCGGCTCGTCCGGCGTGACGGTGTAGAGGGTGTTCCCTTTGACGCGGAGGATGTCGCTGACTTTCATGGTTTCTGGGTCTCCAAGAGGGCGGGAAGAGCGCGGCAGGCGCTAGAGGCTGTTTCGCACCAAATATAGCCCACAATGCCCGGCTGAATTGACAACATGGGAGACACACAGATGCCCGGCTACTCCGACCCCGGCTTTGACACGCTGGCCCTGCACGCGGGTGCAAGCCCCGACCCCGCCACCGGCGCGCGCGCGGTGCCCATCCACCTGACCACCTCTTTCGTCTTCGAGTCGAGCGACCATGCCGCGTCGCTGTTCAACCTGGAGCGTGGCGGCCACGTGTACAGCCGCATCAGCAACCCCACCAACGCCGTGCTGGAGCAGCGCGTGGCGGCGCTGGAAGGCGGCGTCGGCGCCATTGCCACCGCCAGCGGCCAGGCCGCGCTGCACCTGGCCGTGGCCACGCTGATGGGTGCCGGCAGCCACATCGTGGCCAGCACCGCGCTGTATGGCGGCTCGCAGAACCTGCTGCACTACACGCTCTCGCGCTTCGGCATCGAGACCACCTTCGTCAAGCCCGGCGACATCGACGCCTGGCGCGCCGCCGTGCGGCCCAACACCAAGCTGTTCTTTGGCGAGACGGTGGGCAACCCGGGCCTGGACGTGCTGGACATCCCCACCGTGAGCGCGATTGCGCACGAGGCCGGTGTGCCTCTGCTGATGGACTCCACCCTGACCTCGCCCTGGCTCATCAGGCCGTTCGAGCATGGCGCCGATCTGGTCTACCACTCGGCCACCAAGTTCCTCTCGGGCCACGGCACCGTGGTGGGTGGCGTCGTGGTCGATGGCGGCAGCTTCGACTGGGACGGCCCCAGATCCGCCGGCAAGTTCGCCGAGCTGACCCGGCCCTACGACGGCTTTCACAACATGGTGTTCGCCGAAGAGAGCACCGTGGGCGCCTTCCTGCTGCGCGCGCGCCGCGAGGGCCTGCGCGACTTCGGCGCCTGCATGAGCCCGCACACGGCCTGGCTCATCCTGCAGGGCATCGAGACCCTGCCACTGCGCATGCAGCAGCACATGCGCAACACCGAAAAGGTGGTCGAATTTCTGGCCGCTCAGCCCTTCGTGTCACGCGTGGGCCACCCCATGCTCGCATCCCACCCCAGCCACGCGCTGGCGCAAAAGCTGCTGCCGCGCGGCGCGGGCTCGGTGTTCAGCTTCGACCTCAAGGGCAACCGCGAACAGGGCAAAAAGTTCATCGAAACCCTCAAGGTCTTCAGCCACCTGGCCAACGTGGGCGACTGCCGCAGCCTGGTGATCCACCCGGCCAGCACCACGCATTTCCGGATGAGCGACGAGGCCCTGGCGGGTGCCGGCATCACGCAGGGCACGATCCGCCTGTCCATCGGGCTGGAGGATGCCGACGACCTGATCGACGATTTGAAGCGCGCCCTCAAGGCCGCAGAGAAGGCCGCCTGAAGGCCTGGGCCCGACCACGCCAGCCACGCCGATGCAAGCCGCAGCCCCACAGCCCGTGTTTTCCTGGGACGCCTTCGAGCAGGCCTTCCTTGACGCCGCGCTCGCGGTGGCCAGCGCCGTGCTTGCCCGGCACCCGGAGCACCGCTTCTATGCGGTCGCCCTGGCCGGCATGGGCCGCGAGCTTGATGGCCCCCTCTTCCTGCCCGCGATCGCGCTGAACAGCGAACAGGCCTACGCCCAGGCCAAGGGTGGCGGCGATGACGGCGGGGGCGGCACGCTGTACAGCCTGCGCTGGAATCCGGCGGACTGGCGCTGGCCTGACCTGCCGGCCGACAGCCCAGCCCTGGCCCGGATGCAGCAGGAGCTGCAGGCACATGCCTGCCGCGGCGACGTGGCGCACTGGCGGCGCACCGAGCAGCAATGCCTGGAGGCCCTGGTGCGCGCATGCCGGCGCCTGCGCACCGCGCTGCGGGCCTCGCCCTGGTCGGACCGGCTCACGCCGGACTTCGCCGTGCTGCTGCATGAGGACAGCGACGAGGGCGTGCAGTGGGCCCGGCGCTGCCTGGGAGACGATGCCTTCGCCGCCCTGCTTCCCGGCCATGCGGCCGCCATCGCGGAGGCGCTGCGCGTGGAAGCGCTGCCCCCGGACCAGCAACTGCGCTATCACCTGGCATGCCTGCGCAATGAAGCCGCGCCCGAGCTGGGCCTGGGCCGCCAACAAGCCGTGGACCATGCCACGCAGGACACCGAACACGCGCTGCGGCGGCTCGGCCCCGTCGCGGTGCCCGCCTTGCTGGCGCTGCTGGAGCGCGCGGACACGCAGTCCATCGCGGCCAGGCTCCTGGGCGACATCGGATCCGCCAGCCCCGAGGTGCTGGACGCCCTGCGCCACCACCTGCTGCGGCCGGTCCCACGCGGCAGCCGGGCCCACCTTGGCCGCGCGGGCCGGCTCGGGTGCGCCTGCGCGCTGGGGCAGCTGGGGGATGGGCGGTGGCTGCTGTCGCAGGTGGGCACGCTGGCGGACGACCTGGTCGCCAGCGGCCTGGCCGCGCCGCTGGGGCCCTTTCGGGACCGGTGCCTTCAGCCCCGCCCGCTGGACTATGCCCCCCTGGAACACGCCGTCCTGCAGCATCCGGCCCTCCAGCTGGCCCTGCAGGGCAAGCTGGCTCCGGGGCGCGGCACCTGCACGCTGGGCCCGGCGGACGTGGACGAAGCCCTGCGCGGCCTGGGCTCGCCCACGCTGCTCGTGCGCCAGCACGCTGCCATGGCACTGGGAGACCGCGCCCTGGGCAGCGAACGGGCTCCGCGCATCGTGCCCGCGCTGGCGCGCGCCGCCACGGGCGATGCCGAGGAAACCGTGCGCTTCCTGGCCGTGCTGGGCCTGGGCTACTGGAAGCAGGATGCGGCCCACCTGCGCTCCCTGGCGCAAGCCACGGCGGCGCACGACCCGAGCGACCGCGTTCGCGATGCCGCGCTGCGCTGGCTGGAGGCGCTGGACACGCACCGCGCGATGGCCCCGACCGGACAGGCACCTGGGTAGGCGCCAGCCCCATGCCCCTTTTCCACCGAGACAATCCACACAAGAGAGCGAACACAGGAACACGCCATGCAACTTCAAGTCAACGAGAGCCCCGTCTACTGCTACACCGGGGGCAAGGCCTTCGATGCATCCAAGCCCACCGTGGTCTTCATCCATGGCGTGCTGAACGACCACAGTGTCTGGGCCCTGCAAAGCCGCTACATGGCCAACCACGGCTGGAACGTGCTGGCCATCGACCTGCCCGGCCACTGCAGAAGCGGCGGCGACGCGCCCGCCTCGGTGGAGCAGGGCGCCGACTTCATTGGCGCGCTGCTGGACGCGGCCGGCGTGCAGAGGGCGGCGCTGGTGGGGCACAGCTGGGGTTCGCTCATCGCCATGGAGGCGGCCGCGCGGCTCAAGGACCGCATCAGCCATCTGGTGCTGGTGGGCACGGCGTTTCCCATGAAGGTGTCGCCCGCGCTCATCGAGGCCTCGCAAAGCGATCCCGAGAAGGCCATGCGCATGGTCAACGTGTTTTCTCGCAGCACGCTGGCGGCGCCCCCTTCGGCCCTGGGCCCCGGCACCTGGGTGTTTGGCGCCGGCATGGCGCTCGGGCGCAAGGTGCTGCGCAGCAACCCCGCCGTCAACGTGTTTCACCGGGGTTTCGTCGCCTGCGACAGCTATGGCGGCGGCGAAGCGGCCATGGCCCAGCTCACCTGCCCCGTGCTGTTTGCACTGGGTGCGCAGGACCAGATGACCGCGCCCAAGGCCGCACAGGGCCTGGTCAACGCCGCGCGCACGGCGGGCAGGACAGTGCAGGTCGCGCCCCTGCCGGTGGGCCACAACCAGATGACCGAAGCGCCGGAAGAAACGCTGTTCGCGCTGCGGGACTTCCTGGCCCGCTGAACCAGCACGGCAGGGCGCGGCCGGCCCGCGTCCCCGCGTCCACCGTGCGCGCTCTCGCCGTCAGCGCGCGCGGCGGCGCCATGCCGGCCGCTGCCAGAGCGTGACGGCGCGCAGCAGCCACTCCACCGGGCCATAGGCGTGGGCGGCCATCCAGTGCCGGCTCAGCGCCAGCTGGGCACCGTACAGTACGAGCACGCCCAGCCCCACCAGGAGCGGCGCCACCTGGCCCACCAGCGCCCAGCCGTAGGCCGTGAACACCAGCGCCCCCACCAGCGACTGCAGCAGGTAGTTCGACAGCGCCATGCGCCCCGCCGGTTCCAGCACCGCGCCCAGCCGGCGGCCGGCGGGGCCGCTTTGCAGCAGCCAGAGCAGCGCCGCGACGTACCCGAAGGTAAGGAATGGCGCCGTGGCCAGATCGACCGCCAACGCGGCCAGCCCCAGGTGCTCGGGGTGGGTGACGCTGCTGGCCCCGGGCTGCACGGACGCGTAGAACCAGGCCCCCGCCGCGCCCACGGGCAGGCAGCACGCCATCCATCGGCGCAGCCGGGCCGGCTGCCGCGCCACCCTGGCCAGGTAGCCCGAGCGCCGAGCCGCCAGCCCCAGCAAAAACATGGCCAGCGCGCAGGGCCCCTGCACGAACACCAGCACGAACCACACGCCATCGGCCATGTCGCGGCCCCGCTGCGCGATCGCCTCTTGCACGCTGGCGCGGTAGGCCTGCGCGGCCTGCTGCGCCTTGGCGTGCAGTTCGGCCACGGGCAGGTCCAGCGGCGGGGCCAGCGCCACCAGCCAGGCGATCGCCCCCCAGCCCCAGGCCGTGATGCCCAGCAACCCCAGGGCCAGCGCCACGGCGGCCACGGGGCGCAGCCGGCCCAGCGCCAGCAGCACGAGGCCCAGGAGCGCATAGGTCACCAGGATGTCCCCCGCGAACAGCAGCCAGGCATGTGCCAGCCCCAGCAGCCCCAGCCCCAGAAGGCGCCGCAGGAAACGCGGCACGAACGCGCCGCCCGAGCGCTGGGCCGAGTCCATCTGCAGCGCAAAGCTGTAGCCGAACAGCAGCGAGAAAAGCAGATAGAACTTGGTCTCGAAGACCAGCGCCACGAACCAGCGCACGGCATGGTCCACGGGCCGCGAGAAGGCCGGGTCGGACACGCCCACCCCGAAGTAGGTGGACGCAAAGCTGCCCGCGTTGACCATGGCGATGCCCAGCAGGGCAAATCCCCGCAGCGCGTCGATGGCATGTTCGCGGTCCGCCGCCCCGGCGGGCTGGGCCGGGTTGCCGTCCGGGGGCGAGCGGTTGGTGTCCATGGCGGGGCAAGCCACGCGCGTCATGCGGCCGGCACCACCACCGCCGCGAGCGCGCCCAGCACCAGCGTGCGGCAGGCAACGGCGTCGAAGCGCTCTTCCACCATGGCCCGGCCAAAGGCGCCGTCCAGCAGCAGCAGGATCCAGTCCGCCGCCTGCGCCGGCGGCAGGGCGAGGCGGGCCTGCCCGCGCTCCACGGCCGCGCCGAGCAGATGCACCAGGGCCGCCTTGCGGCCCGCCTCGCTGCCGGCCACGCTCGCAAACACCAGCGGGTTGCGCACCGCTTCGGCCAGCACCTCCACGCCGATGCGCAGGTACACGGGGTCGGCCAGCTGGGCGATGCTCTCCTCCACGATGTCCTGGAGCGCCTGGTAGAGGTTCCGGGCGCGGGCCGCCGCGGCATAGCGCCCGGCGGTCTCGCGCTGGTCTTCCTCGACGATGGCGGCAACGATGGCCTCCTTGGTCGGGAAGTAATGGAACAGGTTGCCGGGGCTCATGCCCGCCTCGGCGCAGATCTCCGCCGTGCGCGTGGCATGGAACCCCTTGCGCATGAAGCAGGCCACCGCGGCCTCCAGGATCTGCTGCCGCCGCGCCTGGTGGCGCTCGGGGTTCACGGTCCGCATCGCACACCTCGCACGGTTATTAATAGATCGATTAGTCAATTAATTAAATACCACGCGGCGGCGCCTGTCAAACCCGGCACGCCATGGGGACGGGCTTGGGCGTATAAAGCGCTTGAAAACAACCAGGAGACAACGATGGACCTCAGCGCCGCCCCCACGACCGATCCGCGCGCCTTCAAGAGCTTCGCGGAGTTTTACCCCTTCTACCTGAGCGAGCACAGCAACCGCACCTGCCGCAGACTGCACTTCGCCGGCTCGACATTGACGCTGGTGTGCCTGGCGATGCTCATCGCCACGGGCAAGCCGCAGTACCTGCTGTACGGCCTGCTCTGCGGCTACGGTTTCGCGTGGGTGGGGCACTTCGGCTTCGAGAAGAACAAGCCGGCCAGCTTCAAGCGGCCCCTGTACAGCTTCATGGGCGACTGGGTGATGTACAAGGACATCTGGACGGGGAAGGTATCCCTGTGATTTCTGGCTCCAACAGGCCACGGCGCTTCACTGCAATGCGCGGATAGCTATAAAAATAATAGCAAACCAATGGAGCGGACCGCCTGGCCAGCCACGGCCTACTCTGCCTGCAGCACGTCGCGCACATGCAGGCCGCCCAGCCCCGCGCGCGCCCACAGGGGCTCCAGGCTCGTGGAGCGTTCCAGCAGGAGCTTGTGCACCAGGGGCTCCAGCGGCGTGTTCTGCGGGTCGATCAGCAGCACGTACCGGGACTCGGGCACGTCCGACACGCTCATCGCCGCATCGCTCACCTGCCCCACCCAGTCCAGGGCCGTCAGCGCCTCCAGCACCGGCTCCAGCTGCAGCATGTCCACGCGCAGCCGCTGCGCCAGCTGGCTCGGCCGCAGCCCCTTCATGGCGTGGAAGCGGGCCCGGTGCAGCTCCTGCAGCACCTCCACGGCCAGCTGGAACGTCCAGCCCGCCACGGTTCCACGCCGCGCCACCCCCGCGAGAAGGCTGGGCAGGTAGGCCGTGACCACCGCCCCCAGCAGCACGATGACCCAGGCCACGTAGATCCAGATGAGCAGGATGGGCAGCGTGGCGAACGCGCCGTACACCACCGAATAGGTGGGCACGTTGCCCAGGTACAGCGCCAGCACCTTCTTGGCCAGCTCCATGCACACGGCCACGAAGAGCCCGCCGGTCCACGCGTGGCGCCACTTCACCGGGGTGTTGGGCACATAGTGGTACAGCGACGCCATGCCCGCCGCCAGCACGAGGAACTGGATCGAATCGAACAGCAGCTGCACGCCGTCGGGCAGGCGCTTGACCAGCCCGCCGGACGCCGACATGACATACGAGGTGAGCGCCAGGCTCGCCCCCATGAGCAGCGGGCCCAGCGTTATGGCCGCCCAGTAGATCAGCACCCGCTGCCCCAGCGGCCGCAGGCGCTGCACGCGCCAGATGTCGTTGAGCGTGCGGTCGATCGTGAGGATCAGCGCCAGCGCCGTGGCCAGCAGGATGCTGAAACCCGCCACGCCCAGGCCGCTGGCCTTGGCCGCGAACTGGGTGAGGTAGCCCAGCACCTGGCGGGAGATGCTGTCGGGTACCAGGCTGTCCACCAGCCAGCGCTGCAACACGTCCTGCAGCTTTCCAAAGATGGGGAATGCCGTGAACACGGCCAGGGCGACGGCAAAAAACGGCACCAGCGCGAGGATGGTGGTGAAGGTCAGGCTGCTGGCGGTGAGTCCCAGATGGTCCTCGCGAAAGCGTTCACGCAGGGTCAGCGCGGTGGTTTTCCAGGGAAAGTGCGACAGTTCCGTGATCAGCGCCTCGAAGCGCGACGCTACTGTCTGTAAGGAAAAAGGCATGGCCGATATGATGCCACCCCAATGACCGCATCCCCCAGAGCCCCCGCCCTCCCTTCCAGCCCCGCCGACAGCGGCGTCCGTGCCACACGCTGGCTGGCCACCGGCAGCCTGCTGGCGCTCATCGTCCTGTGCCTGGCCTGGGAACTGGTGCTGGCGCCCCTGCGGCCCGGCGGGACCTGGCTCGCGCTCAAGGCGCTGCCGTTGTGCATCCCGCTGGCGGGCATCCTCAAGAACCGCATGTACACCTACCGCTGGGTCAGCCTGGTGATCTGGCTGTACTTCACCGAAGGCGTGGTGCGCGGCTGGAGCGACAGGCCGCCATCGCAATGGCTGGCCTGGGCCGAGGTCGCGCTGTGCCTGGCCCTGTTCGTGGCCTGCACACTGCACGTGCGGCTGCGCCAGCGCAACGCGAAGGCGGCGGCAGCCGCCGCGGCCACGCCGGCCTCTTGATGCCAGCCGCCCCGCGCGCCATCCCCCTCCCTCGAACTGAAGAAGACGCTTGTCCATGACCACCTTGCTCGACACCTTGCGCACCCTCGTCGGCCCTGCCCACGTGATCACCGAGGGCGACCTCACCGCCTGGGAACAGGACTGGCGCCGCCGCGTGCGCGGCAAGGCCCTGGCCGTGGTGCGCCCCGCCACCACGCAGGAGGTGGCCACCGTGGTCGCGGCCTGCGCGGCGGCGGGAACCACCATCGTGCCGCAGGGCGGCAACACCGGCCTGGCCGTGGGCTCGACACCCGATGATTCCGGCACGCAGATCGTGCTGAGCCTCACGCGCATGAACGCGGTGCGCAGCATCGACACCGACAACCTCACCATGACGGTGGAGGCCGGCTGCATCCTGCAGAACCTGCAGGACGTGGCGCGCAATGCGGGTGTGCTGTTCCCCCTCTCGCTGGCGGCCGAGGGCAGCTGCACCATCGGCGGCAACCTGGGCACCAATGCGGGCGGAACGCAGGTGGTGCGCTACGGCAATGCGCGCGACCTGTGCCTGGGCCTCGAGGTGGTCACCGCCCAGGGCGAGGTGTGGGACGGCCTCAAGGGCCTGCGCAAGGACAACACGGGCTACGACCTGCGCGACCTGTTCATCGGCAGCGAAGGCACGCTGGGCATCATCACCGCCGCCACGCTCAAGCTCTACCCCGAGCCCGCCGCCCGCCTCACGGCCTGGGCCGCCGTGCCGTCGATGGAACACGCCGTGGCCCTGCTGGGCCTGGCGCACAAGCAGCTGGGCGCTGGCCTCACGGGCTTTGAAGTGATGGGCCAGTTCGCGCTGAGCCTGGTGGGCAAACACATGCCGCAGCTGCGCGTGCCCTTCCTCGGCGACGAAAACGCTCCCTGGTGCGTGCTGCTCGAAAACTCCGACAGCGAATCCGAAGAACATGCCCGCGCGCGGTTTGAAGCGCTGCTGGAGACCGCGTTCGAGATGGGCTGCGTGACCGATGCCGTCGTGGCCGAGAACCTCACCCAGGCCAGCCAGCTCTGGCACATCCGCGAGAACATTCCGCTCGCGCAGGCCGAGGAGGGCCTGAACATCAAGCACGACATCTCCATCCAGATCTCGCGCATCCCCGCCTTCGTCGCGCACACCGACGCGGTGCTGCAGCGCGAGATCCCGGGCGTGCGCCTGGTCAACTTCGGCCACCTGGGCGACGGCAACCTGCACTACAACGTGCAGGCGCCTGTTGAAGGCGACCCCAAGGCCTTCCTGCGCGACCACGAGGAGCATGTGCACCAGCTGGTGTACGACGCGGTGGCCGAGTTCAGCGGCTCCTTCTCGGCCGAGCACGGCATTGGCGAACTCAAGGCCGACAAGCTCGAAAAGTACCAATCGCCCGTGGCCCTGTCGATGATGCGCGCCGTCAAGCAGGCGCTGGACCCGCAGGGCATCATGAACCCCGGGCGCGTGCTCAACCGATAAGCCACCTTCCGTTCGCAGAGGAGTTCCAGCATGGCCGCTTCAGTGACCGTCCGCCCTGTCGCAAAAGAGGACTACGCCGCCTGGCGCCCGCTCTGGGACGGCTACAACGCCTTCTACGGGCGCTTTGGCGCCACCGCCCTGCCCGAGCACATCACCGAGAGCACCTGGCAGCGCTTCCTGGACCCCTCCGAGCCGGTGCACTGCCTGGTGGCGCAGGAGGAAGGCACCGGCGCGCTGCTGGGCCTGACCCACTACCTGTTCCACCGCAGCATGACCCGTATCGAGCCGGTCTGCTACCTCAGCGACCTGTTCACCCGCGAGGCCGTGCGCGGCCGGGGCGTCGGTCGCATGCTGATCGAAGCCGTGTACGAGCAGGCCCGTGCGGCCGGCTCGTCGCGCGTGTACTGGCAGACGCAGGAGACCAATGCGGCAGGTCGCGTGCTGTACGACAAGGTGGCCAAACACCATGGGTTCATCGTCTACGCGAAAGAGCTGTGACGGGGTCGATTTCCAGCCTCCAAACGTAAGCACTGCAAGCAGCAGAAAAACCTTGCAGCACTGCAGCCCGTAAGGCCAAAACAGGCCCACAGGGGCGGTCCAATCAGCGCCCTTTCGCTGCTTTCACACCCTGTTTTGAATCTGCTTTTTTCCTGGCCCCGCGCCGCGCGTGGGGCCACGGCCCTGGCGCTGGTCCTCGGCGCCGCCGCTCCCTCTTTCGCCCGCACTCCCTCCACTTTTCTTGACCGCATCGCCGGCCTGCGCAGCACGCAGCCCACGGGCTTCGTGCAGTGCCCGCAGTTCTTCGTGGGCGGCAAGCCGCCGCCGGTGCCGCGCCGCGCCCTGCAGCGCGAACTGTGCTACGAGGCCTTTGCCGTGCTGCACAGCGGCGAGACCCGCACGCCCGTCTACGTGGCCCAGCGCCTGAACCGCCAAGTGCTGGAAGGCGCCGACGAGAAGCGCTCCAACAAGTTCTTTGCCGATGCCCGCCTGCCCCGCGGCGAGCGCGCCGAACTCGACGACTACAAACGCTCGGGCTACAGCCGCGGGCACATGGCCCCGGCGGCGGACATGTCCACCCCCACGGCCATGGCGCAGAGCTTCTCGCTGGCCAACATGGTTCCGCAGGATCCCAAGCAGAATGGCGGCCCCTGGGCCCGCATCGAGCAGGACACGCGGCGCTACGTGCTGCGGGCACGCGGCGATGTGTACGTCATCACCGGCCCGGTCTTCACGGCCGGCAGCCCCGCCATCGGGGCCAACCAGGTGCGCGTGCCCGCTTACCTGTTCAAGCTGGTGTACGACGCCAGCACCCAGCGCGCATGGGTGCACTGGCAGGCGAACCGCGAGGACGAAAGGGCGGGCCCGCCGATCAGCTACCAGGAGCTGGTGAAGAGGACGGGCATCGAGTTCCTGCCCCAGGTGGAGCCGCAGCATTGATACCGGCAATCTGCTAACTTCCACGCCCATGCCTTCCTCTGTCCTTCACCCTTCAGTCCCCGCCTTGGCCGCATCGCTGGCCGACGACCCCTTTTACCTGGCCATCACGGCTGACTTCGCGCCCGATGCGCAGGGGCGCCGGGCGGTGCTGTCGCAGTACCTGGACTATTCGCTGCTCGAGGCACAGCGCAGCGGCCAGTGCACACTGCTGCAGGACGAGCGCCTGGGCGCCGCGCTGTGGACCCTGCCCCGCCCGGCCGAAGCCGAAGCGACCGACGCACAGGCCAAGGTGGACGACCTGCAGACCGTGCTGGGTCCGCGCGGCATGGACAACTACCGCCAGATCATCGCCTTCATGGGAGCGCGCGCCAGCGGTGTCGGGCTGGGGGGTGCCTGGTACCTGTCCATCCTGGGCATCGACCCCGCATCGCAGGGCCAGGGCCTCGGTGCCCGGCTGCTGGCGCCCACGTTGGCCGCGGCGGACCAGGCGGGCGTGGCTTGCTACCTGGAGACCTTTTCCGCGCGCAACGAGAGCTTCTATGCCCGCGCAGGGTTCAGCGCCATCGCCTCACACCTGGAGCCGGTGACGGGAGCGCCGTACACGATCATGGTGCGCCGAGGGGTCGGCAAAGCGGCACAACGGTCTGCTGGAGTCTGAGTCGGCATTGCGGGACCTGCGGCTCACAGCAGTGATGGCTCTGGTGGACGACAAACACCTGCCCCTGCTCGACTTGCCGTCCGAGACCATCGTCAAGAGCGACGCCCCGGCGCAACCAGGCGCGGCGCTGAATACGCCGTGTCCGTGGACAGGCGAAAGGTACCCACTACCTCGGACAGGCGCTCCGACTGGTCCTTGAGGCTTTGCGCTGCGGCGGCGCTTTGCTCCACCAGGGCGGCATTTTGCTGGGTCATCTGGTCCAGATGGGCCACGGCTTGACCGACCTCACCGATGCTGGTGCTTTGTTCGTTGGTCGACGCTGTGATCTCGGCCATGATGTCCGCTACGCGCTGGACCGAGGTGACGATGTCGACCATGGTGGTACCTGCATCGTGCACCAGCCGCGAACCGTTCTCGACCTGCTCCACAGAAGAATTGATCAGCCCCTTGATCTCGCGCGCCGCATCTGCGCTGCGCTGTGCAAGGCTGCGCACCTCGCCAGCCACCACGGCAAACCCCCGACCTTGCTCACCAGCCCTCGCTGCCTCAACGGCCGCATTGAGCGCGAGGATGTTGGTCTGGAATGCGATGCCATCGATCACCCCGATGATGTCGTTGATCTTTTTGGAGGCTGCATTGATCTGCTCCATGGTGGTCACAACGCGGCCCACCACGGTGCCGCCGCGCTGGGCCACATCGGAGGCCTGGGCCACGAGCTGGTTGGCTTGGCGGGCGGCATCGGCGTTCTGGCGTACGGTCTCGGTGAGTTGCTGCATGGAGGCCGATGTCTCCTGCAGGCTGGCGGCCGACAGCTCGGTGCGTCCGCTCAGGTCGTGGTTGCCGGTGGCGATCTCCTGTGCCGCCACGCGTACCGAGCTGCTGGTCTCGCGGATCTGGGCCAGCACTCCCGAGAGCTTGCCAGCGAAGTTGTTGAAACTCGATGCGATTTGGGCCAGCTCATCGGCACCATGCGCATCGATGCGGCGCGACAGATCCCCGCTGCCTTCGCCCACCTCCTGCATTGCATCGCGCACTTGGGTGAGCCTGCGCAGCCGCTGCGTCAGCACAGCCGCCAGCAACGCAACCGCGACTGCCAACACCACTATGCTCGACAGGACGGAAGTCGTCAGCATGGCGCGCATGGGCTCCAGCGCCTCGCGCTCGTCGAGAGCCACCACCAGCATCCAGGTCGTGCCCCTGATGGGAACCACCGTGAGCAACCGGGTGCGGCCGTCAATCTCCACCGGCAGCACGCTATGGGCATTGGCCGCAGCAGACAAGCGTTCCGAACTCAACTCATTGGAGAGATCCGTCAGCGGCTTCAAGACCAGCGCTGCATCAGGGTGGGCAATGATCTTGCCGTCGCCTGACGCCATGAATCCAAAGCTCTGCGGTGTGGGCTTGATCGACGCCACCGTGTCCACCACGGTTTCCATGGAGACATCCCCTGCAGCGACCCCTTTGATAGTCCCCTCTGCGCGTACTGGCAAGACAAACGAGACGACCAGCTTTCCATCCGTTGTCCTGTAGGGCGCAGTGATTGCCGGGCCACCGGCCGCGACTGCATGCCTGTACCAAGGCCGGGCGGTGGGATCGTAGCTGGCCGGGTAGTTGCGCGTTTCCGAAAAAACGTACCTCTTGTCGGAAAAGCCGAAATAGACCGTGGAGAACTTTCCAGCATCGCGCAGGAACGCCAGGGTCTTGGCAGGCTCCGGGTCTTCGAAGGCGGCCACTGCGGTCCCGACGACCAACGCCTTGGCCTGCCCCCATTCTTCGATGGTTTGCACATGGCTCTTGGCAGTGGCCAAGCTCTGCGCAATCAGGCTGCCCCGGGCCTGGCTGCGCGCCATCAGGACATTCGCCACGGTCAGTACCAACAGCGCGATGACCAGGCAGGCCGAGGACAGTGCCAGGATCTGGATCTTGAGCGTCTTGAAATGCGACATGGGCTGCCTGTGGGAACTTCACTGTCAATACATCGGGCCAAATAATCAGCCCAGGAGCCTGCGCGGCAAAAGGAGCACCGGCTGCAACGCCCGGTCTCGTCAGGTACGGCCTCCTGCGCGCAGGGGCCCGCCCTGGGCTTGTCGCAGCACCCAACGCGCCTCGGGTTTCGAGCGTTTCGCTTCGATGCCTTCTGCTGCGCAGCCCCCGGAGTTCAGGCTTTCTCCAAGACGGATACCTGGCGTACGCCCATTGATTCGAGCGCATCGGCTACAGCCGCCACGGCACCGGGAATCCCCGCATCGCCGAAGTGACCGATGCAGCCTACGCGGAATGTTTCAAGCTGCGTGAGTTTGCCGGGATAGAGGATGTAGCCACGCTTTTTGACCTCCTGGTAGAACGCCTTGAACTCGTAAGCCGGGTCGGCCGGCGCATGGAAGGTGACGATGATCGGTGCCTGGATGGCAGGATCGAGAAACGGGCGAAAACCCAATTCCGCCATTCCGTCGATCAGTGCCTTGCAGTTGCGCGCGTAGCGTCCGCCACGCGCCGGGAGGCCACCCTCCTCCAGGTACTGGGTGATCGCCGAGTCAAGCGCCGCCACGACATGCGTCGGCGGCGTGAAGCGCCATTGCGTGGTCTTTTCCATGTAGACCCATTGGTCGTAGAGGTCCATGCTCAGAGAGTGGCAGTTGCCTTCGCAGGCCTCAAGAACACCGCGGTTGACGATGACGAAGCCCATGCCGGGAACGCCTTCGAGGCATTTCCCGGATGCGGCGATGACCGCATCGAATGGTGTCTGGCGGGCATCGATCTCCAATGCACCAAAGGAGCTCATCGCATCGATGATCAGTCCACGACCATGCTTGGCGACCACCACAGCGATTTCGTGCAGGGGATTGAGAACGCCGGTTCCGGTTTCGCAATGCACCACCGCCACGTGGGTGATGCTCTGGTCGGCAGCCAGTGCGCGGTCCACATCGGCGGGCGACACTCGCCTGTCTTCCGTGTAGTCGATGGTGCTGACCTTGCGGCCGATGACCTTGCAGATTTTGGCCAGGCGCTGGCAATACGCACCGTTGTTCGGTACGAGCACATGGCCGTTGCGCGCAACGATGGTGCCGATGGCGGCCTCCACTGAAAAAGTTCCACTTCCCTGCAGGGGGACGCACTCGTGCGTGCCTGTGCCATGCACGATCTCCAACACGTTCTTACGAATGCGCGCGGTGATCTGGTTGAAGTCCGTGTCCCATGACCCCCAGTCGCGCAGCATGGCCTGGCGCGTGCGGTCAGAGGTGGTGAGAGGGCCGGGGGTCAGCAGGATGGGGGTGGGGTTTTGGCTCATGGTTTGTCTCCAGGCGGGGGAAGGGAACCGGGTTGGGAGGTGAAGGTCAGCTGCGGGCCAGGTTGCGCCAGGCCTGGGTGCGTGACAACAGCACACGCGTGAGCAGTGAGTAGGCAATGCACACCAGCGTCGAGGTGATCACGATCAGGCTGGCCAGTGCAGACGCGGGCCCGATGTCACCGGCATCGTCCAGGTGCATGATCGCTACCGAGGCGAGGATGGTCTCGGGCGTGTAGAGAAAGATCGCGCACGACAGGCTGGCCATCGACACCACAAAGAAATAGCGCCCGATATCGAGAATGGCCGGCAGGCACACGGGCACGGTGACCCGCATGAAGGTCTTGAAGAAGGGGACCTTGAGGGACGCGGATACGGCCTCGAACTCGTTGTCCAGCTGCTTGAGCGCCGTGATGGCGGTGAGGTGGCTGGAGGTGTAGTAATGGATGACCATCGAGATGATCAGGATCGCCATCGTCTGGTACAGAAAGTTCAGCGGATTCGCGGGATGGTTGAAGAACATCACGTAACCCAGCCCGAGCACCAGGCCCGGCACCGCCATGGACAGCACGGCCATCAGGTGCATGGCCGGCCGCATCAGGCCGAGGTTGCGCGTCTTCTCGATGAGGTAGGCCCCCACGAACACGATCAGCGAACCCGCCACTGCGGTGACCATGGCGACGAGCAGGCTGTTGCCGTAGGCAGCCGCCATGTCACTCTCGATCAGCACGAAGTGGTAGTGCTTCAGCGTGAACGAAAGGTCATAGGGCCACAGGGAGATCAGCGAGGTGTAGATAGCCATGCCGATGGTGGCCAGAAGCAGGCCACAGACCACCGTGCAGAAGAGCGTGAGCAGCGCATCGGCGACCTTGCGCCGCTTGGGGACGTAAGGCACCGAGCGGGCCGTGAGCTGTGCCTTCAGCTTGCGCCGCACCACGTAGTCGATCACGAAGGAAATGACCGACGGAATCAGCAGCAGCATGCCGACAACGGCGCCGATGGAGAAATTGTGCTGCCCCACGACCTGCTTGAAAACGTCCACCGACAGCACGTTGAAGTTGCCCCCGATCACCTTGGGCGCACCGAAATCGCTGATCACATAGGTGAAGACCACGGTGGCCGCGCTGATGAGGCCGTACTTGCACGATGGCAGCGTGATGGTCATGAACTGGCGAACCGGCCGCGTGCGCAGCGCAGTGGCCGCCTCGTACAGCCGGCCGTCGGCGAGCGACAGGGCCGTGACCAGAATCATCAGGGCATGCGGGAAGGTGTTGTACACCTCGGCGAGGATGATTCCCGGCGCCCCGTAGATCGACATGCCGCCCAGCAGGAACTTGAGTGCGCCCTGGTTTCCAAACCACTGCACGAACGATATGGCGGACAGCAGTGAAGGCGCCAGCAAAGGGATCAGCGCGATCAGCCGAAAGACCGCCTTAAGTGGCATCGGTATGCTGCTGCGGGTCAGCGCATAGGCGAACACGAAGGCCAGAGGCACGGAGATCGCCACCACGGCGGCAGACACCCAGATCGAATTCCACGCCGCGCCCAGAAGGCTGGGGGTCTTGAAGTAGGTGATGAAGTGCGTGAGGCCGACGAAACGGCCGCTCTTGTCCTGTACGGCCTGCGCCAGGATGGTCAGCAGTGGTGCCACCAGAAAGACCAGCAGCATGGCCATCACGGCCAGCAGAATGGCCCGTGCGATGGTCTCGTCACGGCTCCAGCGCAGCATGGGCCGCAGTGGGGTTGCCGTCATGGCAGCGGAGGGGCGGGACAGTGCGGTCATGGCCCGGGCCTGCGCGCAGAAAAGGCACGGATGCGGTTGGCCCGCAGGGCAATGTCGATGGTATTGCCTTCTCGGATGCCGAGGTCATGGAGCTGATTGAGGGAAAAGTGCAGTCCCAGCGTTTGCCCATGCAGCGCATCGGCCGTCACCTCGGCAATGCACAGCCCGCCCAGGAACTCGACCTTGGTGACCAGCACTTGCAGCCGGTTGGCGGTGCTGTGGTCCAGGTTCTCGACCGCACGGTCCTCGGGTCGCAGATAGAGATTCACGTCTTCGCCGGGCTCGAACCGCCCATCGCAGGCGCTGCACTCCAGCTCCATGTCCCCCACCTGAAAACGCTGATTCCCCAGCGCCACGGAGCGCAGCACGTTGACCTTGCCGACGAAATCCGCCACGAACGGCGTGGCGGGCCGTTCGTAGATATCCATGGGGGTCCCGACCTGCTCGATCACCCCATGGTTCATGACCACGATGCGGTCCGCCATGGACAGTGCTTCTTCCTGGTCGTGCGTGACCATGATGGTGGTGATGCCCACCTGCTTTTGCAGCCGGCGAATCTCTCCGCGCAGCCGGATGCGCTCCAGCGCGTCGAGTGCGGACAGCGGCTCATCGAGCAGCAAAAGGCCGGGGCGTGTGGCCAGGGCCCGGGCCAGCGCCACGCGCTGCTGTTGTCCGCCGGACAGCTGGCTGGGATACTTGTGGCCGGAGGTCGGCAGGCCGACGAGCTTCAGCAACTCCTCGACGCGCGCCTTGATTTCCGCCTTCCTGGCGCGGCTGTTGACCAGCCCATAGCCCACGTTCTCGGCAATCGAAAGATTGGGAAAGAGGGCATAGGACTGGAAGACGATCCCATAGTCCCGCCCATCCGGGGGCAGCCAGGAGACGTCCTTGCCGTCTTGCAGGATCTGCCCGGACGTCTGTGTTTCTAGGCCTGCGATGATGCGCAGCAGCGTCGTCTTGCCGCAGCCCGAGGGGCCGAGGAAGCACAGCATTTCGCCCTTGTTGACCCGCAGGTGCACGTCGCGCAGCGCGCTGAAGGTCTCAAAGTCTTTGCGGACGCCCACAATCTCGAGCGCAGCAGGGGGCGCGGCCGGTATCTGGCCGGCGATGAATCGGGTATCGGTCATGTCCATGTTTCGCACTCGTGGTTGTGGGGCTGCAGACTGCGTCCCCCGTGGGTTCTTCTGATGGGACGCCGCCGGGCTTCCTACTTGGGCTCTGCCTTGCCTTCGTAGCGCTTGCTCCACTCGGCCAATATGCGTTCGCGGTTCTTCGCGGCCCAGTTGATGTCGTTCTTGGCGAGCAGCTTCTCGTAGTTGTCCGGGATGCCCTCCAGCTTCGATACCAGGCCCGGATAGGCCACGACGGCCCACCAGCGCGACGAGATCTGGTTGGCCTCCTTGGTGGCCATCCAGTCGGCGAACCGCTTGCCCTGCTCCAGCTTGGTACTGGTCTTCATCAGGCTGGTGGCTTCGATGTCCCAGCCAAGGCCTTCCTTGGGGAAGATGAGATCGACAGGCGCACCGGATTTCTTGACCTGGTGGGCCCGGAACTCAAAGGAAATGCCGATCGGAAATTCGCCGGCACCGGCCTGCTTGCAGGGCTTGGACCCCGAGTGCACATACTGCGCGATGTTCTGGTGCAGGGCGTCCATGAACTTCCAGCCTTCGGCATCGCCCCACATCTGCAGCCAGGAGGAGACATCCAGGTAGCCCGTACCACTGGATGCTGGATGGGGCATGGAGATGGTGCCCTTGTAGATGGGCTTGGTCAGATCCTTCCAGCTTTCAGGCTTGGGCAGGCCCAGCTTCTGGGCCTCCACCCGGTTGAAGCAGATCGTGGCGGCCCAAACGTCCATCCCGACCCATGCAGGGGGTCTTGCGGTATCGGAGTAGGCAGGATTGAGCTCCTTGAACCCCTTGGGCTCATAAGGAAGCAGCATGCCCTCCTGCTGCAGTAGCGCGAGGCTGCTGGCCGCCAGGCCCGCCACGACGTCGGCCTGTGGATTGGCCTTTTCGGCGAGCAGCTTGGCAGTGACGATTCCGGTGGAATCGCGCACCCACTTCACCTCGATGTCTGGATTCGCTTTCTCGAAAGCGTCCTTGTAGAGCTTCATGGCGTCGGTCTCCAGCGCGGTGTAGACCAGAAGCGGAGTCCTCTGTGCCCAGGCAGCGCTGCCGGCGACAAGGCCGATCGCAGCGAGACATAGGGCTGCGAGACGGCGCGTGCTTGCTTTCATCGTCATCTGTTTCTCCTGATAAGGCTTGCTATCCCCTGAACGGGTGAGTGGCGGGCTCCGGCACATGCTGCTCCATGCTCGGTGAATGAAATGTAAATTGCCAACTGAAGACTGTCAATAGTAAATTGTTGACAGTCTTCAATATCGGCGTAAGATTGCGATCCATGACATCAAGCAATCACTCCGCCGCCCTCGCATTTCTTCAGACCAGCTCGCTGCCCATGCTGATGCAGGAAGAGATAGAGCGTTTGATCATGACCGGGGAGCTGCCCGTCGGCAGCCGCATCAATGAGAGCGAGCTCTCCCAGCGCTTCAACACCAGCCGCGGCCCGATCCGTGAGGCACTGCGCGCATTGGAAGAGGCAGGGCTGGTGCGCAACGAGAAGAACCGTGGCGTGTTCGTCAGGGAGATCGCCTTCGAGGAGGCGGACGAAATTTATGAGCTGCGCGAGGCACTGGAAGAAATCATCGGACGGCGCGTGGCCGTTGCCATCCAGCCCGATGCCGTCGAACGCCTTCGCGCCATGCTGGAAGCCATGCGCTCTGCGGCCCTGGCGCAGGACGTGGAGCAGTACGCGCAGCTGAACCTTCAGTTCCACGAGATCCTGCTCGACACAGCGGGCAGCCGCAAGCTCACGGAAACCTACAAGCGCCTGGTCAAGGAGCTGCACCTCTTTCGCATGCGCGCGCTGGACAGCGGCGGCGGCCTGAGGGTCTCCGCAGATGAGCACAGCCACATTGTCGAAGCCATTGCCAGCGGCAACCCCGATGCCGCCGGGCTCGCGCTTCGCCAGCACGTTGCCGACAGCCGCGCCCGCATGCACAAGGCGTTTGGCCGCACCGACACGCCCACCGCCGCCCTCACCTCTCAACCCCATCAAAAGGAAGTCTGAAATGACACAGGAGACACTGCAAGTCAACGCCCGCAGCTACCGCTGGATGCTGCGCCCGATCGTCATCGTTTGCGTGGACGGCTGCGAGCCCGCCTATCTGGATGCGGCCATTGCCGCAGGCGTGGCGCCCTATCTGGCACGCATGCGCAAAACCGGTGCAGACCTGCTGGCCGACTGCGTGGTTCCATCGTTCACCAACCCGAACAACCTGTCGATCGTCACGGGTGCTCCGCCCTCGGTCCATGGCATCTGTGGCAACTACTTCTTCGACCGCGAACTCGGCCAGGAAGTGATGATGAACGACCCCAAGTACCTGCGCGCAGGCACCATCCTGGCCGCGTTTGCCGATGAGGGCGCCAAGGTGGCGGTGGTCACCGCCAAGGACAAGCTGCGCAAGCTCCTGGGCCACAAGATGAAGGGCATCTGCTTCTCCTCCGAGAAGTCCGACGAGGCGACCATTGAAGAGAACGGGATCGACGACGTGGTGAACATGGTGGGCATGCCGGTTCCGTCGGTCTACAGCGCGGAGCTGTCGGAGTTCGTCTTCGCGGCAGGCGTCAAGCTGATGGAGTCCAGCCGCCCGCACCTGATGTACCTTTCGACCACCGACTATGTCCAGCACAAGGCGGCTCCCGGCAGCCCCGCAGCGAACGCCTTCTACGCCATGATGGATGGCTACCTGGCACAGCTTGACGCGCTCGGCGCCACCATCGTGCTGACGGCCGACCACGGCATGAACGACAAGCATGGTGCCGACGGCTCGCCCAACGTCATCTATCTGCAGGACGTGCTCGACGAATGGTACGGCCCCGAGAAGGCTCGGGTGATCCTGCCCATCACCGACCCCTACGTGGTGCACCACGGCGCACTCGGCTCCTTTGCCACCGTCTATGCGCCCGACGAGTTCACCGCCGCGCAGTGGATCGAGCGCATCAAGCAGGTGCCGGGCATGGAATCCGTCCTGTCGCGGGCCGAGGCGGCCAAGCGTTTCGAACTGCCCCCCGACCGCATCGGCGACATCGTCGTCGTCAGCAATCGCGACACGGTGATCGGCACCTCGGCCAGCCGCCACGACCTGTCGGCGCTGGAGGTCCCGCTGCGCTCCCATGGCGGTGTCTCCGAGCAGCGCGTGCCGTTGATCTGCAACCGCCCCGTCACAGGCATCGCATCCAGCCGCCGGCTGCGCAACTTCGATGCCATCGACATCGCACTGAACCACGCCCAGTAAACGCATTGCGGAGCACTCCATGAGCCAACCCAGTCTGAAGCCCGCGCCCATCCACCGCGAGGCCTTGCGCATTGCCGGTGAGCGGGTCTACTGCGACCGCAGTATCGAGGTCACCTACCCCTACACCGGTGAAGTGATTGCCACCGTGCCGAAAGCCACGCTGGACGATGTGAGGCGGGCCTACCGCATCGCCCGGGACTACAAACCCACGCTGACCCGCTACGAGCGCTACAAGATACTGATGCGGGCGGGCGAGATCATCGCCTCGCGCCTGGACGAAATCTCCCGCACCATCACGCTCGAATCGGGCCTGTGCCGCAAGGACTCGCTGTATGAAGTGGGCCGCGCCTCCGATGTGCTGCTGTTCGCAGCCAACCAGGCGCTGGTCGATGACGGACAGGTGTTCTCCTGCGACCTCACGCACCACGGCAAGAGCCGCAAGGTCTACACCCTGAAAGAGCCGCTGCTGGGCGCGATCACGGCCATCACGCCGTTCAACCACCCGCTGAACCAGGTCATCCACAAGGTCGCGCCCTCCATCGCCACCAACAACCGCATGGTCCTCAAGCCCAGCGAAAAGACACCGCTCACCGCCTTCATCCTGGCCGACATCCTGTACGAGGCGGGCCTGCCGTCTCCCATGCTGTCGGTCATCACCGGCGACCCGCGCGAGATCGCCGACGAGATGCTGACCAGCCCGGATGTCGATCTGGTGACCTTCACCGGCGGCGTGGCCATCGGCAAGTACATCGCCGGCAAAGCCGCCTACAAGCGGCAGATTCTCGAACTCGGCGGCAACGACCCCATCATCGTGATGGACGATGCCGACATCGAAGAGGCGGCAACGCTCGCTGCCAGCGGCTCCTACAAGAACTCGGGCCAGCGCTGCACCGCGGTCAAGCGCATGCTGGTGCATGAGGCCGTTGCCGACCAGTTCGTTGAATTGCTGGTCGCAAAGACCAAGGCGTTGAAGTACGGCGATCCGATGGATCCAAAGACCGACATGGGCACGGTGATCGACGAAGCGGCGGCAAAGCACTTCGAGTCGGTGGTCAACGAAGCCATCGCGGCCGGCGCGAAGCTGCTGTGCGGCCACGAGCGCCAGGGTGCGCTCTACGCGCCGACGGTGCTCGACCGCGTGGATCCCGAGATGACCGTCGCCAAGCAGGAGACCTTTGGGCCCGTGTCTCCGGTGATCCGCTTCAAGGACATCGACGACGCGATCCGCATCTCGAACGGCACCGCCTATGGCCTCTCGTCATCGGTATGCACCAACCGGCTGGACCACATCACCCGTTTCATCCGCGAGTTGAATGTGGGCAGCGTGAACGTGCGCGAAGTGCCGGGCTACCGGCTGGAGTTGACGCCCTTCGGCGGCATCAAGGACTCCGGCCTGGGCTACAAGGAAGGTGTGCTGGAAGCGATGAAGAGCTTCACCAACACCAAGACCTATTCACTGCCCTGGTAGTGCCCCCGCGCCATCGGTCACCACCGCTGCGGGTGGCCGCACGGCGCCGCGAGGTGCCCTGCAGAGGGCCCTGAAGCAGTTCAGGTTGGCCTTGTTCGAGACCAAGGATGTATTTCCATGAATGCCGATGAACGACCTCGCCGCACAGTACATGCCCGCCAGCGCCTGGGGTGGGCTCTGGCGTCGCTTGCCTTGCTGACCACCCTCGCTGCCAGCGCGGCCGACAAAGACCCCACGCTGACCGTCGGGCTGATTGTTGCGGGAAGCGTCGAGAAGGTCGTCGAAGACTGGAGACCTTTCACAGACGCTCTCGCGAAAGAGCTGCAGATTCCAGTCAAGGTGCTTGCCTCCAAAAACTACGCAGACATCTCCGGCGCGCTCATGGAGGGACGCGTTCAGCTTGCATGGATCAACAACCGGCTGGCGATTGATCTGGTGGAAAGCGATCGCGCGACCGTCTTCGCACAAATGGTCCGGCTGGACGGTTCCCGCGGCTATCGCTCGGTTCTCTTCGCCCGAAAAGATGGCCCCATCCAGTCTCTGGCCGATGTGCTTGGCCGCCCTGGCGTCTACAGCTTCGGGTCAGGTGACAAGAAGTCCACCTCCGGCTACCTGGTGCCCAACTACTACGTTTTCGCCAAGAACAAGATAGAGCCGCAAAAGCACTTCAAGCAGATCATGCATGCGAACCACCTGGACAATTTCCTGGCCGTTGCCGACGGACGGGTGGACCTTGCCACGAACAATACGGAAGAGCTTCCCCGCTACCAGGCCGATTTTCCAGACAAGCTGGCGCGCATCCGTGTGGTCTGGGAGTCGCCGTTGATTCCCAACGATCCCATCCTCTACCGCAAAGACCTTCCCGCCGCTACGCAGCAGCGCATCCGGAAATTCTTCACTGCCTATGGACGCACCGACGCGGAGAAAGCCACCTTGAAAGCCATCAATGGCCTTTCGGGATTCCGTGCCTCCTCCAACTACCAGTTGCGCCCCGTCGTGGACCTGGAACTCTTTCAGATGCTGACCACCGCCATGGACGGCAAGGCGAATTCGCCGGAGCGCTTCCAGTCCGTGATGGATGGATTGACGAAGCGCGCTGCGCGGCTGGACACCGTGCTCAATGCAACGCGCCTGGACGGCCCGTGATGCAGTCCCGCCAGAGCGCCAGACGAAGAAATGCATCCACCTGAACCGCACCCACGAACACCCCACCATGAGTCTCACCATCCCGGACATCACCGGTCTTTTCCTGTCCAAGGGCCATGCCCAGTATGACGGCGAGCCCGTGACGCAACTCGAACATGCGCTGCAGTCGGCCCACCTGGCCGAGCAGGCTGGCGCCGGCAGTGCCCTGATAGCGGCCGCGCTGCTGCATGACCTGGGGCACCTGCTGCACGAATGGGGCGGCACGCCCACCCAGGACGGCCTGGACGACGTGCACCAGTACCGTTGCATGCCGTTTCTGCGCGCGCTTTTCGGTCCGGGGACGCTGGAGCCTATCCGGCTGCACGTGGATGCCAAGCGCTTCCTGTGCGCGCGCGAGTCGGGCTACCTCGCGCAGCTGTCGCCCGACTCCAGGCGCAGCCTGGCGCTGCAGGGCGGTGTCTTCGATGAGGCGCAAGCCACGGCCTTCGAGGCATTGCCCCATGCGATGGACGCGGTCCGTTTGCGGCGCTGGGACGACATGGCCAAATCGGCCACTGCGGACACCCCTTCGCTGGAGCACTTCGTGCGCCATCTCGAAATCAGCGCGGCAGAACATGGCCAGCCCCTGGCCTCCTGAGGAATCCCATGCGTCCCTTCTGGATCGAACAAGCGCTTTTCAACGACGGCGACCTGGCCCCCGCCCTGCAGGGTGAACACAGCGCCGATGTATGCATCGTCGGCGGTGGTTTCACGGGCCTGTGGACGGCCATCCAGACCAAGCTGCAGGCCCCCGAACTCGATATCGTGATACTCGAGAGCGACCTTTGCGGCGCCGGCGCAAGCGGGCGCAACGGCGGATGCCTGCTCACCTGGTCCGCCAAGTTCCTGACGCTGCACCGGTTGTTCGGTGAAGACGAGGCGGTGCGCCTGGTCAAGGCATCGGAGGCCGCGGTAGGGCACATCGGCGACTTCTGCAGGGCGCACGGCATCGACGCGGAGTTTCGGCAGGACGGCACGCTGTACACCGCCACCTCCCAGGCCCAGATCGGCACGCTCGATCCGATGATGCAGGCGCTGGAGGCACGCGGCATCCACTCCTACCAAAGCCTGCCTGCGCACGAGGTAGCCTCGCGGTCCGGCTCGGCCCGCAACCTGGCCGGCGTGTTCTCGCCGATTGCGGCCACCGTGCATCCGGGCAAGCTGGTGCGCGGGCTGCGGCGCGTGGCGCTGGCCATGGGCATTCGCATCCATGAACGCACACCGATGCTGGACTTCAGCGCCGATCAACCCGCAATGGTGCGCACGCCGAGCGGCACGGTCAGGGCGAAGAAGCTGGTCCTGGCGATGAATGCATGGATGGCCAGCGCCTTTGCGCAGTTCGAGCGCACCATCGCCATCGTATCGAGCGACATGATCATCACCGAGAAATGCCCGGATCTGCTCAAGACCATCGGGCTCGACAACGGCGTCTCGGTCCTCGACTCCCGCACCTTCGTGTACTACTACCGCAGCACCGTGGATGGCCGCCTCATGCTGGGCAAGGGCGGCAACACCTTCGCCTGGGGCGGGCGCATGGCGCGGGTGTTCGACGAGCGCTCTCCCTACGAGGCCGAATTGACGCGCGCCCTGCATTCGTTCTTTCCGGCCCTGGGCAACACGCCGATCACGGCCAGTTGGAACGGGCCATCCGACCGCTCGGTGACGGGGTTTCCGTTCTTTGGCCGCTTCAACGGTGCGCCGCATATCTACTACGGTTTCGGCTATTCGGGCAATGGCGTCGGCCCCACCTACATGGGGGGACAGATCCTGTCGTCCCTGGTGCTGGACCAGGACAATGCGTGGACGCGCAGCAAGCTGACGAGCGGCCCGCTGGGCCATTTCCCCCCGGAGCCACTGCGCTTCATGGGATCCATCGTGGTACGCAACGCCATCCGCCGCAAGGAGCTGGCGGAGGACGAAGACCGCCAGCCCTGGCTGGCAGACCGCATGCTCAGCAAGCTGGCCAGCGCTGCCGGCAAAGCCGACAAGGCCTGACGACCCGCTTGCCAAGAATTGCGGCTGAAAGCCCCGCTCAGGGCCGTTGATCCAGCGCTGGGTGCTGCACCGCCCAGTCCTGCGCTGCCTGCCAGCTCGGCGGCACGCAGCCACGCTCCTGCACGCACAGGCTGGCGCTGGCCAGGGCGTGGCGCAGGGCCTGCTGGTACGCGGCGGCAGGCAGGGCCGCAATGAAGTCCGCCATGCCCGCAGGCGCCGAGGTGTGCTGTTGCGCATGTGCGCGCAGCAGGTACGCCAGCAGCCCCGCCAGAAAGCTGTCGCCAGCGCCCACGGTGTCCACCACGGCCAGGGGCTGGGCCTCCCTGGCGAACCACTGCGCGCCACTGCCCTGTTGCAGCAGCCACGCGCCCTCGCCGCCCAGGGTCAGGGCCATGAGGCGGGCACGCGGGTTGACCGCGAGCAGGTGGCGGGCGCGGGCCAGGGCATCGGTGCCGGGCACCTGCAGGTGGTCCAGGTCTTCGTCGCTGGCCTTGATGATGTCGGCCTCGCCCAGGACCGCGTGCACCTGGGTGCGGTAGGCCGGCAGGTCGGGCATGATGGAGGGGCGCAGATTGCTGTCCACCACCACGCAGCGGCCCGCCGCGCGCTGGGCCTGCAGCCAGGGCAGGTAGATGGCGGCGTCGCGCGCGTCCAGCGCCAGGGCGCCAGTGCAGACCACCTGCAGCGCGCTGCCGTGGACGGCGCAGGCGGCGATGAGCCCCGCAGCGGTCACGGTGCGGTCGGCCACACCTTCGCGGTAGAAGGCGTAGTCGGGGTGCCCATGCTCGGTAAGGTTGACCACGGCCAGCGAGGTGACCTCGCCCACGGGCGTGGGCAGGGCCAGTTGCACACCGTCTGCCGCCAATTGCGCAGCCAGTTCGCGGCCCCAGCGATCGCGTGACAAGGGGTTGAGGTACTGCGTGCCCACGCCCTGGCGTGCCAGTGCCCGGCACAGGTTGTACAGCGCGCCACCCAGGCAGGGCTCGTAGCTGCCGTCGGCACGGCCGATGAGGTCAATCAGCGCTTCGCCGGCAATGGCGACCTGGACAGGAGAGGAAGTGGACATGGACGTGGTCAAGAAACGAGGGAGCGACTGTCAGTTAGAAATGGGGCAGCAGCGCAGGGTACAGCGCCTGAAAGCGCGCATGGCGTTCCTGCAGCAGGGCCTGCTGCGCGGGTTGGGGCGCAAAGCGCGCCTCGGCCGGCAGGCTCTGGCACCACAGGGCCTCGTCTCCACCGCAGGCCATGGCGGCCAGGCGCGCGGCGCCCAGGGCTGCGGCGGCGTGGGCGCCCTCCGGGCGCTCCAGCGGGCAGCCCAGGCCGCTGGCCAGCAATTGGGCCCAGGCATCGCTGCGCGCACCGCCGCCCACCAGCGCCAGAGGAGCTGTGGCCGATGCGCCGCCCTCGCCCGCCGCGGCCTGCATGGCTTGCAGCCCATCCATCAGGCCGAAGCCCACGCCTTCCATCACGGCACAGGCCATGTCGGCTGCATCGTGCTCGGCGCGCAGGCCCAAGAAGACGCCGGTGGCAGCAGCATTGTTGTGCGGTGTGCGCTCGCCGCTCAGGTAGGGCAGAAAGACCGGTGCCTGTGCATGGCGCTTGAGGTCCATGCCCTGTACGGCCGAGGAAAGTTGCGCCTCGGCCCGCCCGGTGATACGGGCCAGCCAGCCAAAGGCGCTGGCGGCACTGAGCATGACGGACATCTGGTGCCAGCGCCCGGGCAGCGCATGGGCAAAGGCGTGCACGGCGCGCTCGGTTGCCGGGGCGAACCGGTCGGCCACGCGGAAAACCACGCCGGACGTGCCCAGCGACACGAAGCCCTGGCCGGCCTGGCGCGCCCCCACGCCCACAGCGCTGGCGCCGTTGTCGCCGGCACCGGCAGCCACCACCACGCCGGGCGGCAGGCCCCAGCGCGCAGCGACCTCAGGGAGCAACACGCCCGTGGCTTCGCTGCCCTCGGCCAGGCGGGGCATCTGCGCGCGGGCCAGGCCGCAGGCGGCAAGCAGGGTGTCGCTCCAGTCGCGGCGGGCCACATCGAGCCACAGGGTGCCCGAGGCATCGGACATGTCGCTCACCGCATCGCCCGTGAGCTGCAGGCGCAGCCAGTCCTTGGGCAGCAGCACGCTGCGGATGCGCGCAAACACGTCGGGCTCGTGCGTTCGCAGCCACAGGAGCTTGGGCGCGGTAAAGCCCGGCATGGCGAGGTTGCCCGTGATCTGGCGCGAGTCCGGCACGGCCTGCTCCAGTGCCGTGCATTCGGCGGCAGCGCGCCCGTCGTTCCAGAGGATGGCAGGGCGCAGCACCTCGCCCTGCGCGCCGAGCACCACGGCGCCATGCATATGGCCCGACAGGCCTACGCCGCGCACCTGGGCCCAGGCGGCGGGAGCCTGCGCGCGCAGCTGGGCCACGGCGGCCTCGGTGGCGGCCAGCCAGTCGGCGGGGTGCTGCTCGCTCCAGGTAGGCTGAGGGCGGTGCTGCGGCACCGGGGCGTCCGCTACGGCGTGCACCTGCTGGTCTTGCCCAAGCAACAGCAGCTTGGCACCCGAGGTGCCCAGATCAATACCGAGGTACATGCGCTATTCCTGAACCAGCGGAAGGAACGCTGTCATGCCTTGGTCCCGAAACGGCCCACGCCCTGTTTGCGGTACTCGCTGGGCGTCATGCCCTTGATGTCCAGAAAGCGGCGGTTGAAGTTGGCCATGTTGTTGAAGCCCACGTCGTAGGCGATGTGGGTGATGTAGCGCTCGGTCTCCATCAGAAGCTGGCACGCGCGGTTCACGCGCACCAGGTTCACGAAGTCGGTGAAGGTGTTGCCCGTGGCACGGCGAAAGAAGCGGGAAAACCGGCTCTCCGTCATGCCCAGCTCCTGTGCCAGGTCGGCAGCCGACAACGGGTCGGCCAGATGGTCGGTGATGCGGCTCACGATGGCGTTGATCTGGTCGAGCTGGGTGTCGTTGTCCTCGCTTTGCAGCTGGGTGCTCGACAGCAGTCGAAAGTCGGTGCAGCGGGCCAGGTCGCTCAGGAATTCACAGAACGCGCCAAACCGGGCCAGGCCCTGGCGCGCCTTGATGCGGTGCCAGTGTTCCTGCGCCTGGGCCTCCATGCCAAAGAATTCGATGCCATGGCGTGCGCGCTCCAGCAGGGGCAACACCTCGCGCAGCTCGGGGATGCTCTCGCTGCTGGCGACCAGCGGCGCGTGCGAGAACTGGATCACCAGGTCGCGCAGCGGCACGCCGCCTTCGGGCAGGTCCATGCTGATCCAGTTGTGCGGCAGGCGCGGCCCGGTCAACACCAGATGGCCGGGCTGGAACTGCCCGATCCAGTCGCCCACGAACACCTTGCCCGAGGTGGCGGTGATGAGGTGCAGCTCATACTCGTCGTGGTAGTGCCAGCGCGCCAGCGGCGTGGGAAACCCATGCGACAGGCACCGGATGAAACCTGCGGCCTCGGGCGACTCGTACCCGAGCTCGGGAAAGCGCACGTAGTCGTGCTCCAGCTCGGGCTTGGTCTGGCGCGGAGAGACAGGCGTCGTCTTCACGGTCATGGCGTCATTCCTGTGGTCGGGCCGCTCAACTTACACCAACCCCTGGCGTTCCGCACGCCCGGCCACGAAGGCCTGCACGCGGGCAAAGGCGTTGCGCAGCGTGGCAACCAGCCGCGGGTTTGAGGCCATTTCGCCCCACAGGGTGGTATCCGCGGCATAGGCGGCGACCAGGTCCGGCGCATCGCAGATCGCATGCGCCACGGCCGGGTCCATGGCCTGGTCCTGGTAGGTGTAGGGGATCTGCCCGGCATGCCAGCGCTGCAGGTAGGCCAGGAACAGCGCGGGCAGCACGGCCACGCTGTCGAACGAGCCATCGCGGGCCAGCTGGTCCCGGATGGTGGGCGCGATCATGCCGGGGATCTTGGAGAACGCATCCATGGCCACGCGCTGGTTGGTGTCCGCAATCGCAGGGTTGCCAAACCGGTCCAGCACCACGTCGCGGTAGGCCTCCAGGTCGATGGGGCACGGCAGCAGCACCGGGATCGCGTCGTCGGTCACGTAGTCGTAGGCCATCTGGCGGATGGCGGCATCGTGCGTGCCTTCGTGGATGTACTGGTAGCCCGCCAGCGTGCCCGCCCAGGCAATGCAGCTGTGGGTGGCGTTGAGCAGTCGAATCTTGGCTTCTTCGTACGCCTGCACCGAATCGACCATCTCGACTCCGACCCTTTCCCACGCGGGGCGGCCTGCGATGAAGTCGTCTTCGATCACCCACTGGATGAAGCTCTCGCCCATCAACGCGGCCTGGTCGTCCCAGCCGGTGGCGGCCTTCACGCGCTCGGCCACGTCCGGCGTGGGGCGTGGCGTGATGCGGTCGACCATGGCGTTGGGGCTGCTCGTGTGCTCCTGCACCCAGGCCTTGAGCGCGGCATCGCCCAGCGCGTCGATGAACTGCAGCAGGCCCCCGCGCGAGCGGTCGCCGTTGTGGCGCAGGTTGTCGCAGTTCATCAGCGTCACGGGGCCGGCACCGGCGGCCCTGCGCGCGCGCAGGATGCTCACCAGGCCGCCATAGAGGGTGTGGCCCGCCTGGCCCGCCTTGACGGCGGCGAGGTCGGCGCGCAGGTCGGCAAAGCTGGGCCAGTCGAGCTGGTCTTGCGCATCGAGGTAGTAACCCGCCTCGGTCACCGTGAACGAGATGATGCGCGTGGCGGGGTCGGCACCTGCGGCGATCAGCGGGGCCAGGTCGTCCTGGTAGGGGATCACGCGCTGGATCGATTCAATGACGGTGTAGCTGCGCTCGCCCTGGGGCGTGACGGTCTCCAGCGTGTAGCGGCCGCCCTGGGCCTGCAGCGCGGCGATGGTGTCGGCCATGTCGGCGCGCAGGTTGCCGCCCGCAATGGCCCAGCCGGTGTCTCCCTGCTGGCGCAATGCGTGGACGTAAACGGCCTGGTGGGCGCGGTGGAACGAGCCCAGGCCCAGGTGCAGGATGAAATTCATGGTGCGTGAATGCAGGTGTTTAAAGATCGAAGTTCGTGGGCATCATCACCACGTCGCGGATGGTCATGCCACGGGGGCGCGTGAGCATGAACAGCACCACGCTGGCCACTTCGGCCGCTTCGATGAGACTGCCGCTCGCCTTGGCCTCTTCCAGCTTCTCGGCCGGCCAGTCGGCGAGCAGCGAGGTGATGACCGGCCCGGGCGAGATGGAGCCCACGCGGATGCCGTGCTTGAACACCTGGCGGCGCACGGTCTGCACGAAGCAGTTCACCGCCCACTTGGACGATGCGTAGACCGGCTCCCATGGCGTGGGGAAATGCGCGGCCAGCGAGCTGGTGACGATGATGTCGCCCGTGCCGCGTTCGATCATGTGGGGCAGCACGTTGTGCACGTTCTTCATCACCACGTTGACGTTGAGGTTCAGCATGCGGTCGATGGCGTCGGGGTCGGCGTCCACCAGATCGCCGCCGACGTAAAGCCCGGCATTGGCGTGGAAGATGTCGAGCTGGCCGGCGAGGGCCAGCGTGCGCGCCAGCAGGCTGGCGCACTGCTTGGCGTCCAGCAAGTCCAGTACCAACGGCAATGCGCTGGCACCGATCGCAGCGCAGGCCTTGGCCAGCGCGGCTTCGTCGCGGTCGATCAGCACCACGCGCGCACCCGCGTCGGCCATGGCTTGGGCACTGGCGAAGCCAATGCCCGATGCAGCGCCGGTGATGGCCGCCACCTTGCCTTGCAGTTCTTGTCCGAGGGTCATGGTGGTCATGCGGTCTGGCGGACCACCACGCGGCCTGCGGGGTCGAACCAATGGGCTTGCGATGCGTCGATGTCCAGGCTGACCGCATCACCGGCGCGCAGGCTGGTGCGGTCGTTCTGGCGGGCCACGAACTGTGCGCCCCCTGGTGTGCTCACATAGATCAGCGTCTCGGCACCCAGCGCTTCGACCAGGTCTACCTGGCCGCCCACCGGCGTCACGCCGGTGTTGCGCACGGTGATGTTCTCGGGGCGCAGGCCGATGGCACCGCCCTCGGCGCCCGCAGGTGCCTGCTGCTGCACCGGTGGCGGCAGCTGCGGCAGGGGCACCACGTTCATCTGCGGCGTGCCGATGAACTGGGCCACGAACTGGTTGGCGGGTTGGTCGTACAGCTCGAGCGGCGTGCCCACCTGCTCGATGACGCCGTCGCGCAGCACCACCACGCGGTCGGCCAGGGTCATGGCCTCCACCTGGTCGTGCGTCACGTAGATGGTGGTGGCGCCCAGGTCGCGGTGCAGCTTGGCGATCTCCACGCGGGTCTGGCCGCGCAGGGCCGCGTCGAGGTTGGACAGCGGCTCGTCGAACAGAAACACCTTGGGCGCGCGCACGATGGCACGGCCGATGGCCACGCGCTGGCGCTGGCCGCCGGAGAGTTCCTTGGGCGTGCGCTCCAGGTAGGTGGTGAGGTTCAGGATGGCAGCGGCGCGCTCGACCTTCTCGCGCACGATGGCCGGATCGACCTTGGCCAGCTTGAGCGCGAAGCTCATGTTCTCGTACACGCTCATGTGCGGGTACAGCGCATAGCTCTGGAACACCATGGCCAGGTCGCGCTTGCTCGAAGGCTGGTCGGTGATGTCGCGGCCGTCGAGCATGAGCGAGCCACCGTCGATGGCTTCGAGCCCCGCGATCAGGCGCAGCAGCGTGGACTTGCCACAGCCCGAGGGGCCGACGAAGACGATGAACTCGCCTTGCTGGATGGTGAGGTCGATGCCCTTGATGGCGCGGTGCTCACCGAAGAATTTCTCGATGCCGCGCAGTTGAAGGTAAGCCATGGAATCGGGTTCCTGAAAACTTGAAAAACTGTGGGGAAGACAGGCTGCGGATTTACTTCACCGCGCCGAACGTGAGACCCTGCACCAACTGCTTCTGGCTGAACCAGCCGAACACCACGATGGGCGCAATGGCCATCAGCGACGCGGCGGACAGCTTGGCCCAGAACAAGCCTTCGGGGCTGGAGTAGGACGCGATCAGCGTGGCCAGCGTGCCGGCCTTGGCGGCGCTGAGGTTCAGGCTCCAGAAGGCTTCGTTCCACGACAGCACCAGGCACAACAGGCCGGTGGATGCCAGGCCACCCATGCCCAGCGGCAGCAGCACCAGGCGCACTTCCTGCCACAGGGTGGCGCCGTCCATGCGAGCGGCCTCCAGGATCTCGCGCGGGATGTCCTTGAAGTGCGAGTACAGCATCCACACCATGATGGGCAGGTTGGACAGCGCGAACACGATGATGAGCGCGAGCTGCGTGTCGAGCAGGTGGCTCTTTTGCGCCAGCACGTAGATGGGCACCAGCGCGCCCACGGCGGGCATCATCTTGGTGGAGAGCATCCACATCAGGATGTCCTTGGTGTACTTGCCCTTGAAGAAGGCCATGGCATACGCCGCGGGCGCTGCCAGCATCAGCCCCACCAGGGTGGACAGCACGCTGGTGATGACCGAGTTCCTGGCGTACAGCAGGTAGTCGCTGCGCTCCTGCACCTCGTGAAAATTCTCGAGCGTGGGGATGAAGAACAGCTGCGGCGGCACGGCGATGGCCTGCAGCTCGGTCTTGAACGCGGTCAGCAGCAGCCAGGCCAGCGGGAAGAACAGCAGCAGGGCCACGCCCCAGGCAGCCACGGTGCGCATGGCCAGCAGGCCCAGCGGATAGTTGGAACGGCGTCGAGCAGTCATGGTGGTGCTTCGGTTATTTGTCGAGGTTCTTGCCGACCATGCGGATCAGGAACACGGCCGCGATGTTGGCCAGCACCACCGCGAACAGCGCGCCGGCCGAGGCCACGCCCGCATCGAAGTTGAGCAGCGCCTGCTTGAAGATCAGGAAGGTGACGTTGGTGCTCGCATCGCCCGGGCCGCCGCCCGTGGTGGTGTAGATCTCGGCAAAGATGCTGAGCAGGAAGATGAGTTCGATCATCACCACCACCGCCACAGAGCGCGCCAGGTGCGGCACGTACAGGTAGCGCAGCTGCTGCAGGTAGTTGGCGCCGTCCATGCGCGAGGCCTCGAGCTGCTCATGGTTCATGCTTTGCAGCGCGGTCATGAAGATCAGCGTGGCAAAGGGCAGCCACTGCCAGGAGACCATGACGATCACCGAGAACAGCGGGTGGTCGGTGAGCCAGTCCACCGGCTGCGCGCCGAAGAACATCCACACCTGGGCGAGCACGCCGTAGATGGGGTTCATCATCATGTTCTTCCACATCAGCGCGTTCACCGTGGGCATGACGAAGAACGGCGAGATCAGCAGCACCCGCACGATGCCCCGGCCCGCGAACGGCTCGTTGATGAGCAGCGCGATGGCGATGCCGAACACCACCGTGATGAGGATCACGCTGCCGAGCAGCAGCAGCGTGTTGACCACCGCCGTGCCGAACGAGGGGTCGGTGACGAAGTACTCGAAATTCTCCAGCCCGGCAAAGCCGGTCTGATCCGGCTGCATCAGGTTGTAGCGGATGAGCGAGAAGTAGATCGTCATCACCAGCGGCACGATCATCCACAGGAAGAGCGTGGCCATGGCTGGCGTGAGCAGCAGGCGGGGGAGCAGGCGGCGGTTCATGGTGTTTCCGAAAGGGCGACGGGGCCGCCATGGTGAATGGCGAGCCCCAGGATCAGCACTGGTCAATCCACGGATGGGCAGTGGGCGGCGGAGCCTCGGTGGCCCCGCCAGCCTTTACTTGTAGTAACCAGCCTTCTTCATTTCCCGGTCCGCAGACACCTGGCTGGCCTTCAGCGCCGCGTCCACCGTGGTCTTGCCTGCCAGCGCCGCGCTCATCTGCTGGCCCACCGCGATGCCGATGGCCTGGAACTCCGGAATCGCTGCGAACTGCACACCCACGTAGGGGCTCTTGGGCAGGGTCGAATCGGTCGGGTTGGCCGAGTCGATCGCGACCTTCTCGGCGGCGGCGAAGCGGGCGGCCTTCTGGAACTCAGGCGATGCGTAGGTGCTCTTGCGCGTGCCGGTGGGCACGTTGGCCCAGCCGTTGGTCTTGGCGACCAGCTGGATGTAGTCCTTGCTGGTGGACCAGGTGATGAACTTCTGCGCGGCGTCCACCTTTTTCGAACCGGCCGGGATGGCCAGGTTCCACGACCACAGCCAGTTGGCGCCCTTGGGCGTGTTCATGGTGGGCGCCTGGGCAAAGGCCATCTGGTCGGCGACCTTGGACTGCTTGGGATCGCTCACGAAGGATGCGGCGATGGTCGCATCGATCCACATGCCGCACTTGCCCGAGTTGGTCAGCGCCAGGATCTCGTTGAAGCTGTTGGCCGACGAGCCGGGCGGGCCGTAGTTCTTGAGCAGGTCCACGTAGAAGGTGATCGCGTCCTTCCAGGGCTTGGATTCGAGCTGCGGCTTCCACTGCATGTCGAACCACTGGCCGCCGAAGGTGTTGACCAGCGTGGTCAGGAACGCCATGTTGTCGCCCCAGCCCGGCTTGCCGCGCAGGCAGATGCCGTACACGCCGTTCTTGGGGTCGTGCATCTTGGCGGCCAGGTCCTTGATCTGCGGCCAGGTGGGACGCTCGGGCACCTGCACGCCGGCCTTGTCGGCCAGGTCCTTGCGGTACATGAGCATGGAGCTTTCGCCGTAGAACGGCGCGGCGAACAACTTGCCGTCGATGGACAGGCCGCCCCGCACGGCGGGCAGCAGGTCGTCCACGTCGTAGGCGGCGTCGGTCTTCAGCTCCTGCAGCCAGCCCTTCTTGCCCCAGATGGGCGCCTCGTACATGCCGATGGTCATCACGTCGAACTGGCCGCCCTTGGTGGCGATGTCGGTGGTGACGCGCTGGCGCAGCACGCCTTCTTCGAGCGTGACCCACTTGAGCTTGATGTCGGGGTTCGCCTGCTCGAAGTTCTTGCTGAGCTTCTGCATCTCGATCATGTGGCCGTTGTTCACGGTGGCGATCACGAGCTCGGTCTGCGCGCTGGCGGCGCCGCACAGCGACGTCAAGGCCAGCGCAACGGCGACGGCCAGGCGCTGGGGCATGGTGACAGGGGTGGAATGTGGCATCGGAAAAGTCTCCTCGGTCGTTGGTATGGGAATCTGCCTTTCAACACCGGCGCAAGGCATGCAGGCATTGACGGACTGAACGATACCGATGCTGCGATGCTCGATTGGTACTCCAGACGCCTACACAAATACTAATTTGCACCAGATACTCAGGATTTATACCTAGATGCGTCAACAGGGTATCTAACTGACTGCGAAAAGGCGGCTATCCCGTTGCAGCGTTGGTGTAGCGGATGCCCCGGATCACTATGAAATCAATAGCTGCTAGCGCTTGCCTATCCAGCGGCAGAGGCCAATTCAGTCCACATTTTCTTGCACCAAGGCCCACTGGGGTTGACGCCCACACCCCCCAACTCCCTCCATGTGCCCCTCTGCCCAGGGGAGCCTGCTCCGCGTCAGAAATCCACCGTGGCAGAGAGAGTCACTGTGCGGGGACTTCCCACATACAGCCAGTTGCCGGAGCCACTGGACCAGTAGTTGCGGTTGAACAGGTTGTCCACGCCCGCGCGCAGCACCAGCGGCCGGCCCCACGCCTGGGTCTTGTAGCGGGCACCGATGTCCCAGCGCGTCCAGCCCGGAATGCGCCGCAGGTTGGCGGCGTCCACCTGCTGCGCGCTGCTGGCGATCATGCGGGCCGACAGCGTCAGCCCCGGAACGGCAGCCACGTCGTGGTCGCTGCCCAGGTTGAGTTGCCAGCGCGACACATTGGGCGCGGCGTTGCCGTTGTAGGTGCCGCCTTCGGTTCGGGTCAGCCGGGCATCGTTGAAGGTCACGCCGCCCAGCAGGCGCGTGCCCCGGGCCACCTCGCCAAAGACATTGAGCTCGACCCCGCGGTTGCGCTGCTCTGCACCGACCTGGTAGGTGAACGTGCCGTCGCCGTTGGAGGCCACGAGCCCGCTCGGCTTCTGGATGTGGAACAGGCTCGCCGTGGTGCTGAAGCGGCCCCAGTCGGCCTTCACGCCCACCTCCCGCTGCTTCGTGCGGACCGGCGCAAACACCTGCCCGGCGTTGGTGGTGCCCAGCGGTGCTGAATCGCCCTGGACCAGCCCTTCGATGTAATTGCCGTAGACCGATACGTTCGGCTGTAGCTTGAACACCGCGGCCAGCGCCGGCGTCACCGCGTGCTCGTCGTACGCGGCGCTGCCGGCCCCGGTGGTGGTGTCGTACTTGACGACCTTCACGCGCTGGTAGCGGGCGCCCAGGGTGACGGACAGGCGGTCTTGCCACAGCGAGACGGTGTCGGACAGCGCCACGGACGGCAACTGCAAGGAATCGGTCTGTGGCGGCCGCGATGAGAAACCGTCGATGGACGGACGCGCGGTGGCCGCGGGTGCGTACATGTTCGTGGCGAAGCTGTCGAAGCCGTAGTACTGCGCCGTGAAGCCGCTGTCCTTCTTCAGGTACGACGCATGCAGGTGAATGCGGTGCGTAAGCTCGCCGGCGCGCACCGTGCCCTGCAGGCCGCCTTGCACGGTGCGGTAGTTCGTCCAGTTGGGCCAGAAGTACGTGGTGGCCTGCGCATCGCCCTGCATGCTGGTCACGAACACGTCCGTGGCGAGGTAGCGGGACCTTGTGTGGCTGCCACCCGCGGCTGCAGAGAGCGTCCAGTCGGGGGTGAGGTCGTACTCGGCTTTGGCCAGGAGGTAGTTGCTGCGCGACCTGGCGAACTCCCAGTCCTGCGCGATGCGATGGCTGGCCCGGGGCGGCCTGGGGATGGCAATGCCGTCGTCGATGCCGAAGCCCGCGGCGCCTTGCGGCGCTTCGTTGTTCATCGTCTGGTGGCCGGCATCCACCGAGGCCCGCAACTGACTGCCCCGGTAGTCCACGGCCAGCGCCGCAGCGCCCAGCTCGACGGACTGGCCCTGGGTAGCGGTCTTTCCGTCACGGTAGATGCCGTTGAAGCGCACACCCCACTGGTGGTCGTCGCCGAACCGGCGGCCCACGTCCAGGTGGCCGCCCAGGTTGCCTCTGGACAGGTACGTGGTGGTCAGGCGTGTCAGCGGCACATCGCCCGCGCGCTTGGGCACCAGGTTGATGGCGCCGCCCACCGCGCCGCCCGCCCCGGGCGCCATGCCGTTGAGCAACGCGTTGGGGCCCTTGAGCACCTCGACGCGCTCGGCCGCTTCGACCGCCACGGCACGGTTGGTGGCGATGCCGCCGATGCCGTCGAACAGCACCGAGTCCTGCACCGAGAAGCCGCGGATCAGAAAGATGTCGCCCCCCGCAGCAGCGTTCGTCAGGCTGTACGACACCGTGCGCACGGACGGGTCGTTGGCCAGCACATCGGCCACGGTGATCGCCTGCTGGTCCTGCATGAGTTCGGCCGTGTAGCTGGTGATGTGAAACGGCGTGTCCATCAGGCTCTGCGGACCCAGCAGGCCGACCCGGCTGCCCGTGGCAACTTGGCCGCCGGCATGGGCGGGCGGCAAATCGCCGGGCGCTGCCTCGGCGCTGGCCGTCACGGTGACGGCCCCCAGGGTGGCGGCATCGCTGAGCCGGGGTGCCTGCGCTGCAGGGCGCGATGCCTCGCGCAGCGTGAAGACGCCGCCCGTGGTCTGCCGCAGCTCCAGCCCCGAACCTGCCAGCGCGCGGCGCAGTGCCTCGGGCGCATCGAAGCGGCCCCGCACGGGCGCCGCGTTGCGGCCTTCCACCAGCTGCGCATCGGCGGTGAGGGCCAGGCCCGCGTCACGCGCGATGCGGTTGAGGGCTGCTCCCAGCGGCCCGGCGGGCAGGTCGTAGTCGCGCACTGCTGCAGCGTTGGCCGTGGCCGCGGGGGCCTCTGCCGTGGCTGGCTGTGCGGTCACGGCAGAGGCCCCCAACGCGAGCAGCAGCGCCGCGGCGCAAGGGTTCAGCGGAAAGGGGAAAACAGCAGAGGGCATGGGTCAGGCTCCGAAACGGTCACGTCAGAAAAGGGGGGCAACCGCGCCGATGCACGGTCTCAATCTGATTGCCGAACGGGTGCCGAAAAGTGAGAGGGGGCCGGGGCGATTTCTTTTTTGGGCCGGCATCGCAGGTGGTGGGAGGCCAGCTTGCAGCGGCGACCTGCACCGACCGGCGGTTGTCGAACCGGCAGAACAGGTTGGGCTGGTTGATCTGGACTGAACTGACTGGAACCGTCGATCAGTTGCACCAAATCACTCATCTTTTGATAGCTACCAGCGCTTTCCCATCAAGCGGTAGTGGCCGATTTTCCTTATATTTTTTCATCCTCAGGGCTCAGCACGCGGCTTGAGCGTGACCCACCAGCGCGTGGTCCAGACCACATCGACCGGCACGGCCGCGGTCAGCGCCAACAGGGCCTGGTCGGTGTCCGCCAGGGGCAGAGTGCCCGTCACGCGCAACCCGGCCACGCGGGGGTCGACACCCAGGTGGCCGACCCGGTGCCGCGCGAGCGTTGCCACCACCTCGCCCAAGGGTTGGTTGTCCACGACCAGCATGCCGTCCTTCCAGGCGTCGGCATCGGGCGGGGCTGCCCACGGGTCCACCCGCCCGCCCTCCAGCCGCGCGCCCTGCCCGGCCGACACGATGCGCTCGGCAGCGCACGGCTCGGACGCTGCTGCCGCACAGGTCGCCGGGCGGGCCGCGACGGCCGACTCGGTGACGGCGACCTCGGTGGCGGGCGCGCCACGGCCCTGCGCTTCACCGATACCAGCGGCGTGCGCCTGTGGCCAGCGGCGCACGGTGAAGCGGGTGCCCAGGGCGCGCAGGCTGCCGTCCTCGGTCAGCACGACGAACGGGCGCCGCTCAGCCGGGTCGGCATGGCTGGTTTCTACCGCGACCTCGCCCGTGCGAAGGTGGATGGCGCGCTGGTCTTGGCTGAACACGACATCCACAGCGCTGCGGGTGTTCAGGTGCAGCACGGTCTGGTCGGGCAGCACGATGGTGCGGCGCTCGCCGGTGGCGGTGCGGTGGTCGGCCAGCAGTTGGCCCACGGGCTGGTGGCGGTCCAGCACCAGCACGCCGCAGGCCACCGCCAACGCCAGGCCCAGCACGGCGCCCACCACACGGGCAGGACGGCGCCGGCGCGGTGGCAGCAGCAAGGCCGCGCGGGCTCCAGGCCCTGCGGCGGCACGGGCCAGGTGCTGGTCGATGTCGCCCAGCTGGCGCCAGGCGCGGGCATGGTCGGGGTGTGCCGCCAGCCAGTCGTTCAGGGCTTGGGCGTCCGCCGGCGACGTGGCGCCCTCGCCCTGGCGCAGTTGCCAGCCGATGGCGGCCTCCAGCACGGCAGGCGGCACGGGGTGGTCGTCGCCTGCGCCGCCAGGCAAGCCGCCCGTTGTCCAGCCCGCGCTGCTCACGCCGCGCCGCCAAAACGCAGGTGGTAGGCGTGGCGCATGGCGTTGGCCAGGTACTGGCGCACGCGGGGCACCGACACCTGCAGCTGCTCGGCGATCTCTGCGTGCGTGAGACCGTCGAGCCGGTTCATGAGCCATGCCGCGCGCGTCTTGGGCGTCAGGCCCTGCAGCAGTGTATCGACCGCGTGGAGCATCTGCACGGCGGCCAGGCGCTCTTCGGGGGATGGCTGCAGCACCTGGGGCTGCAGGGCCAGGTCTGCCAGGTAGGCGCGCTCCAGTTCGCCCCGGCGCCAGAAGTCCACCAGCAGCCCGCGTGCCACCGTGGTCAGGTAGGCGCGCGGCTCGCGCATCGCGTCGGGGGCGATGGCGGCCGGGCGGGCGAGCAGGCGCACGAAGGTGTCCTGCGCCAGATCGGCCGCATCGTCGGCACAACCGAGCCGCCGGCGCAGCCAGGACTGCAGCCACCCGTGGTGGTGGCTGTACAGCGCGTGCAGGGGGTGAGCGGCAGACATGGCGTGACGGCCTTTTTGAGAATGATTCTTGATTATAGAAACACATTCCCGCCCAGCCCCTGGGCACGCCGCCATCCGGCAGACCGGCTGCGCGCTCAGCGCCGCGCGTTTTCCATCATCGTGGCAACGTGGGCCGGCAGGGTCTTCGGGGTCCCCAGGTCCTGCACGTCCCATTCCTCCCCGCCGGTCAGCAGCCATACGCGTACCGAGTCGGTGGCGGCGTGGACCACGATGGCGGCAGCCTCCGTGTCGCCTGCGTCCGGCCGGTTACCGGTGATGTAGAGCATGGAGCCGTCTTGCCGCAGCGGCCCACTCACCTGCAGGTTGTCCAGCAGCACGTTGTAGTTGGCGAGACCGAGCAGCCCACGCAGCCGCTCGGCCAGCGGGCCGGCACGCAGGAAGTCTGAGCCCCCGACCGGATAGTTGCCTACCTGGGTTTGCAGGTTCGCCCAGGGATTGGCGGGCGCGGCAGGTACCTCGTTGGGCACAGGACGCGCGACCTTGCGCGGCGCCGTGGGCGCCGTGGGTACCGTGCCCACGCAACCCGGCAGCAGCACAGCCAACGCAAGAGCGGCCAGCACGGCGCTTGACAAAGGGGCTGGAGAGATAGGGCGCATGATCGGGGGCTTCTTTCTAAAAAGGGCAGCTGGGCGAAAAGGTCTGCGAGCTTAGCCGGTTCCTGCCGGCAGCCGCCCCCTAAAATCGCGTCTTTCGCCTTCCAACCGCCATGACCGAACACGCCCGCCCCGTCCGCTCGCAATACGAAGACTTCATGCGCCACGTGTTCACCCACGGCGTGGAAAAATCCGACCGCACGGGCACCGGCACCCGCAGCGTTTTCGGCCACCAGATGCGTTTCGACCTGAAGGAAGGCTTTCCGCTCGTCACCACCAAGAAGGTGCACCTGCGGTCCATCATCCAGGAGCTGCTGTGGTTCCTCACGGGGTCGAGCAACAACAACTGGCTGAAAGAACGCGGCGTCACCATCTGGGACGAATGGGCGCGCGAGGACGGCGACCTGGGGCCGGTGTACGGCGTGCAGTGGCGCAGTTGGCCCACGCCGGACGGCGGGCACATTGATCAGATCAGCGATGTGGTCAGGACGCTCAAGACCAACCCCGATTCGCGGCGCATCATCGTGAGCGCCTGGAACGTGGCCGAGCTCGGCAAGATGGCGCTCATGCCCTGCCACGCTTTCTTCCAGTTCTACGTGGCGCCAGCACAGGAGCCCGGCGGACGCGGCACGCTCTCCTGCCAGCTGTACCAGCGCAGTGCGGACATCTTCCTGGGCGTGCCGTTCAACATCGCGAGCTATGCCCTGCTCACCCACATGGTGGCGCAGCAGTGCGACCTGGATGTGGGTGATTTCATCTGGACGGGCGGCGACTGCCACATCTACAGCAACCACCACGAGCAAGTGCAAACGCAGCTGGCGCGCACGCCCTATCCCTACCCGGTGCTGAACATCAAGCGCCGCCCCGGCAGCATCTTCGACTACCAGTACGAGGACTTCGAAGTGGTGGACTACCAGTGCCACCCGGCGATCAAGGCCCCCGTGGCCGTGTGATCACGCACCAGCCCTCCTTGAGACCCCACACCTCCTGAGCCCCAGGGCCAGGTGCAGCAGCGCCCAGCCCGCATCCACCCACAACCACCACCACGAGCTTTCATCCATGTCTTCCGGCGGATTTCACGTACACGGCCCCCACGACCACGCGGTGGAGCATGCCACCCACGGCCACCATGACGACGCCACGGCCAGCCACGGCAACGACGGCAATGGCTCGTCCATGAACAAAATCGCGATGTTCACCGCCATCGTGGCCACGGTGGGCGCGATCTTCTCGTACATGGGCGGCGCCACGCAGGCCAACGCCGGGCTGCTCAAGAACGACGCGGCCATCAAGAAGACCGAGGCCTCCAACCAGTGGAACTACTTCCAGTCCAAGAGCACCAAGCAATCCCTGGCCGAACTGGCCCGCGACCTGGCACCCGATGACCGCAAGGCCGGCTACCAGACCAAGGTGGAGCGCTACGAAACCGAGAAGAACGAGATCAAGGTGGCCGCCGAGAAGCTCGAGGCCGATGCCCACGAATTCGACCGCAAGAGCGAAGCCCAGATGCACCAGCACCACCGCTGGGCCCAGGCCACCACGGCGCTGCAGGTGGCCATCGCGCTGGCCGCCATTGCGCTGCTCACCAAGAAAAAATGGCTGGAATACGGCATGTACGGCGTGGCCGCCGTGGGCCTGGGCGTGGGTGCCCTCGCCGCCTTGCACATCTGAAAAACAAGGACGTCCCGCCATGCCAGTGCACCTCATCTACGCCCGCGCCGCCAACGGTGTGATCGGCAAGGACAACGCCCTGCCCTGGCACCTGCCGGAGGACATGGCGCACTTCAAGCAGCTGACGCAGGGCTGCCCCGTGGTGATGGGCCGCAAGACCTGGGATTCGCTTCCGGCGCGTTTTCGCCCCCTTCCGGGCCGTACCAACATCGTGGTGACGCGCCAGCACGACTGGCAGGCCGAAGGCGCCCGGCGCGCCGAGAGCCTGGACGCTGCGCTGGCGCAGTGCGATCCCCGCCAGACGGTGTGGGTGATCGGCGGCGCGCAGATTTACGCCGAGGCCCTGCCGACGGCAGACCGGCTGGAGGTGACCGAGATCGCCCGGGACTTCGAGGGCGACGCCCACGCGCCAGTGCTAGGCACAGCCTGGACCGAGGCCGCCCGCAGCGACCATGTGAGCACCAACGGCCTGCCCTTCAGTTTTGTGAGCTACGTGCGCGCGGCGGATTGAGTCCCTCTTCGGCGGGCACGTGCCCTTCCCTTCCCCTTGCACCCAGCTATGGGGTGGCTGACGGGGCTTTTGCAGGCGTCTGGTCGCGCGACGGATCGGGCGTCTGTGCGGGCGTGAGGGCCGGAGCGGGTGCCGGTGTTTCCGCCGGCGTCTGCGCGGGCGGGGGAGCTGGCGTCTGGGCCGGCGTCTGCACCGGCGTGGAGGCAGGGGTCAACGCAGGCTGCAAGCCAGGCACCACCGCAGGAGTGTTCACCCCCTGGGCACCTGCAGCCGCGGCCCCCATGGCCAGAACGCAAGCCAGCGCTTGCTGGTGAATGGATGGCATGGAGTTCTCCATCGGGAACAGATTTCCAGTGTCTGCGGAACGGCGGCCGCGAAGCGTCGGACAAATGCCCGTGGTCCCTAGGAAGAGGACACTATCGGTCGCCGGAGCCGCCTATCTGTTGCCCAGCGCGAACGCGTGCACCCTGCTGCGCTGCATTGACAGGGGCCGTACACACCAGCAAGGCGGCTCGCATCTTCAGTTCGTACCCCTCACGGCGCTCGATCTCGGCCTGCGCGGCCCGGATGAACTCATCCACCGTGGCACCCGGCCGCAGCAGCTCGGTGGGCATCATCGGCCGATCGGGCACGGGTTCTTTGCATTCCATGGGCAGGGCCACGTTCACACGCTGCATTTCAAGGCGTGGGGCCGTGGCACAGCCCGAAAGCCACGTGCAGCAAGCCATCAAGGCAATAGCTGTCTTCATGGCTTCGACCTCCCCTTCAGCCAGCCATCCACCCGAGCCTGGGCGCTGGCACATGCGTCGCCCGGCACGGGGGCGGGCGTGAACAGAATCTTGTCTGCACGCTGGTTGTGCCATTGCGCCGCGCTGGCCGCTGCCGTGCGCGCAGATGCCGCGTCGCGGGCCCGTTGGCTGGCCAGCTTGCGCAAGTCGTCCACGGCATTGCTGCATTCACTGGCCATTTGCCGAGCACCATCACGCTGGCCCTGCATATCGCGCAGCGCGGTCTGTGCCTTGGCAGTGGCGTCGCGCTGGCCCAGATAGGCCCAGCCCAGCAGGGCATTCGCGGCCAGGCTCAACAGAACGACGGTTTGCCCGGGACTCATGGTTGCGCCTCCGTGATCAGGCCTGCGCTGAAATGCCCGTCCCTGCCCCATTCCACGCACAGCTCGCGCGTGGTGGCGCGCCGGTCCTGCAGGCCGGGCAGCACCACGGACTGGCCGTTGGCGGTGCCGCGCACCCATCGGGGCATCTGCTCGCACATGCCCACCAGGTTGCCCGAATTGCCCAGGCGAACAAGCGTGGTTCCGTCCAGCACCGAAGGCCCGAGGTTGTAGACCATATCGATCAGACTGACACGCACCCAGACGTTGTAGGTGTCCCAGTGCTTGAGGCCGGCACGGGCCAGACGCTCGGCCTCGATGTACCTGGCCAGTTCCAGCCTCTTGCAATCCTCCCGCGAGTACGTACGCCCTGCCGCCACCTCCGGGCCGGTCACGCCGTTGCACACGCTGAGGGGCTGGCCCTTGCCCAGCCTGTCCACGTAGGGCGTGCCGATGTGCCTGCCGCTGCTTTCGTAGTAGCGGCCCAGCTCCATCGCCAGGATCACGGCATCGCTAGGCTGCTGCGCGGCAAAATAGGTGGCAACGCCACCGGCCGCTCCGAACGCGATGGCGAGCGCAGTCTCGACCAGGCGCTTGCGAATGCCCTCTTTCATTTTTGTCCCTTCAGCGTGGCCCAAAAGCCGACGCACGCTGTGCCACAGCCCACGATATAGGCCATCGGCTTTGCCAATTTGCCAAGCCAGTTCAGCACCTTGATAGCGCCCTTGAATGACTGGAATAGTTCGACCAGCTCCGCCGTGTCGGCCTTCACCGCCTGAGTGGCCAGGGTGTTGGCTTCCAGTTCTCGTCGCAGCGCTATCTGCTCCGCTTCCACGCGCGAGAGCCGCTGATCACCGTCATCAAGGCGCGCGTGGATGGTCGCGGCGGTAGTGAGGTCCACGAGGTTTCCGAAGTCGTCCTGGATCATGGCGTAGCCTCCCGCACCACCCCCTGTAAGCCCTTTCGCCACGTCTCGAAACAGCCCGGTACCAGCTCTGCCGACAGGCGCGGCGGCCTGTACCCAATGGCGTGGAGGAACCTGCGCGCACCGCGCTGCAGCACTTCGTGGCTTTGCTGGATCAAGTTCATGCAGGGCTCCCGGTGACCCGAGGGTCTGTGCAGTGCGCGCCCCCGGAAAAATAAATGGATTCTTTGCTTGAGCATGATGAATTAAACCATGGTTCATTCGAAAAATCAACTATAGTTCATTAAAAACGCGGCAATATTACAACCATGGTTGAATACAAAGAACGGCTAGAAGTGGCAATGAAGCGCGCAGGAATGGGGGCTGCCCAGCTCGCGGCTGCGATCAACATGTCCTACCAAGGCGTGAAAAAGGTAATGGACGGGAAGTCGGGGGCCTTCAGTGCCGAGAACAACTCGAAGGCAGCAGCGGCCTTGGGAGTCAATTCTGATTGGCTCGCGACCGGCGATGGAGCAATGGGAGCAGGTGGCGTTACGGTCGCATCTGCGCCACACGAAGCCCCGTCAGATGATCCTGGCGGACCACCCGATTTGGTGATTGCAGAGTTCGCGACGGGCGGCGGAATGGACAGAAAGGGCCAACTGCTCCTGGATGACCAGCCAGGCATCATCAGAAGCTGGCGCGTCAGCAATGATTGGCTGCGCCTGAATGTCCCCTCTCACACAGGTACAAGGAACCTGTGCATCGTGACCGGCTTTGGCCCCTCGATGCGACCCATGTTTAATCCTGGCGATCCGCTGCTGGTGGACATTGGTGTGAGAACGGTCAACCATGAGGGGGTGTATTTCTTCCGCGTCGGCGAGGAAGGTTTCATCAAGCTGATTCAGCGCGTGCCAGAGTTCGACGGTCCAGGCTTCAACCTCCGGATCATCTCCAAGAACCCTGACTTCCCTCCCTATGACCTCTCGCCACGGAATCCGCATTTTGAAGTGCTGGGCAAGGTGCTGACGGTATGGAGGAGCGAGCAGTACTGAGGGTTGCCCAAGCAGCCATCACTCGCGTGCCGGGCCAGAGTGTTGCCTGGGTTCCGCCAGCCCTCTGGCGGATCAAGCGAGGTAGCACCCGCGGTCATGCCGCCTTTGTTCGCAGCAGGTCTTACCGTTGACAGCCCGTGCGGGGGCGGACGCACGCGAACAGACCACCACCCGAATGCCAGCCAGAACATGCTCCCGCAGCAGGTGGCCCGTCCCGTGGCACATCACACATGCCAACGAAGTCATGCACGGGACGCACCCACAGTTTTGATAGAGCCCAAGCCATCCCACCGCCCTTGACGCGGGTTTTGGTGCCGCATGCCATCGGTGTCGACATACCAAAACTGAACCATAGTTGACACTACGATTGAACCATGGTTTAATTCTTCCATCGCACCAACAAACGCGAAACGAACCGGCCCAGACGCACACAGGGCCACGCCGACCGGAGACGCGAGGGGTTCCAGGCCTGAGGGCTGCAGCGTGGTTGGAGCGATGGGCTCACACGCATCGGCGCAGGGCTCGGCCAACCAGCCAAGGCTCCTTAAAACAGCTATCCCCGCAGATCACCGGTAACGGTGGCAGCCATTGAATTGGTAGTGGGCGCGGGCGCCGGGCGAGAGACGGTGATGAGGCGATGCAGCCAAGAACAGGAATGCATCGAAATCAGGCGGCCCCGCGTGGGATCAGCGGCCTGAGTGAGTAACGCTGGAGCCCGAGCCACCGGGGAGATGCCAGCCGCCCCCCGAATGGGGTGATTCCGGATGGCTCTACGCCAAGTCGTCTGAGATCGGGAAGAAAGACAGGGCGAATGCAGGACGTGCACAAGCACCCCTGCAACGCCTTCGCTGTGAGCGACCACGGCATTGACCAAGATCCCGCCAGCTAGCTGGCGGGGAACTAAGGAGCACGCCGAACATGCAAGAAGTGAGATGCGCCAGCTGCAACCGCAAGCTGGCAGAAGGACTGTTTCAACAACTGAACATCAAGTGCCCGCGTTGCGGAACGCTGAATTCCATGAGGGTCGAGAACCCCTCCCCTTCGAGAGTCGAGAACTCCGAACCAGAGTGCCAGCGAGCGCCTTCATCAACTTTGACGTAAAGGCAATCAACATGACTATCCCAATCGGCGGCAACCACTTCATCACCTGCACCAAAAACGGTGTGGAATTCGAGTACGGTCCCAGCCTGGGCGGCTCGCCCACATCCCATCGCGATCTCACGATGCACATCAATCTGAGCACATTCTTTGGCAGCACCCTCTACAGCGGCGCGCATGCCGCATTCGCCTTTGACACCAGCGGTGTCAATGCGCACAGCTTTCCCATCACACGCCACGGGGAGCGTCTCTATTGTTTTGGCCGGGGCTTCGCCTTCTTTCCGGACGGACGCATCTACTTCGAGCGCTGGGGCGTGGCGCCGACGACCGAATGCATGGCAGTCGTCACGCGCCCCGCAGCGACGACCTGGGAAATGATACGCCCAGCCGGCACGGTCTACAGCCGCTTCCGGCTGCGAGTCATCCTAGGGATGGACGGGTCCATGCAATACAACATCGACGGCTACGCAGCCGGGTCAGACACGCCCATCTTCTTGCTGTGGGGCGAGCAGACCGCCGCCAGTGGCAAGGCGACTTTGCCCTCCTACACCGGCACATTTGCGGCCGGCTTTATCAATGGCTTCGATGACGGCTCTACGGCCCCATGCCCCAAGCCCTGGGTGGAGCCAGTCAACACGACCAGCGCCGGAAAGGAAATCAGCGTCTGGGTGTCTTCCTATACCCAGGTCTGACGGTTTCAGCGCCAAGTAAAAAACCGCCCTCAGCGCACCGGCCAATTCCGACCTCTGAGGGTCACGCCCCCATTGATCGAGAGCAGAGAGCTCCGAGCTTGAGTGCCATCGAGCGCCTTCTTCAACAACCTAAAAGCAAACCTCCATGACTCAACACACCCAAGTTCTGATCGCCGACGGCCAAGTTACCTCAACCAATCCCAACTGGTGGGCCATCTACTACGCGAACGCCAGCGGCATTCCAGTGGTACCCGGTTCCCGCCGCGCGCTCAACACGAACCCTAACATCATCGTATTCGATAACACCGGCAAGCCTGCGAATTACAACGCGCAGAACAACCGCCACACCATTGCGATGGATGTGAAGTTCACAGGGGGTCAGCTCAATGCCAATCACATGGGCATCGCAGCCCGCCACAAGGGTTCCAACCAATCCCCACATGTTCCCGGCGACAACAGAGCTGCAGCACTGATCGCCGGCAACTGGGGCTTCGGTGGTGGAAATCTCGCATTGGAAGAAATCGAGATCAAGAATGACTTTTCCAATGGGGACTCGCACACTCCTTATGCGGGCAGCACGCTCGCAATCGGACGTATACAAGAGGATCGCTGGTATCGCTTGGCGATCGACAGCATTTGCTACAACGGCCTCATCGGCCACGAACTGCGCGTGTGGGACAAAGCTGCCAACCAGATGGTCTATTCGCTGGCAGGGACCTTTTGGTCAAGCTACACAGGCAATTACACGGCGCGTGATGCGGGCAACGTGACACTGTTCAACATTGCCAACGCTGCGGTTCCCAATGCGGGCTTTCACTTTACCAATCTCGTCAGCCACTGGACCAACGGCAACGAGTGGGTTCCCAATCCCTAGTGCGTAATTGACCGATGCCAGAGCTACAAGCGTGAACACGGGATGATGGCCCTTGCAAGAGGGTCATCGTTACACGCCAAAGGTTTCTTCAGAGGCTCTAGCCGTGAAATTACGGGGTTCGACTCCCCAGATGGTTCTGTGACGGGTTCACTGCCCCTGGTTGACGAGTATCCGCCCCGTCAAAAGATACCACCAGTCTCCACGGACGGTTGACTCGAAGACGTGGCGGTATGGCAGTCCGATGCACCAAGAATGGCCGGACCCGACGGCGCCTGACAGATGGGAAGCCCCAGCCCTGCTGGCCATTTGTCCGCAACAAGAATAAGAGTCTTCTGGACGGCCGCAGTCGCGGCGACTGCGCTCACCTGCATCCACAAGCGCGAACCGGGAGGGAACCCTTAGCAGCAACTTACCGTCACCGCTCAACGCATCGCCCATCTACACGCAAGTTGATGCGTCCTAAAACGCCCCGTGCGCCTCAAGATGGATGGCGACGCAATACGCCGCTTTTACAGCCGCGCCTGAGAGCCCCCTTCCAACATCTTCTCAGCTCAACCGGTAGGCCCCCACTGCGCACGCTACCCACGGTGTAGCTGCTCTTTGTTGTCAGTCAGCCCGCCTCCGCGTGAGTTTTCTAGCCTTCAGATATAGGAGCTCCACATGGACAACATGAACAGCACGATGCGCCAGTACATCTTGCCGATAGCGCCAGCGCCCGTCACCCTTGATAAGCTGTTGGTTCTGCGTGCACAGGCTTGGGCCGAGATCCGGCAGTTCGAGCGCCACAGCAGTACCGCCGACCGCGCACTGATGGATCAGCAGGAGCACTTCCATGCCACAGGATTGATGTGAGCACCCGGACACGTCTCCACACTCAGCCGCCGGTTTGCTGCGATGACGATGCCTTCAGGTGCCAATGCGCATGGAAGACACCGTGATCACCGAAGCCGTGCGAGGCAAACGAATGGCAGAAGGCCATGCAGTGATCCACGAATATCTGGAAACCTTTGGGGCCGACAATCATGGATAGGATTCATGCCCACGGAGAAGAATTCATGGACACCCACATGAATGCCTGCACAGAGCAGCCAGAACAACCCGGCCAACCTTGCAAGCCATTGATTATTAAAAGGATTTCCCAATGCAAATAGCCACCTGGAACGTGAATTCCCTGTCGGTGCGCCTGCCCCAGGTGCTGGCCTGGCTGGAGGCCAATCCGGTGGATGCCCTGTGCCTGCAGGAACTCAAGCTGACCGACGACAAATTCCCGCACGACGCGCTGAAGGAGGCCGGTTACGAAGCGGTGACCTTCGGCCAGAAGACCTACAACGGCGTGGCCATCCTGAGCCGGCATCCCCTGCGGGACGTGGTGCGCAACATCCCGGGCCACACGGACGAACAGGCCCGCGTCATCGCCGCCACGGTGGACACCCCCTCCGGCGCATTGCGGCTGGTCAACTGTTATTTCGTCAATGGACAGGCCCCTGGCACGGAAAAGTTTGCGTACAAGATGCTGTGGCTTACGGCGCTGCACCGTTGGCTGCGCGAGGAGTTGCGGGCCCACCCGCGGCTGGCGCTGCTGGGCGACTTCAACGTCGCGCCGGAAGACCGCGACTCATTCGACCCGGTGGGCCTGAAGGACACGATCCACCACACGGTGGAAGAGCGCCAGCACTTCCAGGATTTGGTTGCGCTCGGCCTGACCGATACCTTCCGCATGTTCGAGCAACCTGAAAAAACCTATTCGTGGTGGGACTACCGCATGCTCGGCTTCCAGAAGAACCGGGGCCTGCGCATCGACCACATCCTGGTGAGCGAGGCCCTGCGCCCGACGGTGACGGCGTGCGTGGTGGACCGCGCTCCGCGCAAGAACCCCCAGCCCAGCGACCATGCACCGGTGGTGCTCACGATGGCGTGACGTGTTGGCAAGGCGGCTGCCCTGCTGCCGGCGCGCCCGCAGCACGTCCACCGGCCAGGGCGCACGCCGGGCAGGCCACAACAAGGCTGCAAGGATTTCTCCTTGCAGCCTTTGCTGGTTCATGCACGGGCAAAAGACGCGCCATGGGCCCCGCCGGCGGCCCTTGCATGCGCCACGGGCCGGAGCCCGGGGGTGCAGCCGTCCGATAGGATCCGATCAGGTGTTCGAGTACGAATCGCGCAGGCCACGCACTTCATCATGGTTGCGCTGCGCCCCCTGGGACTGGCGTTCCACCAGGGCCCGTACATCGGCGGGCAGTGCCGACTTCAAGGCCTTGCGGTAGCGCGCCACGGCAGCGTCCTCGCCGCGCTCGCACTCTTGCAGCACCGCCTTGTCATCGTTGATGGACAGCGCCGACTTGACCGACACCCAGCCCCGGTGCAAAGCCCCGGCCACGGTACCGCCCGAGGCCGGCTCGCCACCCAGGCGGCGGACTTCGCTTTCCAGCTCGGTGGCGGCGGCGGCGCATTCCCGCGCATGGCGCTGGAACACCCCCTTGAGTTGCGCCGAATTGGCGCGCTCGGCACAGGCGGTGAAACCATACTCCCCGTCGCGCGCCGATTCCAGCAGATCGTTGAGAACGTCCACCGTGTCTTCGTTGTCCGCCACGTCCAGCGGAAGCTCGTTGTTGACGCGGGCGCTGGATACGCGGTCCCACGCGGCGCGGGCGGCAGGACGGGCATCCGTCCAGGCCAGGCCGTCCGAATGGCGGGCACGCCAGTCGTCCGCCAGGCGGGGTTCGACGGCCTCAAAGTCGCCTTCGTAGCGGTCTACGGAAGACCAGCCCAGTTCGTAGGCAGGGCGGTATTGGTCGTACGTGCGGCCACCCACGTAGTAGGGCTCGCGGTGGTAGCGTTCGCGCCAGTAGGCGTCTTCATCCGTGGGGTTGACCGCCTCGGCGGCAGCCTTGCCAGCCAGGCCGCCGGCCACGGCGCCCGCCACACCGCCAATGGCTGCCCCCACGGGGCCGCCAAAGGCACCCGCAGCCGCCCCAGCGGCCGCCCCACCCATCGCGGCCCCCACGCCGGTGCCGACGGGATGGGCGCCCGGCTCGTTGGTCAAGGGGTCACGGTTGGCATCGTTGAAATCCGACATAGAAGCTCTCCGGTTGGTTAACAGTGAGTTCATTGTTGGATTCACCCCCGCCGCCCCGGGTCGGTCCATGGAGTGCTTGCGTGTAGGACACCGACCAGCACGCCGCGCCCTCGCCACAGGCTGGGGCGATGCGAACCGTCCGGCGCCTTTCTGCAAGAGGCGCAGCCACACCAATACGCTATATTTTTAATAGCATACAGCGCTTAAAAATAAAGCGCTGCAGGCCAATTTCACCCTTCATCTGGCGCATCCAGGCCCAGCTCCTGGATCTTGCGCGTGATGGTGTTGCGGCCAATGCCCAGGCGCTGGGCGGCCTCCATGCGGCGGCCATGCGTGGCGGTGAGCGCGGTGCGGATGAGCCGTGACTCGAATCGCCGCGTCAGGGCATCCCACACCTCGGGCTGGCCACCCGCGAGCAGTTTCTGCGCTTCGGTCTCCAGCGCCTGTTCCCAGCCGTGGCCGACAGGGGCCGCAACCGGCGCCGCGGACACCTCCGGAACCACCGGCCAGGCGGCCGCCCCGGGGGCCACGCTGACTGGCGCAATGGCCGGGGCCACGGGCGGGTGCAGTCCACCAACGCGCTCAGCCGGCACAGCGGCCACGGGGCCCGCATGCGGGAGAGGAGGCACACCGGCGGAAGGCTGCAGCTGCTGCGCGGCAGGCTCGGTGGTGGCGCCTGCACGCGGCACGGGTTGATGGACGGGGGCTTCCAGCACTTCGGGCGGCAGGTCCTGCAGGGAAATGACCTGGGCAGGTGCCATCACAGTGAGCCAGTGGCAGATGTTCTCCAACTGCCGCACATTGCCCGGAAAGGCAAACTGCTCGAGCCGCGCGAGGGCCGAATCTGCAATGCGCTTGGGCTCCACCCCCAGTTGCCGCGCGCTTTGCTGCAGGAAGTGGCGCGTGAGCACGGGCACATCCTCATGCCGCTCGCGCAGCGCAGGAAGGCGAAGGCGGATGACGTTGAGGCGGTGGAAAAGGTCCTCGCGGAAGCCTCCTTCCTTCACGCGCTTTTCCAGGTCCTGGTGGGTCGCGGCAATCACGCGCACGTGGGCCTTCACGGCCGCATGGCCACCGACGCGGTAGAACTGGCCGTCCGACAGCACGCGCAACAGGCGCGTCTGCAGGTCGAAGGGCATGTCGCCGATTTCATCGAGGAACAGGGTGCCGCCCTCGGCCTGCTCGAAGCGGCCGCGCCGCTGCGTCTGCGCGCCCGTGAAGGCGCCGCGCTCGTGGCCGAAGAGCTCGGACTCGAGCAGATCCTTGGGGATGGCGGCGGTATTGATGGCCACGAAGGGCCCGTCGGCGACCGGCGAATGCTTGTGCAGCGCGCGCGCCACCAGCTCCTTGCCCGAACCCGATTCGCCCGTGATGAGCACGGTGACCTGGCTCTGGGAGAGGCGGCCGATGGCGCGGAACACGTCCTGCATCGCGGGCGCCTGCCCGAGCATCTCGGGCGTCTCGGCCTGGCGCTCTTCCGTCACCTCTTCGCGCTGGCTTTCCTCCACCGCCCGGCGGATCAGCTCCACCGCCTTGGGCAGGTCGAAAGGCTTGGGCAGGTACTCGAAGGCGCCGCGCTGGAAGGCGGATACGGCACTGTCCAGGTCGGAGTACGCCGTCATGATGATGACGGGCAGCCCAGGCTGCAGTTCGCGCACCTTTTCCAGCAACTGCAGGCCCGAGCCGCCGGGCATGCGGATGTCGCTCACCAGGACCTGGGGCCCTTGGCGCGCGGGGTCGCCAGCGGTGATGTCGGCCAGCGCATCGAGCACCTCGCGCGGGTGCGTGAAGCTGCGCGTGGGCAGGTTTTCGCGCGCCAGCGCCTTTTCCAGGACGAAGCGGATCGAGGGGTCGTCATCTACTATCCAGATCGGCTTCATATGTTTTTCTTACCTTCCCTGTGGTTGCGTGTCAGGGACCATCGTGCGCTTTCAAGGCAAGGGAATCAGGATGCGGAAGTCGGTGCGACCCGGCACGCTGTCGCATTCGATCAACCCATGATGGCGCTGCACGAAGGTTTGCGCCAACGTGAGCCCCAGCCCTGACCCGCCATCCCGACCCGACACCAGAGGGTAAAAAATACGCTCCTTGATCGTGTCGGGCACGCCCGGTCCGTTGTCGATGACATGCAATTCCAGTGCCAGCCGGTAGCGCTGGCGACCAAACGTTACTTGTCGGGCCACACGGGTGCGCAGGGTGATGACCGCGTCGCCGGCCGCGATGCGATCGGTCAGCGCCTGGGCCGCGTTCTGCACAATGTTCAACAGCGCCTGGATGAGCTGGGCGCGGTCGCCGCGGAATTCTGGGATCGAGGTGTCGTAGTCGCGCTGCACGCGCAACCCCTGCGGGTACTCCACCAGCACCAGCGAGCGCACGCGCTCGCACACTTCGTGGATGTTCACGTCGCCCACCAGGTGCGGGTGGCGGTGTGGCGCAAGCAGCCGGTCCACCAGGCTTTGCAGACGGTCGGCCTCGTGGATGATGACCTGGGTGTACTCGGTGAGCTCGCGGCTCTCGAGCTCCATCTCCAGCAGCTGGGCGGCACCACGGATGCCGCCCAGGGGGTTCTTGATCTCGTGGGCCAGGTTGCGGATGAGCTCCTTGTTGGCCTGGGCCTGGTCGAGCAGGCGCTCCTCGCGGTCCTGCCGCGCCTGCTGCTCCAGCGGCCACAGCTCGACGAGGATCTCGCCCACCTGCTCGGCGTCGGCAACGTTCACATGCACGGGCACCGGGTCCTGGTGCAGGCGCTTGAGGCTCGCCTCATACCGCAAGGCGGCAAAGTCCTTGCCCCGGGCACCTGCCAGCGCGGTCTGCAGCAACGCGGGATCGGTGAAAAAGGTGGAGAAGTCCACGCCTTCCAGGGTGCGGCGCGAGAGGCCGAGCGTGTTTTCCAGTGCCGCATTGGCAAATTGCACGGCGCCATCGGCGCGCAGCACGGCCACCAGGGTCGACATCAGATCCAGCGAATGGAATCGCCCTGTGTCGGTGACTGGGGTGTCGGGAAAGGGCGAAGAGCTCACACGCGTGCCATGCAAGAAAAAGGAAGGTGACTTAGTTGGCGGGCGGCAGGCGTGCGATCTCGCGCTTGATGCCGGCAATGTCGCTTTCGCTGCGGGCCACGTTGGCCTTGAGCTCCGCCGTGCGTTCCATGTAGCGCTGGGGGTTGCGCAGATCGAGGGCATTGCGCTCTGGCGCGCCGCCGTTGTATTCCTTCACCAGCTCGGCATGGCGGGCCTCGGCCTTGCGCAGTTCGGATTCGAGAATGGCCCGCGCATCGGCATCGCGCGCTTTCTGGTCGTTGCTGTTGGCCCGGGGTGCATTCGAAGGTGCCGCCGTTGCCGCAGGCGTGCCGCCGCCCGAGGGCGCCGGGGCCGCCGACGCCGGCCGGGTGCCCTGCACGACGGTGACATTGCCGCCTTCCACCAGCTTGCATCCCCGCTCCTTGGCCTGGGCGGCGTTGTTGGTGTATTCGTTGCCACAGCGGTAGATGCGGTCTTGCGCCCACGCGGCCGGTGCCGTCGCGGCGATGAGTAACAGGGTGATGAGCGTTTTCTTCATTCGGTTTCCTCGCACTGCCATGCAGGGGTCAGGGGAGTATCCACCAATCACCATGCATCGCCAATCCAACACCAGCAGGCCCTCGCAGGGCTTTGTACATGGATGCAACGGCCCCGGGATTGGTTTCACCAGCCTCTCCGGCCCCATGAAAAAAGGCGGCCAAGGCCGCCTTTTTGGTGAGCAACAGCCTGCAGGGAGGCGATTACAGCGAGTAGTACATGTCGTACTCGACAGGGTGAGGCGCCATGCGGAAACGCGTGACTTCGCCCATCTTGAGCTCGATGTACGCGTCGAGCATGGAGTCGGTAAAGACGCCGCCCTTGGTAAGGAAACCACGGTCCTTGTCCAGATACTCCAGGGCCTGGTCCAGGCTGTGGCAGACGGTGGGCACCAGCTTGTCTTCTTCGGGTGGCAGATGGTACAGGTCCTTCGTGGCGGCTTCGCCCGGATGGATCTTGTTTTCCACGCCGTCCAGGCCGGCCATCATCAGGGCCGAGAAGGCCAGGTAAGGGTTGGCCGATGGATCGGGGAAGCGCGCTTCGATGCGGCGGCCCTTGGGGTTGGCGACGTAAGGAATGCGGATCGAGGCCGAGCGGTTGCGGGCCGAGTAGGCCAGCTTCACAGGGGCTTCGAAGCCGGGCACCAGGCGCTTGTACGAGTTCGTGCCGGGGTTGGTGATGGCGTTCAGGGCGCGTGCGTGCTTGATGATGCCGCCGATGTAGTACAGCGCGAAGTCCGACAGGCCGGCGTAGCCGTCGCCCGCGAACAGGTTCTTGCCGTCCTTCCAGATGGACTGGTGCACGTGCATGCCGGAGCCGTTGTCGCCAGCGTAGGGCTTGGGCATGAAGGTAGCCGTCTTGCCGTAGGCGTTGGCCACGTTCCAGACCACGTACTTCAGGACCTGGGTCCAGTCAGCGCGCTCGACCAGCGTGCTGAAACGCGTGCCGATTTCGTTCTGGCCAGCGCCCGCCACTTCGTGGTGGAACACTTCGACCGGGATGCCCAGGGATTCGAGGATCAAGGACATTTCGGCGCGCATGTCCTGCGTGCTGTCGACAGGAGGCACGGGGAAGTAGCCGCCCTTGACGGTGGGACGGTGGCCGCGGTTGCCACCTTCGAGCTTGGCGCCCGAGTTCCAGGGGGCTTCGTACTCTTCGATCTCGAACATGACCTTGCCGGGTTCGTTGGACCAGCGCACGCCGTCGAAGATGAAGAATTCTGGCTCGGGGCCGAAGAAGGCCGTGTCGCCCAGGCCGGAGGCCTTCAAGTAGGCTTCAGCGCGCTTGGCGATGGAGCGTGGGTCGCGGTCGTAGGCCTTGCCGTCACCGGGTTCGATCACGTCGCACTGCAGGAACAGCGTGGTTTCTTCGAAGAAGGGGTCGATGTTGGCGGTGCTGGGGTCGGGCATGAGCTGCATGTCCGAGGCTTCAATGCCCTTCCAGCCAGCCACGGACGAACCGTCGAATGCGTGGCCGGACGTGAACTTGTCTTCATCGAAGTGGGACACCGGCACGGTCACGTGCTGTTCCTTGCCCCGGGTATCGGTAAAACGGAAGTCAACGAACTTGACTTCGTTCTCCTTCACCATCTTCATCACGTCTGCAACGGTCTTGGCCATCAGGTTCTCCTGGGTAAAGCGCTTGTTGAAAAAAGAATTTGTGGAAATAAAAGCAGTTTGCGTGCCAGCTGGGTGCAGCCGCCGCACTATGAAGGAGCACTACGGACTGCAGGCCGATAGGACATTTGCGAGATTGCACCAATAAGGTGCACAACAACGATCAACACCAAGCATCACAAATTGCGCACCAATTCAGGGCCACACTCCGCACCAAAACTGTGCAATCCCGTCTTGAGATCCTGCCAGGCGGCCGGGACCAAGGGAGCAGGACCTTTGACGCCCAGTTCGATGTGCCGCCCGTATTGTGGATGATCCACGCTGGGTAAGCTGAACACCCGGATCTCGGGGTGCGATTTTTCTATGCGCTCCATGAGAGGTGTCAATGCTGCCTCCATGGCGCCATAGACCACCACCGACTGCTCGACCTGGGGAGCACGGTTGAACAGGTCTGCATAGTGGTGGTCGAGCACCCATTCGATCATGGGCCAGGCCATGACCGGGAATCCGGGCACGAAATGGACGGCACCGCCGCCAACGCCCTCGCAGCTGAAGCCGGGAATCTTGTTGTAGGGATTGGGGATGATGCGGGCGCCTGCGGGAAAGACGCCCATGTTGAGCCGGTGCACATTGTCCGGCCGCTCGGCTTCGTATGGCACACCTTGCTCCCGCGCAACGTCCTGCATGCGTTCGCGGATCAACGCCTCGGCCTCGGCATGCAGAGCCAGCTCACGGCCCAGGGCGCTTGCCGCGCATTGGCGGGTGTGGTCATCGGGCGTGGCACCGATGCCTCCGCAGGAGAACACCACATCGCCCGAGGCAAAGGCCCGCCGCAGTGTCGCGGTGATGCGGTCCGGGCTGTCCCCGACGTAGTCCGCATACGACAGCGACAGGCCGCGAGCCGAGAGCAGTTCGATGACTTTGGGCATGTGCTTGTCGGCGCGCTTGCCCGACAGGATTTCATCGCCCACGATGATCAGGCCGAAAGAGGGAGTCATGGGGAAGGGGTTCCGTGGATGGGAGATGGCGTCGGAGGCGCTGCGAGTGCCGCCGGGGCTGCGAGTGCCGCCGGGGCTGCGGCAGCAGGAGGCGACTCGGCACTGGCGTCCGGTCCGCGCACCAGCTCCTTCGCCGGCGCAAGGATCGGGGGCGCCTCAGCGGCCACCGGCCCCGCAGCCTCTTGCCGCAGGCGTGCCAGCGCGGCCAGGCAGTAGTGCGCGAACCACAGCGATGAAAATGCGAAAACGAGGGTGTAGATCCAGATCGCCAACGGCACCAGGATGAAAAAGGCCGCTGCAAACACCACCCCCGAGGCCCATACGATGCTGGGCGCAGCGCCGAGGTAGCCCGTCAGGATGCCAATGCCCAGCAGGCTGCTGCGGTGGCGGCGAAAAATAGCCTGCCGCTCCTCCTTGCTGGCATGGTCGGCCAAGGCATCGAAAGCCATCACCCGGTAAGTAAGCCACCCCCAGATCAAGGGCGGCAGGATGAGCACCAGCGGCGGCACCAGCCACAGGGGCACCGACACCACCAGGGCGATCAATGCCAGCAACGTGGAACTGACCGACCACACCACGCTGGCGATGAAGGAGCCGCCCTTCTTGCGCTCCAGGGCCGGAAAGCGCCGGTCGGCCACCAGCGCCACCAGTGCAGGCGTCATGAGCACCGCCACCACCAGCAGGGAAACCACCACCAGCGCGGGTGCCACCGCCAGGATCACCATCAGTGGCGCCACCACCGAAGTGACATCTCCCAACCCCCAGCCCTGTAGCCAGCTCCAGAAGCTGGCCAGGAGGGCGGAGGCGTCCAGCAGTGCGCGCATTCCCCGCACGGCGCCGTCCCAGTAGAAGTACCCCAAGCCCAGCGCCAGCGCCACCATCAGCACGAGCGGCAGCACGGACAGGGCAATCACACGCGGGCGCAGGCAGTAGGCAGCGGCGCGCCAGAAAGAATCAAACAGAAGTCCCATGCCGGCAAGCATACCGTCTTGACCGTCCGCAGGGGCTTTCAAGCCTTGCCGAGCAGCCGCAGCAAGCCACGCCATTGCTGCGACCAGAAACCCTTGCCGTAGTCCCGCACCTGCCCGGTCGGCCCCGCTTCCACCTGGTCGCGCACACCCGTCGGATCGAAGCGCAGCTCGAAATTGGCGGTGCGCATCAGAATGTCCCACCAGGGCAGCAGCACTCCGAAGTTGTGGCCGCCCAGGACGGTGCGATACCTTGCGCGCCCCGCGCTCGCCCCCTCACCCGGCAGCGGCTTGATGGTTTCGTGGCCGATCCCAATGCTGTGGTGCAGGCGGTGAAAGCGCGGGCTCACCCACAGCCGCTCACCCCAGCGGCCAAACCACAGACGCACGTTGGCATGCTGAAAGCTCTCGCTGAGCTGCGTGATGGCGACGATGGCGATGAACTGCCCCGGCGCGACCCCGATGAGTTGCGCCACCACCACGAGAATCGTGTCGCGCAGCAGGTCATCGAGCAGGTGGTTACGGTTGTCGCTCCACATGGTCATCTGGCGCTGCGCATGGTGCAGGGAATGAAGGCGCCACCACCATTCAAAATGGTGCTGCCCCCGGTGAATCCAGTAGTCCACGAAATCGAACACCACCAGATACAGCAACAGGCTGACCCAGGGTACATCGGTGATACCGGGCCAGAGGCCATCGAGCTGGAATGTGCTGATGCCCGCCACCCGCAAGGCGCCGAAGAACGAATCCGCCAGCGGGTCCACCGCCAGGAACAGGCCCAGCCGGAACAGGCCCAGCCGGTGAATCAGCGTGTAGAGAATGTCGGTGCGGATCGTCGCCCGGTCGGTCACGGCCTCCACCGGCCGCCAGCGCTGCAGCGGGCCAATCACCGCGGCGATCACCACGAGCTGCAAAAGACCCACCAGTATCCAGCCCGCGGCCTCGTAGCCGCTTTCAAGCTGGTTCCCCAGTCCCATGGCGAACATCGCTGGCTGCAACAGGCTTTCAAAAAGCCATTGCTGAGCCGCATCAAATCCGTTGCCTAGCCACCCCATCGCGTCACGCGCCCTCCGTACCGCCGGCCCCGCCTGCGCTCAGGCGGCGGCCGTGCACAACCCAAACAATCCCTGCCGCCATGATCTCAGCGCCCCTTCCCGGGTGCATAGTCAGGATGCTCGCGCAATGTGCGAAAGCAAAACCCCCGCTCCTTGAGGCCCACGATCAGCGGCTCCAGCACCGCCGGCGCCCACGGGTCCTTGCGCGACCAGATGCCCAGGTGGGCCAGCAGGATGTCGCCACTGCGCACCTCGCGCAAGGCCTTGTGCAAGAGCGCGGCGTTGCTGGCCTTCTCACTGGGCAATTCGTCTCCCAGGAACCCCGCCGGGGACCACCCCACATGCGTGAAGCCGCATGCGCGCGCACTGGCGAGCAGCCGTGGCGATGTCTTGCCCCCCGGCGCGCGAAACAGAGGCAGGGGAGTCTTGCCCGTCAGCACCTGCAACCGGTCCGCGGCCCGGGCGATCTCTTCGCAATACCCGGCGGCCGTCAGCACGAAATCCTGCCCCTCTCGAGGCCCTGCCGAGGGACGCACGCGGAACGAAGGGTTTTCTACCGTGCCAAGGTCGGCGCGCCAGTACGTGTGGTCCCAGGTGTGCGAGGCAAACTCATGCCCTTCTGCCGCGCGTGCGCGCCACCACGAAGCCCAGTGGGCGCCCAGGCTGCCATCGCCTTCCTGGGTCCGCTCATTGGCGGCAAAGAACGTCACGCGCACCTGCTGGCGCGCCAGAACCTCCGCGACCAGAGGCGCGACGGCCATGTGGCCCGTGTCAAAGGTGAGGTAAACAGGAGTTTTACAGTCGTTTTGGGCATTGGCGCCTGATATACATGCGCCAGATGCTATAAAAAATATAGCAACCCTGATCCCGCGGGCAAGCTGCCCCCAACCCCGGGAAAGCCGGCTACGGCCAGCCCCGCCGTTCAACGCGGCGCGTGCTGCAGCGTCCATACGCCATGGGGAGACTTGCCCACCGTGACCTGCCGCACGACCTTCTTCGTTTCAGTATCCACCACGGACAGCTTGCGCGCCCAGCGGGAACTGACATAGATGAAACGGCCATCGGCGGACACCTCCATGCAGTCGGGCCCCCCGGGAACAGGGTAGGACTCGACCACCTGCTGGGTCGTCATGTCGATCTTGCTGATCGAGTTGGCCACGCGGTTGCTGACATACAGATGCCGTCCGTCACCCGCCGCGCGGAAAGCGTGCGCCCCATTGCCCGTCTTGATTTTCTTGATGCTCACGGGTTCGCGACCGGAAACGTCGAACACCTCCACGCTGTCACTGCCAGTCAGGCCCACGAACACGCGCTTGTCGTCTGCGCTGCCGTAGACATCTGCAGGCATGGCTCCTGTTTTGATGCGCCACTTGATCGTCTGCGTCGCGATGTCGATGGCCACCAGTTCGTCGCTGTCCTGCATCGTGGAGTACACCGTGGTACTTCGGCTGTCGATCCACAAATGGCTTGGGGTGCGGGATGTGGCCACGCGCTGGACGAGAGTCAGTTCCTTGCCATCCCAGCGATAGAAGTCCACGTGGTTGAGCCGGTTGGCCGCCGTGATGAACCACTTCATGTCCGGTGTAAAGCGCAAGTGGTAAGGGTCCACGATGCCGCGGACGGTGCGTTGGACCTGTGCGGTGCGCGGATCCAGGAACGTCAGCGTATCACCCAGCGCATTGGCCACGATGATCGACTTCTCATCGGGGGTGAGATAGAGATGGTGAGGCTCCTTGCCCGTGGGAATGCGGACGGTCTCGGTCCAGGTCGCAGGGTCAATGACGCTGACGTTGGCTTCCAGGGAATTGAGCACGAACAAAGGAGGCGCTCCAGCCAGCACGCCCCCCATCGACATCCAGAGCCCACCCAGCGCAAGGTATGCGCGTGCAATCGAAAAAATCTTCACACAACCACTTTCAACACAGCATTCGAGTGTAGCGCCGCCCATGCGGATACCCCGAACAGGAACACGTAACATCCTTGATGTAGAACGGCCTTGGATCAAGAAATCAGGCTTCGAAGGGCCCGGGCCCGACATCGCGAGGGCCCGGATTCAGGTGCATCCAGCCACGAGTACCCCTCAACCAGTAGCACCAGGTTGGAATATTCTCCAAGCAGCCAAGCATCGAATACACGCGAGGGTGCTGCTGTGCGCTCCCCTCCTCTTACCTCTCAATTGGATTGAGCAAGCAAATCCAGTTCGTCGTGGCTGAGCCATTTCCACGCACCGGGGGCCAGATCGGATGGCAACTCCATCGCACCGATGCGCGACCGATGCAGCCCCTCCACGCGATTGCCAACAGCAGCGAGCATGCGCTTGACCTGGTGGTATTTTCCTTCTGTCAGCGTGAGGTCCAGCCGATGGCTCTCCACTTGCTCGCAGGCCGCTGCCCTCACCGGTTTTGGATCGTCGTCGAGCACCACGCCTGCAAGCAGCTTTGCGATCTGTCCGCCATCCACGGGGTGCTTCGTGGTGACTTGGTACACCTTGGCCACATGTTTCTTGGGCGAACTCATCCGGTGAATGAACTGTCCATCATCGCTCAGCAACAGCAATCCTGTGGTGTCCTGGTCCAGCCGGCCCACAGCCTGCACCCCTTGAACCGCACTTTTCGTAGGCCGCTGGCGCAAAGGGGGCGGCAGCAAGGTATAGATGCTTGGGTAAGTCGAAGGCTTTTGAGAGCATTCGGTGCCTGCGGGCTTGTGCAGCAACACATACGCTTTAGCGTGATAGGGCCAATCGACGCCCTGAACGCGCAGTATCAACCCTTCCGGCTCCAGCTCGGCTGCCGCGTCGGTGCACGGCTCGTAACCCTGGGTGCCGGACGACGATTCGCGCACCGATACCCAGCCCTGCTGTACCAACCCCGCGCAGACACGGCGGGTGCCAAAGCCTTGGGAATACAGAATATCTTGCAGCTGCATAACGCGGAGAAATAGAAGCTAGTTGAATGTAAACGTGCTTGCGTGCGGCCCAAAGCAAAACGCCCTTCTACTCAGCAGAGCAGAAGGGCGGTTTGGGCTGTAAGAGCCTGACGATGACCTACTTTCACACGGGAACCCGCACTATCATCGGCGCAAAGTCGTTTCACTGT
>NZ_JBXASG010000008.1:0-323643 GCF_058809075.1 Acidovorax sp. GW821-FHT11A03
TCGTCAGGCTCTTACAGCCCAGAAAACCCCAGTCAGCAATGACTGGGGTTTTTTGCTTTGGGGAACGGCAAAAAGCACGTTGTGGGTAGTGCGTCTTCCGTGACACCACTGGCGTTTATGGAAGCTAAGTCCGGCAGGCGCGGGCGGTACACCCCGAGGATCGAGGGAAGGGCCTGCGCGAAAGCCCGGTGGCTCAACCGCCTTGCCGCTGTCCGTCCACGAACACCAGCAGTTCTTCCTTGCCGAAGGCCGTCCACTCCTCATTGGTGGTGAGGGGGGCCGTCACGATCACGGCCACGCGGTCCGTGGCCGTGGTCCGGGTGGCGAAGTCGATGCGCACGTCCTCGTCCGACAACTGTGCCTCGCTGAACGGGTGTTTGCGCTCGATGTAGTACAGCCCTGTGGATGCATGGGCCCACAGCGCCTGGCCGTTGGAGAGCAGGAAATTGAAGGTGCCATGCGGCGCGATGCGCGCGGCCAGCTCTTTCAAGGTGATGGTCAGTTCGGCAATGCTGGGCACGCTGGCATGGGACTTGGCCAGCTCCTGCATGATCCAGCAGAAGGCGTGCTCGCTGTCGGTATCCCCCACCGGATGGAAATGCGCATGCAGGCGGGGGCGGAAGTCCTTCAAGTCACCGTTGTGGGCGAACACCCAGTACCGGCCCCACAGCTCGCGCACGAAGGGGTGGCAGTTCTGCAAGCTCACCACACCCTGGGTGGCCTTGCGGATGTGCGCGATCACGTTGCGGCTCTGGATGGGGTAGCGACGGATCAACTCCGCCACGGGTGAATTCACGGCGGGCAGATGGTCCACGAAGTGCCGCAGTCCCCGGTCTTCGAAAAAGGCGATGCCCCAGCCGTCGGCATGGTCGGCTGTGTTGCCGCCGCGCTGCGCGAAACCGGTGAAGCTGAAGGTCACGTCGGTCGGCGTGTTGCAGTTCATACCGAGCAGTTGGCACATGGTCGAGCAAAGTCCGGATCAATCGGCCATCAGGCCGGGGGTGAAGGGGGAGAGGTATCGGCCGGGGCCGCAGGTGCTTCGCGCAGCTGCCATGCGGCCACCAGGGCCAGCAGGCACAGCGCGGTCAGCATCAGAAAGGTCTCGCCAAAGGCGTCGATGCGGGCCGTGTTGCTTGCGCCCGAGGTCAGCGATGCACCATGCGCCCCCAGGCGCCACTCCAGCACGATACCGCACAGGCTCACACCTGCGGCCCCGCCGAGCATGCGCAGGAAGCCGATGGCGCTCGATCCCTGCGAGATCAGCGACTTGTCCAGCGGCCGCATGGCCCCCAGGTTGAGCGACGGCAGGATGAAACCGAGTCCGATGCGGCCCAGGATCGCAAAAGCCACCAGCATCCACAGTGCGGAGCCCAGGCCCACCAGCACCATGAGCCCGAACGACAGGGCCAGCAGGGCCAGGCCGATGCTCACCAGCAGGTGCGTGGGCTGCCTGTCGGCCAGCCGTCCCACCAGGGCGATGGTGATGGCCAGCACGAAGCCCGCGGGCAGCATGATGGTGCCCACGTGCGAGGCCGAGAGCGACAACCCCAGCTGCATGAACACCGGCAACAGGTAGGTGGAGCCGAACAGCGCCGTGCCATAGATGAACGCCACGATGCTGCCCATGGCGAACTGCCGGTACTGGAACAGCCGCAAATCCATCAGCGGCTTGCGCCCCTGCCGCAATTGCCGGCGTTGCCAGCCGATGAACAGGCCCGTGGCGACCACGGCGCCGGCCAGCAGCAGGATGGCCTCCGATGCGGTGCCCCCATGCAGTGCCACCAGCCCATTGAGCAGGCACAGCGTCCCGGCCGTGCCCAGCGCCAGGCCGCGCCAGTCGAGCGCCTCGCCCTGGCGGTTGGCGGCCACGCCGCCCGGCGCGGTGACGGGCACGAATTTGTAGGCGAGCCAGAGGGAGGCCAGGCACAGCGGCACGACCATGAAGAAGATGGAGCGCCAGCCGAACCAGTCGACCAGCAGGCCGCCGATGCTCGGTCCGATGGCGGGCGCCAGCACCACGCCCATGCCGAAGATGCCGCTGGCGCGGCCTTGCTCGTGGGGCTGGAAGGCGTAGAGGATGATGACGGCGGGAATGGGCTGCACGACCCCGGCCGCCAGCCCCTCGGCCACCCGGGCGGCCAGCACCAGGCCGAAATCACGGGCCAGCCCGCCGCCGATGCCGCCGGCCAGCAGCAGGAGCATGGCGCCCACATAGGTGGCGCGGTAGCCATAGCGGGACAGGAGCCACGGCGTGGTCAGCATCGAGACCGTGGTGGCCACCATGAAGCCCGAGGTGACCCATTGGGCGCGCTCCTGGCCCAGGGTGAAGTAGTGGCTCATGTCGGGGATGGCCACGTTCACGATGGTCGACGACATGATCGACGCCATCGTGCCGACCATGACGGACAGCAGCAGCAGCCAGCGGTAACGCTCGCCATGGCGTTCGCGCAGGGCGGCGAGGGAACCAGAAGAAGGCTGTGTTGTCATGGATCGGTGGGCTGGCGTTCAGTTGCGAAGAAGCACGGGCTCTTCAGTGGGCTGGCGCAGTCCCAGGCCAGCGCAGCCAGGGAAGGGCCACCCCGCACCGAGGACCGGGCCCTCCCTTTCTCGGATTGCTGCAAAGCAATTCGAGAGCAGGGGGACGGCGCCCAGTGCCTCGGGGATGTCAGCTCCTCTCCGACCAGAGCTTGCCGCCCGTGGCCCAGTTCTCCCGCTTGACGTCGGTGATCAGGATGTCCACCGACTCGGGCGAACCGCCGAGCACCTCGACGGAGACGCGGGTGATCTCTTCCACCAGCTTGCGCTTTTGCTCGACCGTGCGGCCTTCCATCATTTCGACGTGGTACGTGGGCATATCAGCCTCCTTGGAGATAGTTGCAGAAAACAAAAGCGGAAATCATATCGGCGCCGGCGCGTCTTCAGAGGCGCCGGGCCGGGGCGCCGGTGGAGCGCCCCGCGCGCCGCACGCAGGACAGATACACACCTGGCCCCGTGCTGGGGCCGGCAGAGCCGCCAGCGCTTCCGGGTTGATCACCCGCGCCATGCACCAGCAGCTCTCGGCGGGCTGGCCCGCCGCGATGGCGCACTGGTTCGGCTGGCCGCACAGGGGGCAGCTGGAGAAGGGGGAGGAAGACGGCGCAGCGGATGGCGGAGCACTGGAGGGCGGCATGATGGCGGGCGGCACGCGCCCGCTGTGGATGGGAGGCGGCTGCGGGCCCAGTGTAAGGCGCCTGCGGCGTACCGTCTTCCGCGCAGCGGGAAAGCCTGGGCGCTGGTGCCATGCGCGGCGGGCGGTCCGTGCCGCGCACCACTGGCACGTGGCCCGCCGCAGCCAGGGCAATCCATAAAAAATAGCTGCCAGCGCTTGGTGGGCAGGCGCTGGCAGCTATCAATAGGTGAGCGTGGCGCGCTTTGCGCGCGGCGTTCCCGGAATCAGGCGGCCTGTGCGGCCTTGAGCTTCAGGCGCCAGGCATGCAGCAGGGGTTCGGTGTAGCCGCTGGGCTGCTCCTGGCCCTTGAAGACCAGGTCGCAGGCGGCCTGGTAGGCCATGCTGGTGGCGAAGTGGCCCGCCATCGGCTGGTACAGCGGGTCGCCCGCGTTCTGGCCGTCCACCACCGCGGCCATGCGCTCGAAGGTCTCGCGCACCTGCGCTTCGGTCACCACGCCGTGCAGCAGCCAGTTGGCCATGTGCTGGCTGCTGATGCGCAGCGTGGCACGGTCTTCCATCAGGCCCACGTTGTGGATGTCGGGCACCTTGGAGCAGCCCACGCCCTGGTCCACCCAGCGCACCACATAGCCCAGGATGCCCTGGGCGTTGTTGTCCAGCTCCTGCTGCTTCTCGGCGTCGCTCCAGTTGGGGGCGGCTGCCACGGGCACGGTGAGCAGGCCGGTCAGCAGGTTGTCGCGCTCGGCGTTCACGTCGGTCTTTTCCAGGCCGATCTGGATCTCGGCCACGTTGACCTGGTGGTAGTGCAGCGCGTGCAGCGTCGCGCCGGTAGGGCTGGGCACCCAGGCGGTGTTGGCGCCGGCCTTGGGGTGGGCGATCTTTTGCTTGAGCATCTCGGCCATCAGGTCGGGCATGGCCCACATGCCCTTGCCGATCTGTGCCTTGCCGCGCAGTCCGCAACTCAGGCCCACCAGCACGTTGTTCTTCTCGTACGACTGGATCCAGGCGCTGGTCTTCATGTCGCCCTTGCGCACCATGGGGCCGGCGTGCATGGCGGTGTGCATCTCGTCACCGGTGCGGTCCAGGAAGCCGGTGTTGATGAACGCCACGCGCGCCGATGCGGCAGCGATGCAGGCCTTCAAGTTGACAGAAGTCCGGCGCTCTTCGTCCATGATGCCCAGCTTCACGGTGCTGTCGGGCAGGCCCAGCAGCTTCTCGACGCGGCCAAACAGCTCGGCGGCAAAGCCCACCTCGGCGGGGCCGTGCATCTTGGGCTTGACGATGTAGACGCTGCCCTTGCGGGAGTTGCGGATACCGTTCGCGCCGTGGCCTTGCAGGTCGTGCAATGCGATGGCCGTTGTGACCACTGCATCCATGATGCCTTCTGGGATCTCGCGCTGCGCGCCCTGCGCGTCGGTCCAGAGAATGGCCGGGTTGGTCATCAGGTGGCCCACGTTGCGCAGGAACATGAGCGAGCGGCCGTGCAGGCGCACCTCGCCACCTTGCGGGCCCGTATAGATGCGGTCAGGGTTCAGCCCGCGCGTGATGGTCTTGCCGCCCTTGGCGACCTGCTCGGTCAGCGTGGCCTGGATGATGCCCAGCCAGTTGCTGTAGCCCAGCACCTTGTCCTCGGCGTCCACGGCGGCCACGGAGTCTTCCAGGTCCAGGATGGTGGAGAGCGCGGCTTCCAGCACCAGGTCGCTCACGCCCGCCGCATCGGACTGGCCGATGGGCGTGGAACGGTCGATCTGGATGTCCAGGTGCAGGCCGTTGTGCTGCAGCAGCACCGACGAAGGTGCCGCGGCGTTGCCCTGGTAGCCCTTGAACTGCGAGGGATCCTTCAGGCCCGTGGTGCTCCCGTTGGCGAACGAGACGACCAGCTGGCCGCCTTCCACCTTGTAGCCCGTCGAATCCTTGTGCGAACCTGCAGCCAGCGGCGCGGTGTCGTCCAGCACCTGGCGCGCGAACGCGATCACCTTGGCGCCGCGCACGGGGTTGTAGCCCTTGCCCTTTTCGGCGCCGCCTTCTTCGCTGATGGCATCCGTGCCGTACAGCGCGTCATACAGGCTGCCCCAGCGCGCGTTGGCGGCGTTGAGCGCGTAGCGGGCGTTCAGGATGGGCACCACCAGCTGCGGGCCGGCCTGCGTGGCCAGCTCGTCGTCCACATTGGCGGTGGTGGCCTTCACATCGGCGGGCTGGGGCACCAGGTAGCCGATCTTTTCCAGGAAACCACGGTAGGCCACCATGTCCTTGATGGGACCGGGGTTGGCCTTGTGCCAGGTGTCCAGCTCGGTCTGCAGGCGGTCGCGCTCGGCCAGCAGGGCGATGTTGCGCGGGGCCAGGTCGGCCACGATGGCGTCAAAGCCCTTCCAGAAGGCGGCGGCATCGACACCCGTGCCGGGCAGCACCTTGTCTTCGACAAAGCGGTACAGGGAGGTGGCCACTTGCAGGCCGTGGACTTTGGTGCGATCGGTCATGGGGTGCCTAGAAAGTTGTGCAAACGTGGATCAATGAAAAAGAAAACGGGACCTGTATGAGCAGGCCATGGGCAGACTGTATTGCAAATATTTGCCCACATAAATACGCTGAAAATCTCTAAACCAGTGACTTTTACGCACAACTGGTGGCCGTCCGTAGTCGCCCGGAATGGTGCTTTGGCCGGTTACCCACTACGCTGCGCACACAACAAACCCACCGGGAGACAAACCCATGCAGGCACCCCTGGCCGCTGGCGCGCTGAACGCAGCCTACAAGAACAAGATCGTCAGCGCCGCCGACGCGGTGTTGCTCATCCACGATGGCGACACCGTGGCCACGGGCGGCTTCGTCGGCATCGGCTTTGCCGAGAGCATCGCCGTGGCGCTCGCCCAGCGCTGGGAGGCCACACAGACCCCGCGCGACCTCACGCTGGTCTACGCCGCAGGCCAGGGCGATGGCAAGCAGCGCGGCCTCAACCACCTGGGCCACGCGGGCCTGCTCAGGCGCGTGATCGGCGGGCACTGGAGCCTGGTGCCGCGCATCCAGAAGCTCGCGGTGGACAACCAGATCGAGGCCTGGAACCTGCCGCAGGGCGTGATTACGCACCTGTTTCGCGACATCGCCGCGGGCAAGCCCGGCACGCTCACGCGCGTGGGCCTCGACACCTTCGTGGACCCGCGCCACGGCGGCGGCAAGCTTAACGCGCGCACCACCGAGGAGCTGGTGCGCGTCCTGCCCATCGACGGGCAGGACTACCTGTTCTACAAGGCCTTCCCGATCCACGTCGGCATCATCCGCGCGACGACGGCCGACGCGGACGGCAACCTCACCATGGAGCGCGAGGCGCTCACGCTCGAAGCGCTGGCCATCGCCATGGCCGCGCGCAACTCGGGCGGCGTGGTCATCGCGCAGGTCGAGCGCATCGCCGAGCGCGGCACGCTCAACCCCCGGCAGGTGAAGGTGCCCGGCGTGCTGGTGGACGCCGTGGTGCTGGCCACCGAGCCCGCGCACCACCACCAGACCTTTGCCGAGCCCTACAGCGCCGCGTTCGCGGGCGAATTGCGCGTGCCCGTGGACACGCTGGAGGCCATGCCCCTGACCGAGCGCAAGATCATCGCCCGCCGCGCGGCGCTGGAGCTGCGCCCGCACCAGGTGGTGAACCTGGGGATCGGCATGCCCGAGGGCGTGGCCAACGTGGCGGCCGAGGAGCGCATCATCGACCTGGTCACGCTCACGGCCGAGCCCGGCGTGATCGGCGGCATCCCCGCCGGGGGCCTGAACTTCGGCGCGGCCGTGAACCCGCAGGCCATCATCGACCAGCCCAACCAGTTCGACTTCTACGACGGCGGCGGCCTGGACATCGCCATCCTGGGCCTGGCGCAGGCCGACCAGCACGGCAACCTCAACGTGAGCAAGTTCGGGCCGCGCCTGGCGGGTGCGGGCGGCTTCATCAACATCAGCCAGAACGCCAAGACCGTGGTGTTCGTCGGCACCTTCACGGCGGGGGCGCTGCAGGTGGAGGCGGTCGACGGCCACCTGCACATCCTGCACGAAGGCGGCGCGCGCAAGCTGGTGCGCGAGGTCGAGCACCGCACCTTCAGCGGCGCGGAGGCGCTGCGGCGCGGCCAGCGCGTGCTGTACGTCACCGAGCGCTGCGTGTTCCGCCTGGTGCCCTCGGGCGAGGAGGGCGGTGGCGGCGCGCTGGAGCTGATCGAGCTGGCGCCCGGCATCGACCTGCACCGCGACGTGCTGGCCCACATGGCCTTCACGCCGCGCATCAGCCCGGGCCTGCAGGCCATGGACATGCGCCTGTTCGAGCCCGGCCCGCTGGGCCTGCGCGAGCAGCTGCTCAACCGCCCGCTGGTGCAGCGCTTCGAGCTCGACGCCGCGCGCAGGCTGCTGCACATCGACTTCTCGGGCCTGCAGATCAACACGGCCACCACCATCGACGCCATCGAGCACGAGGTGCGCCGCCTGCTGGCACCGCTTGCCGCCCAGGGCGAGCGCGTGGAGGTCATCGTGAACTACGACCACTTCACCATCGCGCCCGACCTGGCCGATGCCTACACCGCCATGGTGCAGGGGCTCACGCGCGACCACTACGCGGACGTCAAGCGGTATGGCACGGTGGGTTTCCTCAAGTCGCGCCTGTTCTGAATGCTATAAAAACAATAGCTATTGGCGCAATGCCCCCGGGCGCTGGACGCTGTTTTTGCTTCAAGGCCGGGGGCGTAAGGCCCGTGCGGCGCCGGGCTTGCACGCCCTCGGATGTCTCCATAATCACTGCCCATGGACAAACTCAAGGCCTTCGAATCCTTTGTGTCGGTGGCTACGCGCGGCAGCCTCACGGCCGCCGCCAAGGCCGAGGGCGTGGCGCCCGCCATCATGGGGCGGCGGCTCGACGCGCTGGAAGAGCACCTGGGCGTGAAGCTGCTGGTGCGCACCACGCGGCGCATCAGCCTCACGCACGAGGGCAGCGCGTTCCTGGAAGACTGCCAGCGCCTGCTGTCCGACGTGGCCAATGCCGAGGCCAGCGTGTCGGAAGGCGGGGTCAAGGCCACGGGCCATTTGCGCATCACCGCGCCCGCGGGTTTTGGCCGCCGCCATGTGGCGCCGCTGGTGCCGCGTTTTCGCTCGGCGCACCCGGACGTGACCATCTCGCTGAACCTCAGCGACCGCGTGGTGGACCTCGCGGGGGAAGGCTTCGACTGCGCCGTGCGCGTGGGCGACCTGCCCGACTCGTCGCTCGTGAGCGTTCGCATCGCCGACAACCGCCGCCTGTGCGTGGCCACGCCCGAATACCTGGCCCGGCGCGGCACGCCGCGCGCGCCGGCCGAACTCGTGCAGCACGACTGCCTCACGCTGTCCAGCGACGCATCGCAGACGCGCGGCTGGGCGTTCCGGGTGCCCCTTGCGGATGGCGCCACGGAGGTCATGCATCTGAAGCCCGGCGGGCCGCTCGACTGCTCCGACGGCCAGGTGCTGCACGACTGGTGCCTGGGCGGCTGGGGCATTGCCTGGCGCAGCACCTGGGAGGTCGAGGCCGAGATCGCCGCTGGTCGCCTGGTCGCGGTGCTGGAGGACTTCGCCGCGCCGCCCAACGGCATCTACGTGGTGTTCCCCCAGCGCAAGCACCTGCCGCTGCGCGTGCGGCTGTGGATCGACTTCCTGAAACACCAGTACGCGCAGCCCGCGTTCTGGAAAGGCGAATGACTTCCTCTGAGCCGCTGCGCGCCTTCCTCCGACGCGAAGCGGGATGCCTCCGGGGGCAAAGCCGGTTCCACGGTAGCGCTGGCCTTGGCGCGCCCCATGCGTTGGCCCGCTCCGTGCGACGTGTGGTGCTGATGGACCGCCCCGTGGCAGACTGCGCACTCCATGGCCGAGCCCACGCTTCTCGTCGCTGACGACCACCCGCTGTTCCGCGCCGCCGTGCTGCATGTGCTGCATGAGCGCCTGCCGCAGTTCCGCACGCTGGAGGCGGCCAGCGCCGCCACGCTGGGCACGGCGCTGCAGGAGCACCCCGAGGTGGAGCTGGTGCTGCTGGACCTGAGCATGCCCGGCGCGCGCGGCTTCTCCTCGCTGCTGCACGTGCGCGGCGAGTACCCCGAGCTGCCGGTGGTCATCATCTCGTCCAACGACCACCCGCGCGTGATCCGCCGCGCGCAGCAGTTCGGCGCGGCGGGCTTCATCCCCAAGTCCGCGCCGGCCGAGGCCATGGGCGAGGCCATCGAGGCCGTGCTCGACGGCGGCAGCTGGTTCCCGCCCATGGCGGCCGAGCGCTCCGAGGCCGACGCCGAACTGGCCGCGCGGCTCGCGCAGCTCACGCCCCAGCAGTTCCGCGTGCTGCTGTGCCTGGCCGACGGCCTGCTCAACAAGCAGATCGCCGCCGCGCTGGGCCTGGCGGAGAACACCGTGAAGGTGCATGTCACGGCCATCCTGAAAAAGCTCGCGTGCTACAGCCGCACGCAGGCGGCGGTGCTGGTGAAAAGCCTGGAGACGGAAGACGGCGTGTCTTCCTGAGGTCGGGATCTGAATCAAAACGGCCGCTGTCGCCTATTCATCAAGCGCTGGCAGCTACTAAAAGCGTAGCAATGAGCGCAGCCTCCCCAACCGGGCGCAGCACCATGTGCGAGACGCCGTGCGAGGGCCGCCAGCACACGGTGCCTGCACTGGCGCCGTCCCCCTTCCCGTAGCGCGCAGCGCGCAGAGAGAAAGAAGGGGGAAGCCACGCAGCGGCTCAGGGGGATGCTCCCTGTCTCAGCAGCGTCTGGCTCACCAGCGCACGCAGCGCCGGCGCCCGCACCGGCTTGGCCAGAAAGCCCCAGCCGCGTTCGGCCGCCTGCCGGCGCAGCGTGGCGTCGTGCTCGGCGGTGACCAGGATCACCGCGGGGGCCTGGCCCCAGCGTTCGCACAGCTGGGCGTAGACATCGGGGCCATGGTGGCGGGCGCCCAGGTGCACGTCCAGCAGCACCAGCTGCGGCGCCTGGCCGCGTTCGGCCTGGGCCAGCGCCTCGGGCGCGCCGCCGGCCAGCGGCACCTGGCAGCCCCAGCGCTCCAGCAGGGCACGTGTCGCGGCGCAGGTGGGGCCGTCGTCCTCGATCACCCAGGCGCTGCTGCCCTGCAGCGGGGCGTCTTCCTGCGGCTGCCGTGGAGCGGCCGTGGCGGCGGCGGCTGGCTGTTGCCGCGCGGCGGCGGGGTCGCCCAGCGGCACGCGCACCCAGAACACGCTGCCGCGCCCCAGCTGCGAGCGCAGCCCGATCTCGTGCCCCAGCAGGCGGCCCAGGCGCTCGACGATGGCCAGGCCCAGGCCCGCGCCCCGGTCGTCGGCGCGGCCTTCGTCCAGGCGGCGGAACTCCTCGAAGATTTCGCGCTGCAGCGCCTCGGGGATGCCCGGGCCCTGGTCGTGCACCTCGATGCGCAGGTGGTCCCCGGCCCTGCGGCAGCCCACCACGATGCGCCCCTGCCGGCTGTAGCGGATGGCGTTGGAGACGAAGTTCTGCAGGATGCGGCGCAGCAGGTTCTCGTCGGTGCGCACCACGGCGCGCGTGGGCACGCAGCGGAGCTTCAGGCCCTGGCCCTCGGCCAGCACGCCGAAGTTGTGGGCCAGCACCTGCAGCAGCGGGCCCAGGGCCACGTCGTGGATGTGCACGTCCAGTTGCCCCGACTCCATGCGCGAGATATCGAGCAGGCTGCTCAGGATCGCGTCCTGCGAAGCGAGCGCGCCGTCGATGCTGTCCACCGTGCGCCGCTCGGCGTCGTCCTGCAGGTGGCTGCGCAGCAGCGAGGTGAACATGCGCGCGGCATTGAGCGGCTGCAGCAGGTCGTGCACGGCGGCCGCGACGAAGCGGGTCTTGTAGCGGTTGGCGCGCTCGGCCTCGCGCCGCGCGGCGTCCAGGTCGCGCGTGCGGTCGGCCACGCGCTGCTCCAGCGCATCGGCCAGGCTGCGCAGTTCGCGTGCGGCGTTCTTGTAGCTGGTGATGTCGGCATAGCTGGTCACGAAGCCGCCTTCGGGCAGCGGGTTGCCGCGGATCTCGAGCACCGTGCCATCGCCCTTGGCGCTCTCGTGCAGATGGGGCAGGCCGCTGCGCAGGTGCGACAGGCGCCGCTCGATCGCCTCGTCGGCCGGGCCGGGGCCCAGCAGGCCGCGGCGCGCGTTGTGGCGCAGCAGGTCCGCGATGGGCTGGCCCACGCGCATCAGGTCGGCGGGGTAGCGAAACAGCTGCACGTAGCGCGAGTTCCAGGCCACGAGGTTCAGGTCGGCATCGATGATGACCACGCCCTGGGGCAGGTGCTCCAGGCTGCGCGAGAGGCCCGTGTCGGTCTGCTGGGCGGCCTGCTGCGCCGCCTGCACGATGCCGTCCTGGGCGGTGCGCAGCTCCTGCGCGTGCTGCTGCAGCACGGTCTCCAGCTCCTGGCGGCTGCGCTGGCGCAGGTTCGCCAGGCGCTGCCGCTGGCGCACGAACAGCACCAGCAGGGCCAGTGCCAGCCACCCGCCGCCGCCGGCCGCCGCGGCCCAGCGGCTGTCGGCGATGCTGCTGTGCGTGTCGTGCACCAGGTGCAGCTGCCAGGGCGTGCCGGGCAGCGGCTGGGTCTGCCACAGCACGCGGCCGGGCAGGGGCGGCAGGTCGGGCGACAACAGGCGCACCAGGCGGCCGCCGTTGTCCATGTGGTCGTCCACGCGCCAGGCCAGCGGGCGCAGCGGCTGGTTCGAATACTGGCGCGTGGCGTTGAGCTCGCGGCGCTCCTCGTCGCCCAGGGGCTCCAGCAGGCGGTAGCGCCACGCGTCCTGGCTGGCCAGGAACACCACGCCGTGCGCGTCGGAGGCCAGCACGATGTCCGGCGTCTGCAGCCACTCGCGCTCGAGCTCCTGCAGCGCGATCTTGATCGCCACCAGGCCCAGCGTGTGGCCGCTGGCGTCGCGGATGGCCTGCGACAGGAAGTAGCCCGGCTCGCCCGTGGTCACGCCGATGCCGTAGAAGCTGCCGCGCCCCTGCGCCAGCGCCTCCTGCACATACGGGCGAAAGCTGTAGTCCACCCCCACGTTGCTGGTGGTGGTGCGCCAGTTGCTGGCCGCCACGGCCAGCCCTTCGCGGTTGAGCAGGGTGAGCGTGGACGACTGGCTCGCGCCGTTGGCCTGCTCCAGCTTGAGGTTGAGCTGCTCCACCTCCGCCGGGCTCAGGGCGCGGGTCAGCGCATCCTGCAGCTGCGCGTCCAGCGCCAGCACCTCGGGCAGGGTGCGGTAGCGGTCGATGCGCTGGGCCAGCGTCTGGCCGTACAGGGTCAGCTGCTGCTGCACGCTGTCGCTCTCCTCGTGCAGCGAACGCTGCCACGCCCACTGCCCGGCCACGAACATGCTGCCCGCCATGCCGGTGAGGAGGATCAGCAGGGTCCAGAATTTGCGAAGGCGCGGCGTCGTCATGGGGCAGAAATCAGGGGGCCGGGAGCGTGCTCCGGGCTGTGATGGTGAGGGCAGCGAGTGTGCCTCACCTCGCTGGCACCTAGGGGTTTTCCCTATATTGGGGCACGGGGCGCCCTCTGGCGGTGCCACCGACTAATACCAATAGGTTATCGGCTGAATCCGGGGGCGGCGGTACAAACGGCACCCTCGACGCACCCCGCTGGTGCAGTCACCGTGATTTCAGGAGACATCCCCATGCACGCCATTACCGCCCCCACCGCCCATCCCGTGCGGCTTCCCTTTTACCGGCAACTGTACTTCCAGGTGGTGGTCGCCATCGTCCTCGGGGTGCTGCTGGGCCACTTCGAGCCGGCCTACGGCGAGGCGCTCAAGCCGCTGGGCGACGCGTTCATCAAGCTGGTGAAGATGATCATCGCCCCGGTGATCTTCCTGACCATCGTGACCGGCATCGCGGGCATGTCGCAGCTCTCCACCGTGGGCCGGGTGTTCGGCAAGGCCATGGCGTACTTCCTGTTCTTCTCCACGCTGGCGCTGGTCGTCGGCCTGGTGGTGGCCAACGTGGTGCAGCCCGGCGCGGGCATGAACATCAACCCCGCCGACCTGGACCAGACGGCCGTGAAGACCTACGTGGCCAAGTCGCACGAGATGTCGCTCACCGGCTTCGCGATGGACATCATCCCCAAGACGCTGGTCAGCCCCTTCGTGGGCGACAACATCCTGCAGGTGCTGCTGGTGGCCGTGCTGTTCGGCATCGCGCTGGCCATGGTGGGCGAGGCCGGCCGCCCGGTGCAGAATTTTCTGGAAGCGCTGACCACGCCCGTGTTCAAGGTGGTGGGCATCGTGATGAAGGCCGCGCCCATCGGGGCGTTCGGCGCCATGGCCTTCACCATCGGCAAGTTCGGCCTGGGTTCGCTCGTCAACCTGGCCTGGCTGGTGGGCTCGTTCTACATCACCTCGCTGCTGTTCGTGGTGGTCATCCTGGGCTTCGTGGCCCGGCTGTGCGGCTTCTCGGTGCTCAAGCTGTGCCGCTACCTCAAGGCCGAGCTGATGCTGGTGCTGGGCACCTCGTCGTCCGAATCGGCCCTGCCGTCGCTGATGGAGAAGATGGAAAAGGCCGGCTGCAGCAAGTCGGTGGTGGGCCTCGTGGTGCCCACGGGCTACTCGTTCAACCTGGACGGCACCAACATCTACATGACGCTGGCCGCGCTGTTCATCGCCCAGGCCACCAACACCGAACTCTCGCTGGGCCACCAGGTGGCGCTGCTGCTGGTGGCCATGCTGTCGTCCAAGGGCGCGGCGGGCGTGACCGGCGCGGGCTTCATCACCCTGGCCGCCACCCTGGCGGTGGTGCCCGAGGTGCCGGTGGCCGGCATGGCGCTGATCCTGGGCGTGGACCGCTTCATGAGCGAGTGCCGCTCGCTGACCAACTTCATCGGCAACGCGGTGGCCACCGTGGTCGTCTCGCGCTGGGAAAACGCGCTGGACCACGAACGCCTGGACGCCGCGCTGAACGGCCATCCGCTGCCCGCCCCCGGGGTGGTGGCCGCCGCCGAGGTGCCCCTGGGCGCGGTGGCCCGCTCCGCGGCCTGATACGCCGCCACTCGCCGCCGCAGCGGCGCAGGCCCCGGGGGCTTGCGCCGCTGTTTTTTTGCTATTGATGTAATAGCTGCTTGCGCTTGCTGGGCAAGCGCTGGTCCCCGTTTGTGTTCAGGCGAATGCCTTGCGCCGCTGCGCCACCATGCCTGCCGAGCCCGCCAGCAGCGTGAGCAGCAGCAAGCCCCATCCGCCCAGTACCGGGATGCCATGGGCGCTGGGGGGTGCGGCGGCCAGGGGCATCGCCGGGTCCAGGATCTCGCCGTTCTGCAGGCCGTCGTCATCGCCCACGCCGCCGTCGGTCACGTCAAAGCCCACGGTGTTGCCGTTGATGAGCAGGTTGCCGGGCGTGATGAAGTTGCCATGGCTGTGCTTGATGAAGTCGTCCACGGCCTGCGGCCAGATGGTGGTGACGCGCACCGTCGCGCCCGGGGTGCAGCCCACCAGCTTGAAGCGGAATGCGCCTTGCGGCGCGGTGTGGCCTGGCGGCGTTGCGGCCGCCGCGATGAACCCGGTGGCCGCCGGGTCGAAGCGGCAGCCCGCCCCCCCGCCGGTGAAGCTGGCGCTGGCCGCGCCCCCCGCGCCGCCGGCCGGCACGGTGGTGCCGGTGGCGGTGGTGATGGCCGCGTACTGCGCCTGCACGCTGCGCGGGGCCTGCACGTTGGCGAGGGTGCAGGTGCGGCTGGGCAGGTCCACGCCGTCGCAGCCGGTAAAGCCGGTGAAGGTGAAGCCCGCGTGGGGCGCGCTGGCGGTGCAGGTGGCGCCGCCGCCGTGGTTCACGCTCGCCGGGCAGGTGACGATGCCGCCGCCGGCGGGCGATGCGCTGGCGCTGAGGGCATGGGTGTTGATGGCGAAGCTCGCCGTCACGCTGCGCGCCTGGTCCAGGGTGACGGTGCAGGTGGTGGCGCTGCCGGCGCAGTCGCCGCCCCACACCACGTGCCAGTCGGTGACGGGCGTGGCCGTGAGGGTCACCACGCCGCCCGCGAGGTAGCTGGCCTGGCAGGTGCCGCTGCTCGCAATGCAGTTGGTGATCTGGCCTGCCGTGGGGGTGGGCGGGGCCGTGGCGCCCACGCTGCCGCCCGTGGACAGCACGGCCAGTTGCAGCAGCTTGTCGTCGCGCAGGTCGGCGTCGGCGCGGTCAGGGCCTGCGTTCCGGCCCCGCATCCCGGCGCCGGCCGCGTTGCCGCTGACGCTGTGTTCGCAGCCGGGCGCCAGGGTCAGCTGGCCATCGTTCCACAGCCCGCCCACGGCCTGGCCGCCAGCGAAGCTGGCAGGGTGACCACTACCGCCACCGCCCGCGGCCAGGTTGGCGCTGATGGCGCAGCCCGCGCCCTGCACCGTGAGTTGCGCGCCCGGCGCGTTGTAGATGCCGCCGGCCGCCGCGCCGCCGGCGCTATTTCCGCCGCCGCTAATCCATCCCCCGCCCCCGCCGCCGCCCACCCAGACGCCGCCGAGCGTGGCATACCCCCCGCCGCCGCCCGTGTCACCAGCATTTCCTGGAAAGCCCGTGCTGCCGGTGCCGCCGTTTCCTGCAAGGGTTGCGCCTGCGCCGCCGCTGCTGCCGTTGCTGCCGTTCCCGGCGTCGGTGTTCCCGCCGCCGCCGCCATAGCCGCCACCTCCCGCGCCGTACCATCCGCCACCGCCACCGCCGCCCGCCCAGCCACCGCCGCCGGCACCGCCACCACCGGCGCCACCGCCCCCCGCGCCCCCGCCATGGCTGCCGCTGCCGCCATTGCTGAAACCCTCCCCACCCGTTGGTGTATCGATGGCGCCGCTACCGCCTCCATTGAGGCTGCTGCCATTGCCTCCGCTGCCGCCCGCGCCCTTGATCTCGCCCGGCTGGCCGATGTTCAGCCCCACGCCGCTGCCCCCGCCGCCGCCGCCCATGCCGCTCTGCCCGCCGCCCGTGGCGTAGTTGCCCTGCACCTGCACGCCGTCGAGCGTGAGCGTGCCATCGTTGCGGATGCCCGCGCCCCAGGACGAGCCCGACTGCGCCGTGCCGCCCACGTCGATCCCCTTGCCTGCCAGCAGCCCGCGCGTGATGACCAGCCCGCGCAGGGTGGCGGTGGCGCCCGCGTTGACCCACAGCACGCGGCCCCGAAGCTGCCCGTCCAGCGTGACGCCGGGGCCGTCGATGGTGACGCTCTTGCCGATGACGAGCTGGCCCAGCAGCGCCACGCGGGACACGCCGCCCGCGAAGGCGATGGTGTCGCCGCTGGCGTTGGCATCGGCGAGCGCCTGGCGCAGGCTGCCCGGGCCGCTGTCGTTGCCGTTGGTCACGGTGAGGCTGGCCGCCTGGGCGGCGCCAGCGGCCACCAGCGCGGCGGCGCAGGCCAGCCCGCGCAGGGGATGGGGGCACGGGGTGTGGAACATGGTTTGTTTGCTTTTGTTTTGATAGCTGTTTGCGCTTGCTGAGCGGGCGTTGAAGGGTGTTTTGGCCTTAAACGCCGCGTCGCCGCCGGTGCAAGCCCAGCGCGGCCACCAGCGCAGACAGCAGCGCCAGCGCCCAGGGCGCATCCACGGGGATGGTCGCGGGCGGCGCAAGGGGGTTGACGAAGCGGCCCGCGGCTGCGGGGCAGCTCGTGTCGCTCTCCGGCCAGTACTGGTTGCCCGTGCCGGTGAAGGGGATGGCGCTATAGCAGTTGTCGCCGGGCGTGTTGTCGGTGATCTGGTTGTGGTTCAGCGTGAACGTGTGCCCGGCCGGAGCACTGAACCGGACGCCCGCGCCCCTGTTCGCGCCGCCTGCGGCGGGGCTGGCGTTGTTGGCAATGATGCTGCCGGTGACCAGCGTGTTCACGCCGCTGTAGAGGGCGCCGCCCTGCTGGCCGGCGATGTTGCCCGTGAAGCGGCTGTTCGTCACCGTCAGCGAGCCGCTGCCCGTGCTGTAGACGGCGCCGCCCAGGCTGGCGGTGTTGGCGGTGAACTGGCTGTCCGTGATGGTCACCGTGCTGTCGCGGCTGAAGAGGCCGCCGCCGTTGGCCAGGGCCGTGTTGCCGGTGATGACGCTGTGGTCGATGTTCAGGGTGACGCCGTCCGCGTAGATGCCGCCGCCATCCGTCGGGCCGCCGCCGGCGGTATTGCCGCCGGCCAGCGTCAGCCCGCGCAGCGTGAGCGTGGTGCCCGCCAGCGTGGCGGTGACCAGGGGTGTGGCGCCGCCGCCGTCCAGGGTCACGCGCCCGCCGCCGTCGATGGTGGTGTTCGAGGCCTGGTAGATGTCCAGCGCGCTGCCCAGCGTGATGGTGCTGCCTGCGGGAAAGGCGGCGGGGTCGAACGCGATGGTGTCGGCGCCGCTGCCCAGCGCGCAGTCGGCGTCCCAGACGGTATCCGTCACCGCGCTGCCGAGGGCCTCGGTCAGGCTGCACAGGCCGTCGCCCCCCATGACGGTCGTGGTGTTGACGGTGATGGTGGCCGCGGGGGCCAGGCTGGCGGCCAGCAGGCAGGCGGCGGCGAGGGCGATTCGTTTGGGCATGAAAAAGGCTTCCAGCGCCCACGCAGAAAGCGCAGGCAGCTATGAAATTGAAAGCATTGGCGTGAAGTCACAGATGGTAGGGATTGGCCATGCGCCTGTCTGTCCTCAGAACTGATGACATGGCGCTGCTGCCCGGCGCTTGCCCATAATCCAGCCCATGGCCCCCGACACCGCCCCGCCTCTGCCCGCCCCCTGGCCCGCGCGCCTGCCTGCTCCTTTGCGGGTGGGCGTGGTCGAGGACGACCCGGCCTGCCGCGACACCTTCATCGCCATGATCGGCGCGCAGCCCGACCTGGCGCTGGCCATGGCGGCGGCCAGCCGGGCCGAGGCGCTGGCGCTGCTGCCCCAGTCGCCCATGGATGTGCTGCTGGTGGACCTGGGCCTGCCCGACGGCTCGGGCCTGGACGTGATCCGCGCCGCGCGCGCGCAGTGGCCCGGCTGCAGCGTGCTGGTGAGCACCATCTTTGGCGATGAAACGCACGTGCTGCGCTCCATCGAGGCCGGGGCCATGGGCTACCTGCTCAAGGACGTGAGCGCCGCCGAGCTGGCCGAGGAAATCCGCAGCATCCACGCGGGCGGCAGCCCCATCAGCCCCATGGTGGCGCGCAAGATCCTGGCGCGCGCCGCCGCCAGCCTGCCGCCCGCCACCGAGCCGCCCGCCGCGCTGCTGTCCGCGCGCGAGCAGGAGGTGCTGCGCTGCGTGAGCAAGGGCTTCACCACCGAGGAGACGGCCCGCACCATGGGCGTCTCCCGCACCACGGTGCTCACCTTCGTGCGGCGCATCTACGCCAAGCTGCAGGTCAACACGCGCGCCGAGGCCATCCATGCCGCCCACAGGCAAGGCCTTCTGGCGAACGGGTAGGTGGTGCGCCGCGCTGCTGTTGGCCGCCTGGCTCGCGGCCTGCGGCGGCGGCAGCGCTACCGATAACCCCACGCACCTGCGGCAGGCCGCCTTCCGCATGGAGCCCGGCGCGGGCTGGGAACCTCCGCCCGCGCCGCCCTTCGCTGGGGAGGAGGAGAAAGGCGCGTGGGCCAGCGTGCCGCTGCCCCACGCGCGGGAGCGCAGCCTGGCCGAGGGCGGCGCCTCGCTGCGGGCCCCGCCCGACGTGGCCTGGTACCGGCTCGACCTGCCCCCGCCCGGTACACCCGGTGCCCCCAGCGCATCGGGCGCGCCGGGCCAGGACTTGTTTCTGTACCTGCCGCGCTGGCAGACCATCGGCATCGTCGCCGTCTATGTCGATGGCCGCATGGCCTACCGCACGCGCGGCAGTCGCGTGTGGAACAGCTTCAACCGGCCCCTGTGGGTGGCGTTGGGCAACCAAGCCGCCGGTGGCGAGCCGCCCCGCACCGTGTGGCTGCGCATGGCCAGCCAGCGCGGCGTGGGCGGGGCCGTCTCCAGCGCCTGGGTGGGCACCGAGCAGAACCTGCTGTGGCGCTACAGCGTGCGCCGCTTCGTGCAGAACGACTTCATCAGCCTGACCGGCGCCGCCTTTCTGGCCATTGGCCTGTTCGCGCTGGCCGTGGGCTGCGTGCGCCGCCGCGAGCCCATCTACCTGCTGTTCTTCGCCATCTCCGTCACCACCTTGCTGCGCAGCCTGCACTACGTGGTGGACGACCGGCCCCTGCCCGTGCCCGACGACTGGTTCGGCTGGATGACCGTCAATTCGCTGGGCTGGGCCATGGTGTGCACCTTCGCCTTCGCCTTCCGCGTGCACGGGCGGCGCATGCCCGCGCTGGCGCTGGGCATCGCGGGGCTGGTGTCGCTGGGCACCGTGCTCACCCTGCCGCTGCCGCCGCTGCTGCCGTACCTCGATGCCATGCTGCCGCTGGTCTATCTCGTCATCACCGTGCTGACGGCGGTGGTGGCCGCGTCGGGCCTGTGGGCCTCGTGGCGCGCGCGGTCGCGCGAGGGGCTGGTGCTGTTCGCCTGGTTCTCGCTGAACGTGCCCGCGGGCGCGCACGACCTGCTGATGGTCAACTACCGCATCGACATGGAGCATGTCTATCTGGCGCCCTACAACGCCATCGGCCTGTTCGCCATCTTCCTGGCCATCGTCTGGCGGCGCTACGTGGGCGCCATCCACGCGGTCGAGGTGGCCAACGCCGGGCTGGAAAGCCAGCTCGCCGCCCGCGAGCGCGAACTGACCGCCAGCCACGAGCAACTGCGCGCGCTGGAGCGCCAGCAGACCCTGGCCACCGAGCGCCAGCGCATGATGCAGGACATGCACGACGGCATCGGCTCGTCGCTGATGAGCGCGCTGCGCATGGTCGAGCGCGGCCAGGCCAGCACGGCCGACACGGCCCAGGTGCTCAAGGACTGCATCGACGACCTCAAGCTCGCCATCGACTCGCTGGACCCCGCCGATGCCGACCTGCTGGCGCTGCTGGCGGCCGTGCGCTTTCGCCTGGCGCCCCGGCTCAAGGCCGCGGGCATCACCCTTGCCTGGAACGTGCAGGACCTGCCCCCGCTGCCCTGGCTCGACCCGCAGTCCGCGCTGCACGTGCTGCGCATCCTGCAAGAAGTGCTGGCCAACATCCTCAAGCACACCCAGGCCACCCTGATCGACGTGGCCACCGCGCCGCAGGCGCAAGCCGGGCAGGGCGGCGCGGGCGTGGTGGTGCGCATCCGCGACAACGCAGGCGCCTTCGTGCTGTCCGAAGGCCCGCCCGCCGCCCTGGCCGGCCAGGGCCTGCTCAACGTGCGCCACCGCGCCCAGGCCCTGGGCGGGCGCTGCCAGTGGGCGGCATGGGAGGGCGGGGGCGAATTCACCCTGTGGCTGCCGCTGGCGCGCGGTGATTGAAGAACTACTCTTTTGATAGCTGCGGGCGCTTGCCTGCTAAGCGCTGGAGGCCTGTTGGGCATCAAACCCCGGCAAGGCCTTGTCCTCAGTTCTGAGGACATACAGGCGTGTTGCAATTTCTTAACATTCCGGCGGTTCGTCACACACCAAGGCCCCGCCATGCCCCGCCGCCCCTGCGCCCTGCGCGCCCTGCTGCTCCAGTTCGTGTTCATCGCCATCGCCTGCCTGGCCGCCTGGCCCGCCGCGCACGCCCAGGCGGGCACCTGGGCGGCCAGCGGCAGCCTGGGCGATGGGCGCCAATGGCACACCAGCACCCAGCTGCCCAACGGCAAGGTGCTCGTCGCGGGCGGCTATGGCGGCGGCAGCCTCAGCCACCTTGCCAGCGCCGAGCTGTACGACCCCGCCGCCGGCCAGTGGGCCGCCACCGGCCCGCTCGCCCACGCGCGCCGCGGCCACACCGCCACCTTGCTGCCCCATGGCAAGGTGCTCGTGGCGGGTGGCTACGACGGCAGCGCATTCATCGCCAGCGTCGAGCTGTACGACCCCGCCACCGGCTTGTGGAGCGGTGCCAGCGCGCTGGCCCAGCCGCGCACGGAACACACCGCCACCCTGCTGGCCGATGGCCGGGTGCTCGTCGCGGGCGGCCACGCCAGCGGGGGGCAGGTGGCCCAGGCCGAACTGTACGACCCCGCCACCGGCGCCTGGTCCCCCGCCGGGCAGTTGGCCGAAGCGCGCCAGGGCCATACCGCCACCTTGCTGGCCGACGGCCGGGTGCTCGTCGTCGGCGGCGGCAACGGCACCGGCTACCTCGCCACCGCCGAGGTGTACCGCCCGAGCGACAACACCTGGGGCTCCGCCGCCCCGCTGCCGCAAGGGCCGCGCAGCGATTTCACCGCCACCTTGCTGCCCAACGGCAGGGTGCTTGCCGTGGGCGGAAACAGCGGCAGCGAGCAGCTTGCCAGCGCCGAGCTGTACGACCCCCAGGGCGATACCTGGGCGCCTGCCGCCCCGCTGAACAGCAAGCGCTTATTCCACACCGCCACGCTGCTGCCCGGCGGCAAGGTGCTCGTGGCGGGAGGCTTCGGCAGCGGCAGCGCTCTCCAAAGCGCCGAACGGTACGACCCTGACACCAACCAATGGACCGCCGCCGGCGGCCTGAACGACGGGCGCTGGCGCCACATCGCCACCCTGCTGCCCCAGGGCAAGGTGCTCTTCATCGGGGGCGCCAGCGACCTCGGCGCGCTGCTCGCCAGCACCGAGCTCTACGACCCCGCCATCGGCACCTGGGCGGGCACCGGCGCGCTGCCAGGCCAGCGCACGGAGCACACGGCCACCCTGCTGCCGGACGGCAAGGTGCTCGTCGCGGGCGGGGGCGCCGGTTTTGGCGCCGGGCAGCTCATCGGCGCTGCCGCGCTGTACAACCCCGCCACCGGCGCCTGGGCCGCCACGGGCCCGCTGGCCGCCGCGCGCATCTACCACACCGCCACCTTGCTGCCCGGCGGCAAGGTGCTCGTCGTGGGCGGCCTCGGCAGCGCAGGCGCCGTGCTCGCCAGCGCCGAACTCTACGACCCCGCCACGGGCACCTGGAGCGGCACCGGCGCGATGGCCAGCCCCCGCTTGCGGCACGCCGCCGTCCTGCTGCCCAGCGGCCAGGTGCTGGTCGTGGGGGGCTTGGGCAGCAACATCAGCAACAGCCAAACCGCCACCGCCGAGCTGTACGACCCCGCCACCGGCCTCTGGTCCGCCACGAGCGCGATGAGCGCCGCACGCCAATGGCCCACGGCCACCCTGCTGCCTACCGGCAGGGTGCTCATCGCGGGGGGGAATGGCAGCGGCGGCACCCTGGGCAGCGCCGAGCTGTACGACCCCGCCTCGGGCACCTGGAGCGGCGCCGGCACGATGGCCAGCCCACGCTGGACCCACACCGCCACCCTGCTGCCCCAGGGCAAGGTGCTTGTCGCGGGGGGGCACGACGGCACCGACCTCGGCGGCGCCGAGCTTTACGACCCCGCCCTGAACGCATGGAGCCCCACCGGCCCGCTCAACACCGGACGCTCCGGCCACACCGCCACCCTGCTGCCCGGCGGCAAGGTTTTGGCCGCTGGGGGGGGTGGTGGCGGCTACCTGGGCAGCGCCGAACTGTACGACCCCGCCACGGGCGCCTGGGCCGCCACCGGCGCGCTGGCCACTGTGCGCGCCTACCACACCGCCACCGTGCTGCCCGATGGCACGGTGCTCGCCGCCGGGGGGCGCGACGGCGTCACGGCCACCAGCGGCATCGCCACCGCCGAGCGCTACGACCCTGCCGGCGGCGCAGTGCCCCCGGCCCGCATTCCCACATTGACCGGCGGCCCCGCCCGGTTGAGCGGCGCGGCCTTCACCCTCACCGGTTTGCGGCTGCGTGGCGACAGCGAGGCCAGCGGCGGCAGCACCAGCGCATCGCCCACCCCCTTGCCGCTGGTGCAGTTGACGCGGCTGGACAACGGCGCGCGCACCTGGCTCGCGCCCACCGGCTCCACCGCCGCCAGCATCGACGTGGCCGCGCCGGGCGCGCTGCCCAGCGGCCGGTATGCGCTGCGGGCGTTCGTGAACGGCATGGCGTCCAACGCGCTGCTGCTGGGCACGCAGGCCCAGCCCACGCTGGCCCTGTCCGCCAGCGCCGTGGGCGCCAGCGTCACCTTCACCGCCACGCTGAACGGCGCATCCGCCAGCCCCACGGGCCAGGTGGCGTTCAGCGTGGATGGCGCGCCGCTGGCCTGCACCACGGCCACCTTCAGCGGCGGCGTGGCCACCTGCGCCACCAGCAGCCTGGCCATGGGCCTGCACAGCATCACCGCCAGCTACACGGGCGACGCCGACAACGCGCCCGCCACCGCCAGCCCGCTGGCGCACACCGTCAACACCGCTGCCGTGCCCGTGCCGGGCGGCGGCGGCGGCACGGCGCAGGTCGGCATCACCGGCGGCCCACCCGGCTGCACCGTGAACACCCTGGGCCTGAGCGCGGCCACTGGCGCCGACAACCTGCCCGCAGGCGCGACCGCCCCGCTGGGCGTGCTGCGCTTCACGGCCACGGGCTGCGCGGGCGCCACGCTCGCGGTGGCCATCACCTACCCCGGCGGCAGCCTGGCGGGGCTGGTGCCGCGCAAGTTCGGCCCCGCCACGGCCGGTGCCACGGCGCTCTGGTTCCCGCATGGCGCGGTCAGCGGCGACACGGTGAGCTTTGCCGTCACCGACAACGGCACGGGCGACAACGATCCCGCCCCCGGCGCGATCGCCGACCCGCACGCCATGCTGCTGCTGGCCGCCGGGCCCGCCGGCGCGCAGGCGATTCCGGCGCTGTCCGAAGGGGGCTTGCTGCTGCTGTCGGCCCTGCTGGCCCTGGTGGCGCTGTCAGCGGGCCGCGTGGGAAGGCGGGTGGTGTGAATCACTTCTCTTTTTGTAGCTGCTGGCGCTTGATGGGTGGGCGCTGGGGGCTATTTTTTGCATAGAACCCTGGCAGGGCCTTGTCCTCAGTTCTGAGGACATACAAAAGCGGCAGGCAACGGCAACATGGCGCATCTTCATCGCCACCAGCCCACCCATGCCATTCCCCTTCACCACCGCCCGCCTTGCGGGCCTGCTGCTGGCCGCCGCGGCTGCGCTGCCGGGCGCGGCCCCTGCGCAAGTCCTGTACGAAGGCTTTGACGACACCTTCACGCTATCGGGCAATGGCTGGGTCATGCAGAACAACAGCGCCCCGGTGGGCGCCATGGGCTGGTTCCAGGGCACCCCCATCTCTGCCTTGCCGGACCCCGGCCCGTTCGACGCCTACAGTGGCGCAGCCAATGCCTACATAGCGGCCAACTTCAGGAACACGGGCAGCAGCGGCACCATCAGCAACTGGCTGGTCATGCCGAACCGCACACTGAGCAATGGCGACGTGCTGACCTTCTACACGCGCAAGCCGGTCCCCAACCCAACGGACTACCCCGATCGCCTGGAAGTGCGCATGAGCACGCAGGGCGCCAGCACGGACGTGGGCACCACCGCCACCGACGTGGGAGACTTCACCACGCTGCTGACGAGCATCAACCCTGGCCTGGCGGCGGGCGGCTACCCCGCCGCCTGGACGCAGTACCGCATCACCGTGTCCGGGCTGTCCGCCCCCACCTCGGGCCGCGTCGCGTTCCGCTACTTCGTGACCGGCGCCGGCACCTTCGGCGCGAACGGCGACTACATCGGCATCGACGACGTGACGCTCTGCCCCGCCCCCGCCATGACGGCCACCGGCACGCCCGCCAACGGCACGGCCGGGGCCGCTTATGCCTACACGCTGGCGCAGGCCGGGGCGGTGGGCGGGTCGTCCTTCGCGGTCGCGGCGGGGGCGTTGCCGCCGGGTCTGGTGCTGTCGGCTGCAGGCGCCATTTCCGGCACCCCCACGGCCACGGGCACGTTCAGCTTCACGGCCACGGTGACGGACAGCCGCCACTGCTCGGCGTCGCTGCCCACTTCCATCACGGTGCAGGCAGGCAAGCCGCCCCCGCCGGCCAGCGCCACCGCCACCGCGGGCGACGCCGAGGCGACGGTGGACTGGAGCCCGGAACGGTGGGCGGACGCCTATGGGGCCCCCATCACCAGCTACACCGCCACCGCCGTGCAAGATCCCGCCAGATCCTGCACCGTGACCGGCTCCGGGCACAGCTGCACCGTGGCGAACCTGGCCAATGGAACAAGCTACACGTTCCGCGTGGTGGCGCACAACGGATCCCCCACGCAACCCGATTCGGACGCCGCCGTGACCAACGCGGTCACGCCCCTGGGCGCGCAGAGCATCACCTTCCTCCCCGCCACCATCCCCGCGCAGGCTGCGGGCACCACGCTGACCCTGGGCGCCACGGCGACGTCGAACCTGCCCATCACCTACAGCGCCACGGGCGCGTGCAGCGTGGCGGGCAGCGTGGCCAGCTTCAGCGGCGCGGGCTCGTGCACGCTGACGGCCAGCCAGCCGGGCGGCGGGGCCTGGGCGGCGGCGGCGCCCGTAGCGCGTACCTTTGCCGTGATGGCGGCGCCCACGCTGGCGCTGGCGGCCAACGCCAACCCCAGCGCACTGGGGGCCAGCATCACCCTCACCGCCACGTTCGGCAGCGCCAGCAACCCCACGGGCACGGTGAGCTTCAGCGCGGGCGGCCTGCCGCTGGCCTGCGCGGCCCCGCCCGCCATCACGGGCAGCGTGGCCGCCTGCACCGTCAGCGGCCTGCTGGTGGGCGCGCACGCCATCACCGCCAGCTATGCGGGCGATGCCAACAACACCAGCGCCACGGGCGGGCCTCTGGCGCTGACGGTGGGCCAGGCCAGCCTGGCGGTGCCCGGCGGCGGCATGGCGCAGGCCAGCATCTCCGGCGGCCCGGCGGGCTGCACCGTGGGCAGCCTGGCGCTGACCGCCGCCGCCCCGGGCGACAACCTGCCCGCAGGCGCGACCGCACCGCTGGGCGTGCTGCGCTTCACGGCCACGGGCTGCGCGGGTGCCACGCTCGCGGTGGCCATCACCTACCCCGGCGGCAGCCTGGCGGGGCTGGTGCCGCGCAAGTTCGGCCCCGCCGCGGCCGGTGCCACGGCGCTCTGGTTCCCGCATGGCGCGGTCAGCGGCGACACGGTGAGCTTTGCCGTCACCGACAACGGCACGGGCGACAACGACCCCGCCCCCGGCGCCATCGCCGACCCGCACGCCATGCTGCTGCTGGCCGCCGCCGCGCAGGCGATTCCTACGCTGTCCGAATGGGGCCTGCTCGTGCTGGCGGCGCTGCTGGGGCTGGCAGCGCTGCGCAGGTTTCAAGCCGGATCGGCCTCCAGCGCTTGATGAGAAAGCGCTGAAAGCTATCAAATCAGGAGTTTTTTCCGGATGCGCTAGCATTGCCAGTCCCATTGTCACGAGGCGCCCCATGCCCACTGAAGCCCTGCTGGCCTACGCCCACTTTCTGGCCATCCTGACCATGACCGTCTTCCTGGCCAGCGAGGCGGCCCTGTGCCGCAAGGAGTGGCTCAACGCCGCGGTGGTGGAGCGCCTGGCGCGGGTGGACATGGTCTATGGCATCTCCGCCATCGCCGTGCTGGCCACGGGCCTGGCGCGCACCTGGTGGGGCATGAAGGGCGCGGGGTGGTACTGGTCGCAGCCCCTGCTGCACACCAAGGTCACGCTGTTCGTGGTCATCGGCCTGATCTCCATCGTGCCCACGGTGCGCTTTCTGCGCTGGCGCAAGCAGCTGCGCGCCACGGGTGCGCTGCCCACCGAGGCCGAGGTGCGCGGCACGCGCCGCCTCGTGATGATCGAGGCTCACCTGCTGGTGGTGATTCCGCTGCTGGCCGTGTTCCTGGCGCGGGGCGTGGGCACGCGCTAGAAAGCACAAAGCCCCGCGTGCGGGGCTTTGTTTGGGGGCCAAGGTGTGTCAGGCGGGCTTGTTGCTCAGGCATTCCTTCATGAAGGCCTTGCGCTCGTCGCCCTTGAGGGTCTTGGCCTTGGGGTCTGCGTTGCAGGTCTTCATCTTGGTCTGCTGCTTTTCCTGCTTGTTGGCAGACAGGCATTCCTTCATGAAGGCCTTGCGCTCGTCGCCCTTCTTTTCCTTGGCGTCGGCATTGCAGGTGGCCATCTTGCTCTGCTGCGCGGTGGGCGCCTTGGCCGGCGCGGAGGCCGCGGCAGCAGGCGCGTCGGCGGCATGGGCCGTGGCCAGGGAGAGGGTCAGGCCGATGGCCGTCATCAGGGAAAGCAGTTTCTTCATGTAATGCTCCTGCGGGTAGGGGGATGGACGGCCCGGTGGACACCGGGCCATTCAGCATAACGCCACAGCGGCGGGATGGGATGACGGGGCGCCCCCGTAGAATCCCCGCATGCTCTCCGTCAAACAGGAATTGCTCGCGGCGCTCGCCGGCGAGCTGGAAAAATTGTCGCCCGGCACTGCCGGGCGCGCTGCGTTCGAATCCCCCAAGGTGGCCGCCCACGGCGACTTCGCCTGCACGGCGGCCATGCAGCTGGCCAAGCCGCTCAAGCTCAACCCGCGCGCGCTGGGCGAGCAGCTCAAGGCCGCGCTCGAGGCCACGCCCGCGTTTGCCCGCTGGGTCGATGCCATCGAGATCGCCGGCCCCGGGTTTCTCAACATCCGCCTCAAGCCCGCCGCCAAGCAGGAAGTGGTGCGCGAGGTCTTGGGTGCCGGAGACCGCTTTGGCTACCAGGCCGACAACGGCCAGCGCGTGCTGGTCGAGTTCGTCTCGGCCAACCCCACCGGCCCGCTGCACGTGGGCCACGGCCGCCAGGCGGCGCTGGGCGACGCGATCTGCAACCTCTTTGCCACCCAGGGCTGGAAGGTGCACCGCGAGTTCTATTACAACGACGCGGGCGTGCAGATCCAGACGCTGACCACCAGCACGCAGCTGCGCGCCAAGGGCTTCAAGCCCGGCGACGAGTGCTGGCCCACCGACCCGGAGAACCCGGCGTCCAAGGCGTTCTACAACGGCGACTACATCCAGGACATCGCCAACGACTTCCTCGCGAAGAAGACCGTCAAGGCCGACGACCGCGAGTTCACCGCCAGCGGCGACGTGGACGATGTGGAGTCCATCCGCCAGTTCGCCGTGGCCTACCTGCGCAACGAGCAGGACAAGGACCTGCAGGCCTTCAACCTGAAGTTCGACGAGTACTACCTCGAGTCGAGCCTGTACACCAGCGGCCGCGTCGAGGCCACCGTGGGCAAGCTCGTGGCCAACGGCAAGACCTACGAGCAGGACGGCGCGCTGTGGCTCAAGAGCACGGACTACGGCGACGACAAGGACCGTGTCATGCGCAAGAAGGACGGCACGTACACCTACTTCGTGCCCGACGTGGCCTACCACATCGCCAAGTGGGAGCGCGGCTTCACCAAGGTCGTCAACATCCAGGGCACGGACCACCACGGCACCATCGCCCGCGTGCGCGCCGGGCTGCAGGCAGCCGGCGTGGGCATTCCGCAGGGCTACCCCGACTACGTGCTGCACACCATGGTGCGCGTGGTCAAGGGCGGCGAAGAGGTCAAGATCAGCAAGCGCGCGGGCAGCTATGTCACGCTGCGCGACCTGATCGAATGGACCAGCAAGGACGCGGTGCGCTTCTTCCTCTTGAGCCGCAAGCCCGACACCGAGTACACCTTCGACGTGGACCTGGCCGTGGCGCAGAACAACGACAACCCGGTGTACTACGTGCAGTACGCCCACGCGCGCATCCAGTCGGTGCTGCGCGGCTGGGCCGAGCAGGGCGGCGGCGATGTGGCCTCGCTCCAGGGCGCGGACCTGTCGGCGCTCGAAGGCCCGCAGGCCCAGGCGCTGATGCTGCAGCTGGCCAAGTACCCCGAGATGCTCACCGCCGCCGCCGACGGCGAGGCGCCGCACGACGTGACCTTCTACCTGCGCGACCTGGCCGCCAGCTACCACAGCTACTACGACGCCGAGCGCATCCTGGTGGACGATGAAACCGTCAAGCGGGCCCGGCTGGCCCTCGTCGCCGCCACCGCGCAGGTATTGCACAATGGCCTGGCCGTGCTGGGCGTGTCGGCTCCGGCCAGAATGTAAGCAGTCACTATGAAGAAACAACAGACGGGTGGGACCATCATCGGCTTCATCGTCGGGGTCATCGTGGGCCTGGGGGCCGCACTGGCGGTGGCCGTGTACGTGACCAAGGTGCCGGTGCCTTTCCTCAACAAGGGCAACGGGCGGGGCGTGGACATGGATGCCGCCGAATCCCAGAAGAACAAGAACTGGGACCCGAACTCTCCGCTGTACGGCAAGAACCCCGCGCGTCCCCCCGCGCCGGCGGTGGCGGCGGCTTCCGCGCCCGCCTCCGTGGCGGCGCCCGAGGTGCGGGCGGCCGCCTCCGCGCCCAAGCCGGTTGCCAGCAAGCCCGAGGCGGCCAAGGCCGAAAGCAAGCCCGGCGCCGACCCGCTGGGCGATCTGGCCGTCGCCAAGGCCGCCGCCAAGGGCAACCTGGACCCGTTCGACTACTTCGTGCAGGCCGGGGCATTCCGTACCCAGGCCGATGCGGATGCCCAGCGCGCCAAGCTGGCCATGCTGGGCTGGGAGGCCCGGGTGAGCGAGCGCGAGCAAAATGGGCGGGCCGTGTTCCGCGTGCGCGTGGGCCCGTTCACCAAGCGCGATGATGCCGAGCAGCTCAAGGAAAAGCTCGACGGCGCCGGGGTGGAATCGGCCCTGGTGCGGGTGCAGCGCTGAACTGCCGCGCAGCGGGAGCTGAACTTTTTGCGGGGGCATGGCTCACATCCCCCAGACCAGAACCAGGAGAGTCTTTGCCATGAAACGCCGTGAGTTTTCTTTGTCCGCCGCCTCGGCGGTTGCCGCTTCCGCCCTGACGCTGCCAGTGGCCACCCCCGCGCTGGCCCAGGCCCGCCAGTTCAAGGAGGGCAAGGACTTCAAGCGGCTGGACAAGCCCGTGGCGCCCGATGCGCCCGCCGGCAAGGTCGATGTGATCGAATTCTTCTGGTACAGCTGCCCTCACTGCCACGCCTTCGAGCCCACGCTCGACGCATGGGTGAAGAGCGCCCCCAAGGACATGAGCATCCGCCGCATGCCCGTGGCCTTCAATGCCAGCTTCGTGCCGCAGCAAAAGCTCTACTACACGCTCGAAGGCATGGGCAAGCTCGACGCGCTGCACGCCAAGGTGTTCCGCGCCATCCATGTGGAAAAGCAGAAGCTGGCCAAGGACGACGAAATCCTGGCCTGGGTGACCCAGCAGGGGGTCGATGCCGCCAAGTTCAAGGAGGTCTACGGCTCCTTCACCGTGTCCAACCAGGTGCGCCGTGCGTCGCAACTGCAGGACGCGTATGGCGTGGAAGGCGTGCCTTCCATGGGCGTGGCCGGCAAGTACTACACCGATGGCACCATGGCCGGCAACATGCAGAACGTGCTGCAGGTGGTGGAGCACCTGGCCGCCACGGCGAAAAAGGGGTGACGCCTCCTTGAAGGAAGCGTGGCCCTCGTGAGCCGCCTTCCTGCCCAGGGGAACGCACCCGGCGGCCCGGCAGCGCCGGCTCCACGGGTGCAGGCGGCGGCTTCCAAGCGCCGACGGCCTCGGATGCCCCAAGAAGAAGCCCGCGGATGCGGGCTTTTTTCATGGCGCGCGCCGTGGGGTGGCTACAATGACCTGCAAGATTCGTGCCCTATGAACTACCGCATCCTCCCCCACCTCCTGCTTGTCGCCCTGGCCTGCCATCTGGGCGCGGCGCACGCCGAAAAGGCCGACCGCGCCAAGCCCATGAACATCGAGGCCGACGCCTTGCGACACGATGAGCTCAAGCAGACCAGCGTGTTCTCGGGCCGCGTGGTCATGACCAAGGGCTCCATCGTGCTGCGCGGCGCGCGGCTGGACGTGCGCCAGGACGCCGACGGCTACCAGTACGGCGTGGTCACGGCCGAGGCGGGCAAGCGGGCCTTCTTCCGCCAGAAGCGCGATACCGTGGCCGGCGCGCCGGACGAGTTCATCGAAGGCGAGAGCGAAGTCATCGAGTACGACGGCAAGGCCGACAACGTGCGCTTCATCACCCGCGCCGAACTGCGCCGCTACCGCGGGGCGGTCCTCAGCGACGAGATCACCGGCGCCGTGATCGTCTACAACAACCTCACCGATGTGTTCACCGTGGACGGCAAGCGCACCCCCGCGACCAATGCGGCGGGCGATGCGCCCGCGCCCGGCAGCCGGGTGCGGGCGGTGCTCGCGCCCAAGGACCCGCCCGCCGGTACCGCCGCGCCGGAGGCCGCGCCCCCGGCATCGGCGCCGGTGCTGCGCCCCAGCAACAGCCTTGGCGGCGGCTCCAAGTGAGCGCGCAGCCCGTCAGCCCCGGTCCTGACACCCAGGCGGGCAGCCGCCTGGAGGTGCAGCACCTGGCCAAGTCGTATGGCAGCCGCAAGGTCGTCAAGGATGTGTCGCTGGTCGTGCAAAAGGGCGAGGTCGTCGGGCTGCTCGGCCCCAACGGCGCGGGCAAGACCACCTCGTTCTACATGATCGTGGGCCTGGTGCGCAGCGACGCGGGCGACATCCGCATCGACGGCCATTCGGTGGCCCACATGCCCATCCACCGCCGCTCGCGGCTGGGGCTGTCCTACCTGCCGCAGGAAGCCTCCATCTTCCGCAAGCTCACGGTCGAAGAGAACGTGCGCGCGGTGCTGGAGCTGCAGCGCGCGGACGACGACGGCAAGCCGCTGTCGCGCGAGGCCATCGAAGAGCGTCTCACGGCCTTGCTGCAGGAGCTGCGCGTGGACCATCTGCGGGCCTCGCCCGCCATGGCCCTGTCGGGCGGCGAGCGCCGCCGCGTCGAGATCGCCCGCGCGCTGGCCACGCAGCCGCGCTTCATCCTGCTGGACGAGCCCTTTGCGGGCATCGACCCCATCGCCGTGATCGAGATACAGCGCATCATCGGCTTCCTCAAGGCGCGCGGCATCGGCGTGCTCATCACCGACCACAACGTGCGCGAGACGCTGGGCATCTGCGACCACGCCTTCATCATCAGCGATGGCCAGGTGCTGGCCCAGGGCACGCCGTCCGAGATCGTGGACAACGCCGAAGTGCGCCGGGTGTACCTGGGCGAACATTTCCGCATGTAGACATGGCCTCCACGCTTGTCATTTCGTGTACTGCGCTGCCCCCCGAGGGGGCCTTCGCGCCTTGGGGCGGCCCGGCGGCGCGGTACGGTACCCCCACGCTCCCCGCTGCGCGTGGTTCGCTGCCCCCCGAGGGGGCCTTCGCGCCTTGGGGCGGCCCGGCGGCGCTCAATCAATGAAACCTGGACTCTCGCTGCGTGTCTCGCAGCATCTTGCATTGACCCCCCAGCTTCAGCAGTCCATCCGGCTGCTGCAGTTGTCCACGCTGGAACTCTCGCAGGAAGTCGAGCAGATGCTCGACGAAAACCCGTTCCTCGAACGCAACGCCGACGAGGCGCCGCGCGAGGAGTTTGGCCTGGAAGCCGCCGATACGCCGGCCCAGGCCGACGACTACAGCGCGGATGATGCTATTTTTTCAGGAGCTACCAGCGCAAGCAGTACCAGCGCTGAGGCTCAAAATGATGCTGAAACACCGAGCGCGGGCGCCGACGAGCCCGACTGGAGCGGCGACGGCACGGTGGAGATGGCGCCCAACGACGCCGAGTGGGGCGGCGACGCCCCCGCCCGCAACCGCAACGACGCCGAAGGCGACGAGGCCGACGCCACCGAGCTGGCCCGCACGCACGAATCGCTGACCGCCTTTTTGCACCGACAGGCGCTGGCGCTGCGCCTGTCCGAGATCGACCGCGCCGCGCTGCGCTTCCTGATCGAATCGCTCAACGACGACGGCTACCTGGAGGATCCGCTCGAAGAGCTGGCCATCAGCCTGGCCGGGCCCGACGACCTGGAGCAGATCGAGGAGCTGGTGCACCGCTTCACCGTGGCACAGCGGCTGCTGCAGAGCCTGGAGCCCGTGGGCGTGGGCGCGCGCGGCCTGGCCGAGTGCCTGACGCTGCAGCTCAAGGCGCTGGCCGCCGACGAGGACAGCGACATCGACCCCGACACCGTGCAGACCGCGCTGCGCGTGTGCCAGCAGCCGCTGGAGATGCTGGCGCGGCGCGACGTGCGCCGCCTCACGCAGGCCTGCGGCGACAGCGAGGAGCGCACCCGCGCCGCCATGGCGCTGATCGCCCGGCTGGAGCCGCGCCCGGGGCGCCGCTTCGCCGACGTGGAGCGCAACATCATCATCCCCGACGTGATCGTGCGCAAGGCCGGGCGCGCCAATGGCCGCGACGGGCAGCACAACTTCATCGTGCAGCTCAACCCCGACGTGATGCCGCGCCTGCGCGTGCACGACATCTATGCCGGCGCCCTGCGCGGCCACAAGGGCGGCGAGGGCCACCAGGGCATGCAGCAGCGCCTGCAGGAGGCGCGCTGGTTCATCAAGAACATCCAGCAGCGCTTCGACACCATCCTGCGCGTCTCGCGCGCCATCGTGGAGCGGCAGAAGAACTTCTTCACCCACGGCGAACTCGCGATGCGCCCGCTGGTGCTGCGCGACATCGCCGACGAGCTGGGCCTGCACGAGTCCACCATCAGCCGCGTGACCACGGCCAAGTACATGGCCACGCCCATCGGCACCTACGAGCTCAAGTACTTCTTCGGCTCGGGCCTGGGCACCGAGACCGGCGGCAATGCGTCGAGCACCGCCGTGCGTGCCCTCATCAAGCAATTCGTGGCCGCCGAGAGCCCGACCAAGCCGCTGTCCGACAGCCAGATCGCCGAGATGCTCAAGGAGCAGGGCATCGAGTGCGCGCGCCGCACCGTCGCCAAGTACCGCGAGGCGCTCAAGATCGCGCCGGCGAATCTGCGCAAGGCGCTGTAGGCGCCGTGCGGGCGTGTGCGCGGCGCATGCGCCTGGTGGCCCGTTTTTCCGCTCCGTTGCCGTCTTTCCCCCTTACTTCGCCACCCCGTCCATGGCCCGCATCGTCTTCGACCTTCCCGCGCACTTCGGTTTCGCCACCGAAATGCAGATCTACATCAGCCACGTCAACCAGGGCGGGCACCTGGACAACGCGCAGCTGCTGAGCCTCGTGTCCGAGGCCCGGGTGCGGTTTTTCCAGTCACTCGGCTACCCCGAGGCCGACGTGGGCGGGCTGTCCATCGTGGTCGGAGACATCGTGGCGCAGTACAAGTCCGAGGGGTTCCACGGCGAGACCATGCGCGTGGAGATGGCGCCTGCGGACTTCAACCGCTATGGGTTCGACCTTGTCTTTTGCATGACCGAGAAGACCTCGGGCCGAGAGGTGGCGCGCGGCAAGATCGGCATCGTTTTCATCGGCAAGGCCGACCGCAAGGTGGCGCCGATCCCGGACTCCATCCGCCAGTTGCTGCTGGCCCGTGCCGGCGCGCCGGATTCACACGCACTTTCCGAGCGCGTATCCTCACCATCGTCATGAATCAACTCCAACTTTTTCTCCCTTGCGCCGCCGGTGTGGAGGGCTTCCTGGCCGACGAGGTGCATGGCATCACCGGCCTCACGGGGCAGGACCTGCTGGTGGGCCGGGGCGGCGTGCTGCTGCGCGCCTCGTGGCGCGACGCGCTGCTGCTGAACCTGCACAGCCGGCTGGCCCAGCGCGTGCTGGTACAGCTGGCGCACCGCCCGTACCGCTCCGAGAACGACCTCTACGCCGCCGCCAGCGACGTGGCCTGGGAAATCTGGTTCACCACGCGCCAGACCTTCAAGGTCGAGGTGACCGCCCAGCACAGCCCGCTGCAGAGCCTCAATTTCGCGGGGCTCAAGGTCAAGGACGCGGTGGCCGACCGCTTTCGCGCCAAGAGCGGCGTGCGCCCCGACGTGAACACGCAGTGGCCCGACGTGCGCATCCACCTGCACCTGACCACCGACGAAGCCACCATCTACATCGACACCTCGGGCGAGCCGCTGTTCAAGCGCGGCTGGCGCGAGGACAAGGGCGACGCCCCGCTGAAGGAAACCCTGGCCGCTGCGATGATCGCCGCCAGCGGCTGGGACCCGCACGGTGACAACCCCCAGCCGCTGTACGACCCCTGCTGCGGCAGCGGCACCATCGCCATCGAGGCCGCGCAGATCGCCTGCCGCATTCCGGCGGGCAGGCTGCGCCGCTTTGCGTTCGAGAAACTGCTGCCCTACCAGGCCCATGTCTGGTCTGCTATTAAAAATGAAGCTGAAGGCGCAATACAGACAAGCGCTGTACCTATTTTTGGCAGTGACGTCGCCTTCCGGATGGTGGATTTCGCCGAGCGCAATGCCGAGCGCGCCGGCGTGGCGGGCGCCGTGCAGCTGCGCGGAGGCGATGCGCTGCAGCGCATGCCGCCGTGCGAGCAGCCCGGCGTGATGCTCCTGAACCCCCCGTACGGCGAACGCATCGCCGCGGCCGGTGCCGCGGGCCGCAATGCCAGCGAGCGCGCGGCCGACCGTGCCCAGGGCCTGGCCGTGGGCCGTGAAGAAGCCCATACCGACGATGGCGGCGAGTTCTTCAGCCAGCTGGCCGCGCACTGGAAGAAGAACTACAGCGGCTGGACGGCCTGGATGCTCACGCCCGACCTCAAGCTGCCCGGCAAGATGCGCCTGAAGGAGTCGCGCCGCGTGCCGATGTGGAACGGCCCCATCGAATGCCGCATGTTCCGCTTCGACATGATCAAGGGCGCGGTGCGCGACCGCGGTGCCAAGGCGCCGCCCCAGGCGCCCGATGCCGGCGGCCCGCGCGATGCGGGTTGAGCTTTCGCTGCCCGCCGAGGCCGCTGAGGGCGAGCCCGCGCGCCCCGTGGTGGTGGACACCAACGTGGCGCTGGACCTGCTGATCTTCAGCGACCCGCGTACCGCGCCGCTGCGCACGCTGCTGGCCCAGGGGCGCCTGTCATGGATCGCCACGCAGGTCATGCGCGATGAGCTGGAGCGGGTGTTGGCCTACCCGCACATCGCAGAGCGCATGGACTACTACCGCGTGGACGCGGCGCAGGTGCTGTCCGCGTTTGATGTGCAGGTGCAGCTGGTGGATGTTGCGCCCAAGGTGGCCTATGTGTGCAAGGACGCGGACGACCAGAAGTTCATCGACCTGGCCGCCGCGCACCGGGCGATTTTGCTGAGCAAGGACAAGGCCGTGGTCTGCATGCGCAAGCGGCTGCTCGCGCTGGATGCGCACGTGGCGACGGCGCTGGTGCTGCAGCCCGCCGCCGAGCCAGCGTCTGCCCTGGCCTGACGGAGGCCGCGCACGGCGGGGCGCACAGGCCCCGGCCCGCGGCGGTGGTGCTCAGCGCTCGAAGCTGAAGTCGCCCGCCGCGTGCACCTGCCATGCCCCCTCGCCGCGCAGCTCCAGCACGTGTGTGTGGTGGCGGAGCACGGCGGGGCGGTGCGCGATGCTGACCAGCGTGGTGCCGCTGGCGCGCAGGCGCTCGTAGAGCGCGGCTTCGTTGGCGCTGTCCAGCGCGCTCGTGGCCTCGTCCAGCACCACGATGCGCGGGGCATGCGCGAGCACCCGCGCAAAGGCCAGGCGCTGCTGTTCGCCGGTGGACAACAGCTTTTCCCAGTCATGCGTGGCGTCGAGCCCGCCCACGCGCCCGGCCAGGGATTCCAGGTGCACCTCCTGCAGCAGTTCCAGCAGGCGCTCGTCGGGCAGTTCCGTCTGCTTGCTGGGGTAGATGATCTGGCTGCGCAGCGTATCGACCTGCATATAGGGGCGCTGCGGCAGGAAGAACACCTCTTCCATCGGCGGGTGCCGCACCGTGCCGCTGCCCGTGCGCCACAAGCCCGCGATGGCACGCAGCAGCGAACTCTTGCCGCAGCCGCTGGGCCCGGTGATGAGCAGCGCATCGCCCGGCTGCAGCCGCAGCGACAGGTCCTGCACCAGCAGGCGGCCGAACTGCGGCGTGTACAGCGTGAGGGCTTCCAGCGCCAGCGCGTCCCCCGCGCACCGGGCGATCTGCGGCGGGGGCGCGGCCTCCGTCTCTGGCAGTGCGGCCGGGGGCGTGGAGGGCGCGGCAGCCGGTTGTTCGGCCCAGGGCGTGGGCGTGGCGGGAGTCTTGAGCACCACCTGCGACAGGGCGTGCAGCCGGTCGATGCCCGCCACGAAGCGGCTCAGGCTCTCGAAGTTGTCGACGATCAGCGAGACGGCCGTGAGCACCGCGGCGAATGCGCCCGCCGCCTGGATCGCGCGCCCGACCTCCAGTTCGCCCGACAGCACCTGGCCAGCCAGGATGATGCTGGGCAGCACCAGCGTGAGCTGGCTGAACGAGCGCTGGTAGAGATTGAGCGAGCGCTGCTTCTTGATGAGCCGTGCATAGTTGGTGAACGCGGCCTCGAACCGGTGGTCGATCTGCGCACGCTCCTGCGGTTCGCCCCGGTAGAAGGCGATGGATTCCGCGTTCTCGCGCAGCCGCATCAGGCCGAAGCGGAAATCCGCTTCGCGCCGGATCTGCCAGAAGTTCAGCCGGATCAGCGGCGCGCCGAACAGGTACAGCGCCCCGAAGGTGCCCATGAGCGCATACACCGCCAGGAAGGCCACCAGTGTGTGCGAGATGGACCACAGCACGGCGCTGAACGCCACGAGCTGCATGAGCGAGCCCAGGAAGATCAGCAGGAAGTGCGTGGAACGCCCGGTGAAGGTGTTGATGTCTTCGCTGATGCGCTGGTCGGGGTTGTCGATGTCGTTGCCCGCGCCGATCTCGTAGTAGTGGCGCTCGCCCAGGTAGCCGTCCAGGAACCGGTGCGTGAGCCAGCGGCGCCAGTGGTTGGAGAAGGCGTCGCGCATGTAGTAGTAGAAGGCGTACACCGGCACCGCGAAGGCCAGCACCACCAGGCAGGCGCGCACGGCGGCCCAGAACCGGTCCGCCTGCCTCGCGGCCAGGGCCGAGGTCATTTCCCCGGTCTTGTCGATGAGCATCACGGCCAGCTGGGTTTCGCAGACCATGAGGCCCACCAGGAGCGCGAGCAGACCCCAGGCGGTGCGTTTCCGGTCGCCCGTCCAGTACGGGCGGGCCACGGCCATGAACTGTTTCCAGGCGGCCAGGGAAAGGGTCGGCGGGCGCCTGCGGCGGGGTTTCATGGTGGGGGGAGGCGGCGCCGCGGCGGGGTGGGGTTCGGGCAGGGCAGCGGCGGCAGAGGAGTTGGGCATTGCGGAGGTCTTGAAGGGTGCGGCGCACCTGCCTGCACGATAGGTGCGCCGCCCGCAAGGCCCTGTCAGCCAATGCCTACGGCGTATTAAGGACGGCCGCGCGACCTCTTCTCTCGCCCTTGGGCGACCCGGCCGCTCGCGCGGGGCTCAGGGGGCCAGCAAGTCATACGCCGCCCGCACCCGCTGCAAGTCCCGCCCCAGCTTGCGGCTCGCAGGCAGTTGCCGCATCCACCCCATCCGGCGAACGCTGGTCGCCAGCACCTCCCGCATTTCCGTGCTCCCCCGCGCCACCCACGCCGCCCAGAGCTCGCGCCCCTCGCCCAGCGTGCCGCTCTGGTGCAGATAGATGGCCGTGGAATGCGCATAGCACAGCGCATCGCGCACATGGCATACCGGCAGCGGCAGCACGGACGCAGGATCGTCCTCGAAGTCGATGCAGGCCACTTCGCCATCGGGGCAGCGCACCAGGTTGCGCGCAAAGGCCTGGCTCAGGCACGTGCCCTGGCGGTGCACATGGGCGAGTGTGTCCAGCCCCTGTTGCCACAGTGCCAGCACGGCCGCCGTGTCGCCCGCCTGCACGGCATGGTCGATCTCGTTGCCCAGCGAATGGGTCTCCTCCCCCGTGCGGCCCAGGTGCCGCATCGCGAAGCCATCTCGCTGCGCGGCCAGCACCACGGGCACGCGCACACCCCGCGCCGCCAGGTCCGTGAGGCGCCGCACCTCGGTGGCGATGGCGGCGGTGCCGCCGGGGTTGGGCACGGGGCGCAGCACCGGGAGCCGCAGCAGGCCGGCCAGCGCGGCCATGGCGCGGTAGCGCCCCGTGCCGTGGGGCGCGCCCGCGCGCTTGATCCAGATCTGTTCGCCGCCCAGCACGTGGGCCATCACGGCGTGGGGCTGCGTGGCCAGGTGCTGCTGCAGGAAGGCGCCGTAGTCGGGGGTGTCCCCGGGGGGGTCCATCGTCATACGGCCGCGTCCCCTGCCACCGCGGCGGCGGTGCCTGCCGCCGCCGCATGGACCAGCTCCACATGGTGCGGGATGGAGGGCTCCAGCGCGGGCTCGCTGGCCTGGAAGCTGTGCGCGCTGGCCAGGGGCCAGTACAGGCGGAACACGTTGTGCTGCGCGTCCAGCGGGCCCAGCAGCGCGCCGGGCAGCATGCGCGTGATGAGGTTGGACAAGAGGCGCACCTCGGTGTCGCTGATGCGGCGCACGATGTGGTGGGCCGTGATGTCCTTGGGGTGGGTGAGGCCGGCGGCCTGCACCAGCTCCTGCAGCGCGTGCAGCGTGCTGCGGTGGAACTGCGCCACGCGCGTGGCCTTGTCGGGCACCACCAGGGCCTGCTGGCGCAGCGGGTCCTGCGTGGTCACGCCCGTGGGGCAGTGGCCAGTGTGGCAGCTTTGCGCCTGGATGCAGCCCAGCGCCATCATGAAGCCGCGCCCCGCGTTGCACCAGTCGGCGCCCAGCGCCATCATGCGGGCGATGTCGAAGGCGCTGATGACCTTGCCCGCGCAGCCGATGCGCACGCGGTCGCGCAGGTTCACGCCCACCAGGGTGTTGTGCACCAGCAGCAGGCCCTCCTGCAGCGGCGCGCCCACGTGGTCGCTGAACTCCACCGGGGCCGCGCCGGTGCCGCCCTCGGCGCCGTCGACCACGATGAAGTCGGGCGTGATGCCCGTGACCAGCATGGCCTTGACGATGGCGAACCACTCCCACGGGTGGCCCAGGCAGAACTTGAAGCCCGTGGGCTTGCCGCCCGAGAGCGTGCGCAGCCTGGCGATGAACTGCATCATCTCCACCGGGTTGCGGAAGGCGCTGTGGCTGGCGGGCGAGATGCAGGCCTCGCCTTCCTTCACGCCGCGCGCGGCCGCGATCTCGGCCGTGACCTTGGCCCCGGGCAGCACGCCGCCGTGGCCGGGCTTGGCGCCCTGGCTCAGCTTCAGCTCGATCATCTTGACCTGCGGGTCGGTGGCGTTGGCCGCAAAACGCTCTTCGCTGAACGTGCCGTCGGGATTGCGGCAGCCGAAGTAGCCCGAGCCGATCTCCCAGATCAGGTCGCCGCCGTGCACGCGGTGGTGCTGGCTGATGCTGCCCTCGCCCGTGTCGTGCGCGAAGCCGCCCTTCCTGGCGCCCTGGTTGAGCGCCAGGATGGCGTTGGCCGACAGCGCGCCAAAGCTCATGGCCGAGATGTTGAACACGCTCGCGTGGTAGGGCTGGGTGCAGGGTGAGACGGACCGCGATGGCGCGTCCGGGCTGCCGCCGATCCACACGCGAAAGTCGTGCGACGGCAGCTGCGTGGGCGCGAGCGAGTGGTTCACCCATTCGTAGCCCTGCGCGCCCACGTCCAGGTGGGTGCCGAAGGGGCGGTTGTCCGGGTCGCCCTTGGCGCGCTGGTACACCAGCGAGCGCTGCGCGCGCGAGAACGGCGCGGCCTCGCTGTCGCTTTCGATGAAATACTGGCGCACCTCGGGCCGCACGTATTCGAGCATGAAGCGGATGTGGCCGATGACCGGGTAGTTGCGCAGGATGGCGTGGCGCGACTGCTGCAGGTCGTACACGCCCACGGCCACCAGGGCGGCGAACACCAGCACCACGGGCAGTCCCACGCTAAAGGCCACCAGCGCGAACAGCGACAGCAGCAGCCCGAAAACGCACAGCGCGAAGGCCGTGTAGCGCACCGGGTACAGGGAGTTGAGTTGGTGGATCATGGGGGTCCTGATTCTGCGGGATGCCGGGCGCAAGGCGGCGAGAGGGCTACACTGGCCGCCTTTTCGCAGGCCCGGCCGCAAGCGGCGGACCTGCGCAGCATCATAGAAGTAAAAAATTGTTCTTCCTCGCCCCTGAGCGATTGACCGGAGCCCTGCCATGACCGATACCACGCCTGCCGCCGCCCCCCTGGGGCTGGGCCCCGACGAACTCGAAGAGATCGACAACATCCTGGACGACCTGCGTTCGCGCGGCGAGGAAATCCCGCAGTGGGAGTTCTGCGACGGTTTCATGACCGCCGTGATCTGCAGCCGCCGCCCCATCGCCCCCGCCGAATACCTGCCCATGCTGCTGGGCGACGGCGCCGAGCTCGATGTGGCCGAGGGCGAGCCCCTGCCGCTGCTGCCCGCCTTCGCGGATGCCGCCCAGCAGGCGCGTTTCCTCGCGCTGTGGGACCGCCGCTGGAACGAGATCGTGGCGCAGCTGGACACCAAGGTCGAAACGCTGGATGACGACCGCACCTTCCAGCCCGAGGCCATGGACATGCGCGGCGCGGTGGCCAGCCTCACCGACGAGCAGCGCGCGGAGATGGGCGACGACCAGGAAATCCCGTCCTTCGGCCAGGTCTGGGCCCTGGGCTTCATGTTCGCGGTGGAGAACTGGCCCGAGGACTGGGCCGCCCCGCGCGACAAGGAGGCCGCCCGGTGGCTGGACGACGCGCTGGACAGCATCGTCGCGCTGACCGAGGACGACACCGGCAAGCCCGAGGTCTGCATGTACAGCGAGGACGGCCCGCCCAGCACCAGCCAGGCGCGCGTCGAGGCCTTCGGCGAAGCCATCTGGGCCGTGTACGACCTGCGCCAGATCTGGAAGAGCATGGGCCCGCGCGTGGAAACGGTGCGCAAGGCCCCCGAGCCGGGCCGCAACGACCCCTGCCCCTGCGGCAGCGGCAAGAAGTACAAGAAGTGCCACGGGGCGACCTGAGTCCCGGTCTCTATCGGTCGGTTTGCTATTAAATAAATAGCAATTGGCGCTTGTCACGCAAGCGCCGCGGCCTTTTTTGATTTGAAACCCGCGCACCGCGCGGGCTGCTTCTCAGGCCGCCCGCAGCCCGCCGATGCGCTGGCGGCGCACGGCATCCAGCGCGTCGAGCACCTCGGTACCGTGCGCATAGCCCTGCTGCACGATCTGCTCGAAGCGGTTCCACTGCAGCATGCCCACGCGGTCCATGGGCGGGTTGAAGTACAGGTCGGTGAGCTGCTGCGACTGGCGCTGGCGCGACATGCTGTACAGGATGGTCACGTTCATCAGGTAGCTCGCCAGCGACGGCAGCCGGTAGCGCCGCTTGGCGCGCGGCCGCAGCTTGTCGCGCAGCAGGGCCCAGCTCGTGGGCACGTCGTCCAGGTCGATGCGCCGGGGCTTCCTGAAGTTCAGGTCCACGCCGATCACCGTGCCCACGCCGCGCATGCCGCGCATCACGTCCACCGGAAAGTTGTTGAACGTGCCGCCGTCGCACAGCAAGTCGCCCTCGTGCACCACGGGCGGCAGCGCGCCGGGGATGGAGATGCTGGCCAGCAGCGACTTCACCAGGCTGCCCCGGCGCACGACCTGCTCGCTTGCCTTGGAGTAGTTGGTGGCCACGCAGTAGTAGTTCTTCCACAGGTCCTCGATCTGCGCGGGGAAGCCCACCAGCCGCTCCACGGCCGCGTGCAGGATGTGGCGCAGGCGCCGGCCCTTGATGAGCGACAGCAGCGGCAGCAGGTTGAAGTCGCCCGTGGGGTTGGTGCGAAAGGCCTCGCGCGCATTGGCCATCACGGCCTCCAGAGGCTGGTCGGAGGCGACGTACGCCGCCATCACCGAACCGATGCTGGTGCCGCCCACGCAATCGATCTCCACGCCTTCTTCCTGCAGCGCGCGGTAGACGCCCAGGTGCGCGAAGCCGCGCGCGCCGCCACCGGCCAGCACCAGGCCCACGGCCGTGCGGCTCTGGATGCGGGCCAGGCGCGCCATGTCGCGGTCGAGGGCGGGGCGCACGTGCAGATGGTCGGCCACGGGGCGGCGGTCCAGCCAGCGCTGGGTGCCTTGCGGGCACCGGGTGCCGGCCGGGTGCAGCAGCACCAGGATCTCGGCGGCCTCGGCCAGCGGCGCGCGGCGCAGCAGGCACTGCTCCTCGATGGCGTGGAGGGCGGGCTCGGCCTGCGCGTCGGCCAGCAGCAGCAGCTCGTCGCAGTGGCGGCTCACGCGGCGGGTCCAGGGCGTGGGCTCGGGGTCGGCCACCAGCAGCACGAAGTCGTTGCGCGCCTCGATCTCGTCGAGCAGCATGGCGATGCGCCGGTTGGCCGTGGCGTCGGCGCCCTCGCGCTGCGCGATGCCGGCCTCGCGCAGTTCGGCGTCCACCGTGGCGGAATCCACCACGCGCACACGGCCGATGAGGCCCAGCTGGCGTGCCATGCCCTGGCCGAAGCCCTGCAGGTCCACCCCGGCGCTGATCGGCAGCAGCCCCATGGCCACGGGGCGCTCCAGCGCGGCCACGTTGGCGGCCGTCCCGGACTGCAGGCGCTGGATGATCTGGCGCGTGAGCGCGATGGACACCTGCGCGCTGCTGGCCAGCAGGGTCTTGAACACGTCCTTGGTCAGGCGCACCAGCACCGAGTCGCGCACGGCCACCACGGTCGCGGCGCGGGGGGCATCGGTGAACAGGCTGATCTCGCCGATCACCTGGCCGCGCCCCATGTCGGCCACGCGGCGCTGGTGGCCGTCGTCGCCACGCACATAGGCGCGCAGGCGGCCGCTCACCGTGAGGTACATCGATTCGCCCGGCTCGCCCTGCGCCATCAGCGTGCTGCCGCCGGGCACCTCCACCCATTCCAGGTGGGCCCGCAGCAGCTCCAGCGCCTCGGGCTCGATGCCGTGCAGAAAGCTGCGCAGGTGCTCGGTGAGCAGTTGGTTCTGGGTGGCGGTGAAAGGGGGCATGGTCGCGCAATCGGCAGGGCTTGTTTTGGGGGGCGCTGCGGAAAACGGGGTGCCTGCGCACAGGCGTTCGCAACGGATTCCGCAGCTGCGAAGCGGCGGATTCTAGGAACGCCGGAGCCCCTGCGCGTGCCCGGCGGCAGGCGCCGGCCGGGGCCTGCGTGAACAAATGCACGCCTGCCGCGGCGATTGTGGTCCGTGCGCGGCCCGGGCCCGCGCCGTCAGCGCATGAAGGCGCGCAGCGCGCCGGCCGTGGCCTCGGGCAATTGCTCGGGGATGAAGTGCCCGGCGGGCACGGCCTGGCCGGTCACGGCGCCCGCGCACTGCGCCTGCCACAGTGCCAGCGGATCGAACAGCCGGTGCACCACGCCGTGCTCGCCCCACAGCACCAGCGTGTCGCAGGCGATCTTCTCGCCCTGCGCGCGGCCCGTGCGGTCGTGGTCCAGGTCGATGCCCGCGCTGGCGCGGTAGTCCTCGCACGCGGTGTGGATGGCCTCGGGCGTGCAAAAGCAGCGCTCGTAGTCGGCCAGGGCCTGGGGTTCGATGTGGGCCAGGCCCGCGCTGCCCCAGCCGCCCAGCTTGGCGTGCAGGTAGGCGCGCGCGTTGCCGCCGATCATGGTCTCGGGCAGCGGCGCGGGCTGGATCAGGTGGAACCAGTGGTAGTAGGCCCGCGCGAAATCCATGTCGGTGCGGGCGTACATGTCGAGCGTGGGCGCGATGTCGATCACGCACAGCCTGCGCACGCGCGCCGCGTGGTCCAGCGCCAGGCGGTGCGCCACGCGGCCGCCCCGGTCGTGGCCGCACAGGAAGAACGCCTCATGGCCCAGCGCCGTCATGACCTCGGCCATGTCCTGCGCCATCGCGCGTTTGCTGTAGTTGGCGTGGCCGGGCAGGCCGGGGGCGTGCGACGAGTCGCCATAGCCGCGCAGGTCGGGCATCACCAAAAAGTAGTCGTGCTGCAGTTGCTGCGCCACGCGGTGCCACAGCGCATGCGTTTGCGGAAAGCCGTGCAGCAGCAAGAGCGGCGGCCCCTCGGCGTTGCCGCCCGTGCGCACAAAGATATCTGCCCCGCCCGTGGCGATACGTTGGGTGTTGAATCCTTGGAACCAGTGCATGGTGTGCGCCGCGAATGAGGTGCGCCCATGCTACACCGCAGCGCTGCAGCGCAAGAGCGCGCTGGCGGTGGACGCGGTGGTGGGTGCGCGCGAGGGGCGCGTTGGCGACCGGGTGCCCCAGTTCGCGCCGCGGGCCGCCGCCGGATCGTCTTTGCTTACGTAAAGTTACACTGACGGCCGGCTCGCGCGGTGGCACCCCGGGGTGTCCGCATGCAGCCGGCAGCAGCCTGGGGCGCGGTGCGCGGCGGCCCCGCGTGGCACCGGGTTTTCCCTCGCAGGTTCTGAATTCCACCGGTGGTTCGGCAAGGTGCTCGGCGCGAAAAAAAGAAACAGGCCCTGTGGGCCGAAAAAGGAATGGTTGTGGGTACGACAGAGATGGCCTGTACAGGCGGGGCGGGGCTTGGGGTGGGCGTGATTTCAAGGGGGCGGGGCCGGCTGATGGCACGGCTGCTGCTGCCGTGGTGCCTGTGCCTGGCGGCACCGTTTGTGCTGGCGGCTCCGGCGATGGTATCGGTCGTGCCCAGCGACTCCCCGGTGTCGGGCGGTGACGCCTTTCATTTGACGGTGACCTACGACGTCGCCATGGACACCGCCGTCAATCCTGTCATCTCGTTTCCCACGGTGGGTGAAGACCCCGGGGCGTTTCTGGTGCCCACCACCTCGACCTGGCTCGATGCCACGACGTTCCGGCAGAACTATGGCACCGCCAGCATGGTCGTGAACATCAGCCCGGTGGACGTGGCGGTCAGCGGCGCGAAGGACACCGTGGGCGCGGTCCAGTCCCCCGGCTTTCAGGCCGACGTGTTCGAGATTCTCTACATCCCTCCCCCGCATGTCGTCGACATGAAGGGTGTCATCGATGGCGGCATCCTGGTGCACCCGGCCGGCAGCGGCCATGTCCTCACCGACGCCGACATCGGGAAAACCGTCACATTCGTTATCCGGTATGACATTGCCAGCGACTATGGCGGGTGCCCCAATGGGGTGCCGCTCAACTATCTGTGCACGAACCTGGTGTTCACCAACACGGGTGGCACGCCGCTCACGCTCGGCAATGTCACATCCACATGGGCGAACCGCAACCGCTACATAGTGACCTGGACGATTGCCGATGGCGACGAGCAGTTCGACAGCATCAACGTGCTGATCGCCGGCGGCGTGGGGCGCAAGGACGACCCCGACAACAAGAACACCGATTTCGAACTCACGGGCGTGTTCAGCATCGACACCAGGAACCCCAGCGTCCTGGCGGTCGCGCCCAGCACCGCCGTATTGCGCAGCGACCTGACCACGCAGCGGGGCGGCAGCATTCTGCGCGCCGGGGAGCTCTTCACGCTGACGATCACTTTCAGCGAACCCATGGACACCGCCAGCACGCCGGTGTTGAGCTTCCCCAACCAGCCGGGCCTGGCTGCCGTACTGACGCCCACGGGCGGCAGCTGGACGGACAGCACGCACTACCTGCAGAGCTTCACCGTGGGCGCGGGAAATCTGGTGCTCCCGGCGGTCGACGTGCAGGTGACGGGAGCGCGCGACGCCCACGGCAATCCGCAGAACCTGGGCCTGCTGTCGGGGGTGTTTGCCGTGGCTCTGGGGGCGGCCATGGCCGTGCCCACGCTTTCGTCGTGGGGGCTGGTGCTGCTGGCAGGTCTGCTCGGGCTGGCAGCGATCCCTGCAAGGCGGCGCGGTGTTTTTCGCGGCCGCGCATAGGCCGACCGGCCTGCGGGCGCCGTCTCATGCGGATGTGCGTTCAACCGTATAGCCCAAGCGGAAGCCGCAGACGGTGCGGTACCGCGGCAACGCGAATCAACGGCGTGAGACGGCGCAAGGCAACGCCGCCTCAGGCGGGCAACCAGGCCAGCAGCCGCTGCAGCGCATAGCGCACCGTGGCCGTGCGGATGGCGGCGCGGTCGCCCGCAAAGTGCTGCATCTCGCTGTGGGTTTCGCCATTCACGCACCAGGCAAACCACACCGTGCCCACGGGCTTGGCATCGCTGCCGCCCGTGGGGCCGGCCACGCCGGTCACGGCCAGGCTGACCTGCGCCTGGGAATGGGTGAGCGCCCCGTCGGCCATGGCGCGGGCCACGGACTCGCTCACGGCGCCGTCCTGTTCGATCAGGGCGGCGGGCACGCCCAGCATGTCGACCTTGGCGGTGTTGGAGTAGGTGACAAAACCACGCTCGAACCACTGGCTGGAGCCCGCCAGGTCGGTGCAGGCCGCCGCGATCATGCCGCCCGAGCAACTCTCGGCGGTGGCCAGCAGGTGGCTGTGTTTCAGCAGCCGCAGGGAAATTTGCGTCAAATTGGCCTCCAGCGCTGATGTATCAAGCGCCAGCAGCTCTTCATTCGATAGCGATGCGGTTGTCATAGGAACCTCCACAGTGCAATGGCCAGCAGCGTGCAGAAGGCTGCCACAAAGTCGTCCCACAAGATACCCCAGCCGCCGCGCCAGCCAAAGCCCTTGAACAGGCTGTCGGCCCAGCCCACGGGGCCGGGCTTGGCGGCATCGAAGAAGCGGAACAGCGCGAATGCCGCGAGCTGCCCCCACCAGCCCATGGGCATGGCCAGCCACAGCACCAGCCAGAAGGCCACCACCTCGTCCCACACGATGCTGCCGGGGTCGGCCACTGCCATGTTGCGGGCGGTGGTGGTGCAGGCCCACCAGCCCACCACGGTGCTCCCTGCAATCAGCAGGCCCATGTGCTGGGGCGACAGCCATTGCTGCAGCACCAGGTAGCTCAGCCAGGCCCACAGCGTGCCCACGGTGCCCGGCGCCACGCGCGACAGCCCGGCGCCAAAACCCAGGGCGATGAAGTGGGCCGGGTGAGAAAACATGAACGCCACGGTGGGGCGCCGGGGGGCGGGTGTGTGGGCGGAAGGAGAGCTGGGGGTCATATCAACAATCAACGGTGCTTCGTGCAACCCACGGCGTATGGAGCTGGCGCGCACAAGGCCAGCGTACCTGTGAAACTGGCTTTGCCAGGCCACCGGGTGCGTCCCCTTCCCGCGCAGCGAGAGAGGGGTGAAGGCGCGAAGCGCCTCAGGGGGTGCCTCATCATTTACTGGCGCTCTTGCAGCTCCACATCCTTGGGATACCGGATCGTGTGCTCGGCGCTGAACTGCGCCGTGGCGCCCGCGCCCAGGGCCTGCTGCCAGGCCACGGTGCCGGGCGTGCGGTTCCAGGCCATGTCGGCGGGCTGGGGATGGTAGCGCGATTCGACCTCGATCTTCTCGTTGCGCGAGACCGGCGCGGCATGCAGCACCTGCAGCGTGATGCCGGTCTTGTGGCGGTTTTCCACGCTGTAGGCGCGGCGGGTCTTGCGCTCGGTGCGCGAGCCGGTGAAGCCCGTGCTGCCGGTCAGGTCCTGCGCGGGCTCGGCCCGCACCGTGACCAGTTCATCGCGGCCGAACGACAGGCTGGTGCTGCCCGCCGGAGCGCCCGGGCTGGGCGTGCCGAAGTCGATGCGCCCGCTGCCCACGAACGCTCCGTCGCGGTACAGGCCCGCCGGGCCCGCGGGCCACACGCCGGGCGGCTGGGCGATGTCGGCCACCAGGTAGGCGGCTTCTTCCACGGCGGGGGCCGTGCGGGTGATCAGCGTGGCGGGCGCGGCGTGGCTGCCCAGCGCCAGCGTCACGCGCTGGCCGCTCGATGGCACGGTGATGCGCTGCGGCACCGCGAATTCGGTGGCGAAACCCTTGTCGGTGGCGCTCACGTCGAATGTGGGCATGGCCTCCTCGGCCACATTGCGCGCGCGGGCCGCGGGCGCGGGGGCGGGCGGGGCCATGGCCATCATGGGGGCCGCCGCGGCCACGGGCTGCGGCGGCGGTGCCACGTCCAGCGTCCAGGCGCGCGGCAGGCGGCCCTGGGTGGCGCGGCCGGGCTGGCCGGTGGAAAGGGTCAGCTGCACGTTGCCCCAGTCCTCGCCGCTGTTTTGCGCCACCAGCGCCTGGCGCTCGACCAGCACCTTGGCTTGGCCGGCGTCCAGCGTGGCGCGGTAGGTGGGCTGCCAGCCCGGGCCGCGCACCTGGTAGGACAGGCGCAACTCGGCCTCGCGCTCGGTGGCGAGGTTGATGGTGACCGACACCACGCGCGCGCGCTGGCTGGCCACGCGCTCGCGCTCGGCCACCAGGGGCTTGAGCGCCAGTTCCAGCGATTCCTGCTTGCGCTGGAGCTGGTGCGCGCGCGCAAAGCTGTCCTTCCCGGACTTGCGCAGCACCTCGGCCGTCGCGGTGATCTGCGCGGGTGCGGGGGCGAGGCCGCCGGTGCGGCCCGCCGCCGCCGCATCGCCGGGGGCGGGCCCCGCGTGGGCCACGCCGCGCAGGTAGCTATCCACCAACTGCAGCGCCGAGGCCTCGGCCTTCACGCCGGCGATCTGGTCCTCCAGCTCGCGGATGCGGCCGTCCAGGGGGCTGGCGCAGGCGGCCACCACATCGCGGTCTTCGGTGAGCACATTGAACTCGCCCACCCGCACGCCGGGGTCGGCGTTGATCTGCAGGCTTTGCGCATCCAGCGACGCGGGCAGGCAGGCCAGCGTGAGGCTGCGCGCGCCGGCGGGCACCTTGGCCACGCGCTCCACGGTGGCGCTGCCCGGATAGACGGTGACGCGCGTGATGCGCGAGGTGTCCTGGGCCAGGGCTGCCGGGGCCGCGTTGCACAGCACGGCCAGGCAGGCCAGGCACGTGTGCCGCAGCGGGCGTGGAGCGCGCAAGCGCAGGGCGATGGGGAAGTGGATCACGGGGTTCCTCGGGCGCGGTGGACAAACGGAAATGGGATGCTAGCAGCCGTGTGGCGTTGCCGGATGCTCACAGCATCCCCGGGACCTCGTGCGCCAGGAAGTCATACACGGCGCGGATCCTGCGGCTGGTGCGGATCTCGCGGTGGACCGTGAGCCAGATGGGCAGCTCGGGCAGGGGCAGCAGGGGCAGCACGGCCACCACCTCGGGATCGGTGCGGGCCAGGTAGCGGCCGACGAAGCCGATGCCCAGGCCCGCGCGCACGGCCGCCCAGTAGGCCATGAGATCGTCGGTGCGGAACGCGAAATGCTGGCGTTCCACCGGGTAGCCCATGGCCGCGAAGCCCTGCGGAATGTCCTCGTGCCGGTCGTTGCCGATCAGCTCGTGCTGCAGCAGGTCGGCCGGCTGGCGCGGCACGCCCTTGCGGCGCAGGTAGTCGCGGTGGGCGTAGGCGCCCAGGGTCACCGCGCCGATGCGCCTGGCCACCAGGCTGGCCTGGCTGGGGCGCACCATGCGCAGCGCGATGTCGGCCTCGCGGCGCAGCAGGTTGGTGACCTCGTTGCTGGCCACCAGCTCCACCTGCACCTCGGGCAGCGCCTGCCGCATGCGCGCGAGCACGGGGGGCAACAGCGCGCAGGCCACGGGCTGGCTGGCGGTGATGCGCACGGTGCCGCTCACCCCGGCTTGCGCGCCCGACACGCTGCGCGCGAGCTGGTGCGCGCCGGCCTCCATCGCGCGCGCCGATTCGGCCAGCTGGAGCGCCGTGGCCGTGGGCAGCAGCCCGCGCCCGGTGCGCTCGAACAGCACCACGCCCAGCTGTGCCTCCAGCTCGGCGATGTGGCGGCCGATGGTGGGCTGGCTCGCGTTCAGCACGCGCGCCGCGCCCAGCAGGCTGCCCTGGTCGAGCGCGGCCAGGAAGGACTGCACCAGGCTCCAGTCGAAGGTCTGATTCATGGGGCGGCGGCGTGCTCCGGTTTCTGCGGGCCTTGCTATTCAAAAATGAATTGCTGATATGAAAAGTTAGGCAATTGTGTAGTTCGCCGCGCATTTCCACAATCACCCCATTCCTTCTTTTCACAAAGGCCCCCAATGACCACCAGCGCCACGCCCAGCACCGCCGCCCCGGCGGCTTCCACCGTGCTGATCCTTGGAGGCCGGGGCCGCCTGGGGCAGGCCGCCGCCCGCGCTTTCGCCCAGGCGGGCTGGCAGGTGCTGGCGCAGGTGCGGCCGGGCGCCCAGGGAGCGGCACTGCCGGCCATCCCCGGCGTGTGGTGGCTGCCCGCGGCGGTGCAGGACACCCCCGCGCTGGCGGCGCAGGCCCGGGGCGCCCAGGTGGTGGTGCATGCGCTCAACCCGGCCTACACGCACAAGGCCTGGCGCGACGAGGCGCCCGCCCTCATGGAGGCGGCGGTCGCCGTCACGCGCACGCTGGGCGCCACGCTCATGCTGCCCGGGAACGTCTACAACTTCGGCGAGGCCATGCCCGCCGTGCTGCGCGAGGACACGCCCCAGGCCGCCACCGGCTTCAAGGGCCGCCTGCGCGTGCAGCTCGAGCAGCGCCTGGCCGCCGCCACGCGGGACGGCGGACTGCGGGCGGTGGTGGTGCGCGCGGGCGACTTCTTTGGCAGCGGCACGGGCAGCTGGCTCGACCAGGCCATCGCCAGGGAGCTGCCCCGGGGCCGCATCACCTGGCCCGGCCCGCTGGACGTGGCCACGCCCTGGGCCTACCTGCCCGACCTGGCGCGTGCCTTCGTGCGCGTGGCCCAGGAGCGGCATCGCCTGGCCGCCTTTGAATGCCTGCATTTCGCGGGGCACCACGCCAGCGCCCGGCAATGGCTGCACAGCTTCACGGCCATTGCCGCGGAACAGGGCTGGCTGCCCGATGCCGGCGCGCTGCGGGTAGGGCGGCTGCCCTGGCCGCTGCTGCGCATCGCGGGCGCCGTGGCGCCCACGTTCGCCGCGCTGGCGGCCATGCGCTACCTGTGGAGCATGCCGCACCGGCTGGACAACACGCGCCTGCGCGCGCTCATCGGCGATGAACCCCACACGCCCTTCGACCAGGCGGTGCGCCAGGCGCTCGCCGACCTGGGGCTGCTGGCGCCGCAGGCGCGCCGTGCCGCGCTGGCCTGACCCGTGTCTGTCTTTCTCACCCCTCCAAGGAGCGTCTCCATGCATCGCCGCAACTTCATTCGATTGGCCGGTGGTGGCACCATCGCCGCCGCCACGGGCACGCTGGCCGCGTGTGGCGTGGCCGGCCCGCACTACCCCGCCGAGGCGGTCGAGGCCTGGCAGGGCCCCGTGGGCGAGACCGAGGTGCGCCGCCGCGCCGTGGCCTACGCCATCACCGCGCCGAACCCGCACAACCTGCAGCCCTGGGTGGTGGACCTGCGCGAGGACGGCGTGATTACCCTGCGCACCGACCGCGAGCGCGTGCTGCCGCACACCGACCCGCTGGGCCGACAGATCCTGATCGGCCACGGGGCGTTCCTGGAGCTGCTGGTGCTGGCATTGGCGCAGCAAGGCGCGGGCAGCGAGGTGCAGCTGTGGCCGCAGGGCCCGCTGCCCGAGGCGCTGACCGCCTGGGACGACCGGCCCGTGGCGCGTGTCACCCTCCAGCCCGCGGGCCAGCCCGATCCGCTGTTTGCGCAGGTGCTGCAGCGCCGCACGCCCAAGAGCGACTTCGACACGGCCCGCCCCGTGGCGCCCGAGGTGCTGGCCGCGCTGCTGGCCAGCCAGCGCCCCGGGGCGCCGCTGCAGGCCGGGGGAACGGTGGACGATGCCCGCCTGGGGCCGCTGCGCGCGCTGTGCTGGGAATCCGCACAGGTCGAGCTGCTCACCCCGCGCACGATGATGGAGAGCATCCACCTCACGCGCGTGGGCCCCTCCGAAATCCTGCGCCACCGCGACGGCATCTCCCTGAACTCGCCCTTCGTGCGGGCGGTGGCGGCGCTGGGCATGTTCGACCGCACGGCGCCGCCCGCCGAAGGCAGCGCGGCCTACAAGAGCGCGATGGGCCGCTTCGAAGGCCACAGCCGCACGGCCATGGGTTTTGTGTGGATCGCGGGCGGTAACACGCGCGCCGACCAGGTCCAGGCGGGCCGGGCCTACGCGCGCCTGCAGCTGCGGGCCACGGCGCTGGGCGTGGGCATGCACCCCATGAGCCAGGCGCTGCAGGAGTTCGCCGAGATGGCGCCGCACTACGAGCGCGTGCACCAGCTGGTGCTGGGGCGGCCCGCGCCGCGCAGCGCGGACGATGCCACGGTGCAGATGTTCTGCCGCATCGGCTACCCGCAGGGCGAGGTGCCCGCCACGCCGCGCCGGCCGCTGGCGCAGTTCGTGCGCGCCTGAGCGGGGCGGTCGCCGCGCAAGGAAGGCCTGTTTGCCGGCTGGCTGGTTGGCTGGAGGGCCGGGGCGGCTTCCCGTTCCCGCCGGGCGGCGGCGTCGAACCGGGGCTTCGCGCGCGGCGCGTCAAGCGGGAAAGGGCGGCCCGTGGGGCTGCAGGCACATGGGCGTTTCGTCGAAGGCCAGCCAGCCCAGCGTGTCGCACAGCGCCTGCACCCACGCGGTGTAGTCGGTGCGCAGCGAGCAATGCATGGCCAGCGGGCCTTCGGAGACGTTCTCGGGAAGGTGGAACTCCACCCCGTGGCCCAGCACCGTGGCATGGCCCCAGGTGGGCAGGGCCCATTCCAGCCCCGGCAGCACCTGGGCGAGCGATGCCTTGATGTGCTCGATGTCGCGCAGCACCAGCACGGTGTCGGGCGAGAGGTCCTCCGTGCGCAGCGGCAGCCGGGCGGGTTGAAAGAACAGGTAGGTGTAGGCCATGGGGCGTGATGTTGCACGCTGCGGGCCTGGCGTTGCAAAAGCCCGCAGGGCGCCGCGTGAACTATTGCGCAGCGCGGCCGCTTTGGCGCCTGGCCTCAAGGCCCCGGGGTGCCGGCGGGCGCGGAAAGGTACTCCCGCACCAGGGCCCGCGCGCGGTGCAGGCGGCTCTTGGCCGCTTCGCGCGTCACGCCCAGGCGCTGGGCCATCTCCTCGATGGTCAGCTCCTCGAAGTCGCGCAGGAGCAGCGCGTCGCGGTAGAGGGGGGGCAGCGAGTCGATGGCCAGGGCCAGGTCGTGGCGCAGTTCGTGGTCGGGCCGGTGCGACCATGCCAGCGTGTCCTCCACCTGCGCCAGGGGCTCGGCCTTGAGCCACGCGAGCATGGGCCGCATGCACAGCCGCTGCACGATGCGCACCACCCAGCCGCCAAACGCCGCCACCTCGCGCAGCGCGCCCACCCGGCGGTAGACGATGATGAGCGCCTCCTGCACCACGTCGTCGGTGGCCGTGGTGGCCGCGCAGTGGCGCAGCGCATAGCGGCGGATGTCGGGGCGGGTCAGGCGCAGCAGCTGCTCCATCGCCACGGCGTCGCCGCTGCGCGCTGCGGGCAGCAGCTGGGCGAGCGTGGGTAGTGGTTGGGCGGGGCTCATCTTCTCAGTTCTCCACGGTGCATTGCGCCACCCGCAGCCCATGAGACCGGCGCGCTGGCTGCGCCTTCCTGCCCGCGCGCAGCGTGAGAGCGGGGGGTGAAGGCGCGAAGCGACTCGAGGGAGGAATGTCTCATGTCATTCCACGGGCCTGCGGCCCACCATGGCGCAGGCGGGGCAGTAGCCCAACGCGCCGCTCAGGATGCTGCCGACGCCCGCGGCGGCCAGCGCCAGGCCCAAGGGGGATGCGGCCAGCCACCACAGCCCCGCAGCGATGAGGGCGACGCCCCCCACAACGCGCAGCAGGCTTTCGGGGCGGGTGATGTTCTTGCGGTACAGCATGGGAATTGGTTCCTTGGTCGGTTGAAGGAGGTGCCAGCACAGGGCGCCTCCCCCACCAAGAGCCGCTGGTTTCGCCAAAGGATTCATGGTCCGCGAAAAAAAGTGGCCGCCGGCCGCCGGGGCCAGTCACCGGAAATGGTCGAACGAGGCGTAGCGGTTGTCCATGGGCTGGCCCTGCGCGTCCAGCAGCTGCAGTCCGGGCTCGGCCCGCACGGTGCCGATGCGGGTGACGGGCGTGCCGCTGGCCTGCGACGCGGCGGCCACGGCGTCACGCCGTGCGGGCGGGGCGGTGAAGGCCAGCTCGTAGTCGTCGCCGCCTGCCAGCGTGCATTGGTGGATCAATTCCAAGCCAATTTGGCCGTTGGCGCTTGATGAGTAAGCGCTGTATGCTATCATTTTTGAAGTAGTGTGCGTGTCGATGCGGGCCCCGACGCCCGAGGCCTTGAGGATGTGCGACAGGTCGCCCAGCAGCCCGTCGCTCACATCCATGGCGCTGCTGGCCACCCCGCGCAGGGCCAGGCCCAGGGCCACGCGCGGGGTGGGGCGCTCCAGCCGCTGGCGCGCGCGGGCCAGCACGCCGGCGGGCAGGGGGGCGTGGCCCAGCAGGGCTTCCAGCGCCAGGCGGGCGTCGCCCAGCGTGCCGCTGACATAGATGTCGTCGCCGGCCCGTGCGCCGCTGCGCAGCAGGGCCTGGCCCGGGGGGACCTCGCCAAACACCGTGATGCAGATATTGAGCGGGCCCTGCGTGGTGTCGCCGCCCACCAGCGCACAGCCGTGGGCGTCGGCCAGCGCCAGCAGCCCGCGCGAGAAGCCCGCGAGCCAGGCCTCGTCCACCCGGGGCAACGACAGGGCGAGGGTGAACGCCAGCGGGCGCGCGCCACAGGCCGCCAGGTCCGACAGGTTCACGGCCAGCGCCTTGTGGCCCAGGGCCTCGGGGTCCACGTCCGCAAAGAAGTGGCGGCCCTCCACCAGCATGTCGCTGGAGATGGCCAGCTGCATGCCGGGCGCAGGCGCCAGCAGCGCGCAGTCGTCTCCCACGCCCAGGGCCACGGCGCCGCCGGGGCGCGCGGGGCGGGTGAAGTAGCGGGCGATCAGGTCGAACTCACCCATGGCAGGGCCTTGTGGTCATGGGGTGTGTGCGGTGTGGATGGTGGGCCGGGGAGGGCCAAGAATCAGAAAACATGTGCGGCAGCAAAAAAGAGCGTGGCATGGTGGTGCGCTAGCGCGGGTCAAACCACCGCGCCCAGTGGTCGATGCAGGCCTGGATCTTGGGCAGCCGGTGCCTGCGGGTGAGGGTGATGGCATGGATCGGGCTGGGCTGCAGGTCCACGCAGTCGGCGAGCACGGGCGCCAGCAGGCCCTGGCGCACGAGGGGCTCGGCCACCACCGTGGCCAGGCGCGCAATGCCCAGGCCCTGCAGCGCCATGCGCGCCGTGATGGCGGTGCTGCCCGAGCGCCAGTGGCCCTCGGCCACCAGCACGCGGGGTTCTCCATCGACGAGGAAGGGCCAATGGTTCAGGAAAGCCACCGCGCTGTTGGCGATGAGGCGGTGCGCGTGCAGGTCGTCGGGGTGTTCTGGCGCGCCATGGGCCTGCAGGTAGCCGGGCGTGGCGTACAGGGCGCGTGCCAAGGTGCCCAGCGGGCGCGCCACCACGGTGTCGGTCAGCGGGGGGCCGGTGCGGATGGCGATGTCGATGCCATCGCGCGCCATGTCGGCCATGCGGTCATCCACCAGCAGCTCCACGCGCAGTTGCGGGTGCTGCCGCTGCAGGCTGTCAAAGCTCGGAATCAACAGGTGCTCGGCCACGACCGAGCTGGACGCCACGCGCACCCAGCCACGGGGCTGGCCGCTCTGGTGGGCGAATTCGCCTTCCAGCTCGTCGAGCGTGCCCGTGATGCGGCGGCAGTAGTCCAGGAAGGTCAGTCCCTCGGGTGTGGGCGCGAGGCCATGCGTGGAGCGGTGCAGCAGCCGCGCGCCGCAGGCTTGCTCGATGCGCGACAGGGTGCGCGAGACCTGGCTCACCGGCGCGCCGCGCTCGCGCGCCACCGCCGAGAGCGAGCCCAGGTCGGCCACGCGTACGAACAGGTGCATGTCTTCAAAGCGGATCTCGCGCATGGGGCGATGGTAACGGCGGGGCCTTGCAATCCGCGCAAAACGGTCTTGCGCCGTGGGCCGTTTCCGCCGCGCCCGGGGCTGCCTACAGTGGCTTCAAGCCCTGCAAAACAGCCCTCGAAAGGAACCGCCATGCACCAGCCCATGCACCCCGCTGAGTACCAGAGGCTGCGCGATTGCGCCCGGCGCGACGCGCTGCGGCTGCGCCAGCAGGCCCTTCGTGACGCCCACGCCTGGCTGGCGCGCACTCTGGCGCGCGCGGGCCTTTGGGTTTTGCGCAGCGCCGGGCTGAACACGCCGTCCCCTGCTGCTCCCACCCCGCAAGAAAGGAAGACAACACCATGCCAACCCTCGTTCTGAAACTGGCCCCGCTGCAAAACCCCGAACGCTACCGGCAACTGGCCGGCGCGCTGACGGACCTCACGGTGGACCTGCTGGGCAAGCGCCGCGAGGTGACGGCGGTGGTCATCGACGACCTGCCCGCCGCGCGCTGGCACATCGGCGGTGCGCCGGCCGAACAGCCCACGGCGTTGCTGGAGATCAGCATCACGCAGGGCACGAACACGCAGGAAGAGAAGGCCGCCTTCATCCAGGCGGCGTTCGCGGAACTGCAGCGCCAGCTGGCCGGGGACGGCGTGCTGGCCCCCGCCAGCTACGTGGTGGTGCGGGAGCTGCCCGCCAGCGACTGGGGCCATGGCGGGCGCACGCAGCGCTCGCGCCAGCTGGCGGTGCTGCCGGCGTGACGGCGGGGCCGCGCAGGATCAGGCCGTGGCGCCGCGAAAGCGCTGCGCCGCCTGGCGGCTGACCTCGGCCAGCAGTTGCTCCTCGCGCTGGCGCTCGCGCAGCCAGCGCGCATCGTTCTGGCCCGCTTCGACCTCGGTGCGCAGCATGTGCATGGCGCTCGATGCGCCTTGCACGGCGGCGTGGCCGGCGATCTTGTCCATGGTCTTGAGGATGTGCTCGCGCAGCGGCATGTGGTCGCCCGTGGCCGGGTCCACGTACACCGCGTCCATGCCGAAGCGGCAGGCCTGGAAGCGGTTGTAGGTGTAGACCAGGTAGTCGTCCTCGGTGGGCATGAAGGGCTGCTCGGCCAGAAACCAGGCGCCCAGCGACTGCACGTAGCCCGCCAGCGCGGCGGCGCGCTCGATGGTGAGCGGGGTGTCGAACACGCGGATCTCGATGGTGCCGAACTCGGGCTTGGGGCGGATGTCCCAGTAGAAGTCCTTCATGCTCTTGACCACGCCGGTGCGCGTCATCTTGTCGAAGTAGGCGGTGAAGTCCTCCCACGTGAGCGCCAGCGGGGCGCGGCCCGAGAGCGGAAACGCGAACACCGAGTTCAGGCGCGCAGAGTCGAACGCCGTGTCCTGTCCCTGCACGTAGGGGCTCGATGCCGACAGCGCGATGAAGTGCGGGATGTAGCGCGACATGCGGTGCAACATGAGCAGCGCGGCGTTCGCGTCGGGGCAGCCGATGTGCACGTGCTGGCCGAAGATGGTGAACTGCTTGGACAGGTAGCCGTACAGCTCCGACAGCTCGCGAAAGCGCGGCTTGTCGTAGATGCGCCGCTCGTGCCATTGCTGGAATGGGTGCGTGCCGCCGCCCACCACGGCGATGTTGAGCTTGTCGGCGCTCTTGACCAGCGCGTCGCGGATGGGCGTGAGCTGGCCCAGCACCTCGCTGCTGGAATGGCAGATGCCCGTGGAGATCTCGATCATGCTGTTCGTCATCTCGGGCACCACGCTGCCGGGCAGCGGGGTTTTCTTCATGAGGCGCAGCATGTCCTCGGCATAGGGGGCCAGGTCGTAGTCGTTGGTGTTGACGAGCTGCAGCTCCAGCTCGACGCCCAGCGTCAGCGGTTCGGAATGGTTGAAGGCTTCAAGACTCACGATGGGGTGTCTCCGTTGTGGCCACGGGTCGTCAGTGGCGCCCAGGGTTTAGAGCTCTCGCCCGCGCGGTAGATGGCCACGGTGGCGATCACGGCGCCCAGCACTTCCATGAGCAGGATGGCGGGCAGCGCCACGCCGGCGATCACGTGGCCCGTGGAGGGCGAGGCGAGCACGAACTGCGAGGCAATCAGCAGCGCGATGGACGACATCGGCGTCATGGCGCAGCCCACCCACAGGGCCTGCTTCCAGCTGGCGCCGCTGCCCACGTTGCCCAGGGCGACACCCGTGGCCTTGGCCAGCAGGCGCACGGCGATCAGTGCCAGCACGACGCCCGCCACCGGCGCGCTCCAGTCCGCCTGGGCGGCCACGGTGGACACCAGCACGAACATCAGCATGGTCAGCAGCGAGGACGCATTGCCCAGCTGGCGCGGCCACGCCCAGGGGCGCGGGTTGAGCTGCTTGAGCAGCATGCCACCCAGCAGCGCCGCCAGCGGCGCCGAACCGCCCATGTGCGCCGCCACGGCGGTGCCCGCCGCCACCAGCGCGAGGAACAGCATCGAGGTGTTCTCGCTCGTGGGGCTCATGAAGCGCAGCGCCATGCGCAAGACCAGCGCCAGCACGGCCGCCACCACGATGGAAACGCCCAGCACCACGATCACCGGGTACACGGTCTCCACCACGGTGAGGCTCTGGCGGTTGATCAGCTCGGCCTTCGCGCTGCCCAGCGTCAGCGCATACAGGGTGGACAGGGTGGTGAGCACGATGGCGCGCTCCGTCACCGGGCCGGCCGCGCGGGTGTCCGCCACCACGCGCGTGAGCACGGCGGGCGATGCCGCCAGGGCCACCAGCGCCAGCGGGCCGGCCACCTGCGGGGGCAGGTTCAGCCACACCAGCACCCAGTACACGGCAAAGTAGGTCAGCACGGATTCGGCAATGCTCTGCACCAGCACCATGGGGTTGTGGCGGAACCAGCGCAGCGGGATGCGGCCACCGCATTCAAAGAGCACCAGGGCGATCCCCAGCTCCAGCAGGAACAGGCCGATACCCTGCAGCGGCCACACGGCGCCGCTGAAGCCTGCGAGCCCGGCGGCGGTGCCCACCAGCGAGTAGCCCAGCACCTTGGGCAGGCCGGTGTGGCGCTGCGTGAGATAGCCCACCATGGCCGCCACCGCGAGCAGCAGCGACCATTGCACCGTGGGCAACCCGGCCGAGGGGCGCAGCCATTGCGCCCAGAAGCTCAGGATTTCATTCATGTTTCGGGACCTCTGCGTCAGACGGGCTGGCCCGTCGGTGTGAAGGAGCGGGCGCACACCGCCTCCGCGGGGGAAGGGGTGCGCCTGGCGTGGCCTGAATTTACAGGCGGAAACAAAACGTCTCTGTAGGACAGGGGCGGCGCTTGGTTCCACCCGCCGCTGCGCCTCAGGGCACGGTGCGGCGTTCGGGCATGAAAAAACTCAGGGGCGCCGAACGCATGCGCGCGCGGATCGCCGCGTAGATGCGCGACCGGTCCACGCCGCTCACGTTCTGCGCGCGCAGCGCGAGGCTGAAGGCCAGGTAGAAACTGACGGTGACATTCAGCGCGCCCAGCAAGGGAAGCGACGCCACGGCCCACCAGAAGGCGGGCATGTGCAGCACTCCCAGGCCCAGCGCGGCGCTGGCCGCGCCCACCTGGCCTGTGGACAGTGTGACATGGCGCACATCCAGGGCCAGTCCGAAAAACCCTGCAAAGGCCGGGACGAGCCCCAGCATGAAGCCCAGCGAGATGTTGGCCGCGAAGCCCGAGAGGTTCTCGCGCAGGAAACGCGCCCAGCGGGCGGCCCGCTCCGTGCCCAGCATGCGGGTGATGCGCGGGTTGTAGTGCATGGCCGAGTCCAGGCGGTTGAGCACGAACCAGTTCTCGGTCCAGCCCGCGATGATGCTGGAGGCGAACAGCAGCACCCCGGTGAATGCCGCGAAGAGCAGCGACGGGCCCAGCAGGTGCAGGGACTCGAACACGTGCGCTGCCTCGCGCTCGCTGATGGCCGGGCTGCCGGTGGCCAGCGCGATCAGCATGGCCAGCCCGAGCACCGCCGGGAACACCACGAACACATTGCCCAGCACGGCGGCCACCTGGGAGCGCACCAGGTGCGTGATCTCGTCCACGAACGACTCGATGGCGTCGCTGGCGCCCAGCTCCTTGAGCTTTGCGGCCATGGCGGGCGCCGTCATCGCGGGCTGCTTGGTCGCCACGGTCAGGTGCAGTAGCTGGATCAGCACGAACGTGACGGCGTAGTTCACGCCCGCCCAGAAGCCGCCCCAGAAGGCCGACAGCGCCAGCGCATAGAGGCCGAACTTGGCCAGCGTGGTGAAGGCCATGACCGCGCCGCCCCCTGCCGCCTTGCGGACCATGGCCCGGTACTCGGCCGCGGTGCGCGTGATGTAGTGTTCGCCGGTTTCCGCGCTGCGCTCGACCACCTTGGCCGCCAGCAGCGAGGAGTTGGACGCCAGCAGGGCGCGCAGGCTGCGCCGTTCCTGGCCCACCATCACCAGGCGTGCCATGAGCCGGGCGGCGGTGACGGACGGCTTGGGCGACAGCAGGCAGTCCAGCAGCTCGCGCACGCGCAGGATGCGCTCGCGCAGTTGCCGCAGGCGGAAGACCAGGCCCACGGAGATGCCGTTGTCCTCGAAATGGGTGTAGACCGTGGCGGCCGCGGCGCGGCAGGCCTCCAGCCGCTCGCGCAGGCGCTGCGCGGCCTCGTTGAGCCTGTCTGGCGTGCGCAGCGCATGCAGCACCTCCACGCGCAGGCTTTCCACGTCGCGGATCAGGGCATGAAAGGGCTGGGCTTCGCGGGCGGATTCGCTCATGCGCAGGCGCAGCTCGGGTGCGAAGCCCGTGGAGAGAATCTGTCCGGCGCAGTAGGTGATGGCATCCAGCAGGGCCCGTTGCCAGCGCGAGGGGCCTGGGTTGCCTTCGGTGCTGGGGGGCGCCAGCAGCGCCACAAGGCGGGTGAGCTGGGCTTCTTCCAGGGCCGACAGCCACTGCGCGTCGAACTCCCCGGGCAGGGCCAGCATGAACAGCTCGGACGCGTCGATGGTTTCAGGGCTGCCCGGCAGCAGCTTGGTGCGCAGGCGTTCGGCCAGCTCGCTGACCAGCGCGGTGCGGGGCGCGAAGCCGAAATCCGCCAGCAGGGTGGTGATGTCCACCTGGTCGACCAGCGTGGCCCACCACGCCTGAAGCCGCAGCTGGATGTCGGGCCGTGCCTGCACCGCATCCAGGAAGAGCTGCACGCGGCCCACGGCGGAGGCCACGGAGTCGCGCTCGCCCCGCACCCAGTCCAGCAGGTGGATGAGCCACAGGTGGCGGTGCGCGAGGTCGGCTGCCGGATCCAGCGCCGACAGCAGGCTGGCCAGGTCCGGGGTGGTCTTGCCACGCTTCAATGCAGCACCCGACCGCTCAGCGGCTCACCCGACGGGCCGTGGTTGATCGCTTCCAGCACGAAGAGCGGCACGGGCGTGTTGAAAGGCTCCCCGTCCTCCGCCACGCAGTGGAACGTCCCGTGCATGGTGCCGCTGGCGGTGCGCAGCCGGCATCCGCTGGTGTACTGAAACGATTCACCGGGCTTGAGCAGCGGCTGGTGGCCCACCACGCCCAGGCCCTTGACCTCCTCGGTGTGGCCGCGGGAATCGCTGATGATCCAGTGGCGCGAAATCAGCTGTGCTGGCGCTTCCCCCGCATTGGTGATGGTGATCGTGTAGGCGAAGCTGAACACGCCGGTGTCCGGGGCGGACTGCTCGGGCAGGTATTCGGGGCGCACCTCCACGGCGAACTGGTACTTTGGCATGGGGCGAATGGTAAGCCAATGGTGCAGAAACCCCGCGTGCCCGGGGCCAGAGTGCGCGGCGGCGCCCGGGCGGGGGCACGTCGCGGGCACGCAGCGCAATAGGCGAGGCTTGCCCTGTGGAACCGCTGAACTGCGACAATTGCCCCCATGAGCCGTTCTTTCCGCATCGCCCCCTCCATCCTCTCCGCCGACTTCGCCCGCCTGGGTGAAGAGGTGCGCAATGTCATCGCCGCTGGCGCGGACTGGATCCACTTCGACGTGATGGACAACCATTACGTACCCAACCTGACCTTCGGCCCCATGGTCTGCCAGGCACTCAAGCCGCATGCCCGGACCGCCGCCGGCGTGCCCGTTCCGGTGGACGTGCACCTGATGATCGAGCCCGTGGATGCGTTGGCCGCCGCGTTCGCCGACGCCGGGGCCGACTACATCAGCTTCCATCCGGACGCTTCGGCCCATGTGCACCGCAGCATCCAGGCCATCCGCGCCAAGGGCGTGAAGCCCGGGCTGGTGTTCAACCCGGCCGCGCCGCTGGATGTGCTCGACTGGGTGATCGACGACATCGATCTGATCCTCATCATGAGCGTGAACCCAGGGTTTGGTGGCCAGAGCTTCATCGACTCGGCGCTGCGCAAGATCGAGGAGGTGCGCCGCCGCATCGATGCCACGGGCAAGGACATCCGCCTCGAGGTGGACGGCGGCATCAAGACGGACAACATCCGCCGTGTGGCGGATGCGGGCGCCGATACGTTCGTGGCGGGCAGCGCCATCTTCGGCAAGCCAGACTACCAGGGCGTGATCGACGCCATGCGCGTGCAGCTGGCCTGACGTCCACGGCGGCTGGCCAGGCCGCGCCGCTGCGGCCTGCCGCGGCACGATTACCAATACGGGGCTGCCACTGCCTATTGCGGCACGACGGTGGTCGTGGTGGATTCACGCAGCACCCCGCCACCGGGCACCGAGCCGCTGGCCGGGCTGTTCTGGATGCGGCGCACGCATTCCGTCTGCTCCGCCGCCGTCGGGAACGCCGCGCAGCGCTGCGTGGCGTTGTCCGTGGCGGCGGCGCCCGGGTTGCTCAGCTGCCCCTTGCGGGACGCGTCCAGCGCGTTGTTCGCCTCGCGCAGGCAGGTCGCGAGGCTGTCCTGGGTGTTGTTGGTCATGCACTTCTCGCGCTCCTGCTCGTAGCGCGCACGGGCATCCGGGGGCGGCGTCTGGGCGAGGGCGCCTGCGCAGGCTGCGAACAGGGTCGCCGTGAGGACGGGGGCAAAAAAAGCGGTGCGGGTCATGTAAGGGCTCCTGGCAATCTCGGTAATCACAAACGGGCTGGCTTCAGCGTAGCCCCGGGCGCCTTGCGACCCTGTCAGACACCGCCTCCCGCCTCCGTGCGCCCTCGCGCCTTCCTTCTTTCATGGAGCATGCTGCCGCTTCGTTCGTGCGGAGCGTTCACGTGTCCGCGCGAATGCCTTGGCGCGCCCGGCGGATGGGCACGGCGCCAAACAAAAAAAGGCCGACTTCATGTCAGCCTTTTTGGCCTGGGACACCGTGGCTCAACGTGCGTTCTCTTGGTACCAGAAGCGGCGCTTGCGAGGAATGCCCAAGGTGGCCGTGGATTTCCCTGCTTCAATCCCTGATTCCTTGGGGTTCGGTGCCCCGATCACGAATTCCTTCTGCTTGGTCACTTCCGACGTTGTGCCATCTGCGTTGGTCTGGGTGTAGGTGATGGTCACGAATCCCGCCACGGGGCTGGGGGGCAGGCCGCCGCCATTGAGCTTCTGGCTTGCCGGAGCTCGGCAAAAGAGCGGCGCAGCGTAGGTGCGTGCCTCTCCCAGGTTGGCTGAGCATGTATTGCCCGGCGGTGTCGGCTTGTTGGTGCCGAAGTAAGTCTGGCCACGGAAGGTCGTCGCCGCATTCACCACCTTTTCGCCCGCCGTCATGGGAAAGTAGCAGCCATTGGTCATGTTGTCGGTGGTGCTGCCGGACAAACCGAGAGAGCCCGGCAAGATCGGGGTGAAGGATGTCGCCGTACCCTTGGCGGTCCGGTCATCAAACACGGTGAAAAAGCGGTCGGTGCCGGCTGTTGTGCCCTTCAAGGGCTTTTCCCGGTCGCCAGATCCCACTTGCACAGCGGTAAATGTTTTTGTCGGTACCACGTCAGGCGCGTAGAAGAACTTTCGGGTGTCCGTTCCTGCCAGCGCCGCCAGCTTGTAGATGCCCCAATCCGAGACGGCCGAGGAGGAGGGGGTCTCCAGATCGATGCGGTAGATGTTGCCACCGGTGTCCACCGCGTAGGCGCGGTCGGTGTAGCCGTCATAGTCTGAGTCGACAAGGGTGACGTCCGCGGGGACGCTGCGCGCGGTGTCAAACCTCTTGAGAACCGATCCCGTGAATGCGTCGAGCACGTAGACCGCATTGCCCATCGTGGTGCTACCGGGTGTGGCCGCGTCTTCCGCAGCGGCATCGTAGCCCCCGCCCATCACCAGCACGGGGTCGGCATGCCCCTTGATCTTTGCCACTCTGGGTTCGGACCACGTCTGCCCCAGCACGCTCAAGCGAGAGTCCGTGTCGGTATTGGATTTTCTCCAGAGGAACTTCGGTTGTGTTGGGTCCGTGACGTCCAGCGCATAGATGAAGCGTCCGCCACGACGCATGCCCACATACAGGTACACCTTGGCATTGGAGCCGTCCGCGTTCACTTTTTGATAGACGCTGATCGGCCCATCAACGAAGTAGTCGCGGGGCTGGGGCTTGCTGGCGGAGGTCTCGTCAATCACGAGCGTCGTGGACAAGCGGATATCCGGCGTGTTGTCGTGCAGCCGTTGGAGCTTGCCGAAATGCTCTTGCGGGATGAATCCCCAGAGTTCCGCGCCTGCATCATTGCCGCTCTGGTTGCCGTTGATGGCTCGCAGCATGCCGTCGTTCGAGCCATAGAACACCACGACACCCGTATTCCCTCCATAGTTCACAACGGCTGGACGTGAATGCAGGATATCGCCGTGCACGCTCGGTCGGATCGTCGTTGCCGGCGTGGTGGTGGGGCCCGCTTCCGCCGCGTTGTTGGTGCCACGCACCCAGTTGATGGTGCTGGTGTCCAGTGTGGAAGTGAGTGACGAGTTGGAAGTGCTGAACCGGGCGGAAGTGCTGGTTGCAAGGTTGGTTCCTGTGGCACATCCGATACAGGTATACAGGTTCCGTGTAGCCTGGTTGGTGGCATAGGCGCTCCGGATCAGTTGTGCGACGCCGCCTTTTTCGACAACCTCTCCATCCGGTGAGTCCGATGCGCTGGGAGGCGTGCCCATGGGATCCTTGGCCCAGAAAGTGCTGGGTGATGTCCAGAAGGAAATCGCTGTGGGCGAGATGAAGCCGGACGCACCGCTGACCGCCGCCTTTCCATCCGCCCCCGCCAGGAAGAGGGTGTCCGTGGGCACGTCGTATCCGAACTGGTACTGCTTGAGGTTGCCGCGCCAGCGGGGACGAGAGTCAGGGTCAGGTCGGAACATGCCCATGAACACCTGGTTCTGGTAGGTGCCTCGGGCATTCACGCTGACGGGCAGGCTGGCGGACGAAAACACGCTGTCACTCGCCTGGAGCTGGTTGAATATGGATACCAGCTTCTCAGCGATATCAGTACCCGCGGAGCTGACGGCGAAGTATTCCCCACCGCTGTTGACCGCCATGCTTCCAAGCAAGGCGCTCCATCCCGGGCCCTGGCCGGTCGTGACACGGTCCACATCCATGGTGTAGGTTGTGATGTTGCTGGGCGACTTCTTCATGAAGCGCGCCCACTCATCGGCAAAATTGCTTTGTGAACCGTTCGGCGACAGGTCCGTGATATCGGCTGGACGGGCAAGGCCGGCTGCTGCGTAGGCTGCAGACAGGCGGGTGGATGCATCGGTGTTGTCGCTGTTGTTGTCTTGCGCTGCGCCGTTGCTGATGTAGATGATGTAGTTGCGCGCGCAGGCGTCAACGAGCGGGCTGCGATAGGGGGATCCCGCGAAAGACGGCAGGGCATTGTTGGGCTGTGCGTAGATGGCATTGGAAAATGCCGTGCCTGAAGCATTGCCTGCGTAGTCCGCCTTGACCTTGTTGTTCCCAGAGTTGGGCGCAGCACCCGTGAAGTAGTAGTAGGCCTCGGCCATCGTCTTGCCGGCCTTCCCGCCATTGGATTTGTCCCCCAGCTTGTCCAGGCTGCCGAGCATGTTGGTGAACGTGGTCTTGTAGGCAGCGTCCAATGGCCTGATGGCCGCGCGCAGATAGCCGCCATCGACGTTGTTGTTGGGGTTGCCGGTTTCCGTGAACAGCATCAGGCCTACGCGAAACTTGCCAGCCGGCAAGGCATTGATGGTGCTCACCATGGCGGCAATTTCGTTGGTAAACGCATTGTTCCAGTTGGCCGTGTTGTCCAGCAGGATGAGTACGTTGGGGGGATCCGAGGTGGATGTGCCGCTGTAGATATCGATGTCGCTGGTGTACTGAGCGAGGCAGGGCAGGGTGGCTGCCAGCCCCATCGCCAGGACGGTCCACCGGCGCAGTTGACGGGTTGTGAAGCCTTGCATGGTGAAACTCCTGTGGCTACTTGCAGAAACTGGATACTTCGTTGCCGAAGACCACGACGGCGACGCCCTGGTTGACGGCGACCTTGGTTTGAGTCTGTGGATCGCTGACTTGCGCCCTGACATTCCACTCGCTGTTGGCGCAGCTTTCAGGGTCTGCGCCGGCGATCGGTGTTTCCAGGTCCACGAACGTTCCCCCCTGCTTGGGAGCGGCACGGCAGGGCGCGTAGACATCGATGGTGGTTGGCGTCTTCGGCGCCGGGGGAAGGTCGCCGGCAAGGATGGGTTTGGCGCGCGTGCACTGGGGTCTTGGCGAAAGCACCGCGGAGTAGTCCGTTGTCCCGTTGCCATCCATGTCGACCAGAACCGGCGAGGCAGCCACCCCGTCGGGGTTGGTATGGAAGGTGGACGCGCTGATGGTTTTCTCCACCGCCAGCTGTGCCGCGGAAAGCCCTTCCTGGCGCGCCTGCGTATTGCCGATGATGCGCAAATTTCCGGACGAACTGTTGAACGCGCTGATGGCAAACAGGCTCATCAGCACCAGGAAGATCAGGGCGACCACCAAGGTGGCGCCACGCTGGGTGGTATGGGTGTTCATGGTGATGACGCTGGCGTGGCGGGGGGAGAAACCTCGCGCAGACCTGCCACGTTGGTGAGGCGCACCGTGGTGGTGTACACGCGGCGCTTGAAGCCGCTGCCGTCTCCGGAGATGCTGGAGGGGCCCATGACATAGGTCTTGCCGCTGTCGCTGTAGCCCGGAGACTTTTCCGTGGTCCTGGAGAGCAGATGAAGACGCACGGCAACGACGTTCGCCCAGTCGTTGTCGCGGGCGCTCACGACCCCGCTCAGCCCGGGGCGAAACACATCAGGGCCACCTTTGCTGGCATCGGTTGCGGGGTCCGCATCGGCGGGATCGGTGGTGTCGAAACCATACTCGAGGACGAGATTCTCGATCCCCTCGGCCAGCGGCACGGTCACCATCTGGGTCCCACGCAGCTCCGCCATCTTGAGTGTGGGCGTCGTGTCGCTACCGCACTCGTTGCAGTCGGCGATGTAGTAGATGCGGGAAACGTATTGCCGGACCGGGTTGATGCCATTGCACTGCAAGTTCCTGAGGGTGAAATCCCCCGAGGTTGCGGACACGAGGAAGGGGTCGGCCACAGGATCGGTGACACATCGGGATGTCTGCACGTAGGGCGCATTGGCAACCTTGGCTGCGGGCGCCACGAGATCGGCCCCCAGCCGATGGATTGCAAACGCGATGGTTCCAGCCTTGTGGTTTGTGATGCATGTCGCCGGCAAGGCTTGAGCCTGTGCCGCTGTCAGGCCCATGAGGGGCAGCGGTACCTTGGGGTCTGATGGAACGGTTTTGTCCCAGCCCAGGTCGGGCAGCGCAGTCGCGCAGACGTCGGGGGTGGTATAGCCCAGGAAGTCCGCCGGCACCTCGCCGTAGAAGCCCGCAAGGGCGAGATCGTCGTGCAGCAGCTCCTCCGCATAGCGGCCGTTTTCAATCTGCCGGATGCTTTTTTCGAGTTCGTTCCCCGACTGGCTGCTGTTGGCGAACAGCAGAGCCAGCCCCGCGACCAGCACCAGGCCGATGGCAAGGCCCACCATCAGCTCCACGAGCGAAAATCCGCGCTGGCGCTGGCGCTGGCGCAGGCGCAGGCGTGCAGACGGCGTGTGCGAGGCTGCGAATGTAGGTTTCATGGGCGGTTCAGGGTGCGGGATCCGTGAGCTGGGCCACCTGCATCACGACGGAAACGACGCGGCGGGTGTCCTCGCTGCTGTACGCGTTCTGGCCACAGGCGTTTGCGGGAGACCCGCTGGGCTGCAGGCCTTGCCATGCCACGGAGATCAAGTACTGGTTGGTTGCCGGATTGGTGATGCAGCCGCGTGCGTTCAGCATGGCGCCCACCTTGGTGCCGCCCTGCACCTCCCCTGCCCCTTGGATGGTCGTGGCCCATTCACACATATCCCGCTGCGCGGTCGTGAGGGCCGCATTGGTGCAATCGCCTGGCGCCGCCGTGCCGATGCTGCTGGCTACATAGGCCACCGCATCACCACGGTTCAATTTCATGCGCTCAGCCATGTCATTGACCAGGATGAGTGCCTGTGATCGCTGATATCCCTCGAGATTGGCCACGGTGGTGCGGGCCTGCAGGCCAACAAAACCCAGTACGCCAAATGCAACGATCAGCATGGCAATCAGCGCCTCGATCAACGCGACACCTTGCTGGGGAGAGGAAGAGGACTTCATGGCGGGCAAGCGGTGGTGGCGCTCTTGGGGCGACCCGAGGGATCGAGTGAAATGCAGCGGCTGCGATTGGCATCGCTGTTCATCAGGGCGAAACGGGCCACGGTGGTGGAACTGGAGACGCGACCGTTGCGATCGAATGTGACAAGCGCTGGTCCGGTGAAAGTCACGCCGTTGCCGACGGGGTTTTTGCGGCTCACGACCTCTGTGCCCACCATCACGCTCCAGCCGGACTCCCAGTGGGAGGCATCGCCTGAAGTGGGGCGAAGCGTGACCGGGGTGGCAAGCTGGCCGCGCTTGAGGGCTTCGTTGCGGGCCAGTGTCAGGTCCGCCATGAGGTCGAAGGCCGCGGCACGCATGCGCTGCATTTCCAGCAAGTTGCGAAAGGACGGGGCCGCCAAGGACACCACCACCGCCAGCAGGGCTACGGTGACCATCAGCTCAATGAGCGTGAACCCGGCGGCCGGGCGGTGTCTGAGGGTATGCATGGCGCGTCTTCCCCTACCAGCAGCCCGTCTGGGCGTTTCCGTTTTTCACGGCGGTCTTTGCTCCCGTGTGGTCCACGCCCAGGGTGCCGCACTTGTCGTTCAATTGGCTGCCCTGGGGTGTCGCTGTGGCGGTGAAGGAAGGAGGGGTGCTGGCCGGTGCACTGACAGTGATGGTGTAGTTGGCGGTGACCTGAGGAGGAACCGCGACATTCAGGGCGGCCGCCGTCGCCGCGTAACTGCGCGTGTCCAGGAGCATTTGTTGCTGCCGGGTGCCGATGTTCATGAGTACCGATTGCGCTTCTGCACGGCGTGATTTGCGCACGTGCTCCTGGTAAGAGGGATAGGCGACGGCAGCCAGGATGCTGATCACAGCCACTGTGATCATCAGCTCTATCAGGGTAAACCCCTTGTTCCGATCCATGTCGGTTCTCCTCTGCCAAGCTGCGGTGTTGCGATGAAATGTGAAATTATCACATTCATTCTATTGCAAAATGTTGCACGGAGGTGGGCTGGAGGCGGTGTCGTGGTCGATGGAGCGACAGCAGACAACCGCGTTGGAAGGTGAGTCCGTGGCGCCTTGGGCAGCATGGCAAATGCCGCGAAATTCGCGGAAAATCGCGGGTTATTCCGAACATTCATGCAAGATCGAATTTCCTGGACCCAAGCCGCCCTGGCACGCATCCTGCGGCCAGCGGTGCGTCTGGCCCTGGCGATGGGTCTGAAGCATCCGCAGCTCGAAGAGGTGCTGCGCGACCTCTTGGTCGACGAGGCCAGGACTCTATGGCTCGCGAAGGATGGGGCGAAACCCAATCTCAGCCAGTTGGCCACCACGACCGGGCTCAATCGCAAGGACGTGACAGCCCGGGTGCGCGACACGCGCTCCGTGTTGCCTGCCACCGAGGGTTCTGCGGCGGCGAAGGCCTACACGGCCTGGCTCCAGGTGGTCTCGGAAGATGAATCGCAGCGCACATTGCCCTTGGCGGATTCTGGGAAGGGCCATTCCTTCGAACTGCTGTCCCGGTTCGCGACCCGTGGCAATGTCCACCACCGCACCGTGCTGGAAGAGTTGCTGAGGCTGAACCTGGTCGCTCTGTCGGACGGTGAGGTCCACTTGCTGGGGGACAGCTTTTTGCCCACCGCCAGCGTGCGCGACATGCTCGCCTTCCTGGGAGACAACGTGCGAGACCATCTGCAGGCCGCGGTATCCAACACGCTGGGCCAGCAGCCCCGCATGCTGGAGCGCGCGGTCTATGCCTCCGGCTTGACACTGGAGGACTGCGAGCGCATACATCAGGTCGCACGCCAGCACTGGGAGGCGACCCACCATCTGCTCGTGCGGGAGATGACAGACGCCGTGGAACAGAGCGACGGGCAGGGGGCGGGGCGCATGCGTGTCGGGATCTACGCCTACTACGAGGACGAACGGGATCGGCCCCACGGCATCGAGGCGCCCGTGGTGCCTCTCCAAGGGGCCGGCCAGCCGAGAGCATCTGATCCGTTGAAAGAATAACAGTGAGATATCCCATGAATGTGTTGATTCGGTCAGTCTTGCTGACTCTGTGGCTCGCCTTGGCAGCTTGTGGCGGTGGGTCGCAGGAGGGCACTGCGCCCGCAGGAGTGGGAGGCGGTGGAGTCTCGGGCCCAGGCACTGATGCCGGCACAGGTTCGGGTTCGGGCACTGATGCCGGCACAGGCACAGGCACAGGCACAGGTTCGGGTTCGGGCACTGATGCCGGCACGGGCACAGGCACGGGCACAGGCACAGGCACAGGCACAGGCACAGGCACAGGCACAGGCACAGGCACAGGCACAGGCACAGGCACAGGCACGGGCACGGGCACGGGCACGGGCACAGGCACAGGCACAGGCACGGGCACGGGCACAGGCGATGGGGTGGGAGATGGTGTTGCTGCCGCCCCAGGGGACGCGGGCGGCGTGGGCTCCGGAGGCACGGGGGTGACGGCTTCCGCCGTGGGCATCGGCGTTGCGGACGGTTTTGGCAGCGTGATTGTCAATGGCGTGCGATTTGCCACCGACACTGCGCAGATCACGACAGAGGATTCGGACGCGTTGCGCCTGGGGATGACCGCGTTGATCAGCGGCTCCATCCGGCCAGACCTGGCCACGGGGGTCGCGACCAGCGTGCTTTCGGTCCCCGAGTTCCGGGGGCCGGTCACGGCACTGAAAGTGGCCGCAGGCGAATTCGAAATCTGGGGGAACCGGATTGCGGTGGATGCGACCACGGTGTACGACGGCCTGGCGGGGCTGTCCTCGATGGCTGTGGGCACCACCTTGCAGATCTATGCGCTGCCGGTGGGGGATGGCCGGTGGCGTGCGAGCCGGGTCGAACGCAAGGACCCGGGCATGCCGTTGATCATGGCGGGTGCCATTGAACAGCTTGATGGTGCTTCCAGGACCTTCCGGCTGGGCGGCCATCTGGTGAGCTACGCGGCCGCGTCTTTCAAGGGCACGTTGCTCGGCACTTCATTGGCCAATGGCATGGTGGTGTACGTGCGGGCCATGGCGCCGCCCGTTGATGGCGTGCTGAACGCTCAACAGATCCGGCGAGGCCACACCTTGCCCACGGCGGGGAGCTTCGCGGCCAACCTGCTGGGCATCGTGTCGAACTTCAGTCATCTGAATGCCGAGTTCTCGCTGTACGGAACGCGGGTGAATGCCGCGTCCGCGCTCATCACGGGCGGGCCCGCCACGGCCATTGGAAATGGCGTCAAGCTCGAAGTCGCCGGAACGATGTCCGGCGGTGTGCTGGTGGCCCAGCGGGCGCGCATTCGCCATGTGCCGGGGACGGGCGGGCCTGCCACCTTTGAGCTGATCGGTGCCATTGGGCAGTATCGGTCCATCCATGACTTCCGTGTGAACGGACAGCCCGTGAATGCCTCCGGTGAGGGCGTGGTGTTCGCCAACGGGACGGCGAAGGGTTTGCGCAATGGCGTTCGCGTGACGGTGCGAGGCCGCCAGGTGGTTTCCGGGGTACTTCAGGCCACCGAAGTTCAATTCGAGTGATGCCCTGGGAGCACCCGGACCGGGTGCTGCGCAGGCATCTCGCAACGCGCTGTGGCGCAGCCGCGGGAACCTGATGCGCGGTGGCCGGTGCAACCCCGCTGCCCCCCGTTGCGCGTGGGGCGAAGGCGTCAGCCCAGGCGCTGAAAGGTCAGGACGAAGGCCACGCCATCGGTCGTATTGCGCGCGTTGACGGTGCCGCCCATCTTGGCCATGTAGGTCTTGGCCACGAACAGGCCCTGGCCCCGGTGCCCGGTCTCGCCCTCGGGCATGGGCAGGCTGGGGTCGGAGACGCCCAGCTCGAAAATGCGCCCCAGCAGATCCTCGTCGATGGTGGCGCCCTGGTTGTGCAGCGTGGCGCTGGCGGTGGATTCGGAGGCCACCAGCGTCAGCGTGATCGCCGTGCCCGCCGGGCGGTAGCGGTCGGCGTTGCGCAGGATGTGGGTCACCACGTCCTCCAGCGCAAACTCGTCCGCACGCACGATGACAGGCCCCGCGCCGCCTTCATAGACCACCTGGTCGATGCCGGCAAAGTGCGCGTTGCCGGCCACATGGCGCAGGAAGGCGTCCAGGTCCAGCCGCCCCTGCGGCACGTCCGCCGCCTGCAAGGCCTCCGCCGGGGATGCAGTGCCATAGAGCACGTGCACCGCCTGCTGCATGCGCTGGATGTAGCGGTGGCCCGGGTCGCTTGCGCCGCCGTGCAGCACCATGAGCGATTGCAAGGGGGACATGATCTCGTGCCCCACGGCATGCCACATGTCGCGCTCCTGCTGGGCGCGCAACTGTTCGCGCTGGATGTCGTCCTTCACGCGCTGCAGAAGGTCGGCCAGGCCTCCGGCCAGAATGCCCAGTTCGTCCGACCCACGCAGGTCCGATACGTCGAGGTCGCCCAGGCGCGGGCCGATGTGCCCCTCCTGCACGTTGTACGAAACCGCTGCCGCGCGGCGGGTGAGGGCGGTCACGCGGCGGATGAGGCCCACTTCCACCACCAGCCAGGCCAGCGCGATGGCCGCGAGCATCGCGCCCAGGTACCACGACACCCGGGTGGCCACGGCCGCAAGCCCCTGCTCCACGCCGCGCAGGTTGCCGGTGAAGGTCACGGCATAGTTGCCCGCCGGAGTGTCCAGAATGTCGAGGCCCGCCGGTACGGGCTGCGTCCTGTTGTCGCCAGCGGCCTGCCACTCCAGCGGCAGCCAGCTGATGAGGCGCAGCAGCCAGGGCGCCGACGGATCTGCCTGCACCTCGGAGCCCTTGAGCGTGATCGCTTCGCTGTCGCTCGTGCCCAGCTTGCGGATCTGTACCTGTTCGCCAGGCAGCAGGGTGCGCGCCACGTCCGCCAGCGATGCGGCGGCCTGGGCTCCGGGGGCGTTGCTGTCGAACAGGGGCGCAGCCGCACCGGGCGCCAGCATTTCCACGCGCACGCGCATGCTGCCCAGATCCTGTGGCGGCCAGACCAGGCGCTGCTTGTCAAACAGCGCTTCGCGGAACAGCTCCACGGGAAGGCGGATGGAGTAGAAGGTGCGGCGCAGGCAATCGGGCGCGGCGCCCGCGAGGTCCCGGCACTGGCCGTTCTGCCAGAGCCAGCCGCGAAAATCCCGCACCGGCCGGGCGCGGGCGTCCAGGGATTCCTCGCCACCGTCCACGAAACCCGTCAGGCGGCCCCGGGTGCTGATCGTGCCCTGGGGGGGCAGTGCTTCAAAGGGCGCGACCCAGCGGGATGTGGCGCCGCGCATGTCCAGCGTGACGCGGGCGCGGTGCACCGCCTGCAGGTCCAGGGCACCACGTTCGCGCGGCACCAGCGCGCCCGCGTAGAAGCTGCCCACCAGATAGATGAAGCCCCCGGCATACGGGTTGTTGCCGATGGCCGCGCAGACCGACGCGCCGTCGGGGTACTGCACCGCGCAGCCTGCCATCTCCACCGCCTGCTGGGCCTTGTTCTGGTCGTCGAAGTCCAGCGCCGCATAGGGCAGCAGCAAGGGTGCGAGCGGTGCCGGGGCCGAACCCCGGCTGCCCGCGTTGAGCAGGGCCAGCTGCCCCGAGGGGTGGCGCAGGCGGGCCATGACCTCGGACTGGCTGCGCGCGAAGCCGTGCCGGTAGCTTTGCCAGCCACGCTCCTTTTCTTCCTTGAGCAGCACCACGCTCAGCGCGACGGTGGCCAGCACCAGCAGCACAAACACACCGCGCACCAGAATCCGCAGCCGGAAGGCGGGCAGGCCCAGGCGGGGCATTTCCAGCTTGGGGATGTCGAGCGTGGGGCGCAGCAGGCGTTTCATTTCAGGTCCCCCTGCGTGAAAGCACTGCACACGGCGCCTGAACCCGGCGCGGCCCAGGCCAGGGCCGCCGTGCAAGGGCCGCCCCGCCGCACTGGCGGCGTCCCCCTTCCCGAATGGCGCAGCCGTTCGAGAGAAGGGGGAAGCGGCGAAGCCGCTCAGGGGGATGCCTCACTTGCCTACCCAGCGAAAGCCCCGCATGGGCACGTTTTCAATGCCTTCGAAGGCGGGGTCCACCTCGCGCAGGGCTTCGCGGATGGTGCTCACATGCTTGCGCACGTTGTCCCGGTTGCGCCCGCTCTTGACCACCTCGAACAGCTCGTCGTACGACACGACCTCGCCGCTGCGCTGGTGCAGCGTGGCCAGGATGCGCTGGGCCGTCAGCGGCAGGTTGATGCGCTCGCCGCGCCAGGTGGGGGTGCGCTGCCACAGCGGGTCCAGTACCAGCGCATCCGGCGCCGGCGCGGACAAGGACGTGGCGGCGTTCGCCGGGGCCTGCGTGGTGCGCAGGATGTCGAGGAAGGTCTCGATGAAGTCGGCCTCCTCGAACGTGGTCTTCTGCAGGTAGTCCCACGCGTCCAGCGCCTTCATGATGCTGCGGTAGATGGCGGCGGGCATGGCCGACACCACCAGTACCGGCGTGCCCTGGCGGCGCTTGTTGATGGCGTTGATGAGCGCCACGCCCGCATGGCGCTCGCGGCCCAGTTCGATGTCGAGCACCACGGCGTCGTAGTGCTCGCGCGCCAGGGCGGCTTCGGCGTCGTCGCGCGTGAACCACTGGTCGATCACGATGCCGTTTTTCGCGCTCGCAATCCAGCCCGCCAGCTGGTTGCTGGTGGGCAGGTCGTCTTCGATCACGGCGATGCGGGTCATGGTGGGGCGCGGAGTGGGTGGGTGTGCGTGGATTATCCGGGGCGCCTGGCTTGCCCGGTGTGAAGGTTTCTTCCGGGCCCGGAGGGTTTGCGCGGCGGGCGTGAGGGCTTTGGGGGCTGCGCTGCATTGTTGCTTCCGGGGTGAATCCGAAGAATCAGTCCCCAATGAGCAGCCCGCTTGGGCCACTCAGAGGCAGACAACAAATTCACCACCCAAGAGAGAGAAACACCATGAGAACCGCCTGGAACCGCATCGTGCAAGCCCTGCGTGGCCGCAACGCCGCCGCCCACCCGCTGGACGCCCGTGCCGAAGGGCCGCAAGCTGCGGCACCTGTGGAAGCCGACGCCCCCACGCCAGCATCCGCGGCCGAAGGGCGCATCCACTGGGCCTACCTGCTGCCCACGGCCAGCACGGCGCGCTGGATGGCGGCCGCAGCCGTGATGGTGGCCGCCGGTGCCCTGGTGGTGCGCCACCCACCGGTGCAGCAACTGGGCCAGGGCGAGCTGGCGGTCCGCATGAACCAGTTCACCGGTTCGGTGAGTCAGTGGCGCGATGGCAGCATGTGGGTGGTGCCGGGCCTGCACAGTGTGCGCATCTTCTCCTTGCGGGACCAGAGCTATCGCCCTGAAGCGATGCGCCAGGCCAACGGCAGCGCACCCCTGCAATCGGTGGAAGGCCTGTCGTTCGGGCTCGACCTGAGCGTGCGCTACGCGCTCGATCCGGCCTCCGACGCCGTCCGGGCCGGCCGCCTGCCCGATGACGTGGACGCCGACATCGTGGCGCCTGCCGTGCAGGGCTTGGTCTACAGGGTGTTTGCCCGCTACACGGTGCGCGAGATTTTCTCGTCCAAGCGCACCGAAATCGCGCAGACCATTGAAGCCGAACTGCGCACCCGCCTGGCCGCCGAAGGCGTGCTGCTGCGCCATGTGCAGATCGGCAAGGTGGACCTGCCCGCCGAATACCGCCGTGGCATGGACAGCCTGCTGGCCGAGGAGCTGGCGTCCGAGAAGATGCGCTACACGCTGGAGCTCAAGGACAAGCGCGTGAAGGAGACCGAGCTCGACGCCAGCGCCGACAAGGTGCGCCGCGAGGTGGCTGCCGAAGCCGCCGCCCGCGAGCAGGTGATCGCCGCCCGCGCCCAGGAAGAGGCCATGAAGCACGTGCTGCCCTTCAAGCAGCGCCAGATCGAGCAGCGCCAGCTGGAGGCCGAGGCCGAGAAGGTCTCGCGCATCAAGGCCGCGGAGGGCAGCGCCCAGGCGCGCCGCATCGAAGCCAACGGCGAGGCCGATGCGCGCCAGAAGCTGGCCGAGGCCGAGGCCTATCGCATGGACCGCATCGGCAAGGTCAACGCCGAGCAGATGGCGCGCGAAGGCGCCCTGGTCACGCGCCACCCGTTGCTGATCCAGAAGACGCTGGCCGACAAGCTGTCGGACAAGATCCAGGTCATCATCGCGCCCCCGCCGACCAATGGCGATTTCATCGGTGCGGCGCTGCTGGGCGGCAACCGCAATGCCCAGGCCGTGGCCGCGCAGGCTGCCGCCGGTGCCGACGACACCGCCACGACCCCCGCCACGGAGCAATGAACATGGACCGCACCACCCTCACGCTCGTCGCAGCCATCGCCTCTGCCGCCGCCATGGTCGCCACCGCCGCCGTGCCCCCCGCGCCCACCAGCACATTCGGCAGCGCCATCGTCGTGCAGGACCAGGCCAGCCTGCGCGCCGCCCCGCGCGACTCGGCCCAGCAGCAGTCCGCCCTGTGGCAGGGCGAGGTGCTCGAGGTGCGCGGCGAGCGCCTCGACTACCTGCAGGTCTGGGACCACAAGCGCGAACGCGGCGGCTTCATCCGCGCCAGCGACGTGCGCCGCGTGGCGCTCGATGAGGCCGAGGGCCCGGCCCTGCTGTCGGTGCTGCGCTTCGTGCGCGACAGCCCGGGGGCCGAGGCGCTGGGCATCGGCATCACGGCCGCCTACCTGCAGGCCGCGCCCGCCAGTGCGCTGGCCGGTGAGCAAGGTGCCCAGGCCTTCGACGCGCTGGGCACGCTGGCCGACCGGCTGGCGCGCCGCGCCTCGGCCGCAGTGCCGGGCAAGGCCTCGGGCGCCGCGCTGTCGGCCCACCTGGACGTGGCCAACGGCTACGGCGTGCGCTTCTCGACCTACGAGGTCGAAGGCCGCATGCAGGTCTGCTACGACGGCGAGGCCTTCCGCCGCGTGCTGGCCATGCCCGTGGCCGATGCTGAGCAGCGCGCCCGCGCGGCACTGGCCCTGACGCGGCCCGAATGCGTGAACCCCGACCTGCCGCCGCACGAGCGTGCCCGCGTGCAGGAATGGCAGTCCGATGTGCTCGAACGCGTGGACGTGGCCGGCCTGCCCTCCTATGTGCGCAACCGCATCCAGGTGCGCCGTGCCAGTGTGTGGAGTGCCCTGGCCTTCCAGCAGGCGCGCAAGGATGCCGTCGGCCCGGCCGTGGCCGCTGCTGCGGCCCGCGCCCTGGCCGAGTTCTCTGGTGTGAGCAGGAACGACCTGCCCGACGAGGACCAGCCGGCTTACAACGACGCCGCCATGCGCGTGGGCGCCGTGCGCTGGGCCCTGGTGCCCGCCAGCCTGCCGGTGGCCCAGGGCAGCCGCCCGGGCATCGTGACCGAGCCCGGTGCGCCCGGCGAGACCTGCGTGCTGCTGGTCGATGCCCACAGGGGCGTGAAGACCCCGTTGCTGCGCCGCTGCACCTACGGCGTGGTCTGGGCTGCCTCGGCCAGCGTGAACCGCGAGGGCACGGCCGTGGCCCTGGCCGTGCAGCCGCTGGAAGGCTGGCGCGAGCTGTGGGTGATGCGCAAGACCGCCGAGGGCTGGCTGGTCGACGTGCTGCCCCCCGCCGCCACGGCGCCCGAAACCGGCGTGGCCGAGTGGGCTGGCTGGGTGCCCGGCGGCCAGCAGATGCTGGTGGCGCGCGAGGCCCGGGGCCAGGGCCGCTACCGCAAGAGCTTCGAGATCGTGCGCCTGGAAGGCCTGGCCACCGAGCGCGTGACGGGTGACGTGGCCGCGCTGCCCCTGTTCCAGCGCTGGCAGGACCCGGCCTGGAAGCGCCAGACACTGAGCTTGAGATGAGCACCCCTGAGTCGCTTCGCGCCTTCCCCCTCTCTCAGATTGCTTCGCAGTCTGGGCGGGGACGCTCCCAGCGCGGCGGGGCGGCCCTTGCGCGGGAGCACTGGTTTTGGGCGCGCCAGTTTCACGGGGCAATGGCCATGCATGGCGGTCGCGATGTGCGACGAAGATGGGCCCTTTAAAATCCAGGCAGGCCGGGCAAGATGCCCGGCCTTTCCTCGTCTGCACTGCAAGGTTTTTTTCGCATGTCCACATCCTCGCCCCTGTCCGCCCTGTTGTCCCGCGTGGACGCCGCCATCGTGGACCTGGACGGCACCATGGTGGACACGCTCGGGGACTTTGCCGAGGCGCTCAACCGCATGCTGCGCGAACTGGCGCTGCCACCCATCGAGGCACCCTCCATCGAGCGCATGGTGGGCAAAGGCTCGGAGCACCTGCTGCGGTCGGTGCTGGCCCATGTGCTGGCATCCGAGGGCCAGCCGGCCGATGCGGCGCAGGTCGGATCGCTGTACCCCGCGGCCTGGGCCAGCTACCAGAAGCACTACCTGGCCATCAACGGCCAGTATGCGCAGGTGTACCCCGGCGTGGTGGCCGGCCTGCAGGCGCTGCAGGCCGCGGGCCTGCGCCTGGCATGCCTGACCAACAAGCCCCTGGATTTCGCCGTGCCCTTGCTGAAGGCCAAGGGGCTCGACGGCTACTTTTCGCAGGTGTTCGGTGGCGACAGCTTCGCGCGCAAGAAGCCCGATCCGCTGCCCCTCGTCAAGACCTGCGAGGCCCTGGGCACCGCGCCCGCGCGCACGCTGATGGTCGGCGATTCCAGCAACGATGCGCAGGCCGCGCGCGCCGCCGGCTGCCCCGTGGTGCTGGTGACCTACGGCTACAACCACGGCCAGCCCGCGCGGGCGGTGGATGCCGATGGTTTCGCGGATGCGCTGAGCGCGTTCGCGGGCTGATCAGGCCGCGATACGGCGCTGCGCAGCCGTTGACAGCACCCGTGCGCTGCCGGCTGTACGGGCCGGTGGTGCCGTGGTGACGAGTGCCGCATGCGCTGGCGCGCCAGCGCCAGCGTCGCTGCCCAGCCGGAACACGGCCACGGCATCGACCAGCTGGCCTGCCTGGGTCTTGAGGCTGTCGGCCGCTGCGGCGCTTTGCTCCACCAGGGCCGCGTTCTGCTGCGTGGCCTGGTCCATCTGCGTGATCGCCTCGCCCACTTGCGACACGCCCTGGCTCTGCTCGCTGCTGGCCGCGCTGATCTCGCCCATGATGTCCGTCACGCGGCGGATGGCCCCGACCACCTCGGTCATCGTGGCGCCCGCCTTGTCCACCAGCGCGGTGCCCTGTTCCACGCGCTCCACGCTGGTGCCGATCAGGGCCTTGATTTCCTTGGCGGCCTGCGCCGAGCGCCCGGCCAGGCTGCGCACCTCGCCCGCCACCACGGCGAAGCCCCGGCCCTGCTCGCCCGCGCGTGCCGCCTCCACCGCCGCGTTGAGCGCCAGGATATTGGTCTGGAACGCGATGCCGTCGATCACGCTGATGATGTCGGCGATCTTGCGGCTGCTGTCGTTGATGCCCTTCATGGTGTCCACCACCTCGGCCACCACGTCGCCGCCCTGCTGGGCGACGGTGGAGGCGCTCATCGCCAGCTGGTTGGCCTGGCGCGCGTTGTCCGCGTTCTGGCGCACCGTGGAGCCCAGCTGTTCCATCGAGGCGGCCGTCTGCTGCAGCGCCGAGGCCTGCTGCTCGGTGCGGGCCGACAGGTCGTTGTTGCCTGAGGCGATTTCGGCACTGGCGGTGGCCACGCCTTCGGCGCTGTGGCGCACATTGCCCACGATGGTGGCCAGGCGCGATTGCATGGTGGACAGCGCCTGGAGCAGCTGGCCTGTCTCGTCGCCGCCATGGGCTTCGATGGCGTGCGTGAGGTCGCCGCTGGCAATGCTCTCCGCCGCCTGCTTGCCCCGCTGCACGGGCCGGACGATCGAGCGCGTGACCGTCCAGGCCAGCAGGGCCCCCAGCGCCACCGCCACCAGGGTGCCCACGCCCAGGAGTGCCTGGCTGGCCTTGGCAAGGGTACCGGTGTCGGCCTGGCTTTCAGCCAGTTGCGTGGCCATGGCCGTGCGCAGGTCGTCCAGTGACTTCAGGTATTTGTCGGCCAGCGGGCGAAGGTCCTTGTCCACGAGGGCGGGCACGTTCGGCTCGCCGCCCCGGTGCAGTTCGCGGATCTCGGCCTGCTTGTCGTTGTAGGCCGCGCGCGCCGTGGCAATGGCGGCCAGCAGTGCGCGGCCAGGCTCGCCCTGCACCAGCGCCTCGATGCGCTGGACCTTGGCATCCATGCCCTTGGCCGTGGCCTGGGTGTCCGCGGCGAGCTTGTCCATGTAGTCGCGGTCGATGGCCTTGAGGAATGCCTCCGTGCGGACCCAGTTCAGGCGGATGTCGGAGGCCCAGTCTTCCACCAGCATCTGTTGCTCGATCTCCTGCGTGGCGACACGCTCGCTGGCGTTCTGCAGGCTGGCGATGCGCCATATGCCGGTGGCTGCGATGAGGGCGGTGATGAGCAGGATGGCCCCAAAGGAAGCGCCCAGGCGCAGGCCGACGGAAAGGTTGCTGAATTTCATGGTGATGGCGGGCGCAAAAAAGGTGTCTGGGGGCGGGGCTGGGGCTCTGGGGTGGCAAGGGCCGTGGCGCATGCGGGTGGCGCAGGGCGCCCGGGCCGGGCTGTGCGTGGCATCACATGGCGCGGGTGGCGCCGCAGGGGCATGCGGTGCAGGTTGCGTCGAAGGCCCTGAATTCCCTGGATCAAAGGTTACGCCCCGGTGTGGCCCGCCGCTGTCGGGCGGGTGACAGCCGCAGGCATGGTTTCATGGGGGTTTGCCCGTAGCGGTGGTGTCCCGGGACGCGCAACCGGCGCGGGCAGCTATGCGGGCTTGCCGAGCAAGGCATCCTTGAGCTTCCAGTCGGCCGGTGTGTTGCCCAGCCAGATGCCCAGCAGCGCGTTGAAGAATTCCGGCTCCTTGAAAGGCTCGCCCTGCGGCTTGCCCTTGACCGTGATCACCGTGCCGGTGCCGGGTATCCAGTCGATCATGAACTGGTCGCCTGCCTGCAGCTTCTTGTGGTCCGAGAAGATCTGGCTCATGCGCAGCACGCCGGGAATCAGCTTGGAGAACGCCGCGCGGTCCATGTTGTCCTCCATGCCGCGCGAGAAGAGCTTGCCCAGCTCGGTGGAGTCGATCTCGCGCAGCATGGTGATGCTCATGCGCTTGGGGCCCTTGAGCGCGGCAATGTCCTGCGGCGTGTGGGCTTTCTTTTCGAGATACAGGCCGGCCGTGTAGACCTTGAAGACCGCCTTGTAGCGCACGCCCGCCCCATTGAGCTGCAGGCTGCTGCCGCTCAGGCTGGTGGTTTCTTCGTACTTGACGTCGGCCACGGTGATGGTCTGGGCAATGGCACCGGCCGTCAGCAGGCACAACGCTGCCGCTGCGGCGCATCGCTGGAGGAACTTCATGCGCAACTCCTAAAAAAGAACGGTCGTTCGTTTCAAATTGTTGCTGCACCTGCTTTTTGCCGCAACAGGGTTTTCGAGTGGTTGCGCGGCGCGGCGTTGCGGTGTGTCAAAAGCGGGGCGGCCGGGAACCTTTGCTACACTTTGGGCCATGTTCATTCACCACGTGTTCATCACAGGTTGCAGCGACCGGGGAGCCTGGCCCTGGCGTCAGCCTGTCTCCTTGAACGCCTGATGGCACCTGGGCAATCGCCCCAGCGTGCACCCGTGGCCCTACCGGGGCCGATTGAATGGACCGCAGCGCCCCCTTTTATTGCCCGGGGGACACGCGCTGCCACAGCTGGGAGCTCTCCCCGTGATCACAGAACTTGAATTCAAAAGCCTGGCCGGCGAAGGCTACAACCGCATTCCGCTCATGGCGGAAGCCTTTGCGGACCTGGAAACCCCTCTCTCCCTGTACCTGAAGCTCGCGCATAGCAAGGACGGCGGCAAGCACAGCTTCCTGCTCGAATCCGTGGTGGGCGGCGAGCGCTTCGGGCGCTACAGCTTCATCGGCCTGCCCGCGCGCACGCTGCTGCGCGCCAGCGGTTTTGGCGCCAGCGCCAAGACCGAGGTGGTGACCAACGGCGAGGTGGTGGAGTCCGCAGCGGGCAACCCGCTCGACTTCATCGAGGCGTACCAGAAGCGCTTCAAGGTGGCCCTGCGCCCCGGCCTTCCGCGCTTTTGCGGCGGCCTGGCCGGCTACTTCGGTTACGACGCGGTGCGCTACATCGAAAAGAAGCTCGAAGACACCTGCCCGCCCGACACGCTGGGCTGCCCCGACATCCTGCTGCTGCAGTGCGAGGAGCTGGCCGTCATCGACAACCTGTCGGGCAAGCTCTACCTCATCGTCTACGCCGATCCGGCCCAGCCCGAGGCCTACGCCAAGGCCAAGAAGCGCCTGCGCGACCTGAAGGACCAGCTCAAGTATTCGGTGAGCGCGCCCATCGTCAAGCCCACCGAAAGCCACCCCGCGCAGCGCGACTTCTCCAAGGCCGACTACCTCGCCGCCGTGGACCGCGCCAAGGAACTGATCGCCGCGGGTGACTTCATGCAGGTGCAGGTGGGCCAGCGCATCCACAAGCGCTACACCGAAAGCCCGCTCTCGCTGTACCGCGCGCTGCGTTCGCTGAACCCGTCGCCGTACATGTACTTCTACGACTTCGGCGACTTCCACGTGGTGGGTGCGAGCCCCGAGATCCTGGTGCGCCAGGAGAACACGCCCGACGGCCAGAAGGTCACCATCCGCCCCCTGGCCGGCACGCGCCCCCGTGGCGCCACGCTGGAGAAGGACAAGGCCGCCGAGGTCGAGCTCATCAACGACCCCAAGGAGCGCGCCGAGCATGTGATGCTGATCGACCTGGCGCGCAACGACATCGGCCGCATCGCCAAGACCGGTACGGTGAAGGTGACCGAGGCCTTCGCCATCGAGCGCTACAGCCACGTGATGCACATCGTGAGCAACGTGGAAGGCATCCTCAACGACGGCATGACGGCCATCGACGTGCTCAAGGCCACCTTCCCCGCCGGCACGCTCACCGGCGCGCCCAAGGTGCATGCGATGGAAATCATCGACCAGCTCGAACCCACCAAGCGCGGCCTGTACGGCGGCGCCTGCGGCTACCTGAGCTACGCCGGCGACATGGACGTGGCCATCGCCATCCGCACCGGCATCGTGAAGAACGGCACGCTCTACGTGCAGGCGGCCGCCGGCGTGGTGGCCGACTCGGTGCCCGAGCTGGAATGGAAGGAAACCGAGCACAAGGCCCGTGCGCTGCTGCGCGCGGCGGAGCTGGTCGAGGAGGGCCTCGAATGACCCGCGCCATCGACAAAGTCAAATCCTGCGCCGCCATGCCGGACGTGCGCCGCGAGGTGAACAGGCTGGACGACGTGCTGGTGCCCCTGCTGGTGGAGCGCGTGGGCTACATGACGCAGGCCGCGCGCATCAAGCAAGACGCCACCCAGGTGCGCGATGAGGCGCGCATACAGGCCATCGTGGACCGCGTGCGCGAGCAGGCGCTGGCCGAAGGCGGCGATGCCGACGTGATGGAAGCCATCTACCGCAGCCTCATGGAAGCCTGCATTGCCTATGAACACCGCGAGTTCGCCCGCCTGCGCGAATCCGCCTCTGCCGGGAGCGCCGCATGAAACTCTTGATGGTCGACAACTACGACAGCTTCACCTACAACATCGTGCAGTACTTCGGCGAGCTGGGTGCCGAGGTCGAGGTGTTCCGCAACGATGAAATCACGCTTGAAGGCATTGCGGCGCGCGCGCCCGACCGCCTGGTGATCTCGCCCGGCCCGTGCTCGCCCGCCGAGGCCGGCATCTCGGTGGCGGCGATCCAGCACTTCGCGGGCAAGCTGCCCATCCTGGGCGTGTGCCTGGGCCACCAGAGCATCGGCGCGGCCTTCGGCGGCACCATCGTCCGCGCGCAGGAGCTGATGCACGGCAAGACCAGCGTCATCACCACCACACAGCAGGGCGTGTTCGCGGGCCTGCCCGAAAAATTCACCGTGAACCGCTACCACTCGCTGGCCATCGATCGCGCCGCGTGCCCCGACGTGCTGCAGGTCACGGCCTGGACGGATGACGGCGAGATCATGGGCGTGCGCCACAAGGAGCTGGCCATCCAGGGCGTGCAGTTCCACCCCGAAAGCATCCTCACCGAACACGGCCACGCGATGCTGAAGAACTTTCTGGAGCAGCGCGCATGACGGCGCCGGCCGATGCTGCAGCCGCTTCCTCGGGCTCGTTCGCCCAGCTGTTCCAGTACAAGCGCTGGGCCAACGACGAACTGCTTGCGCTGGGCGAAGCCTCGCAGGCCACGCTGCCCGAGGGCGACCGCCGGCTCTTTGTGCGCATCCTGAACCACACCTACGTGGTGGACCGCATCTTCGCGAGCCACCTGCAGGGCCTGCCGCAGACCGCCTACGCGGCCACCAACACCGAAGAGACGCCCGCACTGCCAGCCCTGCGCGAGGCCGTGCGCGCGTCGGACGACTGGTACCTGCAGTACGCCGGCGGCCTCACCGCAGACCAGCTGGCCGAGCCCGTGCAGTTCCGCTTCACCGACGGCGACACCGGCACCATGACGCGGGCCGAGATACTGAACCACGTGGTGGTCCACGGCACCTACCACCGGGGCGCGGCCGGCCGCATCCTGGCGGGGCATGCGGTGCCGCTGCCGCGCGACTCGCTCACCACCTTCCTGCACCGCCTGCAACCGGAGCGACGCTGGTCGTAACACCATGCCCGACAGCCACCAACTGCTCATGTTCATCGCGGCCGGCTGGCTGCTGAACCTCACGCCCGGCCCGGACGTGCTCTACATCGTCTCCAACGCCCTCAAGTCCGGCACCCGCGCGGGCATCGTCGCGGGCCTGGGCATCACCGCCGGGTGCTTCGTGCACATCTTCGCGGCCGCCGTGGGCGTGGGCGCGCTGCTGGCCACCTCGGCCACGGCGTTCACCGTGCTCAAGTGGGTGGGCGCGGCCTACCTGATGTGGATGGGCGTGCGCATGCTGCTGTCCAAACCGTCGGGCGATGGCGGCAGCGCAGCGGCCATCGCGGCGGCGCAGGCGGGGGCATCGTCCGGTGCTGCTGCCACGCCGCTGTCCAAGATTTTCATGGGCGGCTTCTGGACCAACGTGCTCAACCCCAAGGTCGCGATCTTCTTCCTGGCCTTCGTGCCGCAGTTCATTGCGCCGGGCACCGAGAACAAGGCGCTGGCCTTCGTGCTGCTGGGCGTGCTGTTCAACGTGAACGCGATTCCCGTCAACACGGGCTGGGCGCTGGCCGCGGGCTGGATGGCGCGCCGCATGGGCGCGGTGCAGCGCGGCATGCACTGGCTGGACCGCGTGGCGGGCGCCATGTTCATCGGCTTTGGCCTCAAGCTGGCCTTCACAGACCAGCCGTCAAAATGAAGCACCCCCTGAGCCGCCTCGCGTCATCCCCCTCGCCTGCGGGAGGGGGACGCACCCGGTGGCCCGGATCCACGGGGGCACTCGCCCTGGCAGCGCCCGTATCGTGGAATGCGCCAGCTGCCACGCGCCATTGAAGAATTAACGCAGACAGGATTTATCACCATGTCCATCACCCCCCAGGAAGCGCTGCAGCGCACCATCGAGCACCGCGAAATCTTCCATGACGAGATGCTGCACCTGATGCGCATGATCATGAGCGGCGAGCTCTCGCCCGTCATGACGGCGGCCATCGTCACCGGCCTGCGCGTGAAGAAGGAAACCATCGGCGAGATCACGGCCGCCGCGCAGGTGATGCGCGAGTTTTCCACCAAGGTCCATGTGCCCGACAGTAAGCACCTGGTGGACATCGTGGGCACGGGCGGCGACGGCGCCAACACCTTCAACATCTCCACCTGCTCCATGTTCGTGGCCGCAGCGGCGGGCGCCAAGGTCAGCAAGCACGGCGGGCGCGGCGTGTCCAGCAAGAGCGGCAGCGCGGATGTGATGGAGGCCCTGGGCATCCACATCAACCTCAAGCCCGAGCAGATCGCGCAGTGCATCGCTGAGGTCGGCATCGGCTTCATGTTCGCGCCCAACCACCATCCGGCCATGAAGAACGTGGCCCCCGTGCGCAAGGAGCTGGGCGTGCGCACCATCTTCAACATCCTGGGCCCGCTGACCAACCCGGCCGGTGCGCCCAACATCCTGATGGGCGTGTTCCACCCCGACCTCGTGGGCATCCAGGTGCGCGCGCTGCAGCGCCTGGGCGCCGAGCACGCCATGGTGGTCTACGGCCGCGACGGCATGGACGAGGTCAGCCTGGGCGCGGCCACGCTGGTGGGCGAGCTGAAGAACGGGCAGATCACCGAGTACGAAATCCACCCCGAGGACTTCGGCATGTCCATGTCCAGCAACCGCGCTTTGAAGGTCGAATCCCCCGAGCAGTCGCGCGAGATGCTGATCGGCGTGCTCAAGGGCGAGCCCGGCGCCGCGCAGGACATCGTCTGCCTGAACGCGGGCGTGGCGCTGTATGCGGCCAACGTGGTCGACTCGGTGCCCGCAGGTCTGGCCAAAGCGCGGGCTGCGGTCGCCTCCGGCGCAGCGCTGGCCAAACTTGAGCAGATGGTCACGCGCACGCATGCGCTGGCTGCATGAAGATCAACCCCCTGAGCGGCAATGCCGCTTTCCCCCTTCTCCTGCGGAAAGGGGGGCGACACCCGCAGCCTGACAAGGCCAGCGCTGCGGTGTCCTCCGCTTCGGGCCGCGCGGGCGTTGCGCTCACGCCATGTTTCAACGTTCAATCGCAACCCCGCCGGGGTTGAAAAGGCAGGTTTCCCATGAGCGACATCCTCAACAAGATCGTGGCCGTCAAGCACGAAGAAGTGGCCGCTGCGAAGAAGCGCATGCCCCTCGACGCCATCCGCGCCGATGCCGAGAGCCGCGTGCTCACGCGCGACTTCGAAGGCGCGCTGCGCGCCAAGATCGCCAAGGGCCAGGCGGCGGTGATCGCCGAGGTCAAGAAGGCCAGCCCCAGCAAGGGCGTGCTGCGCGCCGACTTCATCCCCGCCGACATCGCACAGAGCTATGCCGATGGCGACGGCAAGGTGAGCGCCGCCTGCCTGTCGGTGCTGACGGACAAGCAGTTCTTCCAGGGCAGCGTGGACTACCTCAAGCAGGCGCGTGCCAGCTGCCAGCTGCCGGTGCTGCGCAAGGACTTCATGGTCGATGCGTACCAGATCTACGAGTCCCGGGCGATGGGGGCGGATGCCATCTTGCTGATCGCGGCCAGCCTGGATGATTCGCAGATGGCCGACTTCGAAGCCATCGCGCGCAGCCTGGACATGGCGGTGCTGGTGGAGGTGCACGACGGCGCCGAACTGCAGCGCGCGCTCAGGCTCAAGACGCCGCTGGTGGGCATCAACAACCGCAACCTGCGCACCTTCGAGGTGACGCTGGACACCACCCTGGGCCTGCTCAAGGACGTGCCGGCCGACCGGCTGCTGGTCACCGAGTCGGGCATCCTGAAGCCTGACGACGTGAAGCGCATGCGCGATGCCGGCGTGCACGCGTTTTTGGTGGGCGAGGCGTTCATGCGCGCGCCGGAGCCGGGCGAAGCGCTGGCGAAACTGTTCGCCTGATTCTGCGTTTGCTCATTATTTGATAGCTTGCTGCGCTTGTCCATCAAGCGGTAGAGGCCTTTTGACCATGAATGACGCCGCTGCAAACCCCACCCAGCTGCAAAGCGCTGACCCCGCGGACTGGCCGGTAGCCCCCGGCTGGCAGCCGCTGGTCGATGACTTCTTTGCCGGTGTGCGCGGCCAGTCGCTGCTTGCCTTTCTGCAGTCGCGGCTCGATGCGGGCGCGGTGATCTTCCCGCCCCGCCCGCTGCGGGCGCTGGAACTCACGCCGCCGGACGAGGTGCGCGTGGTCATCCTGGGCCAGGACCCCTACCACGGGCGCGGCCAGGCCGAGGGGCTCGCGTTCTCGGTGGCGCCGGGCGTGCGCCTGCCGCCCTCGCTGCAAAACATCTTCAAGGAAATGCAGCGCGACCTGGGCGTGGCTTTCCCGCCGTTTCCGAACCCGGGGGGCAGCCTGGTCAAGTGGGCGAAGAACGGCGTGCTGTTGCTCAACACCGGCCTCACGGTGGAAGAGGGCCAGCCCGCCAGCCATGCCGGCAAGGGCTGGGAGGCCCTGACCGACGCGGTCATCCGCCATGTGGCCGAGGGCGAGCGGCCCATGGTGTTCATGCTCTGGGGCTCGCACGCGCAATCCAAGCGCGCCCTGATCCCCCAGGACCGAGGCCACTTGCTGCTCCTGTCCAACCACCCCTCGCCGCTGTCCGCCCTGCGCCCGCCCGTGCCATTCATCGGCAACGGGCATTTCGGCAAGGCGCGCGCGTTCCGGGCGCAGCACGGGTATTGAGGCGCCAGCGCGGCGGCGCTGCGCCCCCGCGGTCTACCAGCGCCCCGGCAGCCGCTCCTTGAGCAGGTCGAGAAAGGCCTGCGCCGCCACGGGCAGGCTGCGGCCCGCCAGGGTCTGCACCTCCAGGTCGCGCAGGTCCATGCCCGGGTCGCTGATGGGCACGGCCACCACGGCGCCCGCCGCCACCAGGTGGCGTGCCGCGATCTCGCTGGCCACCGACAGCCCCCCGCCATGCGCCACGAAGTTGAGCACCGTCTTGGCATGGTTGCTGATGAGCACCGCCTCCAGCTGCAGGCCCTGGCGGCTGCACACGATGTCAATCATCTGGCGCACCGTGGTCTCGGCGGGCGGCAGGGCCAGGGGGTAGGCGGCCATCTGCGCGAGCGTGACGCTGGCCGATTCCGCCAGCGCATGGCCGGGCGGGATGAGTGCCAGCACCGGAGCGCCTTGCCGGTAGGCGACCTCGATGTCCTTGTGCGGCGCACGGCTGAAGCACAGGCCGATGTCGGCCGCGCCGCTGCGCACCGCGTCGGGCACCTGGGCGGTGGGCAGCGAGATCACGCTGAACTGGATGCCCGTGTGCGTGCGCTGGAATTCCACACACAGGCGCGGCACCAACTCGTTGGCAAATGCGTCCGACGTGGCCAGACGCACCTGCCCCGCGCGCAGGCCCTGCAGCGCGCCGATCTCGCCCAGCGCGCGTTCGGCGTCCAGCACCGTGCGCCGGGCGTGCACGGCCAGGATCTCTCCGGCCGCGGTGAGCACCATACCGCGCGGGTGGCGGTCGAACAGCGGCGTGCCCAGCTGCGCCTCCAGCCCGGCGATCTGGCGGCTGAGCGCCGAAGCGGCCACGTGCAGCCGTGCCGAGGCTTCGGTGAGCGAACCGCTGTGTGCCACCTCCAGGAAGTAGCGCAGGGCGGTGTCTTGCAGGAGCTGGGGGCGCATGGGCAGGGCAGGGGGCTGGAGTGGGGCGTATTGCCGGGTGGTGGCCCAAAGTATGAAGTGGTTTGCCGCTGCGGCAAAGCTGCTTGCCTATTTGGCGTTGGTCTTCCGGGGGCTGGCTTCCTAAGATGGCTGTCTGGTTGCCCCCGGGCGGGGCCCTGCGGCTCCCCCTGTCCCTGTCTGCGTGCGCGGTCCGGCATCGCGCGTTTCCCCTTCTTCTGGAGTACCTGTATGCGTCTTTTTCCCTGGGGCCGTGGCGTCGTGTGCCTGGCCTGGTTGATGGTGTGGGGCGCCAGCGCACAGGCGCAGGCCGCGTGGCCCGACCGGCCCGTACGGGTCATCGTGCCGTTTCCGGCCAGCGGCGCCACCGACCTGGTGGCCCGGGTGGTCACCCAGCGCGTGGCGGCCGACCTGGGCCAGCAGCTGGTCGTGGACAACAAGCCCGGCGCCGGCGGTACCCTGGGCACGGCCGAGGCGGCCAAGGCCGCACCCGATGGCTACACCCTGCTGCTGACCACCAGCAGCACGCATGCCATCTCGCCCCATCTGATGCCCAAGCTGGCCTACGACCCGCGCAAGGACTTTGTGCCCGTGGTCCACGTGGCTGACGCACCCAGCGTGCTGCTGGTCACCAACTCGCTGCCGGTCAAGACCGTGGGCGAACTCATCGCCTACGCCAAGGCCCATCCAGGCAAGCTCAACTACGCCACCAGCGGCAACGGCACCATCGTGCACCTGAACACGGCAGCCTTCAGCGCGCAGGCCGGCGTGGAGATGACGCACATCCCCTACAAGGGCACGGCGCTGGCCATTCCGGACCTGATCGCCGGGCAGACCCACGTGCTGTTCGATTCGCTGCCCACGGGCATGCCGCACGCCAAGGCCGGCCGCCTGCGGGCCCTGGCCGTGACCAGCGAGAAGCGCAGCACGCTGGCGCCCGAGCTGCCCACGCTGGCCGAGTCCGGCCTGCCCGGTTATTCGTCGGTGACCTGGTTCGGCGTGTACCTGCCCGCGGGCGCACCGCCCGCGCTGGTCGACAAGGTGCACAAGGCCTTTGCCAAGGCAGTGCAGGCGCCCGAAGTGGCCGAGAGCCTGGCCAAGCTGGGCGTGGAGCCTGCCGCGCCGCGCACGCCCGCGCAGTTTGGTGCCATGGTGCAGGCGGACAGCAATCGCTGGGCGACGGTGATCCGGCAGCACAAAATCGCGGTGGAGTAGCCCCCCTGAGTCGCCTTCGGCGCCTTCCCCCCGAGGGGGACGACACCCTCGGTGCGGGGCGGCCCTTCCTTGGCGTCTCTCGCTTTGCGCCGCGCCAGTTTCCACGCACCGCAACCCTTGCGAGCCACGGAGTCAGAACGCTATGAATAACCCAACCCTCGACTGGTCCCATCCCTACGCCTCCCACCGCAGCGCGGTCATGGGGCGCAATGTGGTCTCCACCTCGCAGCCGCTGGCCGCGCAGGCGGGGCTGCGCATGCTGCTGGCGGGCGGCAACGCGGTGGATGCCGCCATCGCCGCCGCCATGGCGCTCACGGTGGTCGAGCCCACGGGCTGCGGCATCGGCAGCGACGGCTTTGCCATCGTGTGGGATGGCAAGGAACTGCACGGCCTCAATGCCTCGGGCCGCTCACCGGCCGCGTGGTCGCCGGAGTATTTCAAGAAGCTGGGCGGCATACCCGAGACGGGGTGGAACGCGGTGACCGTGCCGGGCGCCGTCTCGGCGTGGGTGGCGCTGTCCAGGCGCCTGGGCAAGCTGCCCTTCGCACAGCTGGCGCAACCCGCCATCGACTACGCGCGCAATGGTTTTCCGGTGTCGCCCACCATCGCCCGCCTGTGGGCGCTGGGTGGCGCCAAGCTGGGCGCGCAGCCCGGTTTTGCCGAGTGCTTCCTGCCCGGTGGCCGCGCACCGCGGGCGGGCGAGATCTTCCGCAGCGAGGCCCATGCGCGCACGCTGGAACTGATCGCCGAAACGCAGGGAGAGGCGTTCTACCGGGGCGTGATCGCCGAGCGCATGGTGGCCCATGCACAGGCCCACGGCGGCGCGATGACGCTCGAAGACCTCGCCTCGCACCAGGCCGACTGGGTGGGCACCATCGAGCAGCGCTTCGGCGACTCGGTGATCCACGAGATCCCGCCCAACGGCCAGGGCATTGCCGCGCTGATGGCGCTGGGCATGCTGGACGCGCACGGCATCGGCGCGCACCCGCTCGACAGCGTGGAGACGGTGCACGCGAGCATCGAGGCCATGAAGCTCGCGCTGGCCGACCTGGACCAGTACAACGCCGACATCGGTGCGATGCGTGTCGCGCCGAAGGAGCTGCTGGAGGCGGACTATCTGCGCGGCCGCGCGGCGCTCATCGACCCCGAGCGCGCGGGCGACCCGGGCCACGGCGCGCCGCGCCCGGGCGGCACGGTGTACCTGGCGGCGGCAGATAGCCAGGGCATGATGGTCTCGTTCATCCAGTCCAACTACATGGGCTTCGGCTCGGGCGTGGTGGTGCCTGGCACGGGCATCAGCCTGCAGAACCGGGGCCACGGCTTCAACCTCAAGCCAGGCCACGCCAACGAAGTGGGCCCGCGCAAGCGCCCCTCGCACACCATCATCCCGGCGTTCGCGATGCACTCGGACGGCACGCCGCAGATGGCCTTCGGCGTGATGGGCGGCCCCATGCAGAGCCAGGGCCACACCCAGATGGCGCTGCGCGTGCTGCGCTACGGCCAGAACCCGCAGGCCGCCGCCGACGCGCCCCGCTGGCGCGTGACGGGCGGCAAGGGCGTGGCCGTGGAGCCCGCGTTCGATCCCGCCGTGGTGGCGGCGCTGCGTGCGCGCGGCCACGAGGTCACGGTGGAGGAGGGCAACGGCGTGTTCGCCTTTGGCGGGGCCCAGCTGGTCCTGCGCGACGGCGGGCACTACATCGCCGGGTCGGACCCACGCAAGGACGGGCACGCGGTCGCGTTCTGAGAACCTGCCAGGTTCCCTGGTCAACCGGCGGCGCAGTCCGGAAACCGCCGTGCCAGCTCCGCTGCCGGCATGGTTTCCGCCAGGTCCATGTTGTGCGCGAGGGGGATGTACTCCCCGGGATCCGTGAAGCGCATGAGCGTGGTCACCAGCCGGTTCCCGGCGCTGCCCTTCTGGCAGCCTGCCAGTTCCACCCCCAGGCCCAGCTCGCGCGGGCCGTCGTCCACCGTTTTCCAGGCCAGGGCCTTGGCGCGCAGTGCCTGCAGCCGGGGCAATGCCTCCGGGTCGATGCGCCAGACCTGCACCGCGGTGCGGGCAGTGTCATAGGGTGCCAGCGGGCTGCGCTCTGCGGTGCCGCTCAGCTCCTGCAGCGGCAGCTTTTCTTCCCATCGCTCGGTGGTGGTGGTGCCGCCGGGTTGGCGCACCTTGCGGGACACGCTCACCGTCAGCTCCAGCGCCGGGCCATGGAGCCGCAGGCCGGGGCCGTGCACCACGGCGGCGCGCAGCGCGGCGGGGTCGAGCGTCTCCAGCTGGAGCTTGCGCAGCTTCCACAGGGACGACACCGGCACGGTGCCGCAGGCGGCCAGCAGTGCCGTGCACAGGATGAGAACGCCAAGGCCCGCCCCGCGCCGCCATGGCGGCCGGACGGGTGAAATAGGGCCCCGGAGCAGGCGGGTGCCGCTGCGAAAAGGGATGGGCGGGCTGGGTGTCATGCGGGTCGGACGGTGTTGAAATTTCTGTTTAACGGTATATTATTATTGTTTTACAGAAAAAATTGCCAAACCATGACGCGAACTCTGGCCACCCCGGTCTCCCCCGTCCACAGCCCTTCATTCCGCCGGCTGGCCTGGGGGCTGCTGGCCGCCAGCTGGGTGTGTGCCCTGGTGTCGCTGGTATTTTCGCTGGCGCGCTGGGCGGCGATCGGGCACGAGACCGGCTGGGGTGGGTGGATGCCCCTGACGGTGGTGCCGACGCAGGCCCTGCTGGTCGGGCTGACCCCGCCGCAGTCCATGGAGACGCAATGGCGGTGGGTGGGCGTGGCGCTGGAATGCATTCCGGCCCTGGCCATGCTGTACGCGGTGCTGTGCGTGCATCGCATCTGCCGGGCCTTCCTGGCGGGCGCCGTGTTCGGGCCGGTGGTCGTGCGCGGGTTCCGGGGCGTGGGCTGGGGCTTTCTGGCGATGTTCGCGACCTCGCTGGTCTACCAGGTGGGCGTGACGGCGCTGTTGTCGTGGCTGGCCTCCGGCCAGCAGGGCGGGCTCATCGCGCTGGGCGTGGGCTCGTTTGAAATGAGCGTGCTGGTGGTGGGGCTGATGATGCTGCTCCTGGCCCACGTGCTGGCCGAGGGCTGCCGCCTGCAGGCCGAAGCGGATGCGTTTGTGTAGCCACTCCCAGGTACCGTATTCCCCATGGCGATTGTTGTGACCCTGGATGAAATGCTCGCGCGCCGCAAGGTCAAGTCGCGGGACCTGGCGGCCCATGTGGGCATCACCGAGGCCAACCTGTCCTTGCTCAAGAGCGGCAAGGTCAAGGGCGTGCGCTTCGAGACGCTCTCGGCCATCTGCGAGTACCTGCAATGCCAGCCCGGAGACCTGCTGGCGTGGGCCCCGGATGCGGAGGGGGGGGCGGCGCCTTCGGGTGGTGTGGCCGGTGGCCTGGCGCAGGACGATTAGCCCAGGGCCCTGCACCGGGGATGGGCGCCGGCGCCTGGCCTGGGCGGTGGGTGGTGCCTTGCTGCTGCACGGGCTGGGCTGGGTGGTGCTGTGGAAAACCTCCGGGCCCTTGCGGCCCGCTCCCGGGGCCGCGCCCGCCATGGTGTGGGTGGCGGTCACGCCGCCACCGACCCCGCCCCCTCTGCCCGATGCGCCGCGTGCGGTTGCCGTCTCTCGGCCCGCGGGCCATGCCGGCAGCGGCGCGCTTTCGGCGCATCCGCCTGCCACAAGGATGCTGGGCAGGGCGCACGACCCCGCCCCTGGCCTGCGGCCGCCTGGCCCGGCCCCGGGGCCCGAGGCCGCCCTCCGGGAGGCGCCCTCCGCCATGGTTGCCGCTCCCGCGCCGCGTGCGCCAGCGTCCGGGCCCGTGCTGGCGCCACCGTCTGCGCCCGGCGTGGAGGATGTGGCGCGCGCGCTGGAGCGCGAGCGGACCTGGCAACGCCAGCATGGACCGCCACCGCCGCGGCGCTGGGATGTGGCCCCGGCGACGGCGGGCCTGGGCGCGGGAAGCGCCGAGCGCGACCTGCGGGGCGCGGACGGCACCCGCACGGCCCGGGTGGCGGGGCCGTGGGGCAGCTACTGCGTGGAGCTTGCGCCGGCCAATCAGCCTGCGGCCATGGGGGCGGCACCGCGCATCGCGCCGGTGCGCACCTGCCGCTGAGGCGTGTGGTGTGGGCCTGCCAGAACCACGGGCTCAGCGTGTTTCGCGCACCGTGAGCCAGGCGCTCATGGCGCCGCTGAGCACGATGGCGGCAATGCCGGCCAGCGACCAGTCGTCGGGCACATGGCCATAGACCATCCACCCCGCGAGCATTGCAAAGCCGATCTGCGAGTACAGGAACGGCGCGATGGACACCGGGGTGGTGCGTGCGTAGGCATTGAGCAGCAGCATGTGGCCCACCGCGCTCGACAGCCCCATGGTGAACATGCCCAGCCACATCCACGGGTCATTGACCGACTGCCATGCGAACGGCACGCCCAGCGACACGATGCCGGTGGCGATCCAGCTGGTGTAGAGCTGCGTGGTGGCGGGGCTTTCATGCCCGGCCATGCGGCTGCTGAGGATCTGGTAGCCCGTGCCGGCGGCCAGCAGGCACAGCGGCCACAGCGTGGCCCAGGTGAAGGACTCGCCGCCCGGCCGGATGATGGCCAGCGTGCCTGCAAGGCCCAGGGCCACCAGCAGCCAGCGCCAGGGGCTGACCCGCTGGTGCAGCCACAACGCGGCCACCAGGGTGACGCACAGCGGCGTGGTTGCCACGATGGCCGTGAACTCGGCCAGCGGCATGTGCATGATGCTGATGAATCCGAACAGGCTCGTGGCCGCGAACAGGGCGCCGCGCAGGGCCTGAAAGCGCGGCTGCGTGGTGCGCAGGGCACGCGGCCCCTCGCGGTGCAGCACGAAGGCCGTGGTCAGCACGGACTGGAACAGGTAGCGCATCCACAGCGCGATGACCAGCGGCACGCCCGTGCTCACGAGCTTGGTGGCGGTGTCCAGCAGCGCGAAGCAGGCGCAGGCCACCACCGTCAGCACAATGCCGGTCAGCGCCGCGCGCTGCCGCGTGGCGCCTGCGCCAGGGACGCGGGCGGGCACTGTCACGGTGCGCCGCGCGGGCGCTCCAGCAGCATCGCATCCCCGTAGCTGAAGAACCGGTACCCCTGCGCGATGGCGTGCCGGTACAGGCCCATGGTGTGCGCATAGCCCGCGAACGCGCTCACCAGCATCATCAGCGTGCTCTTGGGCAGGTGGAAGTTGGTGACCAGCACATCCACCACCTGGAAAGCAAAGCCCGGCGTGATGAAGATGCTGGTGTCGCCCGTGGCCAGACCGGTCTTCGCCCACGATTCGAGCGTGCGCACCGTGGTCGTGCCCACGGCCACCACGCGGCCACCGCGCTGGCGGCAGCGCTCCAGCGCGGCCAGCGTGGCCAGCGGCACCTCGTACCACTCGCTGTGCATCTGGTGCTCGGCCAGGTTTTCGGTCTTGCAGGGCTGGAAGGTGCCCGCGCCCACGTGCAGCGTGACGCTGGCGCGCTCGATGCCGCGCGCGGCCAGGCCGGCCAGCACGCCCTCGTCGAAGTGCAGCGCGGCGGTGGGCGCGGCCACGGCGCCGGGGGCGCGCGCAAACACCGTTTGGTAGCGCTGGCTGTCCTCGGCTTCGTCGGGGTCGTGGCCGGTGTTCTGCTGGCGCTCGATGTAGGGCGGCAGCGGCAGGTGGCCGTGGCGGTCCATCAGCTCCCACGGCGACTCGCCTGCGGGGCCGTGCAGCGCAAAGCGGAACAGCGGGCCGTCGTCATGGGGCCAGCGGCCCAGCAGCGTGGCGTCGAAACCACCGCCGTGGCGGCCGCCCGCCATGTGCACGGTGCTGCCGGGCAGCGGCTTCTTGCTGACCTTCATGTGGGCCACGACTTCGTTGCCCGTGCCGCCGGCTTCGGCGGGCAGCACGCGCTCGATCAAGAGCTCCAGCTTGCCGCCGCTGGCCTTCTCGCCAAAGATGCGCGCCTTGACCACCCGGGTGTCGTTGAACACCAGCAGGTCGCCTTCGCGCAGCAGGCCGGGCAGCTCGCGGAAGATGCGGTCCACGGGCTCGATGGCGCGTCCGTCCAGCAGGCGCGAGGCGCTGCGTTCGGCGGCGGGGTGCTGGGCAATGAGTTCGGGAGGCAGCGAGAAGTCGAAGTCGCTGAGCGTGTAGGTGCGCGGGGCAGGCGGGCTGGATGCGGTCATGGGGCTTGAGGGCCGGACAGGCCCGTGCCAAGAAAAAAGCGGGGAGGCCGCCATTTTCCCACGGCGGGGCCGGGGGCCGGGCCTACCAGGTCTTTTCGGGAAAGCCCGACCACAGCTCGTTCAGGTCCGGAAAGCGCCACTTGTCCGGGTCTTCGCGGGCGACGATCTTCTCGTGGCACCCCGGGGCGGAGAGATCCACCGTCTCGGGCGGGACGCGCAGGCCGGAATTGGTGGAGAAGAACACCTTGACGTGGGGCGTGGTGAGCGCCGCGGCCGATTGCTCGGTCACCACGCCGATGCGCCCCGAGGTCAGCCGCACGAGCGAGCCCACGGGATAGATGCCGATGCTCTTGACGAACGCCTGGAACAGCCGCGCGTCGAAGTGGTCCTGGGTCCATTCGGCCATGCGGCGCAGCGATTCGGCGGGGTCCCAGCCGCGCTTGTAGGGGCGGTCGGAGGTGATGGCGTCGTACACGTCGCAGATCGCCGTCATGCGCGCGATCACGCTGATGCCGTCGCCCTGCAGCTTGTCCGGGTAGCCGGAGCCGTCCACCTTCTCGTGGTGGTGCAGGCACGCGTCCAGCACCGCGTCGGGCATGTTGCCGCCTTCCTTGAGCATGTGAAAGCCCTGCACCGGATGGCTGCGCACCACGGTGAACTCCTGGTCGGTGAGCTTGCCGGGCTTGTTGAGTACCGCGAGCGGTACCGCGGCCTTGCCCAGGTCGTGCAGCAGGCCCGCCATGCCGGCCAGCCGCTGCTGGTCGTCCTTGAGCCTGAGCTGTTTGGCCAGCGCCACCATGAGCGCGCACACGGCCACCGAATGCATGTAGGTGTAGTCGTCCGCCGTCTTCAGGCGCGCCAGGCTGATGAGCGCGCCCGGGTTGCGGGTGACGGAGTCCGAGATTTCCTCCACCAGGCTCTGTGCGCTGGCGGAGTCCACCGCGCGCCCCAGGCGTGCCTCGTTGAACATCGAAATCACCGCCTCCCTGGATTTCACGCAGAGGGCGGCGGCGGCCTTGAGCTCGCTCTTCATGTCGGCGGGCTTGCGGTCGCGCCTGGGCGGCGGGGGTGGGGAGGGCAGCGTGACCTTGATGGGCGGCAGGTCCTCCAGCCGGCTGAAGTCCGTCTCGATCTGGGCGTCCACCTCCTCACGGGACACCGAGGCGGTGCCGGGGGCCACGTCCCGGCCCCGGGAGGTGTCGATCCAGCATTCATGGATCGCGGTGGCCTGGATGCGGGCGAGGTCCTTGGGGTCGCTCAGCAGGAACTTGGCCCGCCAGAAGGGGTGCTCCATCCACGAGCCGCAGAACTCGTGCAGATACATGCCCAGGGTAAGGTGCTGAATTTGGATGCGCTTGAGCATGGCAAGAAGACCCCTGGACTCGGAAAAGGCGCCTGCCTTGACGCGCTGGCAGTGGTAACCATGGTAGCCTTTTTGCCCATTCGTGTCGTTCGTAAAACCCGCTACATGCCCGCCGCCGTATCCAGAGTTTCCCCTAGGGGACATGTGAATGCCGATTCGCCCTAGCCCCCCGGCGGCGGCGGCGCCTGCCGTGCCCAAGGGCGGTGCATCGGTGGCCCAGAAGGCGCTGCAGAAGCTGGGCCTCAAGCGCGACATCGACCTGGCCTTGCACCTGCCCCTGCGCTACGAGGACGAAACCCGCATCACCCCGCTGGCCAGCGCGCGCGACGGGCAGATGGTCCAGATCGAAGCCACCGTGACCGCCAGCGAGGTGCAGCTGCGCCCGCGCCGCCAGCTGGTGGTGCAGGTGGAGGACGGCTCCGGCACGTGCGAGCTGCGCTTCTTCAGCTTCTACCCCTCGCACCAGAAGACCCTGTCCGTGGGCGCGCGCCTGCGCATCCGGGGCGAGGTCAAGGGCGGGTTCTGGGGCAGGCAGATGCTGCACCCCGCGTTCCGCCTCGCGGGCGGCGAGCTGCCCGCCGCGCTCACGCCCGTCTACCCCACCACGGCCGGCTTGCCGCAGCCCTACCTGCGCCGCGCGGTGGTTGGCGCGCTGGCCCGGGTGGACCTGTCGGACACGCTGCCACCCGGCACCGAGCCGCCGTATGCGCGTTTTACAAGCCAGAATGGCCTCCCGCGCTTGTTCAGCCTGCGCGAGGCGCTCACTTTTTTGCACCACCCCACGCCGGACGTGGCACTGTCCACGCTGGAAGACCACAGCCACCCCGCGTGGCAGCGCCTGAAGGTGGAGGAGCTGCTGGCCCAGCAGCTGTCGCAGCAGCAATCACGCCGCGCGCGGGACATGCTGCGTGCGCCGGTGCTGAAGGTGCGTCGGCCCACCGATGGTGCGCTGCCGCTGCACGAGCAACTGATGGCCGTGCTGCCCTTCAGCCTGACCGCCGCGCAGCGCCGCGTGGGCGAGGAGATCGCGGCCGACCTGGCGCGCCAGGTACCCATGCACCGGCTGCTGCAGGGCGACGTGGGATCGGGCAAGACCGTGGTGTCGGCCCTGGCCGCGTGCCTGGCCATGGACGCGGGCTGGCAGTGCGCGCTGATGGCGCCCACCGAGATCCTGGCCGAGCAGCACTTCGCCAAGATGATCGGCTGGCTCGAACCCCTGCTGGCCGCGCGCGGCCGCAGGGTGGCCTGGCTGGTGGGCGGGCAAAAGAAGAAGGACCGCACCGCCATGCTCGCGCTGGTCGAGAGCGGCGAGGCCGCCCTGGTGGTGGGCACCCACGCCGTGATCCAGGAGCAGGTGCGGTTCAGGAACCTGGCGCTGGCCATCATCGACGAGCAGCACCGCTTTGGCGTGGCGCAGCGGCTGGCGCTGCGGCAAAAGCTGGCGGAGGGCGTCGCCGCCGGGCCGCCCCAAGGGGACGCGGCCCCCTCGGGGGGCAGCGACCCGCGCAGCGGCGGAGCGTGGGGGCGCAAGGTTCCCATGGAGCCGCACATGCTGATGATGAGCGCGACCCCGATTCCGCGCACGCTGGCCATGAGCTACTACGCCGACCTCGACGTCTCGGTGATCGACGAGTTGCCCCCCGGCCGCACGCCCATCGTCACCAAGCTGATCGCCGACAGCCGCAAGGACGAAGTCATCGAGCGCATCGGCGCCCAGGTGGAGGCCGGGCGGCAGGTGTACTGGGTGTGCCCGCTGATCGAAGAGAGCGAGGCGCTGGACCTGACCAATGCCACCGCGACGCATGCCGATCTGAGCGAAGCGCTTCCCGGCGTCATGGTCGGGCTGCTGCACTCGCGCATGCCCAGCGCCGAGAAGAAGGCGGTGATGGCGCTGTTCACCAGCGGCCAGATGGGCGTGCTGGTCAGCACCACCGTGATCGAGGTGGGCGTGGACGTGCCCAACGCCTCGCTCATGGTCATCGAGCATGCCGAGCGCTTTGGCCTGTCGCAGCTGCACCAGCTGCGCGGCCGCGTGGGGCGCGGCGCGGCGGCGTCCGCCTGCGTGCTGCTGTATGCCACCAACGACAGCGGCCGCGTGGGCGAGACCGCCAAGGAGCGCCTGCGCGCCATGGCCGAGACCAACGACGGCTTCGAGATCGCCCGGCGCGACCTGGAGATCCGGGGCCCCGGCGAGTTCCTGGGCGCGCGCCAGTCGGGCGACGCGCTGCTGCGTTTTGCCGACCTGGCCACCGACACCGTGCTGCTCGACTGGGCCCGCGAACTGGCGCCGGTGATGCTGGACCGCCACCCGGACCTGGCGGCGCAACACGTGGCGCGCTGGTTGGGTGGAAAATCGGACTATCTGAAGGCATGAAGATGACACTCCCCCCAAGCCGCCGCGCGCTGCCGCGCGCGCAGCATGGGCAGGGGACTGCCATTCACCCCCAGCCCAGGAACAGACCATGACCCTGACCGAACTCAAGTACATCGTCGCCGTGGCGCGCGAGAAGCACTTTGGCCATGCGGCCGATGCCTGCTATGTCTCGCAGCCCACGCTGTCGGTCGCGATCAAGAAGCTGGAGGAAGAGCTCGACGTGAAGCTCTTCGAGCGCAGCGCGGGCGAGGTCTCGGTCACGCCGCTGGGCGAGGAGATCGTGCGCCAGGCCCAGAGCGTGCTGGAACAGGCGGCGGCCATCAAGGAAATCGCCAAGCGCGGCAAGGACCCGCTGGCCGGCCCGCTGACCCTGGGCGTGATCTACACCATCGGGCCCTATCTGCTGCCCGACCTGGTGCGCCAGGCCATCGGCCGCTCGCCGCAAATGCCGCTCATGCTGCAGGAGAACTTCACGGTGAAGCTGCTGGAAATGCTGCGCACGGGCGAGATCGACTGCGCCATCCTGGCCGAGCCGTTTCCGGACACGGGCCTGGCCATGGCGCCGCTGTACGACGAGCCCTTCATGGCGGCGGTGCCCAGTTCGCACCCGCTGGCGGCCAAGAAATCCGTGACGGCCGCCGAACTCAAGAGTGAAACCATGCTGCTGCTGGGGGCGGGCCACTGCTTTCGCGACCACGTGCTGGAGGTCTGCCCCGAGTTCGCGCGCTTTGCGAGCAATGCCGAGGGCATCCGCAAGTCCTTCGAGGGCTCGTCGCTGGAGACCATCAAGCACATGGTGGCCGCGGGCATGGGCGTGACGCTGGTGCCGCGCCTGTCGGTACCGCGCGACGCCCTGCTGACCGTGTCGCGCCGCCGCAAGAGCGACGAGACCTACATCCGCTACCTGCCCATCCGTGAAGAGGATGGGGGGCCGCCGCCCATGCGCCGCGTGGTGCTGGCATGGCGGCGCAGCTTCACGCGCTACGAAGCCATCGCGGCACTGCGCAACGCCGTGTATGCCTGCGAGCTGCCCGGCGTCAAGCGCCTGTCCTGACCCCGCCTGCGCGGGACTACACTCTCGCCCCGCATGGCGTGCGGCTGCTTTCGGGCGGCACGCCGCGGGCGGCGCCAACGGGCCGTCCGCACCGCGGGGCTGCGCCACATGCGCACCGCGGGCGCCCTGCGCACTCCACAACCCAAGGAAAGCAATAGATGAAAAAAATCCTGATGGCCGCCGGCCTGGCCCTGGGCCTGGCCGCGTGCACCAGCATGCCCACCAACGCACCCTCGGCGGGCACTGTCAAGAAGGCCGACATGGACCGCCTGGTGGCCGTGCTGCCCGCCGCAGCGCAAGGCAGCTTCACCGAGTTCCTGGCCCAGGCCGCGCGCGAGAACCCGCTGCTGCGCGCCAGCGTCTCGGCCTATGCGGCCAAGCAGCCGCTGGCGGGCGATGACCTGGTCAACATCGGCCGCCTGCTGGGCCTGTACAACCGCCTGCACAACCAATCCGCGGTGATCGACGCCACGGCGAAGATGGTGGCGCTCCCCACCTTCCGGTCCGAGAAAGTGCCGCCGCACGAGGACAAGTCCATCATCGCCTTCGGCGCGCTGGTGGAACGCATGGCCCGCGATTTTGGCCTGCAGTACCGCAATGTGGACAACCGCATCTTTGAAGTGAAGCTGCCCGGCACGGGCAAGGAGGAGTTCGGCATCCTCACGCACGCCGACGTGGTGCCCGTGGTGGCCGACGAATGGGTGCTGGACGACGGCACGCGCCTGGACCCGTTCAAGCTCACGCGCGTGGGCGGCAACCTGTACGGCCGCGGCTCCATCGACGACAAGGGCTCGATCGCCGCCGTGCTGTATGCGATGAAGACGGTCAAGGACAGCGGCCTGCCGCTGTCGCGCACCATCCGCCTCATGATCGAGACGACGGAAGAGACCGGTGGCGACGCCATGAAGTACTACCGCGCCAGGACCGAACTGCCCGAGTACAACATCGTGCTCGACAGCAAGTACCCCGCCGTGGTGGCCGAGAAGGGCTCCGGCGCGCTGCGCGCCTCGTTCGCGCTGGGATCGATGGCTAGCGTCAGCGCCACCGCCATCACCGCCATGGCCGGCGCCGCATCGGCCAACGCCGTGCCGCAGACCGCCACGGCCAGGCTGCAGGGAGGCAACACCGCCGACGTGGCTGCGCGCCTGAACGCTGCCAAGGCGGCGTTCGTCGAGAAGTACAAGCCGCAGGGCGGGCCCTTCGGCATCGACGTGGCCCAGGACGGCGCGGCCGTGCAGGTCAAGGTCACCGGCGCATCGGCCCACGGCTCGCGCCCCGAAGAGGGCGTGAACCCGCTGCCACGCCTGGCGCTGTTCCTCAAGGAATCGGGCGTGGCGTTGGCACCCAACGGCTACGCGCAGGCCGTGCGCTACCTCACCGACCTGTACGGCACCGACTACCTGGGCCGTACGCTGGGCCTAGCGTATGCCGACGACTTCATGGGCCCGCTGACCATGTCGCCCAACCTCGTGCGCGAGAAGGACGGCAAGGTCGATGTGCTGGTGAATGTGCGCATGCCCCGCGGCAGCACGCCCGAGGCGCTCTCCCAGGCGACGGCCGCGAAGATCAAGGCCTGGGGCGCCCAGGCCGGCGTGGCGGTGGAGGTGGACCACCAACAGGGCAACTGGATGGCCCGCGACCCCCAGGGCGCCTGGCTCTCCACGCTGCTCAACACCTTTGGCGACATCACGGGCCTGGAAGCCAAGCCCGTGCCCACCGCCGGCAGCACCACGGCCAAGCTCATGCCCAACGCCATCAACTTCGGACCCGCCATGCCCGGCAAGAAGTACACGGCCCACAACGCCAAGGAGTTCAAGGAAGTGGTGGACCTGGACGCGGACATGCAGATGTTCACCGAGATGCTCGTGCGCATCGGGAATTTGAGCCAGATGCAGTGATGGCTTTGGCGCCTGCGCTACAGTGACCACCAGCCGCCGTGCGCCGTGGCCCGGAGCCTTCCGGGCTGCGATGGCGCGGCGGATTCCATCGATTGACCCCCATTCCAACGAAGGAGCTTCCCATGGCCAAGGCCCCCAAGACCACCGCAGCCCCCAGCATCAACATCGGCATCAGCGACAAGGACCGCGCCGCCATCGCGCAAGGCCTCTCGCGCCTGCTGGCCGACACCTACACGCTGTACCTGACCACGCACAACTTCCACTGGAACGTGACGGGCCCCATGTTCAACACGCTGCACACCATGTTCATGGCGCAGTACACCGAACTGTGGAACGCGGTGGACCCGATCGCCGAGCGCATCCGCTCGCTGGGCCATGTGGCGCCCGGCTCGTACGCCGAGTTCGGCAAGCTCGCCACGGTGCCCGACGCGCCCGCCAAGCCGCCCAAGGCGCTCGATATGGTGCGTGTGCTGGTCGAAGGCCACGAGGCCGTGGCCCGCACCGCCCGCAGCCTGTTCCCGCTGGCGGACAAGGCCAGCGACGAGCCCACGGCGGACCTGCTGACGCAGCGCCTGACGGTGCACGAGCAGACGGCGTGGATGTTGCGCTCGCTGCTGGAGGAGTAGCCGCACCGCAGCCCTGGACGCGGGGCGGCGCCCGCGTGCGCCCCCAGGGGACGGAAGTGCGCGTTGTCCTACAGGGGGCCGCCTGGCTTGTGTGGATGATCCGGGCTTGGGCATGCCGCCTGCTGCCGTGGGGCGACGTCAGGGGCATGGAGGACAAGAAAATCTGTGATGTATGCGAATCCTCTACGTGGAAGACAACGCCGAACTGCGCGAGACCATTGGCATGTTGATGGAGGGCGAAGGCCAGACGGTGACTTCGTGCGCCACGGCCGAAGAAGCCCTGGAGCTTGATGCCCTGCAGTCCTACGACCTGCTGGTCTCGGACGTGAGCCTGCCCGGCATTTCGGGGACGGATCTCGCGCGCCGGCTGCTGGCCCAGGACCCGCAACGCTGGGTGGTCCTGTGCTCGGGCTATGAACTGGGCCACTATCCCGGCGCCTGGGGCCCCAATGTCCGGACCTTGCTCAAGCCCTTCGACCTGGAGGACCTGGAGCAGCTGCTGAGTTCCATCCGCGAGGCCGTGGCGCGCCCCGTCGCCTGACACGCCACCGCCGTGCCGGCTCAGGCCGGCGGTGCCTTGCGATCGCCGGGCGCAGACGAGACCCGGGGCAGGGTCACGCGAAAAGAGGTGCTTGCGTCCTGTGAGCACACCTCGATGTTCCCCGAGTGCGCGCGAACGATCTGGTGCGCGATGAACAGTCCCAGCCCCAGCCCCTGGTGGCGTCCCGGCTCTCTTTCCCGTCCGTGGAACGGGTCGAAAAGATGGGGCAGCATGCCTGGCGGTATCACGCCCCCGTTGGCCACCGAGACCGACACGCTCCCCGCCTGGGTTCCGTCCACCGCGATGCGCACGGGTTGTGCGGGATCGCCGTGGTGGATGGCATTGCCCACCAGGTTGGTCATCACCTGGCACATGCGCTCGGCGTCCCAGACCCCGGCCAGGTCCCCCGCCAGCGTGGACTCGATGCGGTGGGCCGGGAACCCGGTCTGCACCTCGTCCAGCGCGCGCTGCACCACGGCCTGCATGTCGACGGGGCCCAGCTGCAGGGCCAGCCCGCCCGCGTGGCGTATCCGGGTGACGTCCAGCAGGTCTTCGATCATCCGGCCCATGCGCTGGCTGCTGCTGAGCACCCGGTCGGCCATCGCGCTCACCTTCTCGGCATCGGGCTGGCGCTTGAGCACCGTGGCGGCCGCCGTGATCGACATCAGGGGCGTGCGCAGGTCGTGGCTCAGCACCGCCATGAACATCTCGTTGATGCGCAGCGCCGCCGTGCGCTCCTTCAGTTCGTGGGCCAGGGCCTGCTTGCGCCGGTGCAGCTCGAAGAACACGTTGGCCTTGCTGGTGAGCACGTGCGGTTCGATGGGCTTGTACAGAAAGTCCACCGCACCGCTTTCGTAGCCCCGGAACTGCCAGTTCTGCTCGCGGGAACCGGCGGTCATGAAGATCAGCGGAATATGGCGCGTGCGCTCGCTGCCGCGGATCAGTTCGGCCAGCTCAAAGCCATTCATCTCCGGCATCTGCACATCGAGCAGGGCCAGCGCCACGTCCCCGTGGGCGAGCAGCAGCTCCAGTGCCTGAGGGCCGGACTGGGCCTTCAGGATGTCGAGGCCGTCGCGCTGCAGCAGCGCTTCCAGCGCGATCAGGTTTTCAGGAATGTCATCGACGAGCAGGCATTTGATGCGGTCGGTGTGTGGCATGGTCTTCGCGTGCGGGGAGAGGATGTGGGCGTCGGGGTGGGTAAGGGCGCGGTGCATCACAGCAGGCGCTGGCGGTGCAGGTCTGCGATCAGATCGGCAATGCCTTTGGGGGGCAGGACGTGGTGGGCCTCGGTGCAGGCCAGCGCGGCCTGCGGCATGGTGGGCATGGCCGCGCTGGCGGGTTCCTGGACGATGGCCAGCCCGCCCGCGGCGCGGATGGACCGCAGGCCGTGGGCCCCGTCCTCGTTGGCGCCCGAGAGCAGGATGCCCACCAGGCGGCCGCCATACTGGTCGGCCGCGGATTCGAAGAGCACGTCGATCGAGGGGCGCGAGAAATGCACGGGCGCGTCCACGGACAGCGCGATGCCCGGCCCCGCATCCACCAGCAGGTGGTAGTCCGGCGGCGCGAAGTACACCGTGCCCGGGGCGATGGACTGCTTGTCCTGCGCTTCGTGCAGGGGGAGCGCGCAGCGTTGCCGGAAGATCTCCGCCAGCAGGCTGCGCCGGTCGCGGGGCAGGTGCAGCACGATCAGCACCGCGGCGCGCAGGCTGGCGGGCAGCGCGGGCAGCACCTGCATGAGCGCATCGATGCCGCCGGAGGACCCGCCCACCACGATGGCGTCGTAGCCCTCCAGGGGCTCGGCTGGCGGGTGTCGTGGCCGCGTCACAGGCCCGCCTTCTTGCGGTAGATGCGGTCCTCGGGCACGAGGTCGTCAAAGGCATCCGCCTGGCCGGAGAACCGCAGCGACTCCTTGGAGCCCAGGCCCAGGAAGCCCCGGTGGCACAGCGCGTCGCGGAACAGCCCCAGCGCCCGGTCCTGCAGTTCGCGCTCGAAGTAGATGAGCACGTTGCGGCAGGAGACCAGGTGCATCTCGGCGAACACGCTGTCGGTGGCCAGGCTGTGGTCCGAGAACACCATGTGCTCCTTGAGCGACTTGTCGAACACCGCCCGCCCGTAGTGGGCCGAGTAGTAGTCCGACAGGGAGCTGCGCGCGCCCGAGCGGGCATGGTTCTCGGTGAAGGACGCGACACGGGCCACGTCGAACACGCCGGCCTCGGCGGCATGCAGCGCATGGGGGTTGATGTCGGTGGCGTAGATCAGCGTGCGCTCGAGCAGGCCTTCCTCGTGCAGCAGGATGGCCAGCGAATACACCTCCTCGCCCGCGCTGCAGCCCGCCACCCAGACCTTGAGCGACGGGTAGGTGCGCAGCAGGGGCACCACCTCGTTGCGCAGCGACAGGAAGTAGCTTGGGTCGCGGAACATGTCGCTGACCTGCACCGTGAGGTACTCGAGCAGTGCCGGGAACACCGCGGGCTCGTGCAGCACGCGGTCCTGCAGCTGCGACAGCGTCTGGCACTGGAACTGCAGCAGGGCCGTGTTCAATCGCCGCTTGAGGGACGCCTGCGCATAGCCCCTGAAATCGTAGTGGTAGCGGTGGTAGATCGCATCGATCAGCAGGCGCTGCTCGATGTCCGCCGTGCGTGCCTTCTTGCGGTGGGGCATGGTGCGCTGCCGGGTTACTTGGGCATCCAGACCCGCACCAGCGACAGCAGCTTTTCCACGTCGAGCGGCTTGGCGATGTAGTCGTTGGCTCCGGCCGCCAGGCATTTTTCCTGGTCGTCCTTCATGGCCTTGGCGGTGAGCGCGATGATGGGCAGGCGCCGCCATTCCGGGCGGGCGCGAATCTCGCGCATGGCGGTGTAGCCGTCCATCTCCGGCATCATGATGTCCATGAGCACGAGGTCGATGGCATGGGCGCTTGCGCCGCTGTCGGCGCGGGCCAGGGCGTCCAGCGCTTCGCGGCCGTTGCGGGCGATCTCCACGCGGATGCCCGAGGGCTCGAGGATGCTGGAGAGCGCGAACACGTTGCGCACGTCGTCCTCCACCACGAGCACGGTGCGCCCTTCCAGGGCCGTGTCCCGGTTGCGGGCCACCTGCAGCATCTGGCGGTGTTCGGCGGACAGCTCGGACTCCACCTGGTGCAGGAACAGCGTGACTTCGTCCAGCAGCCGCTCGGGCGAGCGGGCGTCCTTGATGATGATGGACTTGGAGAAGCGCCGCAGCAGCTGTTCCTCGTCGCGCGACAGCGCCCTGCCGGTGTACACGATGACGGGCGGGAACGACACGCCGTCCTGCTCGGTCATCTGCTGCAGCAGCTCGTAGCCGTTCAGGTCGGGCAGGTTCAGGTCCATCACCATGCAGTCGAAGGTCGCGCCGCGCAGGTGTTCGAGGGCGGCGGCGGCGGTGCCGGCGCAGACGATCTCCACGCCATCGCGGCTGAGCAGGTGGCGCACGCTTTCCCGCTGGCGCTCGTCGTCTTCGACCACCAGCACGCGGTGCATGTTCTGGGTGAACTTGGCCTCCAGGCGCTCCAGCGCATGCACCAGTTCCTCGCGCTTGACCGGCTTGAGCGCGTAGCCCACGGCGCCCCGGCCCATGGCTTCCTGCGAATAGTCGGCCACCGACACCACGTGCACGGGGATGTGGCGCGTGGCCGGGTTGCGCTTGAGCTGGTCGAGCACGCCCAGTCCCGAGAAGTCCGGCAGGTTCACGTCCAGCACGATGGCGCTGGGCAGGCTCTGCGTGGCGGCCAGCATGCCGTCGGCGGCGTTCAGGGCCACGGCGCACTCGAAGCCCATTTCCTGGGCCAGGTCGCGCAGGATGTGCGCAAAGCGTTCGTCGTCCTCGATGATGAGAATGCTGCGCGCACCGGCGCGCGGCAGTGGCGCCGGGCCCGCGCGGGTGCCCGGAGGGGGCGGGGCGTCCTGCGGCGCCGCGGCAGGCAGCCGCGCGGGCGCATCGGCGGGCGGGGCGGACTCCGCGCGCACGCGCGCGGGCAGGAGGGGCGCCACCGGCATGGCCGCTTCCAGCTGCAGGGGCAGGACCAGCGTGAACACGCTGCCCTGGCCGGGCGTGCTTTCCACGGTGATGTGCCCGCCCAGCAGCTGCGCCAGGTCGCGTGAGATCGACAGGCCCAGGCCCGTGCCGCCGTACTTGCGGTGGGTGCTGCCATCGGCCTGGCGGAAGGCTTCGAAGATCAGTTCCTGCTGGTGCGCGGGAATGCCGATGCCGGTGTCCTTGACCACGAACGACAGCGTGTCGCCGGGGTTGCGGGACACGTGCAGCGCCACCGAGCCCTGCTCGGTGAACTTGATCGCATTCGACAGCAGGTTCTTGAGCACCTGTCCCAGGCGCAGGGGGTCGGTGTCCATGGTCGCGGGCACGTCCGGGGCCACGGTGGCGTTGAGCGCCAGGCCCCTTTCCTGGGCCAGCGGGCGCAGCGGGTCCACCAGTGCCTGCACGGCCCGTGCGATGGAAACCGGCTCCACGGCCACGGTGGCCTGGCCTGCCTCGATCTTGGACAGATCCAGGATGTCATTAATGAGCGCCAGCAGGTCGTTGCCGGCCGCGTAGATGGTCTGCGCGTACTTCACCTGGTCGCCGCTGAGGTTGCCGGGCTTGTTGTCCGACAGCAGCTTGGCCAGGATCAGCGTGGAGTTGAGGGGCGTGCGCAGCTCATGGCTCATGTTGGCCAGGAATTCGCTCTTGTACTGGCTCGACAGTTCCAGCTCGCGGGCCTTGTCGGTCAGCGCGCTCTGGGCGCGCAGGAGCTGTTCGCGCTGGTGCTCGAGCTGCTGGGTCTGCTCTTCCAGGTGCGCGTTGGTCTGCTCCAGCTCGGTCTGCTGCACTTCCATCTGCGCCTGCGATTCCTGCAGCACGCGGCTTTGCTGCTCCAGCTCCTCGTTGTTGACCCGCAGCTCTTCCTGCTGCATCTGCAGCTCCTCGGACTGGCGCTGGGTTTCTTCCAGCAGGGATTCAAGGCGCGTGCGGTCGATGCCCGAGCGGATGGCCACGGCCAGCATCTTCGAGGCGCGCTCCATCAGGTCGCGCTCGGCCTCGCCCACCGGCCGGTAGAAGCCCAGCTCGATCACGGCGAAGACTTCGCCGTTTTCCACCGCGGGCGCCACCAGCAGCTCGGCCGGGCCGGACTGCCCGGTGCCCGAGGCGACCTGCAGGTGGCCCGGCGGCACATCGCGCACATGCAGCAGCTGGCGCGAGCGCACGGCCTGCCCGACGAGGCCCTCGCCCGCGAGGAGTTTCTGCTCCAGGCGTTCGCGCGGCAGGGCATAGCCGCCAAACAGCGCGAAGCTGCCGTGGCCATTGGCCGCATAGCCCGCGCCGACGGAGGCCTTGAGGTAGGTGGCCAGGTATTCCAGGGCCAGCTCGCCGATGTCCTCGAGCCGGTGGTCGCCCTGGATGCGCTGGCCCAGGCCGGTGAGGCCCGCCGCCACCCACGACTGCAGGGCCTTGGCGCGGTATTCGCGCGCGGTCAGCGCGGCGGAGACGCAGATCAGCACCAGCAGCACCAGCGAGCCGCCCCACGAATAGTAGGCGGAGGCCGTGGCGGCATCCACCCACTGCTGGCGGCGGGCTTCCAGCTGCTGGCTTTGCAGCGTGAACAGGTCGGCGGCCAGGTCGCGCACGCGGTCCATGAGGTTCTTGCCGGCATCGGTGCGCACGAGCGCCATCGCGCCGTCGGCATTGCCGGCCTTGCGCAGCTCGATGGTTTCGTTCAGCTCGCGCAGCTTTTGCTGGGCCAGGTCATCGATCTGCACCACCAGCCGCCGCTGCACGGGGTTGTCCGCCGTGCTGGCCTTCAGGGCGGACATCTGCCGCTCCACCGCGGTGAGCGCGAGCTGGTAGGGCTGCAGGTAGGGGGCTTCGCCCGTCAGCAGGTAGCCCCGCTGGCCCGTCTCCGCGTCCTTGAGGGCCGAACTCAGCAGATTGAGCTGGCGCATCGCCAGGGTGGTCCGGTCCATCGCATCGACCGCGTCGGCGCGCAGTTCCGAGGCGCGGAAATTGACCAGCGCGATGACCAGCGTGGCCAGGGCCGCCACCACGAAACCCGCCAGCAGCGTGCGGGGGATGGCAAAGCGCGTGGCGGCCTGGGGGCTCGATGATCGGGGCATGCGGGCTGGTCCGTAGTGGAAGGGAACGCGAGACTTTACCGGTTCTTCGGGCTGCCCGTACCCTCCCTGCTACATTCGGTGCGCCCGCGTGTCCGGCGGGTTTCCACCGTCCTTTTCCGCTCAGCCCGCATGCCGTCCGTATCTTTGCGCAGCCGCTTCGCCCTGTACCTTGACCTCATCCGCTGGGACCGCCCCGCCGGCTGGCTGGTATGCCTGTGGCCCACGCTCAGCGCGCTGTGGATCGCGGCGGAAGGGTTTCCGGGCTGGCACCTGCTGGCGGTGTTCGTGCTGGGCACCATCCTCATGCGCAGCGCGGGCTGCTGCGTGAACGACGTGGCCGACCGCGACTTCGACAGGCATGTCAAGCGCACGGCGCAGCGCCCGGTCACCACGGGCGCCGTGGGCGTGAAGGAAGCCCTGGCCCTGGGCGCGGTGCTGGCGCTGCTGGCGTTCGGCCTGGTGCTCACCACCAACGCCGCGGCCATCGCCTGGTCGGTGCCCGCGCTGCTGGTGGCCATCGCCTACCCGTTCTCCAAGCGCGTGATCTCCATGCCGCAGGCGGTGCTGGGCATCGCGTTCAATTTCGGCATCGTGATCGCGTTCGCCGCGGTGCAGGGCGCGGTGCCTGCCGTGGCCTGGTGGATGTGGCTGGGCAACCTGTTCTGGGTGCTGGCCTACGACACCGAATACGCCATGGTGGACCGCGACGACGACCTGCGGATCGGCATCAAGACCTCGGCCATCACGCTGGGCCGCCTGGACGTGGCGGCCATCGTGGCGTTCTATCTGCTCTTCCTGTCCATTTGGGCTGTAGCGCTTTATCGGTATGCGCTAGGTGCTATGTTTTACATAGCAATCGCCGGTGCGCTCGTGCAGGTGCTGTGGCACTGGCGCCTGATCCGCCACCGCACCCGCGAGGGGTGCTTCAAGGCCTTCCGGGTCAACCACTGGCTCGGCGCCACGGTGTTCGCGGGGATCGCCGGCAGCTATCTGCTGCGCCAGCTGGCGGCCCATTGACCCGTTTGCAGACGGTGTCTCCGCCTGTCACGGGGCTGCGCGGTACCCGCTGGCCGCGGACGGCATGGCCCCGGCCAGGGCAGCGCCTCGGGGCTTAGCCGCCGAATTCATCGCCCAGTTCAAGCGCCCGCTGCTCGGCGGCGCGCATGGCGGCCTCGAAGCTCGCGCCCATGCCCGCGGCCTCCATGGACTGCAGCGCCGCGTAGGTGGTGCCGCCTTTGGAGGTGACGCGCTGGCGCAGCACGGCGGGCGGCTCGTCGGAGCGGCGCGCCAGCTCCGATGCGCCCACGAACGTGCCCACGGCCAGCTGGTGCGCCTGCTGCTGCGACAGCCCCATGCCGACGCCCGCCCGGGTCATGGCTTCCAGGAAGTAAAAGACATACGCCGGGCCCGAACCCGACAGCGCCGTGACCGCGTCGAGCTGCTTTTCGCTTTCCACCCACAGGAATTCCCCGGTGGACGCCATGATGGACTCGACCTGCACGCGGGCGGCCGCGTCCACGGCGGGGCGGGCATACAGCGCGCTCATGCCCTTGCCCACCAGCGCCGGCGTGTTGGGCATGGTGCGCACGATGCGTTCGGTGCCCAGCCATTGGGCGATGCTGTCCGAGCGGATGCCGGCGGCCACGCTCAGGTGCAGCGCGTCCTGCGTGTGGGCCCGGGCCTGGGCGGCCGCGTCCTTGAAGGTCTGGGGCTTGACGGCCCAGACCACGATGCGGGCGCGCTGCAGGGCGGGGCCGGCTTCGGGCTGGGCCTCGATCCCGTAGTTCTTGCGCAGCGCCTCGCGCGCTTCGGGCCAGGGCTCGACCACTTCGATGTCGCGGGCGGGGTGGCCCTGGTGGATCAGCCCGCCAATGATGGCGCTGGCCATGTTGCCACCGCCGATGAAGGCGATGACGGGCAGGGAGGTGGGAGCGGCGGTGGTGTTCATGTCGGGCAGGCGGAGGGAATCAAAAGCTGGCAGTTTAGGGAATCTCGGCGGCCAGCCATTGGAGCGCGACGCCGTGGGTGGCCGCGGTGCCGGGCGGGAGCGTGTCAGCGCGGCGGCGAAGGACCAGCGCGCAGGGCCCTTCGCCGCGCGAGGCCAGCCGCTCGCGCAGCGCCTGGGCGGCGGGCGGTTCTGCCGCGCCGGGGGCGCTGGCCGCGCGCTCGGGGCTCTGCAGCCACAGCAGCGTGCTGCCCAGCGGGAGCCGCGCGGTGCGGATTCCGCCTGCGCTGGCCAGGGTGGCGGCCTGCGCCTGCGCGCCCAGCAGGGCCTGGTAGCGCGCCAGGGTGGCATCCAGGTCGTGCACGGCCACCGTCAGCGCCGCAGCGCCCTCTGCGCCGTTGGGGTGGACGCGGGCGGCGCCTTCGGGCACGCGCAGGGCCCGGGGGGTGATGTCGCCGCACAGGAAGGGAACGTCCGGCGTGGCGTGGCGCGCGGTCTGCCAGCGAAGCTGCGCGCCGTCGGGCCGCAGCCGGCCGCCGTCGACCGGGCCGGTCAGGGTGCCGAGCCCGCGCGCGCGTGCGTCCGCCAGCGCCTGCACGGTGTCCGGCGCACGCAGCGCGAAGTCCACCAGGCCTTCGCCATGGTCGCGCAGCGTGCGGTACCAGCGCTCTTCGGGGGCCGGGGCCCGCCATGCGATGAGTTCCAGGTAGGCGCCGTCCGCAAACACCACCAGGGCGTTGTGCGAGGTGCGCCCCGGGTGCTGCCCGCCGGGAAGCACCTGCAGGCCCAGGGCGCGATAGTCGGCGATGGCGGCTTGCAGGTCGGCCACGGCGATGACGATGTGGTCCAGGGCGAAGGGCATGGCGTGGGGCTCCATGGTCATTCGTCCAGCTTCAACCGGGTTTCGCGCACGAATTTGCCCCAGCGCTCGTATTCCTCGCGCACGTGGCGCTCCAGGCCCGGCCCGTCGCTGGCGACGACTTCAAAGCCCGCCTGCGTGAGCCTGGCCTTGATGTCGGGCGTCTGCAGGGTGGCCTGGAAGTCCTCGGTCAGCTGGTGCACCGTGGCGGCCGGTGTCGCGGCGGGCACGAACAGCCCGATCCAGGAATAGGCCTCGAAGCCGGGGAATCCCGATTCGGCCACGGTGGGCACGTCGGGCAGTTCGGGCAGGCGCCGGGCGCCCGTCACGGCCAGCGGCTTGATCTTGCCCGCGGCGATCTGGCCGCGCAGCGCCGCATAGCTGAGCAAGGTCAGGCTGGCCACGTCGCCCAGCACCGCCTGGACGGCGGGGCCGCCGCCGCCAAAGGGCACATGCAGCACGAAGGTGCCGGAGCGGCGCTTGATGTCCTCCATCACCAGGTGGTTCATCGAGCCGAGGCCGGTGGATGCGTAACTGTATTTGCCGGGCGCCTTGGCGGCCAGGTCGAGAAAGCCGCGCAGGTCCTTGGCCGGCACGGAGGCGGCGGCGCCGATCACCAGCGGAAACCGCAGCGCCAGCGAGACGCCCGCGAAATCCTTGAAGGTGTCGTAGGGCAGCCGGGGCTTGGCGATGGGGTTGATGGCGTGGGTGTCGAAGCTCACCAGCACGGTGTTGCCGTCCGGGGCCGACTTGGCCACGTACTGCGTGGCGATCTGGCTGGCCGCGCCGGGCCGGTTCTCCACGACCACCGGGCGGCCCGCCTTCTCGGCCAGGCGGGGCTGCAGGATGCGCGCCGCGATGTCGGTGCTGCCCCCCGGTGGAAAGGTGATCACCAGCTTGAGGTTGGCATCGTTGCTGGCCAGCGCGGGGCCGCCCAGCCCCAGGGCGGATGCAAGGGCGGCCGCCAGGATCTGGCGGCGGGACGCGGTGCGGGTCATGGAAACTCCTCTTCAAGTGAATCAGCGGCGGGCGCCAAGGCTGGCGCCCGAGGACATGCCGGGGGGCGGGCCTCAGCCCATCCACTGGCTCACGGGCACGGCCGTGTCCTGCAGTTCCTGCGAGACCACATCGACCAGCGCCGGGCCGTCGTGCAGGAGGGCCGCCCTGATGGCGCCCTCGAGGTCGGCGGGGTCCTCCACCTGCCAGGCCTTCACGCCGAAGGCCTCGGCCACGCGCGCATGGTGGGTGCGGTTGAAGTCCACGGAGAAGTAGCGCCCGTCGTAGCCGGTTTTCTGGCTGGCCTTGATCCAGCCATAGACCGCATTGGAGAACACGATCATCTTCAGGGGCACGTTGCGGCGCACGATGGTCTCCAGCTCCCCGCAGGTGAAGCCGAAGCTGCCGTCGCCCATGACGGAAACCACCACCGAGTCCGGCTGCCCGAACGCCGCGCCCACGCCGGCCGACATGGCGAAACCGAGCGCGCCGTGCGCCCGGTTGGTGATGAAGTGGCGCCCTGATTGCGGTGCGTTGAAGTAGGCGGTGAAGTAGGGGCAGGGCGTGCCGGGGTCGGCCACCACGATGGCGCGGGGCGGCAGCAGCCGGTTGAGCACGTCCACCACGCGCTCGGGCTTGATGGGGCGGTCCAGCGATGCCGCCAGCGGTGCGAAGAAGGCCTGCTTGCGGGCGCGTGCCTCGCCGGCCAGCGCCCTGCCATCGGCCGCGTGGGCGGGGCGGCGCCCGATGCGCGCCTGCACCGCGGCGTGCAGCGCCTGCAGGCCGAGCAGGGCATCCCCGACCAGCGCCACGTCGGTGCGGTAGTTGGTGCCGATGGTCATCGCATCCACGTCAAGGTGCAGGATGGTGACCTTGCGGGACGGCATCTGCCAGTGCTCGGTGGTGGTGGAGCCCGCGCGCGCGCCAATGAACAGGACGAGGTCGGCCTGCGCCACCACGGCGCGGGTGGCATCGATCCCGCCATTGGTGCCGACCACGCCCGCGTTCAGCGGGTGCGTGTCGGCCAGGCTGCCCTGGCCGCTCACGCTGGTGCAGACCGGCGCGTTGAGCAGCCTGGCCAGGGCGTCGAGCGCCGCGCTGGCGCCAGCGATCACCACGCCGCCGCCGCAGATGAGCACGGGCGACGTGGCCGCCACGAGGCGGTCGGCGGCCTCGTCCACCGCCGCGGGGTCGGGTGCCGAGCGGTGGGCGGGAAACTGGCCATGCCCTGGCTGCGCCCACACCTCCGCGGGGTCGATGGCATGTTTTTGCACGTCGTAGGGCAGGCAGATGTGGGCCGCGCCGGGGCGGCCCGTGGTCATGGCACGGAAAGCACTGCGCACGGCATGCGGAATCTGGTCCACCCGGTCGATGGTGGTGTTCCATTTGGTCAGGGGGCGGTAGAGCGCCTGCTGGTCGAGTTCGGTCAGCGGGAACTTGCCGCGCGCGCCCACCGACACATCCGAGGTGATGCCCAGCACCGCCACGGAGGACTCGTTGGCCTCCACCAGCCCGGGCAGCAGGTAGGTGGCGCCCCCGCCGCTGGGGCCCTCGCACACACCCACCTTGCCGGTCACGCGGGCGTAGGCGTCGGCCATGTAGCCGGCGCTGCGCTCGTCGCGGGTGAGGATGTGGTCGATGCCGTGGTCCAGGCGCGCCAGGGCGTCATAGAACGGCAGGCTGGTGTCGCCGCACAGGCCGAAGATGTGCTTCACGCCGTTGTGCTGCAGCATGCGCACCATCGCATCGGCGCCATTGAAAGGGGTCGTCATGTCGGAGGGCCTTCGTCGGGTTGGGGTGATTCGCGAGAATTCATTTAAGTATACCTAAATGAATTCTGAAAGAGCGCGTGCACAATACACCCCCATGACAGCCCCCATTGCCAAGATTCGCCGCGAGAGAGGTTCCAGCGTCTACAACACGCTGCGGCACATGGCGATTGCCTACCAGTTCAAACCCGGAGAGCGCCTGAGCGAAATCGAGCTGGCCGAGCGCTTGGGCGTGAGCCGCACGCCCGTGCGCGAGGCCCTGGGACGGCTGGTGACGGAAGGGTTCCTGCAGCCGGCCACGCGGGGCTACATGCGCCGCCCGCTCGACGTGCAGGAAACGCTGGACCTGTATGAAGCGCGCGTGGCGATCGAGCGCGAATGCATGCGGCTGGCGATCGAGCGGGCAACGGACGCCCAGGTGGAAGAGGCCCGTGCCTACCTGGAGGAGAGCCGGCGCGTTCCCGCCGCGGCTGCGGTGCAGCGGCTGGTGGAGCTGGACGAGGGTTTTCACATGCGCATCGCGGACATGGCGGGCAATTCCGAATTGCGGCGCATGCTGCTGAGCCTCAATGAACGCATCCGGTTCATCCGCTGGATTGACATGGAAAACGTCGGGCGCGATTCCACCCAGCATGAGCACCAGGACATCCTGCAAGCCCTGCGCGCGCGGGACCCGGCCCTGAGCGAGCGTCTGCTGTCCGCGCACATCGCATTGCGGCGCGACCAGATCGTGGACGCGATCACGCGGGGGCTGGCGCGCATCTACCTGCCGCAGGAGCAGGCGCAGCCGCCCGGGGCCATGCCGCCCGCGGCCTGAAGGCGGTGAGCCTGCCTATGCGGCCGTGGTCTGCCGCACGGCGTGTTCCCAGTTCGCCATCAGCTCCTGCGCGCGCGCGCTGCCCAGCGTGGGAACGAAGCGGCGGTCGGCGCGCCACAGCTGCGAGAGTTCGTCCGTGCTGCGGTACACGCCGCTCGACAGCCCCGCCAGATAGGCTGCACCGAGGGCCGTGGTTTCGATGACGGCCGGGCGCACCACCGGGATGCCCAGCAGGTCGGCCTGGAACTGCATCAGCAGGTCGTTGATGCAGGCGCCGCCGTCCACGCGCAGCTCGCTGACCGGTGCGCCGCCGGCGACCACGGCATCGCGGCTCATGGCCAGGAGCAGGGCGGCGCTCTGGTAGGCGATGCTTTCCAGCGCTGCGCGGGCCATGTGGCCCAGCGTGGTGCCGCGCGTGAGGCCCGTGATGGTGCCGCGCGAATCGGGCTTCCAGTACGGGGCGCCCAGGCCCGTGAAGGCGGGCACCATCATCACGCCGCCCGAGTCGGGCACGCTCTGCGCCAGCGACTCGACCTCGTTGCTGGTGGAGATGGCGCGCAGGCCGTCGCGCAGCCACTGCACCACGGCGCCGCCCACGAAGACACTGCCCTCCATGGCGTATTCGGGCGCCGTGCCTGCCTGCGCCGCGCTGGTGGTGAGCAGGCCGTTCTGGCTGGTCTGGAACACGCCCCCCGTGTGCATCAGCATGAAGCAGCCGGTGCCGTAGGTGTTCTTGGCCATGCCGGCCGTGAAGCAGGCCTGGCCGAACAGCGCGCTTTGCTGGTCGCCCGCCACGCCGCCGATGCGGATGGAGTGGCCCAGCAGGTCGGGGGCGATGTCGCCAAAGTGGGCGCTCGACGGCAGCACTGCGGGCATCAGCGCCCTGGGAATGCGCAGCAGCGCCAGCAGCTCGTCGTCCCACTGGTTGGTGTGCACATTGAAGAGCATGGTGCGCGAGGCGTTGCTCACGTCCGTCACATGCACCTGGCCATGGGTGAGTTTCCACATCAGCCAGCTGTCCACCGTGCCAAAGGCCAGGTCGCCGCGCTCGGCGGCTTCGCGCGCACCGGGGACATGGTCCAGCAGCCACTGCAGCTTGGTGCCCGAGAAGTAGGCGTCCACCAGCAGCCCGGTCTTGGCCTGGATGGTGGCTGCGTGGCCTTGTTCGCGCAGCTGTGCGCAGGCGGGTTCGGCACGCCGGTCCTGCCAAACGATGGCGTGGTGCACGGGCTGGCCGGTCCTGCGGTTCCACAGCACCGTGGTCTCGCGCTGGTTGGTGATGCCCACCGCGCGCACGGCGCTCGCCGCTATGCCCGCCTTGGCAAGCGCATCGCGTGCCGTGGCCAGCTGGGTGCGCCAGATCTCCAGCGGGTCATGCTCGACCCAGCCGGGCTGTGGGTAGATCTGCGGCAGCTCCAGCTGCGCCTGCGCCACGATGTGGCCGCCTTCGTCAAAAACGATGCTGCGGGAGCTGGAGGTGCCTTGGTCGAGGGCGAGCAGGTAGGTCATGGTGACGAGGGGCTCCGAAATGTATGAATCCACGTAAGTGTCCACGGCGGTCGATCAGCGCGCGGCCCAGGCCAGCGGACGCCGAGCAAGGGCCGCCCCGCAGCGAGGGCGTCGTCCCCCACCGGGGGAAGGCGCCGCAGGCGACTCAGGGGGGCCTTCTGTCATGCAGCGACCGTGCAGATGACCTCGGCGTCCTGGAGCAATACGGGAAAGGGCTCGGGCGGTGGCGCATCGGTGAACAGGCGGTCGATCTGCTGCAGCGTGGCCAGCTGCACCATGGCCGGGCGGTTGAACTTGCTGTGGTCGGCCGCCAGCCAGACCTCGCGCGACTGCTCGATGATGGTTTGCGCCACCTTCACCTCGCGGTAGTCGAAGTCGCGCAGCGAGCCGTCTGGCTCGACGCCCGAGATGCCGATGAGCGCGATGTCCACCTTGAACTGGCGGATGAAGTCCACCGCCGCCTCGCCCACGATGCCGCGGTCGCGCGCGCGCACCACGCCGCCGGCCACGATGACCTCGCACTCGGGGTTGCCGCTCAGGATGGCAGCCACGTTCAGGTTGTTGGTGATCACGCGCAGGCCGCGGTGGTGCAGCAGCGCCTTGGCGATGGCTTCCGTGGTCGTGCCGATGTTCAGGATCAGCGAGCAGTCGTTGGGCACCTGTTCGGCCACGGCGCGCGCTATGCGTGCCTTGCCTTCGGCATGCAGCGTCTCGCGCTGGGTGTGGGCCAGGTTCTCCACCGTGGAGCTGGGCACGCGCACGCCGCCATGGAAGCGCGTGAGCAGGCCGGACTCGGCCAGGCGCTGCACATCGCGGCGCACGGTCTGCAGCGTCACGCCCAGCGTGTCGGCCAGTTGTTCGACCGTGGCGGACTTGCGCGCGCGGACTTCTTCGAGAAGCAGCAGTTGTCGGGGGTTCGTATTCACGCGAATCAATGGTCTGAGGATTGGAGATACTTTAAATCGAACAAAAAGGAACCTGTTAAGGGTAAACCTTGATTCAATACGATCAAAAAAGAACAAAAATGAACGCAATCGAAACGAGGCGTTTTGCTGCGTGCGCGGCAGGGAGCCAGATCCACCCGGCCCTCAGGGGCCCATTAGAAAGGTTGCGTGATGCAGCTGGCACTGGACAGCATCAGCAAGAAGGTTGGTCCGCAGACCTGGCTCCATGACATGAGCCTGGCGCTGCACAGCGGCGCCGTGACGGTGCTGCTGGGCGCCACGCAGGCAGGCAAGACCAGCCTCATGCGCATCATGGCCGGGCTGGACACGCCGACCGCGGGCCGCGTGACGGTCGATGGCGTGGATGTGACCGGCATGCCCGTGCGCGACCGCAACGTGGCCATGGTGTACCAGCAGTTCATCAACTACCCCTCGATGAAGGTGGCGGCCAACATTGCGTCGCCGCTCAAGCTGCGCGGCGAAAAGAACATCGACGCCCGGGTGCGCGAAATCGCCAGCCGCCTGCACATCGACATGTTCCTGGACCGCTATCCTGCCGAGCTGTCGGGCGGGCAACAGCAGCGCGTGGCGCTGGCCCGCGCCCTGGCCAAGGGTGCGCCCCTGATGCTGCTGGACGAACCCCTGGTGAACCTGGACTACAAGCTGCGCGAAGAGCTGCGTGAAGAACTGACGCAGCTGTTTGCTGCCGGCCAGTCCACGGTGGTCTATGCGACCACCGAGCCGGGCGAGGCCCTGCTGCTGGGCGGCTACACCGCCGTGCTGGACGAGGGGCAGCTGCTGCAGTACGGCCCGACGGCGGAGGTGTTCCATGCGCCCAACTCGCTGCGCGTGGCGCGTGCCTTCAGCGACCCGCCCATGAACCTGATCGCCGCATCGGCAACCCCGCGTGGCGTGCGCCTGGAGGGCGGCGTGGAGCTGGCCGTGCCGCTGCCGCAGGGTGTGGCCACGGCCGCGGGGCTCACCGTGGGCGTGCGCGCCAGCGCGCTGCGCGTACATGCCCGCCCTGATGACATCAGCGTGGGGGGCGTGGTGGAGCTGGCCGAGATTTCCGGGTCCGACACTTTCGTGCACGCCACGACGCCCTGGGGTGACCTGGTCGCCCAGCTGACGGGGGTGCATTACTTCGAACTGGGCACGCCCCTCACGCTGCATCTGGACCCGGCGCAGGCCTATGTGTTTGGCGCTGACGGCCGGCTGGCATGGGCGCCCGCGCGCCAGGGAGGGCGCTGAAATGGCTCGCATTAGTCTGGATCTGGCGCATTCCTACAAGCCCAACCCGCAGCAGGACAGCGATTACGCGCTGCTGCCGCTCAAGATGGAGTTCGAGGACGGCGGTGCCTATGCGCTGCTCGGCCCCTCGGGCTGTGGCAAGACCACCATGCTCAACATCATGTCGGGCCTGCTCGTGCCCTCGCACGGCAAGGTGCTGTTCGATGGCCGCGACGTGACGCGCGCCAGCCCGCAGGAGCGCAACATCGCCCAGGTGTTCCAGTTCCCCGTGATCTACGACACCATGACGGTGGCCGAGAACCTGGCCTTCCCGCTGCGCAACCGCAAGGTGCCCGAATACCAGATCAGGCAGCGCGTGGGCGTGATCGCCGAGATGCTGGAGATGAGCGGGCAGCTCAACCAGCGCGCGGCCGGCCTCGCGGCCGATGCCAAGCAGAAGATATCGCTGGGCCGTGGCCTGGTGCGCGCCGATGTGGCGGCCGTGCTGTTCGACGAGCCGCTCACGGTGATCGACCCGCACCTCAAGTGGCAGCTGCGGCGCAAGCTCAAGCAGATCCACCACGAACTCAAGCTCACGCTGATCTATGTGACGCACGACCAGGTCGAGGCACTGACCTTTGCCGACCAGGTGGTGGTGATGACGCGCGGCAAGGCGGTGCAGGTGGGCTCGGCCGACGCGCTGTTCGAGCGGCCCGCACACGTGTTTGTGGGCCACTTCATCGGCTCGCCCGGCATGAACTTCCTGCCCGCCCAGCGCGATGGAGCCGCGTTGTCGGTGGCGGGCCACCGCCTGGCCGCGCCGGTGGACCGCGCCCTGCCCGAAGGTATGTTGCAGGTGGGCGTGCGGCCCGAGTACCTGGCCCTGGCCGAGCCCGGCCAAGCCGGTGCGTTGCCCTGCACAGTGGTGCAGGTGCAGGACATCGGTACCTACCTGATGCTGACCGCCAAGGTGGGTGAGCACACGCTCAAGGCGCGCTTCAGCCCGGAAGCACGGCTGCCTTCCGCGGGGGATGCCGTCTGGCTGCAGGTGCTCGGTGAGCACACGTGCTTCTATCAAAACGAGGAGCTGTTGGCATGAGCACCACCACCAAGCCCGTGAACCAGAAGGCCTGGTTCCTGATCCTTCCGGTCATCATCTGCGTGGCTTTCTCGGCCATCCTTCCGTTGATGACGGTGGTGAACTACTCGGTGCAGGACATCATTTCGCCCGAGCGCCGGGTGTTCGTGGGCACCGAGTGGTTCGCCGCCGTGATGCGCGACGAGGAGCTGCACGCCGCGCTGTGGCGCCAGATCACGTTCTCGCTGGCGGTGCTGGCGGTGGAGATCCCGCTGGGCATCCTGCTCGCGCTGTCCATGCCCGCGCAGGGGTGGAAGTCGTCCGCCGTGCTGGTGGTGGTGGCGCTGTCGCTGCTGATTCCCTGGAACGTGGTGGGCACCATCTGGCAGATCTATGGCCGCGCGGATATCGGCCTCATGGGGCGCCTGCTGCAGGAGGCGGGCATCGAGTACAGCTACACCGGCAACGCCGCGCATGCATGGCTCACGGTGCTGCTGATGGACGTGTGGCACTGGACGCCGCTGGTGGCGCTGCTCGCCTTCGCCGGCCTGCGCTCCATCCCGGATGCGTATTACCAGGCCGCCCGCATCGACGGTGCCAGCAAGTTCGCGGTGTTCCGCTACATCCAGCTGCCCAAGATGCGCGGCGTGCTCATGATCGCGGTGCTGCTGCGCTTCATGGACAGCTTCATGATCTACACCGAGCCCTTCGTGCTCACGGGTGGCGGGCCGGGCAATGCCACCACCTTCCTGAGCCAGTACCTGACGACCAAGGCCGTGGGCCAGTTCGACCTGGGTCCCGCCGCAGCGTTCTCGCTGATTTATTTCTTCATCATCCTGCTGCTGTGCTTCATCCTCTACAACTGGATGCAGCGCGTGGGCACCGCCAGCAACGAAGGGGCCGGCCATGAATGAAAAACGCTTCCACAAGCGGTCGGTGTTCCTGATCGCCTACCTGGTCTTCGCCGTGCTGCCCATCTACTGGATGGTCAACATGAGCTTCAAGACCAACGCGGAGATCCTCTCGACGTTCTCGTTCTTTCCCCAGAACTTCACGTGGGACAACTACAAGACCATCTTCACCGACGAGTCCTGGTACTCGGGTTACATCAACAGCCTGATCTACGTGGCCATCAACACGGCGATATCGCTGACCGTGGCGCTGCCGGCGGCCTATGCGTTCTCGCGCTACCAGTTCCTGGGCGACAAGCATGTGTTCTTCTGGCTGCTGACCAACCGCATGACGCCGCCGGCCGTGTTTTTGCTGCCGTTCTTCCAGCTCTACACCACCGTGGGGCTGATGGACACGCACATTGCCGTGGCGCTGGCGCACCTCTTGTTCAACGTGCCGCTGGCGGTGTGGATCCTGGAAGGCTTCATGAGCGGCATTCCGCGCGAGATCGACGAGACGGCCTATATCGATGGCTACAGCTTTCCGCGCTTTTTCATGACGATCTTCCTGCCGCTGATCAAGGCCGGCGTGGGCGTGGCGGCGTTCTTCTGTTTCATGTTCAGTTGGGTGGAGTTGCTGCTGGCGCGCACGCTGACCAGCGTGAATGCCAAGCCCATCGTGGCCACCATGACGCGCACGGTGAGCGCGAGCGGCATGGACTGGGCCACGCTGGCCGCCGCCGGCGTGCTGACCATCGTGCCGGGTGCCATCGTGATCTGGTTTGTTCGGCACTACATCGCGAAGGGTTTCGCGATGGGCCGGGTTTGAGGAGATATCGCCATGTTTGAGTGGATGGCTTGGACGCTGCCCGTGGCGGTGTTCTTCATTTGCATCGTGCTGATGCTGATTGGCATGACGGTGTGGGAGATCAAGTCGCCCACGACGATGCGCAAGGGCTTTTTGCCGCTGGAGACGACGCGCGGTGATCGGCTGTTTATTGGGCTGTTGTCAGCGGCCTACGTGAATCTGATTTTTGTGGGCATCAGCGGCAAGCTGGCCCAGTGGTTCAGCCTTCAGGGCGATCCTTCGATCTGGATCAGCTTCGTGCTGTCGATGGCGCTGCTGGCGCTGATCCTGCGCAAGGGGTAGCGCGTTCGCAGGCAGCTTTCATTCCGTTGGTTCCCGTCGCGCGGCTCAACCCTTCCCCGGAGCCGGGCGACCCTTGCATCCAAAAGGGGAGATGACTATGAGGAGACAGGCACTATGAAGACGCGGTACACAGCGCTGGCATTGGCAGTTGCGGTCATGACGGGCCAGGCCGCCATGGCGGGCGAGGCGGAAGCCAAGAAGTGGATTGACAGCGAGTTCCAGCCCTCCACGCTGAGCAAGGACCAGCAGATGGCCGAGATGAAGTGGTTCATCGAAGCAGCCAAGAAGCTGCAAGCCAAGGGCGTGAAGGAAATCTCGGTGGTGTCTGAAACCATCACCACCCACGAATACGAATCCAAGACGCTGGCCAAGGCGTTCGAGGAAATCACGGGCATCAAGGTCAAGCACGACCTGATCCAGGAAGGCGACGTGGTCGAGAAGCTGCAGACCTCCATGCAGTCCGGCAAGTCGATCTATGACGGCTGGATCTCGGATTCGGACCTGATCGGTACGCACTACCGCTACGGCAAGATCATGAGCCTGACCGACTACATGGGCGGCGCGGGCAAGGAATTCACCAACCCCGGCATCGACCTCAAGGACTACATCGGTACCAAGTTCACGACTGGCCCGGACGGAAAGATGTACCAGCTGCCCGACCAGCAGTTCGCCAACCTGTACTGGTTCCGCGCCGACCTGTTCGACCGCAAGGACATCAAGGACAAGTTCAAGGCCAAGTACGGCTACGACCTGGGCGTGCCGCTCAACTGGAGCGCCTATGAGGACATCGCCGAGTTCTTCACCAACGACGTGAAGAACATCGACGGCAAGCCCATCTATGGCCACATGGACTACGGCAAGAAGGACCCTTCGCTGGGCTGGCGCTTCACGGATGCATGGCTGTCCATGGCGGGTACGGCGGACATTGGCGCGCCCAACGGCCTGCCGATCGACGAATGGGGCATCCGCGTGGCCGACGACAAGTGCACGCCCGTGGGCGCCTCGGTGGCCCGTGGCGGCGCTACCAACTCGCCTGCGGCGGTCTACGCGCTGACCAAGTACGTGGACTGGATGAAGAAGTACGCGCCCAAGGAAGCCACGGGCATGACCTTCGGCGAAGCCGGCCCCGTGCCCGCCCAGGGCCAGATCGCCCAGCAGATCTTCTGGTACACCGCCTTCACGGCCGACATGACCAAGCCCGGCCTGCCTGTGGTGAATGCCGACGGCACGCCCAAGTGGCGCATGGCCCCCGGCCCGAACGGCCCGTACTGGAAGCAGGGCATGCAGAACGGCTACCAGGACGTGGGCAGCTGGACCTTCTTCAAGGACCACGACGCCAACAAGACCGCCGCTGCCTGGCTCTACGCCCAGTTCGTGACGGCCAAGACCACGTCGCTCAAGAAGACCATCGTGGGCCTGACCCCGATCCGCGAGAGCGACATCCAGTCCAAGGCCATGACCGACATGGCGCCCAAGCTGGGTGGTCTGGTGGAGTTCTATCGCAGTCCCGCCCGCGTGGCATGGTCGCCCACCGGTACCAACGTGCCCGACTACCCCAAGCTGGCACAGCTGTGGTGGAAGAACGTGGCGCAGGCCGTCACGGGTGAAAAGACGCCCCAGGGCGCCATGGACACGCTGGCCGACGAAATGGACCAGGTGATGGCCCGTCTGGAACGTGCCGGCATGGCGCATTGCGCCCCCAAGCTCAATCCGAAGAGCGACAACGCCAAGTGGCTGAGCGACAAGCAGGCGCCTTGGGCCAAGCTGGCCAATGAGAAGCCGAAGGGCCAGACGATTGCGTACGGCACGCTGCTGCAGGCTTGGAAGGACGGCAAGGCGCGTTGAGACCCTGAGGCGGTCGCTTCTTGACGACTGATGCCACCGGCAGCCAGGGCTCACAAGGTCTCTGGCTGCTTTTTTACTCCATGCCGCCCCCCGGAGTTCCTTCCCCTTGGGCGGTTTCTCATCCCGGAAGTGCCAAGAATTCAAGGGTAAACCCTTAATTCTTGTTCCGCCCATGGACAATCACCCCATGACCATCGCCACTGCCCCCCTCCCTACGCGACGCGCCGACCTGCTGGCCCGTCTGGCCCAGCCGCACCACTACGACCTTGCCGTGATTGGTGGCGGGGCGACGGGGCTGGGAGTCGCTCTGGATGCTGCGGCGCGCGGTTTCAGCGTGGTCCTGGTGGACTCGCACGACTTCGCCAAGGGGACCTCGTCCCGTGCCACCAAGCTGGTGCATGGCGGTGTCCGCTACCTGGCCCAGGGCAACATCGCGCTGGTGCGCGAAGCGCTGCACGAGCGCACGACCTTGCTGCACAACGCGCCGCATCTGGCCCAGCCCCTGCCTTTCGTGATGCCCTCGTACCGTTTCTGGGAGACGCCTTTTTATGGCATCGGGCTCATGATGTACGACGCCCTGGCCGGAAAAGCCGGACTGGGTGCCACCCAGTTCCTGGGCCGTGCGCGCACCCTGGAATGCCTGCCCACGGCCCGGACGGAGGGGCTCAAGGGAGGGGTCAAGTACTGGGACGGGCAGTTCGACGATGCCCGGCTGGCCCTGGCGCTGGCGCGGACGGCGGCGGGTCTGGGCGCCCTGGTGGTCAACTACTGTCCTGCGCGGGCCCTGGTCCACGAGGCGGGAAAGGTGGCGGGCCTTGTCTGCGAGGACGCCGACAGCGGCCAGCAGTTCACGGTTCGCGCCCGCACCGTGGTGAATGCCACCGGCGTGTGGGTGGATGCCCTGCGCCAGATGGACGGCGAGGCCATTGGCCGCCCCGTCAAGCCGATCGTGGCGCCAAGCCAGGGTGTGCACATCGTGGTGGATCGCGAGTTCCTTCCCTCCGACCATGCCCTCATGGTGCCCAAGACGGCCGATGGCCGGGTCCTGTTTGCAGTGCCCTGGCTGGGCAAGCTCATTCTGGGGACGACGGACAGCCCGCGCCAGGACATCGTGCGGGAGCCGGAGCCTTTCCACGAGGAAGTCCAGTTCATCCTGGAAGAATCGGCGCGCTACCTCACCCGCGCCCCCAAGATCGGGGACATCCGCAGCATCTGGGTGGGCCTGCGTCCCTTGGTGAAGCCGCAGGACGACGATGGCGACAACACCAAGAAAATCAGCCGCGAGCACACCGTCCTGGCCAGCCGCAGCGGCCTGATCACCGTGACCGGTGGCAAATGGACCACCTACCGCGCCATGGCTGAAGATGTGTTGCAAAAATGCTTCACCACGGGCCTGCTGCCCGAAAAACCCGCGGGCGTGACCAATCATTTGCCCCTGGTGGGAACGCCCCCGGGGCCTGTGCGGCACCGCATCAGCGATGCCCAGGGGCTGCACTCCTATGGCAGCGAAGCGGCGGCCGTTCAGGAAATGCCGGGTGCACAGACGGATCTGGGCGGCGGCCTGACGGAGGCGATGGTGCGGTTCGCGGCGCGGCATGAATACGCCCGCACGGTGGAAGATGTGCTGGCGCGCCGCTGCAGGCTGCTGTTCCTCGATGCCCGCAAGGCCATTGAACTGGCGCCCGCCGTCGCTGACCTCCTGCAGGAGGAACTGGGTTCGGACCCTCGTCTCGGCGACTTTCTGGCGCTGGCGCAACAGTATCTGCACGCCCCTGGCTGATGCGGCGCTTGACTTCCTGGAAGTCCTTTGCAATAATCGAGGGCTTCGCGTTTCCTACGTGAAGTTTCTGCCCAGCGGGAAGTGCTGCAAATGGTTTGCGGTGCGGACGACGGGCCCAAGACTGACTGGCTGATCCGCAGCCCTTGAGAAGTTCTCTGGGGCTGTTGTCTTCTGGTGCAAGTTGGGAATATTGAAATGATCCAGACAGAATCTCGGTTAGAGGTTGCCGACAATACCGGCGCTAAGTCCGTCCTTTGCATCAAGGTGCTGGGTGGTTCCAAGCGTCGCTATGCAAGCGTTGGCGACATCATCAAGGTGAGCATCAAAGAAGCCGCTCCACGTGGCCGCGTCAAAAAAGGCGAGGTTTACAGTGCGGTGGTCGTTCGCACGGCGAAGGGTATTCGCCGTGGCGACGGTTCGCTCGTCAAATTCGATGGCAACGCTGCAGTGTTGCTGAATGCAAAGTTGGAGCCTATCGGCACCCGCATCTTCGGACCCGTGACGCGTGAATTGCGTACCGAGAAGTTCATGAAGATCGTGTCCCTGGCTCCTGAAGTTCTCTAAGGACGCGCCATGAACAAGATTCGCAAGGGCGACGAAGTCATCGTGCTGACCGGCCGTGACAAGGGCAAGCGTGGCACGGTGTCGCTGCGCAAGGATGACTCCCACCTCGTCATCGACGGCATCAACCTCGTCAAGAAGCACGCCAAGCCAAACCCCATGAAGGGTACGACGGGCGGCATCGTTGAAAAGGCCATGCCGATTCACCAGTCCAATGTGGCCATCTTCAATGCCGCGACCGGCAAGGCTGATCGCGTGGGCATCAAGGTGCAGGCTGACGGTACGCGCGTTCGCGTGTTCAAGTCCAGCGGCGCTGAAATCAAGGCGGCCTAAGGGGTAAACATGGCACGACTCCAAGAAATTTACCGCGACAAGATCGCTCCCGAACTGACCAAGCAGTTCGGTTACACCTCGCCGATGCAGGTTCCCCGTCTGACCAAGATCACCCTGAACATGGGCGTGAGCGAGGCAGTCTCGGACAAGAAGGTGATGGACAACGCCGTGGCCGACCTGACCAAGATTGCTGGTCAGAAGCCCGTGGTGACCAAGGCCAAGAAGGCTATCGCCGGTTTCAAGATCCGCGAAGGCCAGGCCATCGGTTGCATGGTCACGCTGCGCGGCGTGCAGATGTATGAGTTCCTGGACCGTTTCGTGACCGTGGCTCTGCCCCGCGTTCGTGACTTCCGTGGTATCTCCGGCCGCGCTTTCGACGGCCGTGGCAACTACAACATCGGCGTCAAGGAACAGATCATTTTCCCTGAAATCGAGTACGACAAGGTGGATGCCTTGCGCGGTCTCAATATCAGCATCACCACGACGGCCAAGTCGGACGAAGAAGCCAAGGCTCTCCTCGCTGGTTTCCGTTTCCCGTTCAAGAACTGAGGCGAAGCATGGCTAAAGTAGCTTTGATCCAGCGCGAACTGAAGCGCGAAAAACTGGCAGCCAAGTACGCAACCAAGTATGCGGAACTGAAGGCAATCGCTGGCGATGCCAAGCGCAGCGACGAAGAGCGCGATGCAGCCCGCCTGGGCCTGCAAAAGCTCCCTCGCAATGCCAACCCGACGCGTCAGCGCAACCGTTGCGAAATCACCGGTCGTCCTCGCGGCACCTTCCGTCAATTCGGTCTGGCTCGCGCCAAGATCCGTGAACTGGCTTTTGCAGGCGACATCCCTGGTGTCACCAAGGCCAGCTGGTAAGCAGGCAGGAGAGATTAAACATGAGCATGAGTGATCCCATCGCTGACTTGCTGACCCGCATCCGTAATGCACAGATGGTCGCCAAGGCCACGGTTCTGGTGCCTTCTTCCAAAGTGAAGATTGCCATCGCCCAGGTGCTGAAGGACGAAGGTTATATCGACGGCTTCCAGGTGAAAACCGAAGCTGGCAAGTCGGAACTCGAAATTGCCCTGAAGTACTACGCAGGCCGTCCCGTGATTGAGCGCATCGAGCGCGTCAGCCGCCCCGGACTGCGTGTCTACAAAGGCCGTGATTCCATTCCACAAGTCATGAACGGTCTGGGTGTGGCAATTGTCACGACGCCCAAGGGCGTGATGACCGATCGCAAGGCGCGCGCTACCGGTGTCGGTGGCGAAGTGCTCTGCTACGTGGCCTAACCCGCGGCATTGAGGAGAAACTGAAATGTCCCGAGTAGGAAAAATGCCCGTGACCATCCCCGCTGGCGTGGATGTGTCCGTGAAAGATGACCAGATCTCTGTCAAGGGTTCTGGTGGCGCCCTCTCGCTCGCACAGAATGTGCTGGTGAAGGTGTCGAGCAATGAAGGCAAGCTGAGCTTTGCGCCTGTCAACGACTCCCGCGAAGCCAATGCCATGAGCGGCACGATTCGCCAGTTGGTCAACAACATGGTGGTCGGTGTCAGCAAGGGCTTTGAAAAGAAGCTGAGCCTGGTGGGTGTGGGTTACAAGGCTGCGGCTTCCGGTTCCAAGCTGAACCTGGCTGTGGGCTATTCGCACCCGGTCAATATCGAAATGCCCGCTGGCATTACGGTCGCAACCCCCACGCCCACGGAAGTGGTGATCAAGGGTGCTGACCGCCAGCGTGTGGGGCAAATCGCTGCTGAGATCCGTGCTGTTCGTCCACCCGAGCCCTACAAGGGCAAGGGTATCCGCTATGCGGACGAAAAGATCACGATCAAAGAGACCAAGAAGAAATAAGGAGCTGCAACATGTTGACCAAGAAAGAGCAGCGTCTTCGTCGTTCGCGCCAAACCCGCATCCGCATTGCACAGCAAGGCGTGGCGCGTCTCACCGTGAACCGTACGAACCTCCATATCTACGCCAGTGTGATCTCCGGCGACGGCAGCAAGGTGCTGGCAAGTGCATCGACGGCAGAAGCCGACGTGCGCAAGTCGCTCGGCGGTTCGGGCAAGGGTGGCAATGCCGCTGCAGCCCAGATCATCGGCAAGCGCATCGCTGAAAAAGCGAAGGCTGCGGGTGTCGAGAAGGTTGCATTTGATCGCGCAGGCTTTGCCTACCACGGTCGCGTCAAGGCCCTGGCCGACGCAGCCCGTGAAGCCGGCCTGCAGTTCTAAGCGGAGCGAATAAAAAATGGCTAAATTTCAACCCAAAGTGCAGAGCGAAGGTCAGGACGACGGTCTGCGCGAAAAAATGATCGCGGTCAACCGCGTGACCAAAGTCGTGAAGGGCGGCCGTATCCTCGGCTTCGCCGCACTGACGGTGGTTGGCGACGGTGACGGCCGTGTTGGCATGGGCAAGGGCAAGTCCAAGGAAGTGCCTGCTGCCGTGCAAAAGGCGATGGAAGAAGCCCGCCGCAACATGGTCAAGGTATCGCTCAAGAACGGCACCATCTACCACAACGTGACGGGCCACCATGGCGCTGCTGTCGTGATGATGGCTCCCGCTCCCAAGGGTACCGGCATCATTGCTGGCGGCCCCATGCGCGCCGTTTTCGAAGTGCTGGGCGTGACGGACATCGTGGCCAAGAGCCATGGTTCCTCCAACCCCTACAACATGGTCCGTGCCACTTTTGATGCGCTCGTCAATTCGACCACTCCGTCGAATGTGGCAGCCAAGCGCGGCAAGACGGTCGAAGACATCTTCGCCTGAATCGGAGCCTGAAAATGACAACGCAACAAACCGTCAAGATTCAATTGGTGCGCAGCCCTATCGGCACCAAGGAATCGCACCGCGCCACCGTCCGTGGCCTGGGCCTGCGCAAGCTCAACAGCGTGAGCGAACTGCAGGACTCGCCCGAAGTGCGCGGCATGATTAACAAGATCAGCTATCTGGTCAAAGTCCTCTGAGAGATAGATCATGGAACTCAATAGCATCAAGCCCGCAGACGGTGCCAAGCATGCCAAGCGCCGTGTAGGCCGTGGTATCGGCTCCGGCCTGGGCAAGACCGCTGGCCGTGGTCACAAGGGTCAGAAGTCGCGTGCCGGTGGCTACCACAAGGTGGGCTTCGAAGGCGGTCAAATGCCTCTGCAACGTCGCTTGCCCAAGCGCGGCTTCAAGTCGCACCTGCTCAAGTTCAATGCAGAAGTGACGCTGACGGCGCTCGATCAGCTCGGCCTGGCCGAAGTGGACGTGCTGGCACTCAAGCAAGCTGGCCTCGTGGGCGAGCTGGCCAAGGTGGTCAAGGTCATCAAGAGCGGTTCCCTCACCAAGGCTGTCAAGCTCAATGGCGTGGGCGCTACGGCAGGTGCCAAGGCAGCGATCGAAGCTGCTGGCGGCAGCGTCGCCTGAGTGTGGCTCTGAAGGAAGGCATCTGTGGCTACTAGCGCGGCTCAAATTGCAAAGACCGGCAAGTTCGGCGACCTGCGTCGCCGTCTGGTTTTTCTGTTGCTTGCGCTGGTCGTGTATCGCATAGGGGCTCATATCCCTGTGCCTGGTATCGATCCAGCCCAACTCCAGCAGCTGTTCAGTGGCCAGCAAGGCGGCATCCTGAACCTGTTCAACATGTTCTCGGGTGGTGCGCTGTCGCGTTTCACGGTCTTCGCTCTGGGGATCATGCCGTACATCTCGGCATCGATCATCATGCAGCTGATGACTTACGTGATTCCCACGTTCGAGCAGTTGAAGAAGGAAGGCGAAGCCGGTCGCAGGAAGATCACGCAGTACACCCGCTACGGAACGTTGGGCCTGGCCCTGTTCCAGTCGCTGGGTATTGCCGTCGCGCTGGAAAGCTCCGCAGGTCTGGTGCTGAGCCCTGGTTTCGGGTTCCGCATGACCGCCGTCGTCAGCCTGACCGCCGGCACGATGTTCCTGATGTGGCTGGGTGAGCAGATCACTGAACGTGGTTTGGGCAACGGTATCTCGATCCTGATCTTTGCAGGTATCGCAGCCGGATTGCCCAGCTCCATCGGTGGTCTCCTTGAACTGGTTCGTACGGGTGCCATGAGCATCCTGGCCGCCATCTTCATCGTCCTCGTGGTCGGTCTGGTGACCTACTTCGTGGTGTTTGTGGAGCGTGGTCAGCGCAAGATTCTGGTGAACTACGCCCGTCGGCAGGTAGGTAACAAGGTCTACGGCGGCCAGTCGTCGCACTTGCCCCTCAAGCTGAACATGGCTGGCGTGATTCCTCCGATCTTTGCCTCGTCGATCATCCTGTTGCCCGCCACGGTGGTGAACTGGTTCAGTGCAGGCGAGTCGATGCGCTGGTTGAAGGACATCTCGGGTGCGTTGACTCCTGGTCAGCCCATCTATGTGATGTTCTACGCTGCCGCGATTGTGTTCTTCTGCTTTTTCTATACGGCACTGGTGTTCAACAGCCGTGAGACTGCAGATAACCTGAAGAAGAGCGGTGCGTTCATTCCAGGCATCCGGCCCGGTGAGCAGACGGCCCGTTATATCGACAAGATCCTGGTTCGCCTGACCTTGGCAGGCGCTGTGTACATCACCTTCGTGTGCTTGCTGCCAGAGTTCCTGATCTTGAAGTACAACGTTCCGTTCTACTTTGGTGGGACATCGCTGCTGATCATTGTGGTGGTGACCATGGACTTCATGGCCCAGGTTCAGAACTACATGATGTCGCAACAGTACGAATCGCTGCTCAAGAAAGCCAATTTCAAGGGCAACGCAGGCGGTTGATGATGATGAAGGAAGGCAGTTGATCGCATAGCGGCGACTGCCTGCAGAACTGGATATCGGTTGAGTTGGCGCCCCACGATTTTTCGCGGGCACAAATTGTGTTCCGTGCGAAACAGCCGGGACGGATGGAAAAGTTTTAGGAGAATGCAATGAGAGTTTCGGCTTCGGTCAAAAAAATCTGCCGCAACTGCAAGATCATCCGCCGCAAGGGTGTGGTGCGCGTGATCTGCACGGATCTGCGTCACAAGCAGCGCCAAGGTTGATTGGAAAGTATTAGAGGACGCATATGGCACGTATCGCTGGCATTAATATTCCGCCGCACAAGCACGCGGAAATCGGTTTGACCGCCATTTTTGGCATTGGTCGCACCCGCGCTCGCAAGATCTGCGAAGCAACTGGTATCGCTTACTCCAAGAAGATCAAGGATCTGACGGATGGCGATCTGGAAAAAATTCGCGAGCAAATCGAGCAGTTCACCATTGAAGGTGACCTGCGCCGCGAAACCACGATGAACATCAAGCGCTTGATGGACATCGGCTGCTATCGTGGCTTCCGCCATCGCCGCGGTCTGCCAATGCGTGGTCAGCGCACCCGTACCAATGCACGCACTCGCAAGGGTCCGCGCAAGGGTGCAGCTGCACTGAAGAAATAAAGAGATTGAAAGATCATCATGGCTAAGTCTCCTGCCAATAACGCAGCTCAGCGCGTTCGCAAGAAGGTCCGGAAGAATGTTTCGGACGGCATTGCACACGTGCACGCCTCGTTCAACAACACCATCATCACGATCACCGATCGCCAGGGCAATGCCCTGTCGTGGGCATCGTCCGGTGGCCAAGGTTTCAAGGGCTCGCGCAAGTCCACTCCCTTCGCGGCCCAAGTGGCTTCGGAAGTGGCTGGCCGCGCTGCCATCGACCAAGGCATCAAGAACCTTGACGTTGAAATCAAGGGTCCTGGCCCAGGCCGTGAATCCTCGGTGCGCGCTCTGGGCGCCCTGGGCATTCGCATCACGTCCATCTCCGATGTGACCCCCGTGCCTCACAACGGCTGCCGCCCTCAAAAGCGCCGTCGTATCTAATCTCTCTCTAAGCCCACCGCCGCCTGTGAACGCGCAAGCGCCTCAGGCGGCTCCCGCAATGGTTTGCGGTAGATGACACAAAGGAAGCTCAAGTGGCACGTTACCTCGGCCCCAAGGCCAAACTCTCCCGCCGTGAAGGCACGGACCTGTTCCTCAAGAGCGCACGTCGCTCGATTGCCGACAAGTCCAAGTTCGACTCCAAGCCAGGCCAGCACGGCCGTACCTCCGGTGCCCGCACGTCCGACTACGGCCTGCAACTGCGTGAAAAGCAGAAGGTCAAGCGCATGTACGGCGTGCTGGAAAAGCAGTTCCGCCGCTACTTCGAAGCCGCCGAAGGCAAGAAGGGCAATACCGGCGCCAACCTGCTGTTCCTGCTGGAATCCCGTCTCGACAACGTGGTGTACCGCATGGGCTTCGGCTCGACCCGCGCCGAAGCGCGCCAGCTGGTCTCGCACAAGGCGATCACGGTGAACGGCAAGTCTGTGAACATCGCTTCCTACCTCGTGAAGACGGGCGATGTGGTGGCCGTGCGTGAAAAGTCCAAGAAGCAGAACCGCATTGTTGAAGCCCTGCAACTGGCTGCCCAGGTCGGCATGCCTGCGTGGGTGGAAGTGAACGCCGAGAAGGCCGAAGGCATCTTCAAGAAGGTGCCGGACCGTGATGAGTTTGGCGCCGACATCAACGAATCCCTGATCGTTGAGTTGTACTCGCGCTAATTGCTCGGTACATATTTCAAGAAAACCGTCCCTGAACCGCGAGGCATCGCGGTTTAGGCGCTTCACCAGCCTTACCGGTGTAACGAGCTGGGGGTATTGAGAGGAAGTCTGAATGCAAACCAATTTGCTGAAACCCAAGGCGATCAATGTCGAGCAGCTTGGCCACAACCGTGCCAAGGTCGCGCTGGAGCCGTTCGAGCGTGGGTACGGCCACACGCTGGGTAACGCCATTCGGCGTGTCCTGCTCTCGTCCATGGTGGGTTACGCAGCGACGGAAGTCACCATTGCAGGCGTTCTGCATGAGTACTCGTCCATTGACGGCGTTCAGGAAGATGTGGTCAACATCCTGTTGAACCTCAAGGGCGTGGTGTTCAAGCTCCACAACCGTGATGAAGTCACGCTGAGCCTGCGCAAGGATGGCGAAGGTGTGGTTACCGCACGCGATATCCAGACCCCTCACGACGTGGAAATCGTCAACCCTGACCACGTGATCGCGAATCTGTCGGCCGGCGGCAAGCTGGACATGCAGATCAAGGTCGAGAAGGGCCGTGGCTACGTGCCCGGTAGCCTGCGCCGCTATGCCGACGAGTCGACCAAGTCGATTGGCCGGATCGTGCTGGATGCGTCGTTCTCCCCTGTGAAGCGCGTGAGCTACACGGTGGAAAGCGCCCGCGTGGAGCAGCGTACCGACCTGGACAAGCTGGTTGTCGAGATCGAGACCAATGGTGCCATCACTGCCGAAGACGCAGTGCGCGCATCGGCCAAGATCCTGGTGGAACAGCTGGCGGTGTTCGCGCAGCTGGAAGGTGGCGAGCTGGCTGCGTTCGACGCACCGGCAGGCCCGCGCGGCAATGCCACGTTCGATCCGATCCTGCTGCGTCCTGTGGACGAGCTGGAACTGACCGTGCGTTCCGCCAACTGCCTGAAGGCCGAGAACATCTACTACATCGGTGACTTGATCCAGCGCACCGAGAACGAGCTGCTCAAGACGCCTAACCTGGGTCGCAAGTCGCTCAACGAAATCAAGGAAGTGCTCGCATCGCGTGGTCTCACGTTGGGCATGAAGCTTGAGAACTGGCCACCAGCCGGTCTGGACAAGCGTTAAGTTATAATTCTGGGTTCCCCGAATCGCGGGAACCCGGTTTTTGGTTCCCTTGGATGGGAACAGTGCCTCGGGCAGTACCTTACACGGCTGCCTGATTTAATTTTAAATAAGGAAAAAGCACCATGCGTCACGGTCACGGCCTCCGCAAACTCAACCGCACCAGCTCGCACCGCCTTGCGATGCTGCAGAACATGATGAACTCGCTCATCGAGCACGAAGTCATCAAGACCACCGTCCCCAAGGCCAAGGAACTGCGCCGCGTGATCGAACCCATGATCACCCTGGCCAAGGAAGACTCCGTTGCCAACCGCCGCCTGGCCTTCAACCGCCTGCGCGACCGTGACAGCGTGACCAAGCTGTTCAACGACCTGGGCCCCCGCTTCAAGGTGCGTCCTGGTGGCTACACCCGCATCCTCAAGATGGGTTTCCGTGTGGGCGACAATGCACCCATGGCCCTGGTTGAATTGGTGGATCGTGCTGCAGAAACCGAAAATAATTCGGCAGCAGCTGAATAATAGGGTATAATTTATTTCTTACCGCGCGATGGAGCAGTCTGGTAGCTCGTTGGGCTCATAACCCAAAGGTCGGAGGTTCAAATCCTTCTCGCGCAACCAATATGTAGCGGTCTCCGCTCACAGCAAACGCCCACTTCACCGTGGGCGTTTTTGTTTGTGCCCTGCCATTGCAGTGAGCGGCTTTCCTCTTTGGTGGGGTGTGCATTCCAGGAGGCATCTTCCATGGACGCAGGTTTTCTGTCCCCGACCCTGCTGGTGGCGCTCATGGCCTATACAGTTGGTGTTGCAAGCCCTGGCCCCAGCAATCTGGCGATCATGGCGGCCGCCATGTCGCATGGACGGAGGCGTGCCATGGCCCTGGCTGCCGGGGTGGTCCTCGGCTCGGTGTTTTGGGGTGTGGCCGCTGCACTGGGCATGTCGGCACTCATGCGCAGCTATTCCTGGTCCTTGCTCGTCCTGAAGGTGCTGGGCGGCATCTACATGCTCTGGCTGGCCTGGAAGGCGGCGCGTGCCGCATTCACGCCGAATGCCCTGCACGAGGCCTCCGACACCACGGGCGGCGACCACCTCCAGGCTTTTCGGCTCGGCCTGGCGATGCACATGACCAACCCCAAGGCCGTCTTTGTGTGGCTTTCCATCGTCGCTCTCGGCGTGCCCGCCGGCGCCGGACGCAGCCATGCCCTGGCGGTCGTGGCGTGTTGCGCCGGCATCGGAGCTTGTATCTTCATGGGCTATGCCCTGGCATTTTCGACACCGTTGGCACGTGCGGCATACGCCCGCATCCATCGCGCATTCAATGCGCTGCTGGCTGGAGTCTTCGTGTACGCAGGCATCCGGCTGCTGCTGACCCGCTCAGCCGTGAGCTGACGGATCACCGTGCCTGCAGGCAAGTCCGCCCAGACGGCGAAACTCCTGGGTCTTGGTGCCACAACTGCACGCGGTTGACGGCAGGCTCGGCAGGAGAAGATGGAATTCCTGGGGGCATGGATGATGATCCAGGCCCCGCAGGCAAATCGCCCCTTCAGGCCGGCAGTGCCTGACGCCGGATGAACCGCCCGGCCCGCGCGCCCGTGGCACGACCAGCCGCGGTGTAGCTCAGCACGCCGTTGACCCAAACCTGTTCGATCCCCTCGCTGAACTGCACGGGTTGTTCGTAGCTCGCGGTATCGCGCACGCGCGCCGGGTCGAACACCACGATATCGGCCATGCAGCCGGCTTCCAGCCGCCCGCGCTCGCCGATGCGAAAACGCTGGGCCGACAGGCCGGTCATCTTGTGGATGGCTTCCTCCAGACGCAGCAGGCCCTTCTCGCGCCAGTAGCAGGCCAGCACGCGCGGGAAGGCGCCCCACAGGCGGGGGTGGGGGCGCTCGTCGTGCGGCAGGCCGTCCGAGCCGATCATGGACAGGGGGTGCGCAATCACGCGCTCCACATCGTCCTCGCGCATCTGGAAGTAGCAGGCGCCGCCGGGCTGCAGCCGGTCGCAGGCTGCATCTTCGCTCATGCTCCATTCGCGGGCGATGTCCTTGAGGTAGCGACCCACCATTTCGGGGTGGGGCTGGCTGCCGGTGATCAGGATGTCGATCACACCGTCGACCAGGTCGGTGCGCAGCACCGTCGAACCCGCGGTGTAGGGGTACACGTCCAGGCTGATGGGCTGGCCCTTTGCGAGGGACTCGATCAGCGGCAGCGTCTCGCGCGTGCGGCCCCAGTTCGAGGCGCCGGCGCACTTGTGGTGCGACAGCACCAGCGGCAGGCCGGCCTGGCGCGCCGTGAGCGCGGCCTCCTGCAGCGCCGGCAAAATGCCGGCCAGTTCGTCGCGGATGTGGGTCGCATACACGCCGCCATTGCGCGCGGCCACGCTGGCCAGCTCGGTCAGCTCGGTGAGGTCGGCCGCATAGGCTTCCTTGTAGAACACGCCGGACGACAGGCCCAGCGCGCCCGCATCCATGGCCTCCTGCATGTCGGCCGCCATGGCAGCGCGTTCGCTGGCCGTGGCCGCGCGCCCCAGTTCGGGAAGGTGGCGCATGCGCAGGGCCGTATGGCCCAGCAATGCAGCCACGTTCACGCCGGGCTGCGCGGCATCCACGGCGCGCGCGTAGTCGGCCATGCGCGCGTGGCGGAACTGGCGCTGGCCCAGCAACGACAGCGGCGCCGCCGGTGCATCCGCCACCATGGGGGCCAGCGAGATGCCGCAGTTGCCCACGATCACCGTGGTCACGCCCTGCGACAGCTTGGGCAGCATGTCGGGCGCGTCGATGGCGGCCGCATCGTCGTGCGTGTGCACATCGATGAAGCCGGGTGCGATCACGCGGTCCGTGCAGTCGATGGTCTGTAGCTCCAGGCCGGCGAACAAGGCCGGGTCGATGGCGCCGGGCGCGGCCAGCGCCACGATGCGCTCGCCTGCCAGCAGCAGGTCGCCGACCCATCCGGGGCGGTCGGTGCCGTCGATGATGGTTCCGTTCTTCAGCAGGGTTGCTTGCGTTGCTACCATCAATTGTCTTTCTGGCCCGGCTTGTGCATGCCCGGGCCGTGGTCCATGGCGCCCGAATACTCGGCGCTGTCGAATCCGTGTTTGTGCAAAAGCTGCTTGAACTGCTGCAGGCCCCGCGTGGCCACCGGCCCCAACTGCTGCGCCAGGCGCACCATCAGGATCTCGATCACCACCAGGTGGGCCAGGTAGGCCTCGGTGCCCACGCGCATCACCGCATCCTGCGGCACCGACACCGCCAGCACCAGGTCGGCCGTCTCGGCCAGCGGCGTACCGGGCTGGGTCAGCGCGATCACCGTGGCGCCCTGCGAGCGGGCGAAACGCGCCGCCTCCACCGTGTAGGGCATGCGCCCCACGTGCGACACCACGAAGGCCACGCCCTCGGGGCCCAGGGTGCTGGCCGAGACCAGTTGCTGGTGCGCGTCGAAGATCGCGTTGGCCGTGAGGCCCAGGCGGAACAGCCGGCTCTGCAGCTCGCTGGCCGTGAAGGTCGATGCCGCGCCGACCGAATAGCAGTCGATGCGCCGCGCCTTGGCGAGCTTCGCGGCCACCTGGTCGATCACGTCCACGTCGATGCGCCGGCCCAGCTCAGTCAGCGAGGAGACGGCCGCATGGATGATCTTGCTGGAGACGTCCTGCGCCGTGTCCTCGGCCAACACGCTGCGGTGCAGGTAGGAGCCCGAGACCGCCAGGTCCTGCGCCAGCGCCAGCATGAACTCGCGCACCGAGTCGTAGCCGAAGCTGCGGCAAGTGCGCACGATGGTCGGCATGGACACGCCCGCCTGCTGCGCCAGCTGCTCCACCGTGGCCGCCACGGCAGCGCGCGGGTCTTCGAGCACGGCACGCACCACGCTGCGCTGCGCATCGGGCAGGCTGTCCTGGCGCTCGCGCAGTTGCTGCAGCAGGCCCGGCGTGGGGCTGGGCGGCTGGGTGGAGGACGATGGCGAAGGAGGCAGGCTGCTGTTCATGCGCTTCTCCGCGTCTCAGAACCGGGTGCTGATGGCGCCCGTGATGGCGCCATCGTCTTCCACCAGCGGCATCCAGCGCCACTTGTCGAAGGTGGTGCAGGGGTGCGAGATGCCCAGCGCCACGCGGTCGCCCACACGCGGCGTACCGGCGTCGCCGGCTGCGGCATCGAAGCGCAGGTAGGCATGCTGGTCGTTCAAGGCGCTCACGCTCCAGCCTGCAGGGGCGGCTGCTGCCGAGCGCTCGCCGCGCCGCGCCAGCTGCACCGGGATGGGCATCTCCAGGTCGTAGGAGATGTCGCGGCGCCCGCAGGTCAGCAGGGCCAGGCCCGGCTCCGGTACCGACTGCACCATGGCCCAGACCGTGAGGGCCGGGCGCAGCGAGGTATCGAGCCCTTCGCGCTGCTCCACGTTCTTGAGGAAGCGCGCGTAGTTGCCATGGTCGTGCGTCACATAGCAGCCCGAGCGCAGCACGCCCTCCACCGGGCGCGACAGGCCCTGGGCCTGCAGCAGCGGCACCACCAGGTCGAACACGGCCGAGCCGCCCGCCGTGAGCAGGATGCGGTCCTGTGCGAACAGGTGCCCTGTATCGCAGGCGCGTGCCAATTCCATCACGCGGCGCACCAGGGCGGTCACCTCGCGGGCGTCGTGCTCGTTGTCGCAGCGCGCCACGCCGCCTTCATAGCATTCGATGCCATCGAACTGCACGGCCTGCGACGCCGCCAGCGCACGCGCCAGGGCCAGTGCCTCGTCCAGCGTGCGGCAGCCGGTGCGCTGGCCGGGGATGCCCATCTCCAGCAGCACGTGGAACACGCGGGCACTGCCGCGGCGCTGCTTCCAGTCCTCCACCAGTGCGAGCTGCGCCAGCGAATCGACAAGGAACCACACCGTGAGATCGGCGTGACGGGCCAGCAGTGCATCGAGCGCATCCAGGTCGGTATCGCAGACCACCTGGTTGGCGATGATGATGCGGCGCGCACCGGCTTCCACCCCCACCGCGACCTGGAAGGCGGTGGCGAAGGTCAGGCCCCAGGCACCGCCCGCCAGTTGCTGGGCAAAGAGCTGGGGCGACATGGTGGTCTTGCCGTGCGGCGCCAGGGCGATGCCCTTGCGCTTGGCAAAATCCTGCATCCAGGCCAGGTTGTGCGCCAGCGCCGTGCGGCTGAGCACTGCCAGCGGGAAGGCCAGGTCGTCGGCCAGCACATTCCAGCCGCGTGCGGCGATCTCGCTGGCGCGGCAGGGCGCCGCCGCGATGGGAAAGCTCTTGCTGGTGGCGTCCAGGGTGAAGTCAGTGGTGGTGTTCGTCATGTCGTCTCGTCATGTTGGAGGGACGCAGCGGGGCTGCGCCGGTCAGATGTCGTCGCGCCAGCAGGCCTTCCAGTGCTCGGTGCCCACGGGGCGCAGGGCCATGTCGGCGCTGGCGCATTCGGCCACCGCATGCGGGCAGCGCGTGCGGAACACGCAGCCCGAGGGCGGATTGGCGGGGCTGGGCAGGTCGCCCTGCAGCAGGGGGATGGTACGCCGCTGCGCCGGGTCGGGGATGGGGGCCGCGGCCAGCAGGGCGCGCGTGTAGGGATGGGCTGGCCGCGCATACAGCGCGCTGGTGGGCGCGATCTCCATCACGCGGCCCAGGTACAGCACCACCACGCGGTCGCACAGGTACTCCACCACGTCCAGGTCGTGCGAGATGAACAGCAAGGTCAGGCCCAGCTGCTGCTTGAGGTCGCCCAGCAGGTTCACCACCTGCGCCTGGATCGACACGTCCAGCGCCGACAGCGGTTCGTCCGCCACGATGAAGTTCGGCTGCACCGCCAGTGCGCGCGCAATGCCGATGCGCTGGCGCTGCCCGCCCGAGAACTCGTGCGGAAAACGGTCCGCATGTTCGGGCCTGAGGCCTACCTGCGTGAGCAACTCCTGGATGCGCGGCTGGCGTGCCGCGCCGCGCGCCTGTTTGTGTGTGTCCAGTGCCTCACCCAGCACTTCGCGGATGCGCATGCGCGGGTTCAGGCTGGCATACGGGTCCTGGAAGATGATCTGGATCTTCGAGCGCAGCGGGCGGAACTGGCCCTGGCTCATCCCCGCCAGATCCTGCCCACTGGCCTCGCCGCCGTGGTACAGCATCTGCCCCGCCGTCGGGTCCACCAGGCGCGTCAGCAGCCGGCCGATGGTGCTCTTGCCCGAGCCCGACTCGCCCACCAGGCCCAGCGTCTCGCCGCGCCGGATGGCAAAGCTCACGTCGTCCACCGCACGCACCGGGTGCGGGCCGCTGCCGAAGTACTTGCGCAGGCCGCGCACTTCGATGAGGTTGTCGCCCGGGGTCGGGGCCATGGCCACGGTGTTCATGCGCTCACCTCCTGCGGCGCCTGCTCGCCCACACGGATGCAGCGCACCCGCCGGCCGGCCTCGGTGGCACTGCCGTCGGACAGGGCCGGCATGCGCGCATCGCAGGCCGCGATGCGGCGCTCGCAGCGCGGCGCAAAGGCGCAGCCCGGCGGCGGCGCGAGCGGGCTCGACACCTGGCCCGGTATGGCCACCAGGCGCGGGCGCTGCCCGGCCACCGCCACGGCATGGCGCCGGGCCACGCCGGGCAGGCAGGCCAGCAGGCCGCGCGTGTAAGGGTGCTCGGGCTGCGCGAACAGATCGTGCACCGGGGCCGACTCGACGATGCGGCCCGCGTACATCACGGCCACCGCGTCGGCGTACTGCGCCACCACGCCCAGGTTGTGGGTCACGAACAGCATGCTCATGCCCGTCTCCTTCTGCAGCCGGCCCATGAGGGCCAGGATCTGCGCCTGGATGGTCACGTCCAGCGCGGTGGTCGGCTCGTCGGCGATCAGCAGCGTGGGGTTGCAGGCCATGGCCAGCGCGATCATCACCCGCTGGCGCATGCCGCCCGAGAGCTGGTGCGGGTACTCGTGCACGCGCTGCTTCGCGGCCGGTATCTCCACCAGCTCCAGCATGCGCTGGGCATGGGCCAGGGCGGCGCGCCGGTCGAGCTTCAGGTGCAGGCGCACCGATTCGGCGATCTGCTCACCCACGGTGAGCACCGGGTTCAGGCTGGTCATGGGCTCCTGGAAGACCATCGCGATCTCGTTGCCGCGCAGCGCGCGGCGCTCGGCCTCGGGCAGGGCCAGCAGGTCCACGCGCCGGCCATCGCGCCGGGTGAACCAGGCCTGGCCGTCGACCTTGGCCTGCGAGGTCTTGGCGTGCAGGCCCATCAGCGTGAGGCTGGTGACGGACTTGCCCGAACCCGACTCGCCGACCAGCGCCAGCGTCTGGCCCGGGTGGATGGCGAAGGACACGTCGGCCACGCTCTGGATGCGGCCGGCGTCGGTGGCGAACGAGGTGGACAGGCCCTGCACTTCGAGCCGGGCAGCCGTGGGGGTGGTCATGGGGTGGGTGCCTTCGTAACGCGCTCGCCAGGGGCGGGCGCTTGCGTGGGTCGGTGAAAGAAGCTCATGCGGCCTTCTTGAGCTTGGGGTCGAGCAGGTCGCGCACGCCGTCGCCCAGCATCTGCAGCGACAGGGCGGTGAACACGATGGCCAGGCCCGGGTAGAGAATCGTCCAGAACGCGCGGTCGGCCGATTCCAGGCTGCCCGCGATCATGGTGCCCCAGGTGGGGATGTCGGGCGGCACGCCCACGCCCAGGAAGGACAGGCCCGCCTCGGCCAGGATGGCATAGGCGAAGATGAAGGTCACCTGCACCAGGATGGGCGAAACCAGGTTGGGCAGGATGTGCTTGAGCAGGATGCGCGGCGTGCGCACGCCCAGGGCGCGCGCGGCGTCCACGAACAGCAACTCGCGCAGCACCAGGGTGCTGGCCCGCACCACGCGCGCCACGCGCGGCGTGTAGACGATGACCAGCGCCAGCATCACGTTCCACAGCGAGGCCCCCAGGATGGACACCAGGGCGATGCCCAGCAGGATGTCGGGGAAGGACATCATCGCGTCCACCACGCGCATCAGCGGCGCGTCCAGCCGCCGAAAGAAGCCCGCGAACATGCCCAGCAGCGTGCCGAACAGCACGGCGCCCGCGGCCGTGAGCCCGCCGATCAGCAGCGAATAGCGTGCGCCGTGCACGATGCGCAGCATCACGTCGCGCCCGAGCTCGTCGGTGCCGGCCCAGTGCGCGGCCGAGGGCGCGTTCAGGCGCTCGCTGATCGAGATGGCGTTGGGGTCGGCGTCCGACACCCAGGGGAACACCGTGGCCACCGCGACCACCAGGGCCAGCACGATGGCCGAGGCCAGCACCACCTTGCGTGCGAACAGGCGGCGTGCCAGTGGCAGCCAGTAGTCCTTGAGATTGCGAATCAGGCCTTGCACCATGTCACTTGCCCTCCAGCCGGATGCGTGGGTCGACCAGCGTGTACAGGAAGTCGATGGCCAGGTTGATGAATACATAGATGGCCGCGATGACCAGCAGCGTGCCCTGGATCACCGGGTAGTCACGGCGCAGCACGGCGCGCACCACCAGATTGCCCACGCCGGGCAGGTTGAACACCGTCTCGGTCACCACCGTGCCGCCGATCATCAGCGCCAGTGTCAGGCCCAGCACCGTGACGATGGGCACCAGCGCATTGCGCAGCACGTGCTTGACCATCACCGTGCCTTCGGCCAGGCCCTTGGCGCGTGCCGTGCGCACGTAGTCCTCGCCCAGGATGTCGAGCATCGAGGCGCGCGTGAAGCGGATGATCAGCGCCGAGTTCAGCAGCCCCAGCACCAGCGCCGGCAGCAGCAGGTGCGACAGGCGCTCGGCCAGCGGCGAGGCCGGGTCGCCATAGCCCGAGGCCGGGAACCAGCCGAGCTTGACCGCGAACAGCTGGATCAGGATCAGCCCGAGCCAGAAGCTGGGCACGCTGGCGCCCAGCATGGCCACGCCGCTCAGGGCCTGGTCACCGGGGCTGCTGCGCCAGATGGCGGCCGCCATGCCGCAGGGGATGCCGATCAGCGCCGCGATGCCCACCGCGAACAGCGCCAGGAACAGCGTGGGCTCGGCGCGCTCGAGCAGCGCCTGCGTCACCGGGCGCTGCAGAAAGATGGACTGGCCCAGGTTGCCCTGCAGCAGCTCGCCCACCCAGAGCACGAACTGCGTGGGCAGGGGCTTGTCCAGCCCGTACTGCACGCGCGCCGCGGCGATGTCCTCGGCCGTGGCCTGCTCGCCCAGCAGCAGCGCCACCGGGTCGCCCGAGGCCAGGCGCGTGAGCGCGAACACCAGCACCGCGACAAGGGCCAGCACCACCAGGGCGCCGCCCAGGCGGGTCATCAGAAAACGCATGGCAACGAACCTTCGTGCAGTGGGGGCTTACTTGGCCAGGCCCGTGTTCCAGAAGAACGGCCAGATCGCCGGCGTGTAGCCTTCCAGCTTGGCCGAGCGCGCCGAGAGGCCGTTGAACTTGCCGACCTCGATGAAGGGCACTTCGTCGTACACCACCTGCTGCACGGCACCCCACAGCGGGCCGCGCTTGGCGACATTGGTCTCCTGGTTGAAGGCCGTGAGCGTGGCCTTCTTGGCGGGCGAATCCCACCAGCCCGGCGCGCCGTCACCGAGCTGCGGCGGCGAGAGCATGGGCTCGGGGAACAGGCCCGAGTGCGTGAAGTACACGTCCCACAGCTTGGCATCGTTGCGCCGCTGCACCAGCGTGGCCCAGTCCACCACCTGCAGTTCGGTCTTGAAGCCGGCCTTCTTGAGCTGCTCGGCCATCACCAGCGCCATGTTGTAGTGGAACTCGTACTGCCGGCTGGCCATGATGCGCACCGGCTGGCCGTTGTAGCCGGCTTTGGCCGCCTGGTCCTTGGCAGCCTGCGGGTTGCGCTCGTTGTACAGCTTGCCGCCCGCATCCGAGTAGTAGGGCGTGCCCTTGGGGAAGAAGTTGGGCTCCACCACGAAGAAGCGGTTGTCGCCAAAGCCCGCAGCCAGCAGCTCGCCCGAGCCCACGGCGGTCTGCACCGCGCGGCGCAGCGGTTGCGCGGCGAGCACGCCTTCCTTGGTGTTGAAGACGATGTAAGGGAAGCCGAAGTTCTTGGTCACGATGGGCACCACGGCCGGGGCACCCTTGTCGATGCGGCCGGCCGCTTCCACGGGCAGCAGGTCGGCGTACTGGAACTGGCCCGACAGGGCGCCCTCCACGCGGGTGTTGGCATTGGGCACGGGCACGAAGCGCAGTTCGTCGAGCAGGGCCTCGCGGCGGCCGGCATAGCCGCTCGGGGCCTCCTTGCGGGCGCTGTAGGTGTCGTGGCGCACCAGCACCGTGAACTGGTCGGGGCGGCGCTCCTTGAACTTGTAGGGGCCGGTGCCGATGAAATCCTTGAGCTGCGGCGCGATGCTCTCCTTGGCCATGATGGCGGCCATGCCGCTAGGCAGCGCCAGCTGGGCCAGCAGCGGTGCATAGGGCGCCTTGAGCTTGAGCTCCACCGACAGCGGGCCCTTGGCAGTGAGCGAGGCCACCTCCTTGCCCACGGCCTTGCCACGCGGCGACAGTTCCATCCAGCGCTGCAGCGAGGCCACCACGTCGTCGGCATTCAGGTCGCGGCCGTTGTGCAGCTTCACTTCCTTGCGCAGGGCGATGGTGTAGGTCAGGCCGTCCTTGGACACAGAGGGCAGGCCCTCGGCCAGCATGGGCGCCACGGCCCAGTTCGCATCGAAGGTGTACAGCGGCTCGTAGACGTGCTGCATGATGGTGCCGACCAGGTCGGCCGTGCTCACCATGGGGTCCAGCCCCTGGGGCTCGCCGACCATGGCCAGGTTGGCGGCGCCCCCCTTGGCGGGGGCGGCCAGGGCGGGCTGGCCCGACCCCAGGGCCACGAGCACGGCAGCACTTGCTGCCAGGCCCAGAACGCTGCGCCTGGCGGCCTGAACAGGCCTTCCGGGCGTCAACCAATCACGGATGGATGAGGATTGCATCGTGGCTCCATAAGTAATAACATTACATTTTTAATCGTAGATGACTCGTTTGTGAAAGTCAAACGGGTTTTTTCCGACGATTTATGTAAATTCATTACACAAGGAGCTTGCATGAGCCATGTAGAACTGCTGGGCCAGTCCCCCATCGCATCCGACCGCCAGGCGCGTCCCCTGTCGCCCGCCACGCGCGCTGGCGACTTCGTCTTCGTCTCGGGCCAGGTGCCCACGGACGACCAGGGCCAGGTCATCGTCGGCGGCATCGAGGCCCAGACGCGCCAGGTGTTCCAGCGCGTCAAGGACGCCCTGGCCCTGGCCGACTGCACCCTGGCCGACGTGGCCAAGGTCAGCGTCTGGCTGGCCGATGCGCGCGACTTTGGCAGCTTCAACCGCGTCTACATGGAGTGCTTCGGCGAGCACCGGCCGGCCCGCTCCACGGTGGAGTCGCGCCTCATGATCGACGCCAAGGTCGAGATCGACGTCACCGCCTACAAGCCCCGTGCCTGAGCGTTCCACCACCTCCGTGGGCAAGACCTTCGACGTGGCCGCGCTGGGCGAGGCCATGGTCGAGTTCAACCAGTTCCACCCCGGCCAGCCGCAGTACCTGCGCGGCTTCGGCGGCGACACCAGCAATGCCGCCATTGCGGCGGCACGGGCCGGCGCGCGCGTGGCCTATCTCACGCGCATCGGGCAGGACAGCTTCGGCCAGGCGCTCACCGCGCTGTGGCGCGCCGAGGGCGTGGACACCCGCGCCGTGCAGAGCGACGGCGAGCACCCCACCGGCATCTACTTCGTCTCGCATGGAGCGGCCGGGCACGAGTTCAGCTACCTGCGCGCAGGGTCGGCCGCGAGCCGCATGGCGCCGCAGTGGCTGGCCGGCGAGCCCACGGCCGTGCTGCAGGCCGCGCGCATCCTGCACCTGTCGGGCATCTCGCTGGCCATCTCGCCGCAGGCCTGCGACACCGCCTTCGAGGCCATGCGCCTGGCGCGCGAGGCTGGCACCCTGGTGGCCTTCGACTCCAACCTGCGCCTGAAGCTCTGGCCGCTGGCGCGGGCCCAGGCCTGCATCGCGCATGCGGTCTCGCTGTGCGACATCTTCCTGCCCAGCCTGGAGGACATGCAGGCCCTGACCGGCATGTCCGATCCCGAGGCCATCGTCGACTGGGGCCATGCGCGTGGCGCGGCCACCGTGGTGCTCAAGCTCGGTGCCGAGGGCGCACTGGCCAGCGACGGCCGGCGCAGGGAACGCATCGCAGGCCTGCGCGTCACGCCCGTGGACGCCACGGGCGCGGGCGACTGCTTCTGCGGCAACCTGCTCGCCCGCATGGCCCAGGGCGACGACGTGTTCGTGGCAGCGCGCTACGCCAACGCGGCGGCCGCGCTGGCCGTGCAGGGCTATGGTGCTGTGGCACCGTTGCCGTACGCGCGCCAGGTGCAGGTGACGGCTTGATGTAAGGGGAGCGTGGCAATAGTCGGAGCCTCAGGAAACTGGCGCGACCTGGGCGAGTGCCCCCGCGCAAGGGCCGCCCCGCCGCGCTGGGGGCGTCCCCCTCTGGGGGCGTCCCCCTCTGGGGGGAAGACGCGAAGCGGCTCAGGGGGGCTACCCCATTACGCTGCGAACAGGTCGGAGCGGGCGGCCTTGGTGATGGCCGCCACGCAGGGGTGGCTGATGCGCCGCTCCACCGAGATCGCGAAGAACTCCTCGACCAGCTCCGTGGAGCGCCCGATCACCTCGACCCCGAACTGGGCCTGGGTCTCCTCTTCCAGCACCGTGGGCGAGGTGAACACCCCGCGCCCCTCGCGCCCGAAGGCGTTCATCAGCGCGCTGTCGTCGAACTCTCCCACCAGGCGTGGCTGCAGCTGGTGCTTGTTGAACCAGTGATCGAGCTGCTGGCGCACCGAGGACATGGGCCCCTGGATCAGCATCGGCGCGCCATGCAGGCACTTGGGGAAGGGTCCTTGCAGCTGGCTGCGCAGGGCCGGTGCGCAGAAGAAGCTCATGGAGCTGGTGCCCAGGCCGTGGTTGAAGGCCTTGACGCCGATCTTCTTGGACACCGGCTCGTCCGCCAGCACCAGGTCCAGCCGGTTCAGGCTCAGCTGCGCCACCAGCTCGGGGAACTTGCCCTCGTGGCAGGTCATGTGCACCTGTTCGGCCAGGCCCATTGCCGGCTCCAGCAGGCGGTAGGCGACCGATTTGGCCACCGAATCCGCCACACCCACGCGGAACTCCAGCGGGCGCGACTGCCCGCGCGCCAGGCGGATGGACTTTTCCAGCTCGTCGCCCAGCGCGAAGATCTGCTCCGCATAGCCCAGCGCCACGCGGCCTTCGCTGGTCAGCTCCAGCCCCCGGCCGCGCTTCTTGAACAGGTCGTGGCCCAGCCATTCCTCGAGCTGCTTGATCTGGCCCGACAGCGTCTGCGGCGTGGTGTTGAGCTGCTCGCCGGCGCGCATGATGCCGCCCGCCTTGGCCGTGGTCCAGAAGTAGCGCAGGTGCTTGAAGTTCATGCCGTCTCCTTGATACTTCGTAAAAATCGAAGTAAAAATCTCGATAAATCGAATATACGCGAAGTGTCAAGATCCCTACAGTACGTTCATGGACAGATCGCGGAACGCCCCTTCGGGCACCGAACCCTGGCCATACACCGTTCACAAGGAGTCAAAGATGCGGATCACCACCAGAGGACAACTCGCAGTCTCGGCCATGACCGATCTGGCCCTGCGCCAGAAAATGCGGCCCGTGGCCCTGTCGACGATCAGTGCGCGCCAGGGCACCTCGCTGTCTTACCTGGAGCAGCTGTTCAGTGCGCTGCGGCGCGCCGGGCTCGTGGACAGCACGCGCGGCCCCGGAGGCGGCTATACCCTCGCACGCAACACGGACGAGATTTCCGTGGCCGAGATCATCCTGGCGGTCGAGAACCTGAAGGCCGATGACATCCAGAACATGGCGCCCGGCCAGGCCGCGCAGGTGAAGTCGATGACGGGTGAGCTGTGGTCCACCTTCAACGCCCGGGTGATGGAATACCTGCAGTCGGTCACCCTGCAGGACCTCGTTGCCCAGCAGCTGGAGAAGGGCGTGGTCCCGCAAGAGGCCGCGCCCGCGGCCCCGCGGCCCAAGCTGAGCGCCAAGCCCCGCCCCCTGATGGCGCGGGTCGGCGTGCCCAACTCGGTCTTTGCCCTCGGCACGATCCCGTTGCTGCAGCGCCGCTGAGGGGGCGGCGCTCCTGGTGCGCCCGGAGCTCCGCCGCCGTGGCTACAGCTGGTGGGCGAGCTGCTTGATGCCGCGAATGAGCATCTCCACGGAGATGGCCACCAGGATCAGCCCCATGAGGCGCTCGAAGGCCATGACCACGCGTTCGCCCAGCAGGCGCTGGATGCGCTCGGCCATCAGGAGCACGACCGCGCACACCGCCATGGTCACGCACAGCGCGCCCACCCATTCCAGCCGCCGCTCGGGCGCCTGGGCCACGAGCAGCATCACCGTGGCCATGGCCGACGGCCCCGCCAGCGCGGGGATGGCCAGCGGCACGATCAGGGGTTCTCCGGGCAGCTCGGTCTGCGGCGCGGTGTCCGGCGGGAAGATCATGCGCAGCGCGATCAGGAACAGCACGACCGCGCCCGCGATCTGCAGCGACAGGTCGCTCAGGTTCATGACCTGCAGGAACTGGGCGCCGAAGAACAGGAACACCAGCAGCAGCGCGAATGCGATCAGCACCTCCCGCAGGATCACGCGGGCGCGGCGCTCGGGGACCACGCCGCGCAGGGCATTGGCGAAGATGGGGATGTTGCCCAGCGGATCCGTGATCAGCAGGAGCAGGATGGTGGCGGACGCGAAGGTGTAGCTCACGCGGCGTACACCCCATCGAGCGACCGGAAACCCTTGATCTCGATCGGGTTGCCGCTCGGGTCGTGGAAGAACATGGTCCATTGCTCGCCGGGCTGGCCCTCGAAGCGCACCTGCGGCTCCAGCACGAAGGCCGTGCCTGCCGCCTTCAGCCGCGCGGCCAGCGCATGCCACCCGGGCAGCTCCAGGATGGCGCCGAAGTGCGGCATGGGCACCATGTGGTTTCCCACGTGGCCGGTGGGGGCGCTGGCGAAAGGCGCTCCCAGGTGCAGGGAGATCTGGTGGCCAAAGAAGTCGAAGTCCACCCAGGTGTCGGTGCTTCGGCCCTCCTGGCACCCCAGCACGCCGCCGTAGAAGCGGCGCGCGGCGTCCAGGTCGGTGACGTGAAAGGCGAGGTGAAAGAGGCTGCGCATGCGCACAGGATAGCAGCGGGATTTGCGCCGCGCACGGGTTCCGGCGCCGCCGTCCCCGCGCCACAATGCCGCATCTTCCCCAACTGCACCGCGCTTGCCGCGCGCACACCGCCATGCCTGCTCCTTTCCCCGACTACCAGCGCTACGAGACGCTGAACATCACCCGCCGCGGCGCCGATGGCGCGGTGCTGGACATCCAGATGCGCGCGCTGAACGGCAAGCTGCCCACGGCGGGCCATGTGGGCCACCGCGAGCTGTGCGGGGTCTGGCGCGACGTGAGCGACGACGACAGCGTGCGCTGCGCCGTGCTGCGCGGCGAAGGCGCGGGCTTCTCGGGAGGGGGCGACCTGGCCATGGTGCAGGACATGACCGAGGATTTCGAGTTGCGCTGCCGCATCTGGAAGGAAGCGCGCGACCTGGTCTACAACATCGTGCACTGCGACAAGCCCATCGTCTCGGCCATCCACGGCCCGGCCGTGGGCGCGGGCCTGGTGGCGGGCCTGCTGGCCGACATCTCCATCGCGGCGCGTGGCGCGAAGATCGTGGACGGCCACACCCGCCTGGGCGTGGCGGCCGGCGACCACGCGGCCATCGTGTGGCCGCTGCTGTGCAGCATGGCCAAGGCCAAGTACTACCTGCTGTTGTGCGACCCGGTGAGCGGCGAGGAGGCCGAGCGCATCGGCCTCGTATCGCTGGCCGTGGACGAGGCCGAGCTGCTGCCGCGCGCCTACGAGGTGGCCGACCGGCTGGCGGCCGGCTCGCAGACCGCCATCCGCTGGACCAAGCATGCGCTCAACCAGTGGCTGCGCCAGGCGGGCCCGATGTTCGAAACCTCGCTGGCGCTCGAGTTCATGGGCTTTGGCGGCCCCGACGCCCGCGAGGGCGTGGCGTCCCTGCGCGAGAAGCGCGCCCCCAAGTTCTGACCACCAACTGCACGCGACGCGCAGTGCCCGCGCCCCTCCGGTCCCGTCCGCACCAACATCCACAGCCGCGTGAAACTGGTGCAGCCCCCTCCGGGGGAAGCCGCGCAGCGGCTCAGGGGGCTTCGCTCAAGCTTCACTTCCTCGCCAGCATGTCGGCGGTGTTCGTCTTGCGGTCGGCGTTCACGCGCTGCACGTGCGGGCGTTCGGCCATGCGCGCGAGGTAGTCGCGCACGGGCAGCGCGGCCAGGTAGTCGCGGCCATAGATGATCTTGGTGGCCGAGCTCACCAGTGGCAGGTGAACGATGGCCGCGCAATCGGCCATGGTGAACGTGTCGCCCGCCACGTAAGGGCTGAATTTCGCCAGCTGGCCGAACGCCGCGATGTTCTTCTCCAGCTGCGCGCCCACCTTGTCGCGGGCGGCCTCGCTCACGCTGCCGCCAAAGAAGGCCTGGGGGTACAGGTTGCGCGCCACCAGCTCCAGGTGCAGTTCCAGGAACGTGATCAGCTCGCGCACCTTGGCGGCCTGATAGGGGTCCGCGGGCAGCAGGGCGGGCTGGGGGTGGGCCATCTCGATGTAGTCGGCGATCACGGCCGATTCGCACAGTGGCCCGTGGGGGGTGCGCAGGTAGGGCACCTTGCCCAGCGGGCTGGCGCTGCGGTCGGTCTCGCCGACCCAGGCCAGCTCCTCGGTGAAGGGCAGGCCCTTTTCGAGCAGGGCGAGCTTGGCCTTGTTGTAGTAGTTGCTGGCGGAAAAGCCGCAGAGTGTGAGCATGGTGGAGTCTCCTTTGTAGTTGTGGATGACAGGCGCATGGTAGGCGGGCGCTCCTGCCGCGTCCGTCGCGCAGATGACCCTGATCAAGGCGGCCGGGGCCGGGCCACCTACAATCACCCTGCCATGCCTTCCTCCCTGCAAACCATCCGCGGCCTTCGCTGGCTCGCCCGCCTTGTGCTGGCGTGGTTTGTCCTGTCCATCGGCGTGGCCGTGGCCTCGCCCCTGGTCAACCCCCAGGCGATGGAGCTGATCTGCTCGGGTTCGGGCGCGATCAAGCTGCTGGTCAAGACCGACGATGGCATGCAGGAGATGTCCAGCCACACGCTGGATTGCCCCCTGTGCGCGCATGTCGGCGCTCCGCCTCCCGTGTCCCAGGCCCGGCTGCCCGTGGTCCACCCCCTGGCGCACGCCCTGCGCCCCATCCCCGCCGCGCACATCGCTGCGCGCACCGCCGCGCCGCTGCCGCCGCGCGGGCCCCCCGCTTTCTCCTGAAATTGCTACTTGTTTGATAGCTGTTTGCGCTTGATGGATAAGCGCTGACGGCCTATTTGGCTTGAAATTCAGGAGTTCCCATGCGCAAAAGCCGCATGGCGCTGGCCGTGGCCGGCGCCTTTCCCCTTGCCCTGTCCTGGGCCGTGCCCGCGTGGGCCCAGACCGCTGACAGCAGCACGCCCGTCAAGGAGCTGGGCGTGGTCACCATCACCGGCGGCCAGCCCACGTCGCTGCCCACGCAGATTCCCACCACCATCGAGGGCGTGACGCGCGAGCAGATCGAGCACTCGATCAACGCCACCGACAGCGAAGACGCGCTCAAGTACCTGCCCAGCCTGCTGGTGCGCAAGCGCTACATCGGCGACTACAACCACGCCGTGCTGTCCACCCGCGCCTCGGGCACGGGCAACCCGGCGCGGTCCATGGTGTTCGCCGACGGCATCCTGCTGAGCAATTACCTGGGCAACGGCCCCACCAACGCGCCGCGCTGGATGCTGGTCACGCCCGAGGAGATCGAGCGCGTGGACGTGCTCTACGGCCCGTTCTCCGCCGCCTACGCCGGCAACTCGGTGGGCGCGGTGGTGGACTATGTGACGCGCATGCCGACAAAGTTCGAGGCGCATGCGCAGGTGAGCTACCAGCACCAGCCGTTCGATCTGTACGGCACCAGCGCCACCTACGCGGGCAAGCAGGTCAGCGCCTCGGTGGGCAACAAGAATGGCGACTGGTCGTGGTTCCTCAACTTCAACAAGACCGACAGCGAGGGCCAGCCGCTCACCTTCCCCACGCGCCTCGTGTCTGCAGGCGCCGTGGGCCATGCAGGCACGCCGGTGACGGGTGCCGTGCTGGGCGACAACCGCGGCAACCAGCCCTGGTACCTGCTGGGCACGGCCACGCAGTACCACACGCAGCAAGACCACATCAAGGCCAAGATCGCCTACGACGTCTCGCCCACCGTGCGCGCGGCCTACACCCTGGGCTGGTGGCACAACGAATCCGAAGGGCGCCCCGCCAGCTACCTGCGCGACGCCAACGGCAATGCGGTGTACGGCGGCACGGTCAACATCAACGGCCGCTCGTACACGCTGGCGCCCACCGACTTCAATGTGTCCAACGAGAACCTCACGCACTTCATGCACGGGCTCTCGGTCAAGAGCCACACGCAGGGCACGTTCGACTGGGAAGTGGCCGCCAGCCTGTACGACTACCAGACCGACACCCTGCGTGCCGCGACGGTGGCGATGCCCACCGCGTTGCATGGCGGCGCGGGCCGCATCGTCAACAGCAAGGGCACGGGCTGGAACACGCTGGCGGCCAAAGGCACCTGGCGGCCAGAGGGCGTCCAGGGCGCGCACATCGTGGACTTCGGCCTGCAGCGCGACAGCTACCAGCTGCGCACGGTGGAGAACGCCACGGCGAACTGGATCAACGGTGCTGCGGGCGCCCGCAACCAGGCGTTCAACGGCGACACACAGCTGCTGGGCCTGTGGGCGCAAGACACCTGGAAGATCGCGCCCCAATGGAAGGCCGTCCTGGGCGCCCGCGCCGAACGCTGGAGCGCCAGCCACGGCCAGACCGGCAACGCCACCACCACGGTGAACCACCCCAGGCGCAACGAGACGTACTTCTCGCCCAAGGCCGCCGTGGCCTGGCAGGCCAGCGACCTGTGGGTGCTGAAAGCCTCCACCGGCCGCGCGGTGCGCATGCCCACCGTGGCCGAGCTGTACCAGGGGGGCATCAGCGGCAGCGGCACGCTCATCAACAACGACCCGAACCTGAAACCCGAAAAGAGCTGGACCACCGAGCTCACGGCCGAGCGCGATATGGGCAATGGGCTGCTGCGCCTGACCGCGTTCTTCGAGCGCACCAGGGACGCGCTGTATTCGCAGACCAACGTGCTCGTCACGCCCAACGTGACCAACGTGCAGAACGTGGACGCCATCCGCACCAAGGGCATCGAGCTGTCGTACCAGGCCGCCAATGTGCTCCTGCGTGGGCTCGACCTCGGGTCAAGCCTGACCTGGACGGACTCCAGGATCACCCGCAACGACAAGTTTCCCGCCAGCGTGGGCAAGTGGCAGCCGCGCATCCCCGAGTGGCGCGCGAGTGCCGTGGCCACGTACCGGCCGGACGACAAATGGTCGTACACCCTGGGCGCGCGCTACAGCGGCAGGCAGTACAGCACGCTGGACAACACCGATGTGAACGGTTTTGCCTACCAGGGCGCGAGCCGCTACTTCACCACCGACGTGCGCGTGCGCTACCAGATCACCAAGCAGGTGAGCGCCGCCGTGGGCATCGACAACCTCAACAACTACCAGTTCTGGAACTTCCACCCCTACCCGCAGCGCACCTACATGGCAGAACTAAAGATAGCCCCCTGAGCGGCTTCGCCGCATCCCCCAAGGGGGACGCCTCCAGCGGCCCGGCGAAGCCGGTTCCGCGGCGGCGCTCGCCTCGGGCGCGCCAGTGTTGAATGCAATGCATCGTTGAAATGAAAGGTCTGAATATGAAATCAAATACTATGAAAAATATAGCGGCTACCGCTTTACTGTTAAGCGCTGCAGGCATTTTGGGCTCTGCATCCGCCCATGTGGTGCTCGAATACCAGGTGGCCCCGGCGGGCGCCAGCTACAAGGCGAGCTTCAAGGTCGGCCACGGCTGCGGCGCGTCGCCCACGCGGCAGATCGCGGTGGACATCCCGGCCGGCATGCGCGGCGCGCGCCCCATGCCCAAGCCGGGCTGGACGCTCGATGTGCAACGCGACAAGCTGGCCCAGCCGTACACCAGCCACGGCCGCAGCATCACCGAGGACGTGGTGCGCATCACCTGGACGGCCAAGACCCCGGAGGACATGCTGCAAAGCGCGCACTACGATGAGTTCGTGCTCGTGGCCCAGGCGCCCGAGCAGGCGGGCACCGTGTACTGGCCCGTGCGCCAGGCCTGCGCCGAAGGCCGGAACGACTGGACTGACGTGCCCAAGGCGGGCCAGAAACTTTCGGACCTGAAGTCCCCTGCGGCGGCGCTGGAGATTCTGCCCACGGGCGGCGGCGTTGCCCACCATCATTGACAGTCAGGCCCACGGGCTTGTTCCATCCAATTTTCCTTCTGATATCCGAAAGACATCCATCATGAAAAAACTGCTTCGCACCGCCGCCCTCGTTTCCACACTGGCCGCGACCCTGGCCAGCGCCCCTGCTGCGTGGGCACAGACCGCCGCCGTCAAGGTCGAAGGCGCCTGGGCGCGCGCCAGCGTGCAGGGCCAGAAGGGCACCGGAGCATTCATGCAGCTGACCGCCCGGGACGGCGCTCGCCTGGTGCGCGCCGAGTCGCCCGCTGCGGGCGTCACCGAAGTGCACGAGATGAAAATGGAAGGCGACGTGATGAAGATGCGCGCCGTGCCCGCGCTGGACCTGCCCGCGGGCAAGACCGTGGAGCTCAAGCCCGGTGGCTACCACGTCATGCTGCTGGACCTGAAGGCCCCGCTGGCCAAGGACAGCTCGGTGCCCATCACGCTGGTGTTCCAGGACGCCAAGGGCGCGGAGAGCAAGCTGGAGCTGAGCGTGCCCGTGGGCACGTCGGCGCCCGGCGGCGCCAAGGCGCATGAGCACAAACACTGAGGATTTGGCCTGCGCCACTGCCTTCGCGGCCGCAACGCATTGGAGTAAGCTGTGACCCCACCACAGACCCACCTCTTGCGGAGCGGCCATGAGCGACACATCGAATTTCGGTTTCGGCAAACTTGTTCCCGGTTTTGACTTTCTGCAGAGCCTGGCCAAGGGGGCGTCCAGCAGCATTCCGCAGTTGCCCAACCTGAGCAACTGGGTAGCGCCCACCATCAGCGTGGAAGAGCTCGAAAAGCGCATCGACGAACTCAAGGCCGTGCAGTTCTGGCTGGAGCAGAACTCGCGCGCGCTGGCCGCCACCATCCAGGCGCTGGAGGTGCAAAAGATGACCCTGGCCACGCTCAAGGGCATGAACTTCAGCATGGGTGACGTGGCCAATGCCTTCAAGCTCAAGACCGCCGACACCGTGATGAGCGGCGTGCAGAAAGCCGCCGACACGGTGAGCGGCGCGGCCGGCGCCGTCGCTGGTGCCGCCGCCCGCGTCACGGGCCGCGCGAGCCCCGCCGAAGAAGCAGAAGAAGACGAAGGCGAGGACGCCGAGCCCGCCGCCCAGCCCGCCAAGGCCAAGGCAAAGGGCAGCAAGGCGGCATCGGCCGCCGCCGCGCCCACCGTGGTGGACCCGATGCAGTGGTGGGGTGCGCTCACCGGCCAGTTCCAGCAGATCGCCGCCAACGCCATGAAGGACGCGGCCAAGCAGACCGCCATCGACACCACCAAGAACATGGCCACGGGCCTCGCCAAGGAAGCCCTCAAGACGGCCACCGGCATGGCCACCCAGTTCGCCGCCAAGGGCATGCAGACCATGCAGGGCGGCGCCAAGCGTGCCGCGGCGGCGGGCACCGCCAGGAAGACCGCCGCCACCAAGAAGCCCGCGGCCCGCAAGACCACGGCGAAACCCGCCGCCAAAAAAACCGGCAGCAGCACCCGCAGCCCGGCGGCCCGCAAGCGGGCGGGCTGACGCCAACGCGGGCGGGTGGCAACCCGTGGGGGCCCGACACCCCGCCACCGCCCCTGGCACGGAGATCCACACCATGAAGCTTTTCCCTTCCGGCCACGCCACCCATCCCCAGTGGCGCATGGCCGCCGCGCTGGTTCTGGCGCAGTTGCGCGCCCAGATGGCGCTGTCCGAATACGCCTCGGCGCCCACGCTGGGCTTGCTCTACATCACCGACCACTACGCCAGCGAGGCCCAAGCGCTGCTCGACCACCTCAGTGGCGAACTGCCCGAGGTCACGGACTGGAGCGGCACCGTGGGCGTGGGCGTATCGGCCAACAATGCCGAGTACTTTGACGAGCCCGCGCTGTCGGTGATGCTGCTCGATGTACCCGCCGACCAGTACCGCGTGTTCTCGGGCGTGGCACCGTTGCCCAACCACCCGCGCCACCCGGCCAGCGGCTTCGTCGCGCACACCGCGCTGGTGCATGCCGATGGCCAGACGCCCGAGCTGGCCGAACTGCTGGCGGAGATGGCGGCCCGCACCGATACGGGCTATCTCTTTGGGGGCCTGAGCGCAAGCCGCGGCGCGAGCGTGCAGTTCGCCGTGGGGGGCGATGGGAACATGGCCGGGCAGGGCGCGGCGGGCGGCGTGTTCGATGGCGGCCTGTCGGGCGTGGCGTTTGGCGCCGGCGTGGCGCTGGTGTCGCGCGTCACGCAGGGTTGCCAGCCCGTGGGGGCGCTGCGCACCATCACCGACGCGCAGGAGAACGTGGTGCTGCAGCTCGACGGCGAACCCGCGCTGGACGTGCTGCTGGAGACGCTGGACGTCACGCTCGACGGAGATCCCCAGCCCGCCCTGCGCAAGGTGCGCGCCACGCTGGCGGGCCTGGTCAGCGCGGGCGAGCAGCCCCAGGGCCAGCGCCGCACGGGCCACTTCGGCACCGACACGCGGGTGCGGCACATCGTGGGGCTGGACGGCGCCCGCCGGGGCGTGGCGCTGGCCGACAAGGTCGAGGCCGGCATGCACCTGGCGTTCTGCCAGCGCAACGTGGCCGCGGCGCGCGCCGACCTCATGCGCATCTGCGCCGAGATCCGCGAGGAACTGTCGCCAGAGGAGCTGGAGCCCGTGCCGCTGGTCTCGGATGCCGCGGCGGGCGCGGCCGCCGGGCCCGCCGCGGGCGGCCAGGGCAGCCTCGCCCCGCAGGCGGGCCGGCGCATCTGCGGCGCGATCTACGTGAGCTGCTCGGGCCGTGGCGGCCCGCATTTTGGCGGCCCCAGCGCCGAACTGCAGATCGTGCGCCACGCGCTGGGCGATGTGCCGCTGGCCGGTTTTTTTGCGGGCGGCGAGATTGCCCACCACCATCTGTACGGCTACACCGGCGTGTTGACCGTGTTTGTGGACGGCGAGCCCTCACAGTCCTGATGTAGAAGAGGGGGCGGGCTGGTGCGGCAGCCCCCGCAATCGCCAACGCCGGTCAGCCCGCGCCGTTCTCGTCGGACTCGGCTTTTTCCTCGGGCGTCAGCCGCGTGGCCAGGATCTTGTCGATGGTCTTGCCGTCCATGTCCACCACTTCGAGCTTCCAGTTCTCCCACTGCACCGTGTCGGTCACCTTGGGCAGGCGGCCGGTCAGCAGCATGATCATGCCGCTGAGCGTGTGGTAGCGGCCGCGCTCCTCCTCGGGCACGGTGTCCAGGTTCAGGCGGTCCTTCAGCTCGGGCACGGGAATGTGGCCGTCCAGCAGCCAGCTGCCGTCCTCGCGCTGCAGCGCCCACGAGGTCTCGGGGTCGCGCGGCTGGAACTCGCCGGTGATGGCCTCGATCAGGTCCTGCAGCGTCACGATGCCCTGCACCTCGCCGTACTCGTCGATGACAAAAGCCATGTGCACGTCCGACAGCCGGAAGTTGTCCAGCAGCTCCATCCCCGTGATGGTTTCGGGCACGTACAGCGCGGTCTGCAGCGTCTGCTGGGTCAGGCCGTGGGCGCGGTCGCGCAGCGTGCGCGACAGCCACTGGCGCGCGTTGAGCACGCCCAGGATGTTGTCCATGCCGCCGCGCACCACGGGAAAGCGGGCATGGTCGGATTCTTCGATGCGCTGCAGGTTGTCTTCGAACGGCGCATCGATGTCCAGGCACACCACGTCGCCGCGCGGCACCATGAGCGAGCCGATCTGGCGGTCATCGAGCCGGAACACGTTGCGCACCATGGTGTGCTCGTGCGACTCGATCACGCCGGCCGTGGTGCCTTCCACCAGCATGGCGTGGATCTCTTCCTCGGTCACGGGGCTGCCGCTGGTTTCCTTCACGCCCAGGAGGCGCAGCAGCGTGCGCGTGGACGTGGACAGCAGCAGCACGAACGGCTTGGTGGCCAGCGCCAGGAAGTTGATGGGCCGCGCGACGAGCCGGGCGAAGGTCTCGGGGTACGACTGGCCGATGCGCTTGGGCACGAGCTCGCCCACGACGATGGAGAAGTACGTGATCAGCACCACCACCAGCCCCGTGGCCGCATAACCGCCATAGGGCAGCGGCACGCCCAGCGACTCCAGCCAGGACGCGAGCGGCGCGGCCAGCGCGGCCTCGCCCACGATACCGTTGAGGACGCCGATCGACGTGATGCCGATCTGGATGGTGGAGAGGAAGCGGGTGGGGTCCTCGCCCAGCTTCACGGCGGCGGCGGCGCCGCTATCGCCCTCATCGATCAGCTTCTGCAGCCGGGCTTTGCGGGCCGTGACCAGGGCGATCTCGGACATGGCAAACAGGCCGTTGAGGAGGATGAGGGCGAACAGTATTGCTATTTCCATACAAAGGGCGCCTTGCACGCCCTTGGGTGTTGATGAGTATGGGATTGTAAGGACGGGGGCGCGGCGGGTTTCCCAAGGACCACGGCGCCTGCGCGCGCGGCACCCGATGGTGCAGGGCGCGCAGGCCGCAGGGCAGGCCTGGCGCGGGGTCCGTGGCGGCCCGTGCGCCGCGTGCTCAGCCGCCTTCGGTGGGCAGCCCGGTCGCGTCCCACTCGGGCAGCCCGCCGCGCAGCCAGTACACGGACTTGAAGCCCTTGGCCGCCGCCACCTTGGCCGCCTTGTAGGACTTCCAGCATTCGGCGCCGTTGCAGGCAAAGATCACGGGCTTGGCCTTGTCCAGGCTGGGAATCTTGTCGAGCGCCTGGAAATCGTCCTGGGCCGCGTTGAACGCCACGTCCTTGAGGCTCTTTTCCACATAGGCGGCAAACACGGCGCCCCGGATGCGCCGGGTCTTGAATTCCTTTTCGGTGCGCGTGTCCACCAGCGTCGCGCCCTGGGCCTGCAGGCTCTGCGCCTCGCGCGCGGTGATGCGGTTCACCCCGGGCAGGCTGGTGGGCGTGAAGAGGCCGAGCTCCGCAACGCGCCGGTACTCCGCGGCCTCGGGGCGCACGGCGACCGGGGGCAGGCCGGTGGCGGACGAGGCCCCGCCAAACCACTGGGCCAGCTTGCCGCGCGCATCAGCGGGCAGGTCCTTCTTCACCACGATGGAAAACCCGCCCGGCACCGGCTGCGAGGTGGCCAGCACGCGCGCGGTGCCCGGGTGCGCGGCGGACCATTCCGCCCACTCGTCCTCCCGCACCACGGTGGCGTCGGCCGTGCCCAGCGTCAGGGCCGTGAGTCCCGCCTGGGGAAACTTCTCGTACTGCACGGCCCGCAGGTCCTGGAACGACAGGCCCGCCTCGTTGAGCATGCCGCGCGCCATGTAGGTATAGAGCGAATCCTGCTGGGGCAGGTAGAGCCTGCGGCCCTTCATCGCCGGCACCGCGTCGATCTGCGGCAGGCCGACCAGCAGGTACCTGTCCGATTTCTGCGTCGCGCCCACCAGTTCATAGCCGCGCTGCAGGGCGGAAGCGGCCACCTGGGCGGGGCCGATGAAGATGTCGTGGCTGGCGCTGCGCGTGGCGCGCATCACGTCGGCCAGTTCGTCGCTGGTGGCCAGGGCCACCGTCTGGCCGGCCGCCTTGGAGAGCCCGGACTCGGCGGCCGTGCGCAGGATGGAGTGGGCCGCCTTGCGGGCCGTGGGCTCCACCGCCACCATGGCGGTGAGCTGGGCCTGCGCCACGGCACAGGCCGCGCACGCGAAAAGCAGCACCGCGAGCTTGCCGCCCATGGGTCTCCAGTCAGTGTTCATGGCGCGCGCCCTCTCTCAAAAGAAAGGGCGAATATGCCCACGCCCTCCGTATCTGCGTACGAATGTTTCCGATGTTTTGTATTTGTTACGTTTACTAACGCCATGTCGCGCGCGGTGCGCAGGGGCTGCCGCACAGAATGCGGCCTAGGCTGAAAGCCGGGGGCCTGCCCACCGCTGTCGCGAGCCTGCCTGTTCAATCATTATTTTGGAGACCGTTTCCATGAAAGATTCCATGACATTGCCGCGCCGCCACATGCTGGCCGGAAGCGCCGCTGCCTTGAGCGCGCTGGGCCTGGCCGGATGGACCGGCAGCGCCAGGGCGCAGCAGGCCGCCAGCCCCGCCAAGCCGCTGCCCGCGTACGCGGGATGGAAGTCTTCCGATGCGCTCATCGTGCACAGCAGCAGCACGCTGGAAACCCGGCGCTCGGCTTTCGGCACCAGTGTCATCACGCCCTCCAACCAGCTGTATGTGCGCAACAACCTGCCTGCGCCCGACGCGGCCATCCTGGACAACCGGGACGCCTGGACGGTGTCGGTCGAAGGCGTGAAGAACCCGCGCAGCCTCACCCTGGCCGAGCTCAAGACCCTGGGCGTGGAAACCGTGGCCACCGTGCTGCAGTGCTCGGGCAACGGGCGTGGCTTCTTCCCCAGCAAGCCCAGCGGCACGCCCTGGGCCGTGGGCGCGGCGGGGTGCGTCGTGTGGAGCGGCGTGCCGCTGCGCAATGTGGTGGCGGCGCTGGGCGGGCTCGCCGATGGCGCGGCCTACCTCACGGGCACGGGGGGTGAGAAGCTGCCCGAGGGCGTGGACCCGCTGTCCGTGCTGGTGGAGCGCTCCGTGCCCATCAAGGCCACCGAGGACGCGCTGCTGGCCTGGGAAATGAATGGCGAGCCCATCTCGCTGGCGCACGGCGGCCCGCTGCGGCTGGTGGTGCCGGGCTACCAGGGCGTGAACAACATCAAGTACGTCAAGCGCGTGGCCTTCACCGGCGCACAGTCGCAGGCGCGCATCATGTCGCACGGCTACCGCATGTCGCCCCCCGGCTCCAAGGCCAGCCCCGACCAGCCGTCGGTGTGGGAGATGGGCGTCAAGTCCTGGATCAATGGCCCCCTGCCCGAGAAGGGCCCCCTCAAGGCCGGCCAGGTGCAGGTGCATGGCGTGGCCTTTGGCGGCACGCAGGCCATCAAGGGCGTGGAGGTCTCGGTGGACGGCGGCAAGACCTGGCAGGCCGCGCGGCTCATCGGCCCCGATCTGGGCAAGTTCGCGTGGCGCCAGTTCGTGCTGCCGGTGACGCTGGCGGCGGGCACGCACGTGCTGGCCAGCCGCGCCACCGATGCCGCAGGCAATGTGCAGGCCGAGCAGCGCGAGGAAAACCTGGGCGGCTACAACAACGCGAGCTGGCGCGACCATGCGGTCACGGTGACCGCAGCGTGACCGGGCGCCCCCCTGAGACGCTGCGCGCCTTCCTCCCTGGAGGGGCGCGCGCCCCCCGGACTGGCCGTGCCAGATCCGCGGTGCCACTGGTGCTGGGGCGCATCGGTTTCCAGCATTTGCGCGTGCCTGCGCTCGCGGCCATGTCGAGCGTGCTGCTGCTGTGGACGGGTGCCGGCTGGGCGGCGGATGCCGCCGAGCTGGCGCGGGGCAAGGAGCTGTTCATCAAGATCCAGCCTGCCTGCGCCGTGTGCCACACGCTGCAGGCCGCCGGTGCCGAGGGGCAGGTGGGCCCGGTGCTGGATGAGCTCAAGCCCGACGCGGGCCGCGTGCTGCGCGCGCTCAAGGCGGGCATCGGCGTGATGCCTTCGTATGCCGAACGCATGAGCGAGAAGGACATGCAGGCCGTGGCGCAGTTCGTGGCGCACGCCACGGGCGCTGCCAGGTAGGCCGGGCGCTGGCCCGTGGTGGCAGCGCCCGCCTGCGCGGCGGTGCTGCAACCCCGCTGTGCTCCCGTTCAGGCCGTGGTGCGCGATGGCACCAGCGCCTTGCCGGGAGCGCAGCCCTGCAGACCCTGGAATGCAAAGTCCACCTCGGGCACCCGGCCGCTCACGATGTCGGCCAGGGCCTTGCCCGAGCCGCAGGCGTGGGTCCAGCCCAGCGTGCCGTGGCCCGTGTTGAGGAAGAGGTTGGCCACCTTGGTGGCGCCGATCAGCGGCACGTTGCTGGGCGTGGCGGGGCGCAGGCCGGTCCAGAACTGGGCCTGGCTGGCATCGCCCGCGCCGGGGAACAGCTGCTCCACGCGGCGCACGATGGCGTCGCAGCGCACCTGGTTCAGGTGGCGGTCGTAGCCGTTCAATTCGGCCGTGCCGGCGATGCGCAGGCGGTCGCCACCCCGTTCGCTGGTGTAGCGCGAGAACACGAGCTTGAACTCGTCGTCCGTGAGGCTCACCTGGTGCGCCTTGCCCGCATCCTTGACCGGCATGGTCACCGAATAGCCCTTGGCCGGGTAGATAGGCAGCTGGATGCCCAGCGGCTGCGCGAGCAGTGGGCTGAACGAGCCCATGGCCAGCACAAACGCATCGCCGCGCACGCGCTCGAAGCGGCCTTCGGCATTGGTCACTTCCACGTGGTCGATGCGGCCACCTGCCTCGCGCAGCGCGGTGATGTGGTGGCCCATGCGGAACTGCACGCCCGCCTCTTCACACAGCTTGGCCAGCTCGCGTGTGAACTGGTTGGCGTCGCCGGATTCGTCCTCGGCCGTGTAGGTGGCTCCGGCCAGCTGCTGGCGGATATGGGCCAGGGCAGGCTCGATGCGCACGGCCTCGTCGGCGCTGATCACCTGGCGCTCGCAGCCGAGTTGGCGCATTTGCTCGGCAGGGGCCAGGGCGCCGTCGAATTCCTTTTGGTTGGTATAGAAGTGCAGGATGCCCTGCGTGCGCTGGTCGTACTGGAGGCCGGTGGCCGCGCGCAGCTGCTGCAGCGTGTCACGGCTGTACGTGCCCAGGCGCACGATCTGCTCGATGTTGTGGCGCGTGCGCGCGGGCGTGCAGTTGCGCAGGAAGGACAGGCCCCACAGCCATTGCCGCATGTCGGCGCGCAGGCGGAACAGCAGTGGAGCATCCTCCTTGCCCAGCCACTGCAGCACCTTGAGCGGCGCGCTCGGGTTGGCCCAGGGCTCCGCGTGGCTCACCGAGATCTGGCCACCGTTGGCGAAGCTGGTCTCGGCGCCGGGCGCACCCTGGCGGTCGATGACGGTCACCTCGTGGCCGCGCTGTTGCAGGAAGTAAGCCGAAGTCACGCCGAGCAAGCCGGCGCCCAAAACGATCACGCGCATGATTTTCAAAGCCTTTCTGGGCTCTGGCGCTAGAACAACATGCGCTGGCAGCTATGAATTCAATAGCGTGCAGCTGGCGCATGAATGCCCAAGCTGCCGCTCCCCCTGTCCTTGGTACCTGAGAGATTCACCGCGCGGCCCACATGGCGCGCGGTTTGCTCCTTCGGTGCGCTTCGCGTTGCGCGAAGCGGCTCTCCAGACGGCTTTGATGAATGGTGCAGTACGGGACCTGAGCGTGTATGGGAGTTTGCGCCTTCGGTGAAGCGGGCGGGGCCGCTGACTCTCCTGCGGGGGCCATTCTAGGAGCCCGCATCGCGCAAAAACCGCTTTGTCCGCGCTAATGAGCCGCAATCGTTGCTGATGCTGCGGGCACGGGGTTGGCCATAATCCGCCGGAACCTTCGCCTTTCTCTCCAGGACGCCTTGATGCCCGATACCGCCTTTGATCCGCTGACCAGCGCGGCCGTGCTCACCATGGCCCGCCTGGGGCGCACGCCCCGTCCGCTCGACCTGCCCGCCGCATTGCGTCCCCAGAACGCTGCCCAGGCCTATGCCGTGCAGGACGCCGTGGTGCGCGAGCGCGGCGAGATCGCGGGCTGGAAGGTGGGCGCGGCGTCGCCGCAGGCGCTGCCTGCGCGGGCGGCCCTGGCGCGCGATTCGGTGTTTGCGATGGCCGGCGGGGGCGTGGTGCGCCTGTCCTGCGCGGGCTTCGCCGTGCTGGGTGTGGAGGCGGAACTGGTGTACGAACTGGGTGCCGATCTGCCTGCCCGGGCGCAGCCCTACAGCGAGGCCGAGGTGCTGTCCGCCGTGGCGTCGGTGCGGGCGGCCATCGAGGTCTGCGACACGCGCTACGCCGCCTGGGCGCAGCAAGGCGAGTGGAGCCGGCTGGCCGACCAGGCCTGCCATGGCGCACTCATCGTGGGGTCGGGAGCGGAGAGCGCGCAGTCGGTGCAGCCGATGCGGCAGCCTGTGGTGCTGTCGGTGAATGGCGCGCAGGCCGTGCGGCACGCTGGCTGGGGCAACCCGGCGGGCGATCCCTTGCGCCTGCTCGCCTGGCTGGCCAATGGCGGCGCGCACAGCCTGGGTGGGCTGCGCGCGGGACAGTGGGTGACCACCGGGTCCTGCACCGGCACCGTGATGGTGGCGCCGGGCACGGTGGTGGTGGCTGAGTTTCCCGGCCTGGGGCGCGCCGAACTTCAACTGGGCTGACCGGCGGCGCCCTGCGCGGCGCGCGCGCCGGGCGTGGGGTCAGTTGCGGCGCGGGTTGTCGGGCTGCTGGTCGCGGCGGTTCGGTACGCCGTCGCCGTCCCGGTCGCGGTCATGGCGGTTGGAGACGCCATCGCCGTCACGGTCCCAGCCGCCACGCTGAAACTCCCAGCGGCCTTCGCGTTCCACCCAGTGCGGCTGGCGATACTGGTGGCCGGCGCGGGCCTGCACCCAGTGGCCGCGCACCCATTGGTAGCGGTTGCCACGCCATTCCCAGTGGCCTTCTTCCCACACCTGGCCCCGGCGGGGGCGGGGCACGGCTTCATGGCGGGGGGGAGGGGGCGCGGGCCTCACCTGGTACTGCGTGGCGTGGTAGCTGCGCTCCGGCTGGCCCGATTGGACGATGACGGTGCCCTGCGTGGCGGCATGCGCCTGCGGGAGGGTCCACAGCGCCATCAAGGCGATGGAGGCTGCGGTGAATGTCTTGCGGGTCATGAAGGTCATGGGATTCTCCTGATGTTCCTTGCGGAAGCGGTCACTGCATGGTGGCGGCACGGGCAGCCGGGCCGCGTAGGCGCCCTGCGGGGGTGTGCGTAGGCGGTGAGGGCCAGTTCCTGGCGCGCCCGCCGCCCTCGGGGGGCGGGCGGCGCTCAGGCCCCGTCAATTGCGATAGGGGTTGTCCGGGCGGCGGTCGTGGCGGTTCGGCACGCCGTCGCCGTCGCGGTCGCGGTCGTGGCGGTTGGACACGCCGTCGCGGTCCCTGTCATGGTCGCGGTCGTAGCGGTTGGGAATGCCATCGCCATCGCGGTCGCGGTCATAGCGATTGGGGATGCCGTCGCCATCGCGGTCCCAGCCGCCGGGGCGCATTTCCCAGCGGCCCCCATGCTCCACCCAGCGGGGCTCGCGGTAGTAGTAGCCCGGGCGGGCCTTTACCCAGTGGCCCTGGATCCAGACGTGGCGGTGGCCGCGCCAGTCCCAGTACCCAGGGACCCACACCATGTCGCGGCGGGGGCGGGGCACCACTTCGTAGCGCGGTGGCGGGGGTGGGCCGTACTGCACCATCACCGGCGCGGGCGGCGCCTGGTAGTGGTGGGGCTGCCCCGACTGGATGACGACGGTGGCGCTGGTCTGTGCCTGCGCCACGGTCGCGGCGCCCAGCGACAGCAGGGCGATGGAAGCAGCGGCGAGTGCATTGCGGGCCATGATGGTCTCCTCAAAATGATTCCTTGCGGAACCGGAGACTTCATGGTGCAGATGCTGCGTCAAGACGGTGTAGGCGAATTGCGAAGTCTTGTGAAGTTGTGTTTCCCGTGGCGGCAAAGGCGGGGCTTTTCGTGATTTCTTTCACGCCGGGGCGTGCAGGCGGCCGTCCGGTGCAGGCCTGCGCGTGTCAACGCCACCACACCAGGGCCGCCACCACCAGCAAGGCAAACCATGCAGGGTGCCTGCCCTCGGTGGCATAGAACACCAGCATTCCGCTGACCAAGGTGGCCAGCCCGGCCACGTCAGCCACCCAGGCCCCCAGGTTGGCATCCCCGGGTACGGTCCCCAGGCGCCACAGCAGGGCGCTGAGGGCCCAGCCCAGCACGGTGGCCAGGTGCCAGGTGCCCCACAGGATGCGCACCTGCCGCTCGTGCAGCACGGGCTTGCCGCCGGTGGGCACCACGCCCTGCGTGCGCAGTGCGCGAAACACGAGGAATTCACCCAGCACCGAGTGCGCAACGCCCACCAGGGCGAGGCCCCCGGCTGCCAGTACCAGCGCAGTATTCATCATGGACAGTTTTCAAGTCAATCAGGGTGGCCGTGGAAGGTGCAGACGCGGCGCGGCGATCCGTCTTCGTCGCCTTCAGCGCCTTGGGGGCCAGCACAGGGCCAGCGCGGGCGGCAGCGCCAGCCAGAAGCCCGAGGCGGGCATGAGCACGATGCCCAGCAGCGTGAGTGCCAGCAACCCGGCACCGAGCCCGCGCATGGGGACGGGCGCCATGGCTGTGTTGCGTTCGGCCAGCAGGATGGCCCAGCCCAGCAGCGCGAACAACACGCCGAACAGCACAAACCAGACCACGGCGCCCACGGTCGGGTCTTTTTGCACGCTGTTGAAAACGCCGCGCCGCACGATCTCCTGCAGCTGGGTCGGAAACACGACGGCGGCATACAGCGTGTGCAGCAGCGCCACGGCCAGCATCCACGGGCCCTTCCAGCGGCTGCGAGGCGGCATGGCCGCAGAGCGAGGGGAGGGGGAGGTCAGGGTGGTCATGTGGGCGGGTTCCTAGGAAGAAAGAAGGGCGGGGCAATGCGTGCGCACCCGTGCACCCAGCCCCGTGAGCAGGTGCATCAGGCCCATCCACATGCGCTCGAACGCCGGCATTTCGCCGGGCACCTGCACCAGATGATCGCCCAGCACGCGCTGGTGGCGGGCGGCGGTGATGGGTGGCGGCGTCTTGGCGCCAAAATCGAAAACCGCCTGCGTGAAGGGTTCCATCTGCCAGGCCTGCATGTCAGCCAGTGCGGGGGCGAGTTCGGCGGCGTAGGCCTGCACGGAGAGGCCGGCGTTGACGAGCCCGAGTGCCTGGTAGGCCTGCAGCACCAGCGCGTCGCGCTGCGGGTCGGAGGGAGGGCGCTGCAGTGCGGACCACGCCTGTGTCACTTGCGCCCGAAACCCGTCGGAGAGGCTGCGCGTGCAGCCAAAGTCGAGCACACCCACCGTGCCATCGGGGGCGAACAGAAAATTACCAGGGTGCGGATCGGCATGCACCCGGCCCAGCACAAAAGTGCAGTGCATGAACCAGTCCCACAGGTGCTGCCCGGCCTGATCGCGTTGCTGCTGTGTGGGTTGCGTGGCCAGCCAGGCCTGCAGGTGCTGGCCCGGCAGGAACTGCTGCGTGAGCACCTGGACCCGCGTGTGCGACAGGATGGGCCGCGCCAGCGCCACGCCGGGCAAAGCCGCGTGCTGCGCAAACCATTGCAGTTGCTCGGCTTCCTGCAGGTAGTCCACCTCGCGCAGCAGCGTGGCCTCGATCTCGGCCATTACGCCGTCCACCACGGTGCTGGCGGGCAGGGGCATGTCGGTGTGGGCCAGCGCGCGCAGCGCGGTGCGCATCAGCTGCATGTCGCTGGCGATGGTGGCGGCAATGCCGGGGTACTGCACCTTGACGGCCACCGTGCCGTGGCCCGCCAGCTGTGCGCGGTGCACCTGGCCCAGGCTGGCGGCGGCGAAGGCCGTGGGCTCGAAGTGGTCGAACAGCGCCTCGGGCTCCTGGCCGAAGGCCTGGCGGAACACGCGCCCCACCAGCGCGCGGTTGAGCGGCGGCGCCTGGTGGTGGGCGCGCGCCAGCTCCTGCCGCACGCCGTCGGGCAGCAGGCCCGGGTGCATGCTGAGCAGCTGCGATACCTTGAGCGCCGAACCCCGCAGCTGGCCCAGGGCGCCAAAGAGGATGCGGCCCAGGGCGGCCTCGTGGTCGGCCTGCGCCTGGGCAGACGGCGTGCTGCGCACGCGATGGCCTAGTTGGGCCATGCCGATGCGTGCCGCCGCCAGGCCCGTGATGGTGCCGCGCGCAAGCCGGCTGGTGCGCGGCGGGTCAGCGCGGGCCATGGTTTGAAGCGGCCAGTTGTTGCAGCATGGCCTGCACGATGCGGCGGTGAAACGGCGTGATGACGGCCATGTAGGCATGGCCCAGCGTGTTGTGGATGTGCACCACGGTGCTGATGACGACCGTGGGGGCACTGCCAGGCTGGCCGTGCTTGGTCAGCGAGACCTGCACATCCAGGTGTTTGTCGTCCTGCCCCATCACCACTTCGGTGTCGCTCAGATGGCGGATGAGGAAGATGCCCACGCGGTCTCCGACGCGGTAGCTGCGCGCATTGGTTGGAGAGGCTCCGCTGGCAAGCGGATGCACGTCCTGCAACTGCCCCACGCCCTTGAGGCCCACCAGCCGCACCAGCTTGTTGCGGACTGCCAGAAGTTGCTCCGTCCACCGCGGTGTCCTGGCCAAGACCTCCAGCCAGGTCTGCAATGCGCTGGCGGCGGGGCGGGGATCGGTCGTTGTGAAGGCGTCAAAAAAATCCGCGTCATGCAAGGTGGCATGGATGACGGTGCCTGGGGGCACCTGGATTTCGCGCACGGCGGGGGCGGTGGTCATGCGGACTTCCTCTTGCGGGGCGTGGCCACTGGCTGTGCGGCGGGTGTCGGGCTGGCAGCGCGGGGTTTGCGCGGCGCACGCGGCGGTTTGGAAGGCTCCGGCGACCGGGATGGTTCAGCGGCTGCCGTGTAGGCGGGGGCCGGGCCGGGCGGTGCGCTGGCCATGGCCTGTCTGGCTAGGTGCAGCATGCCCATCAGGCCGCTGCTGTGCTGCACCATGCGGGCCATCTGGCTGCGCAGCACAAAGCCACCCAGTTGCAACACGCGGTTGACGAGCCCTCCGCGCAGCGCCTGCACCAGCACGCCGAGCGAGAGGTCCACCAGCTGCGTGGTGTCGGCAAATTCCTCGGAGGTGTCGGCCAGCCAGTACGTCACCACACCGGCCAGGTAGTCGGTGTACAGCCCGCCCGCCATGCCCTTGAAGTCGCAGGGCTCGATTTCGCCACTGGCCTCCGCGGCTTCCAGAAAGCTGGCGACGGCCTCGCGCAGGCTGTGCCGCGCCGCCAGGGGCTCGGCCAGCATCGACAGCGGCGAGCGCCGCGCCAGAGTGCGCACCTGGGCCACGAACTCGCGGTCGGCCAGCAGGCGCTCCAGCACCGCGTCGGTCAGGCGCTGCAGCTTTTCCTGCAGGCCGTAGCCCGCGAAGCCGGGCGTCTGCAGGGTGTCGGCCAGCGCCTGGTGGGCCACGTCGTCCAGGTAGCCCAGCACGATGCGGTCCTTGGTCGGGAAGTATTTGTAGATCGTGGCGTCGCCAATGCCGGCGGCGCGGGCGATGTCCTTCATCGTCGTGCCGTCGAAGCCCTGGCGGGTCATGAGGTCCACCGCGCTGGCCACGATCTGGCGGCGGGTGGCATCTTGCTGCTGGCGGGTGGTCTTCATTTAATATCTTTAAATTGGTAAAATTTACTATTTAAAGAATAGTGTATTCACATTAAAGAGTCAACCGGCGCTGAAACGGGCATTCGGTGCGCTGGAGGCGGCTGTTCTGAGCACCTTTTAGCCCTCTACCGCTTGTCGGTAAAGCGCAAGAAGCTATCAAAACGATAGTGTTTGTGCTGGCTCGCCCGGCCCCCCGCCATGCCATGCCATCGCCCTCCGAAACCGGCGCGCCCAAGGCCGGTGCACCCGTGGAACCGGCTTTGCCGGGCCACCGGGTGCGTCCCCCGCGGGGGACGCCGCGCAGCGGCTCAGGGGGGGAGTCGTCTCATCCCGGTGAAGGCCTCGAACTCCCAGCTGCGCATGGCCAGCAGCAGGGTGTAGCCCTCCAGCTCGCGCGGCGGCAGTTTCTGGTCGGCCAGGTGCTGCTGCGCGAAGTCCTGCGCCACGCGCTGCATGCGCTCCATGAAGGCGGGCGCCAGGCCCCGGCTGATGGTGCCGTGCACCAGCAGCACGCCTTCGCCCGGGCCGTCGAAGCCGCCCGCGAAATAGTCGAGCAGCGCATGCTCGCGAAAGTAGTTCATCACCGGCCCGTGGGGCCGCCAGCGGAAGGTCTTGGCCAGCTTGAGGCGGTAGCGGTTCAGCGGCCGCAGCTCGATGATGCCGATGCGGTCGAGCTGCGCGAGGTACTTGATGCCCTCGGCCTCGGTGAGGCGGTAGGTGGTGGTCACCTGCTCCAGCGTCCACTGGCTGAGCACGCAGATGGCCATGAGCAGCAGCTTCTTGTCGGCCACCACCGCGCGCTCCTGCTCCTGGCTCAGTTCCTTGAGCAAGGGCTGGCTGTCGGCCACGCGGCGCGCCAGGTCGGCGAAGTCCAGCGCCAGCGCGCGGCAGATAGCGTCGATGCGCGACAGCGGCATGTCGCCCTTGGCCAGCATGCGCTTGACGCTGGACTCGGCCATGCCCAGGGCCTGGGCCAAGTCCGCGTAGGTCATCTGCGCGGTCTTGAGTTCCTTTTTCAGGGCGGCAACGAGGTCGGCGGTGGTGCTCATGGGTATCGATTATCGGTACCCAGGGTGCTTCGGGTGGCCCTCCGTGCGACTTTTCGCGGCCCGGGGCCGTTGGGCTGAAGACACTGCGCGGCATCGATCCACCACCTGCCCACGGACACGACGACCATGACCGTTCTTCCCGCTCCCTTTCGCCATCGCCCCGGCCCGTCGCGCGCCGAGGGGGCCCTGCTGGGCCTCGCCGTGCTGCTGCTGGGGCTGGCGTGCCTGGGCCCGGCGCTGCCGGCCAGCACCCACCAGCACGCCTTTGCGGACCAGCGCGCGCTGTGGGGCATCCCTTGCGCGCTGGATGTCCTGAGCAACCTGCCATTCGCCGCCGCCGGCCTGTGGGGGCTGCGGTGGCTGCGGCGCGTGGAGCGCCCGGCCATGGATGCGGCCTCCCGGGTCTTCGCGGCCCTGTTCTTCGCGGGCCTGGTGTGCACGGCCGTGGGCTCCGGCCTGTACCACGCGGTGCCCGACGATCTGGGCCTGCTGTGGGACCGGCTGTGCATGGTGCTGCCTTTCGCGGGCCTGCTGGGCCTGGCGGCGGGTGGTCGGGTGAGCGCCCGGGCGGGCTGGGCCGCCGCAGGCACGGTGTTGCTGGCGGGTCCGGCTGCGGTGCTGTGGTGGTCCACCACCGGCAATCTGCTGCCCTGGGCCGTGGTGCAGCTGGGCGGGATGCTGGTGGTGCTGGCGCTGGCCCTGCTGCCCCGGCGTGCGGGCACGCTGCCGGTGCACCTGGGCGCCGTGATCGCGATGTACGCCGTGGCCAAGCTGTTCGAGGCGGCCGACCATGCTGTGTTCGAGGCCACGGCGCAGTGGGTGTCGGGCCACAGCCTCAAGCACGTGCTGGCGGCTGGCGCTGCCTGGCCGGTGCTGATGGCGCTGGATGCGCTGGCGGCTTCGCGCCACAGCCGCGCACCGCGCCCCGCATTTGCCGCCATGTGCGGGCAGAATGGCGCCCACACCATGGGTGTCGCGCGCGGGCAGGGCCTCCAGCCCCGGGTGCGCCGGGCCATACCAACACACACAGCAGCCACCGCCGACCCATTGGACACGAGGAGAAACGCATGAACCCCGAGACCACCCCAGCCAGCGTGCCCCAGGCGCCCCACGTGCACTCCGTGCAGCACACGGGCAGCCCGGGCCATGGGCATGAGGACCCGAACCAGTTCGCGCTGCTGCGCCAGCGGCGCTTCGCCCCGTTCTTCTGGACCCAGTTCTCCGGCGCCGCCAACGACAACCTCTTCAAGTTCGCATTCACCGTGATGGTGACGTACCAGCTCAGCGTGTCGTGGCTGCCGCCCGCGATGGCGGGGCTGGTGATCGGCGCGCTGTTCATCCTGCCGTTCCTTCTGTTCTCGGCCACCTCGGGGCAGCTCACCGACAAGTACGACAAGACGCGCATGATCCGCTTCGTGAAGAACCTGGAGATCGCCATCATGCTGGTGGCCGCCTTCGGGTTCATCGCGGGCAACGTGCCCGTCCTGCTGCTGTGCACCTTCCTCATGGGCGTGCACTCCACGCTGTTCGGGCCGGTCAAGTTCGCCTACATGCCGCAGGTGCTCAACGAGCGCGAACTCACGGGCGGCAACGGCATGGTCGAGATGGGAACCTTCGTGGCCATCCTGCTGGGCAACGTGGCGGGGGGCCTGCTGGTGGCGCTGCCGAGCATCGGCCACACCACGGTGGCCGTGGCCTGTGTGGTGGCCGCGCTGGCGGGGCGCGCCGTGGCGCAGTTCATTCCCCCGGTGCCGGCCACCGACCCGGGGCTCACGATCAACTGGAACCCCTTCACCGAGACCTGGCGCAACCTCAGGCTCGCGCATGGCAACATCGTGGTGTTCCGCTCGCTGCTGGGCATCAGCTGGATGTGGTTCTTCGGCGCGGTGTTCCTGAGCCAGTTCCCCAGCCTGGCCAAGGAGGTGCTGCACGGCAACGAGCAGGTGGCCTCGCTGCTGCTGGTGGTGTTCTCCATCGGCATCGGCATCGGCTCGCTGCTGTGCGAGGTGCTCTCGCGCCGCCATGTCGAGATCGGCCTGGTGCCCCTGGGCGCCATCGGCATGAGCGTGTTCTCCATCGACCTGTACTTCGCCGCGCGCAGCCTGCCGCCCGCGGAGATCATGGGCCTTGGCACCTTTCTCGCGCAGAGCCAGCACTGGCGCGTGATGCTCGACCTGGCGCTGCTCAGCCTGTTCGCGGGCCTGTACAGCGTGCCCATGTACGCGCTGATCCAGATGCGCAGCCAGCCCACGCACCGCGCGCGCATCATCGCGGCCAACAACATCCTGAACGCGCTGTTCATGATCGCGAGTTCGCTCATCGCGGGTGCCTTGCTGGGCGCCGGCTTCACGGTGCCGCAGATCTTCCTGTTCACCGGCCTGGCCAATGCGGTGGTGGCGTTCTACATCTTCATGCTGGTGCCCGAGTACCTGCTGCGCTTCGTGGCCTGGGTGTCCTCGCGTTTCGTCTACCGCTTCAAGGTGCAGGGCGACGAGAACCTGCCCAGCACGGGCGCGGCCATCCTGGCCTGCAACCACGTGAGCTTTGTGGATGCCGTGCTGCTCATGGCGGCCAGCCCGCGCCCCATCTACTTCGTGATGGACCACCGCATCTTCCGCGTGCCGGTGCTCGGCTGGCTGTTCCGCCTGGCCAAGGCCATCCCCATCGCTCCCTACAAGGAAGACCCCAAGACCTACGAAGCCGCCTTCGACCGCGCCGCGCAGGTGCTGCGCGAAGGCGACCTGCTGGCCATCTTTCCCGAAGGCGGCATCACCAAGGACGGGCAACTGCAGGAGTTCAAGGGCGGCATCATGAAGATCATCGAGCGTGCCCGCGAAGAGGGCATCGAAGCGCCCGTCATTCCCATGGCGCTGACCAATCTGTGGGGCTCGTACTTCAGCCGCATCGAGCAGGGCGGGGCCATGGTGCGGCCCTTCCGGCGGGGCTTCTACAGCCGCGTGGGCCTGAACGTGGGGCACGCCGTGGCGCCGTCGGACGTGCAGCCTTCGTTGTTGCGCTCGCGCGTGGCGGACCTGCTCGGAGCCTGACCGCCATGGAGCAGGACCGGGTGGAACAGGAAGAGCGCACCGCGCTGGCCCGCAAGATCATGGCCTTTCTGCGGGAGATCGGCCTGGACGTGGCCGAGGACGAGCTTGCCGGCGGCAACAGCTTCCTGCCCGGCGTGCGCATCGCGCGCGGCGGCCTGAGGGTGGACCTGGCGCGGCTGCGGTGGCCCGGCGACCTGCTGCACGAGGCCGGACACCTGGCCGTGGTGCCCGCAGCCCTGCGCGCGGGCATGGACGATGCCCTTGCCGAACTGCCCCCCGTGCCGCACGGCGGCGAGATCGAAGCCACGGCATGGGCCTGGGCCGCCCTGCAGCATCTGCGGCTGCCATCGGCCGTGCTGTTCCACGAAGGGGGCTACCACGGCCACTCGCAGGGCTTGCGCATGACCTTCGAGCTGGGCGTGTATCTGGGCGCTGCCGGGCTGGTGTCGGCGGGCCTCGCGGCATCGCCCGCACAGGCCGCCTCTTCGGGCGTTGCGCCCTATCCGCACCTGCAGGCCTGGCTGCGCGCCTGAGCCGCGATCCTGCCGGCATGGATACATGGGCCGGGAACCGCCCTCGGGCGGTTCCACCTGGCCTGTCGCCGGGTCAGTCTTTGGGCGCACCCCGGCGCGCCGGTGGCTTGGCCCCCGGCGCTGCGTCCCCGCACGAGAGCAGCTTCTCGTAGTTGCGCCGCAGGATCAGCCCTGCGTAGTACACGTGCTCGCGCATCAGCTGCTCGGCACGCACACAGTCGCGCGCGATGACCGCTTCGATGATGCGGTGGTGGTCGCCGTGCGAGCGCAGGATGATGGGATGGTCGTCCCACAGGATGATGCGGTCCGAGGCGAAGGGAATGTTCTGCGCCTGCTCCGCGAAGCGCGTGACCCAGGGGTTGCCCGAGGCTTCCAGCAGCGTGTCGTGGATGGTCACGTTCATCTGCTGGTAGGGCTCGTGGTCTTCGGGCCTCAGTTCTCCCAGGTCCAGGATGCGGTCGCCGTCCGCCAGCGCCCCGCGCAGCCGCTGCGCCTGTTCGGGCGTGAGTCCGCGCATGGCGGCGTTGCGGCAGGCCAGGCCTTCGAGCACCGCGCGCACCTCGTAGGCCGCGACGATCTCCTCCATGTTGAAGCCGCGCACCAGGTAGCCGCGCTTGGGCTGGTGGTCGACCAGCCCCTCGCTGGCCAGGGTGCTCAGGGCGGCGCGCACGGGGGTGCGCGAAACGCCCAGCTTCTCGGCCAGGGGGATTTCCTCCAGCCGCTCGTCGGGCCGTATCTCCCCGTTGAGGATCCAGTTGCGCAGCGTCTCGGTCACGTCCTGGGCCAAAGTTCTCATCCCTGCCGCTCCAGTAGAAATTTTCTTCAAGTATACATGTGATGCCATTAACGGCCTTTTTACGGGTTATCCCTGAGATAAATCAGTAGTCATGTATACATAATTGCCTCGCTCACGCACCATGCGTGATTTTGATCAAGAAGGGCGAGCGTGGATATGGCAAGGGTTGCAAGTGAAGATGGCGGCTGGCTGGGGTTGGCAAACCGCACCGGTGTGGTGACGGGCGCAGGCGGCGGCATCGGCCTGGAGATCGCCGTGCAGCTGCTGGCCGCGGGAGCCCGCGTCGCCTTGCTCGACCGCGATGCACAGCGCCTGGCGGAGATCGCCGGCGGACTGGGCGAGCACCCGGGCCGGGTCCTGCCGATCACCTGCGACGTGACCGATCCGCACAGCGTGCAGGCGGCGGCGGACCAGGTGCAAAAGGCCTGGGGCGCGGTGGATCTGCTGGTCAACAATGCCGCGGCCCTGTACGCCGACGCGCTGATGGACATCGCCGTCGACAAGTGGAACCAGCTGCTGTCGGTGAACCTGACCGGCTACCTGCTGTGCGCCCAGGCCTTCGGGCGGCAGATGATCGCCCACGGCGGGGGCTCGATGGTCCACATCGCGTCCATCTCGGCCAGCATTCCGCAGCCCTACAGCGGGGCGTACAGCGTGAGCAAGGCGGGCGTGAAGATGCTGTCGCAGCTGCTGGCCGTCGAGCTGGGCGCGCACGGCGTGCGCAGCAACGTGGTCAGCCCCGCGATGATCCGCACGCCCATGAGCGAGGGCATCTACACGGACCCCGCGGTGCGCCTGCGGCGCGAACAGATCGTGCCCGCCGGCCGCATCAGCACGCCCTCGGACATCGCCGGCGCCGTGCTGTTCCTGTCCAGCGAGCGGGCCAGCTACATCAGCGGCCAGGAATTCCTCGTCGACGGCGGCCTGACGCAGGCCTGGCTGGGCCTGATTCCCCGCCCAGGGTTCGAGAAGAAGGACACGGCCGCACAGCCGGCCGCCTGACGCCATTGCGCTCCCCGTTACCTCACCCCCCCCAAAAAAAGGAGACTCTCGTGAAACCAGCCAAGTCCTTGCTCGTGGCCTGCGTGGCCGCACTTTCCACCTTCTGCGCGCAGGCGCAGACCGAACCGGGCCTGACCGACAAGACCATCAAGCTCGGCCTGTTCGGGCCGCTGTCGGGCAACTCCATGGCCTACGGCTTCGACGTGATGAACGCGGCCAAGATGTACTACGACAAGATCAACAAGGACGGCGGCATCCACGGGCGCAAGATCGAACTGGTGGTCGAGGACGACCGCTGCAACGCCAACGACCTGCTGGCCGCCGTGAAGAAGCTCACCGAGCAGGACAAGGTCTTCGCGCTCAACGGGGGCTCCTGCTCTGCCGCCGTGGTGGGCGCGCGCGAGTACGTGGAACGCTCGCAGATCCCCCTGGTGATGCTCAACGCGTCGGGCGACGGCGCCCTGTACCCGCCGTCGAAGTACATCTACGGCGCGTTCTCCATCTCCCAGCGCGCGGTGGGCGGCTCGATGGTGCAGTTCGCCGCCGAGCACCTCAAGGGCAAGAAGATCGGCTACATCAACCACGACGATGCCTATGGCGGGTGGAACCTCGAAGCGGCGGAGTTCCAGGCCAAGCAGCTCGGGGTGGACCTGCAGGTCCAGTCGGTCGCGCCGAACCTGACCGACGTGACCGCGCCGATGCTCAAGATCCGCGCCGCCAACCCCGACGTGCTGCTGATCACCACCTACGCGCGCCCCGTGAGCCTGCTGGTCAAGAAGGCGCAGGAGCTGGGCTGGACCAAACCCATCGTGATCGCCGTCAACGGCACGGCCGACCTCAAGCAGCTGGTCGAGAACGTGGGCAGCAAGGATGCGTTCAAGAACGTCTACCTGCAGGAAGTGATGGCCGACGTGGCCGGCGGCCCCAAGCTCAAGTGGGTCTACGACATGTACAAGGCCTACTACCCCGAGCTGGCCGCCAAGCCCGGCTATCCGCAGACCTACATGCCCTACGGCATCCCGTCGGCGATGACCGTGGTCAACGCGCTCAAGGCCGCGGGCCCGCAGCTCACGCGGGAGAAGTTCCTCACCGCGCTGTCGCAGACCAAGTTCGAGTCGAACGTGATGGCCGGCCCGATCGAGCTCACGCCCACCGACCACGCGGGCCAGAAATCGGCCATCTACCTGAAGTTCGACGGCACCAACATGACCGCGGTCCCCGGCGCCTACCGCAGCCTCTGGACCTACCAGCCCAAGTAACCAACCAGGAGAAGGGGCCGGTCCACGCCCGCGTGCGGCCGCCCCTCCATCGCCATGAGTTTCAGTGAGATTTGGCTGTTTCTGCAGCAGGGCATCCTTTCCGGCCTGGTGACGGGCAGCGTCTATGCGCTGCTGGCCATCGCCATCGTCGCGATCTTCAAGACCACCGACGTGCCGAACTTCGCCCAGGGCGAGATCTTCATGATCGGCGGCTATGTGGCGCTGTCCCTGCTGCTGATCGCGGGCTGGTCGTACGCCGTGGTCATCCCCGTCACGGTGGTCGCCGTGGCGGTGGGCGCGGCGCTCTTCCAGCGGGTGGTGATGGAGCGGGTGACCCATTCCAAGGGCGTGGGCCCGCAGCTGGTGATCGCCACGCTGGGCCTGGCCTACATGCTCAAGGGCCTGGTGCGCCAGACCGGACTGGGCGACACGCCGCGCTCGCTGCCGCCCCTGGTCTCCAACGACCCCGTGATCATCGGCGACGCCTTTCTCACGCGGCTCGACGTGGCGATCTTCGCCGCCTCCATCACCGCGATGGTGCTGATCTACCTGATGTTCAACCACACGCGCATCGGCAAGGCGATGCGGGCCGTGGGCATGAACCCGCGCGCCGCGCAGATCGTCGGTATCCGCCTGTCGCGCATCCGCATGATGGTGTGGGCCATGGCGGGCCTGCTGTCCGCGCTGGCCGCCCTGCTCATCACCCCCAAGATCCTCATCACGCCGGACATCGCGCACATCGCGATCCTGGCCTACGCGGCGGCCATCGTGGGCGGCTTCACCAGCCTGCCGGGCGCCGTGCTGGGCGGCCTCGTCATCGGCATCGTCGAGAACCTGGTGGGCCTGTTCATCTCCACCAACGCCATCGTGGTCGCGCCCTTCCTGGCCATCCTGGTCACGCTGATCGTGCGTCCGCAGGGCATCCTGGGCGGCAAGCCCCAAGTCAAGAAAGTATGAAAACCATGACCCGCGATCACTGGGCATTGCTCGCTGCCGCCCTGGTTCTGTTGATCCTTCCCTTCGCCGTGTCGGGCTATGTCCTGTACGTGGTCAACCTGCTGATGGTCTTCGTGGTGCTGGCCCTGGGCATGCACGTCGTGATCGGCGAATCGGGCCAGTTCGCGCTGGCGCACGCCGCGTTCTTCGGCATCGGCATCTACACGGCCGGCATCATCAACACGGCATGGCATCCGCCCTTCGTGCTGTCCGTCCTGGCCGGCGGGGCCCTGTCGGCCGTGCTCGGCTACCTCATCGGCTACCTGGCGCTGCGCATGCGCGACATCTACCTGGCCCTGGCCACCTTCGCCTTCGGCGAGGCGATGCAATGGGTCTTCCTCACCTGGGAGCGCGTCACGGGCGGCTCCAACGGCATGAAGATGGATCCGGCCAATCTGTTCGGCTACAGGCTGACCAACGACCTGCAGGCCTACCCCTTCGTGGTGGTGCTGGCGGGGCTGATGCTGTGGCTCACCGTGGCGCTGGCGCGCTCACAGTACGGCTCGTCGCTCAGGGCCGTGCGCGAGAGCGATGTGGCCGCGATGGCCATGGGCATCAACGTCAAGGCCATGAAGCAGAGCGCGTTCGCCATCTCGGCGGCCTTCGCGGGCATCGCCGGGGGCATGTACACGCTGTTCACCTCGTTCATCCACCCGGAGAGCCTGGGCTTCCAGACCACCATCCTGGTCCTCACCATGGTCGTCGTGGGGGGCATGGGCTCGGTGCGCGGCGCGGTGGCCGGCGCCATTGCCTTCGGCCTCATCTCCGAGCTGCTGCGCCAGCTCATGTCGGTGCAGGAAATCATCTATGGCGTGATCCTCATGGGGTTCATGATGTTCATGCCCAAGGGGCTGTTCGCCGACCGCAACCGCCGCGTGGCACGCAAGCCCGCCAAGGGGGTGCAGGCATGAGCACGCGCCCCTTCCTGGAAGTCTCCGGCATCACCGTGCGCTTTGGCGGGCTGGTGGCCGTGAACAGCCTCTCGTTCGACGTGGCGCGCGGCTCGATCCATGCGCTGATCGGCCCCAACGGAGCCGGCAAGTCCACCACCTTCAACTGCATCTCCCGCTACTACCAGCCGACCGAAGGCCGCATCGTTGTGGACGGCGAGGACGTGACGCACCATGCACCTTCGCGCATGGCAGGCATGGGCATCGCGCGCACCTTCCAGAACCTGGAGCTGTTCGGCGACCTGAGCGTGTACGAGAACGTGCTGCTGGGCTGCCACTCGCACAGCGCGAACACGCTGGGCCGGCTGCTGCGCCGCCCCGGCGGCGAGATCCGCGACCTGGTGGACAGCCTCATCGAGCGCGTGGGCCTGACCCACGACCGCGAGACCCGCGCCAAGGAACTCGACTTCGGCCACCAGAAGCTGCTGGAGATCGCCCGTGCCCTGGCGCTCAAGCCGCGCCTGCTGCTGCTGGACGAACCGGCGGCCGGCCTGCGCAACCGGGACATCGAGAACCTGGACCACCTGCTGACCGAACTGGCCCAGAAGGACGGCATCACCGTGCTCCTGGTCGAGCACGTGATGCAGCTGGTGATGTCGATCTCCGACCGCATCACCGTCATGTCCTTCGGCCAGAAGATCGCCGAAGGCACCCCCAAGGAAATCAGCGAGAACCCGACCGTGATCGAAGCCTACCTCGGCAAGGGAGCGGCCCATGCCTGATCCCATGCAGCAACCAAGCCAGGGCGCACTGCTCGAAGTGCGCGGCATCAGCGCCTCCTACGGGGCCATCCAGGCGCTCTCGGGCGTGAGCCTGGCCGTGCCGCAGGGCGCCATCGTGGCCCTGCTGGGCAGCAACGGTGCCGGCAAGAGCAGCACGCTGAACGCGATCTCGCACCTCATCGATCCCACCGCCGGCGAGGTCCACTTCGCCGGCGAGCCCATCCGCCGGCAGCCGTCCGACGAGATCGTCCGCAGGGGCCTGGTGCAGGTGCCCGAGGGGCGCGAGGTGTTCAAGGAAATGAGCGTGCGCGAGAACCTGGAGCTGGGCGCCTTCCTGCGCCGCGACCGCGCCGCGATCGCCGAGGACCTGGACAAGGTCTACACCCTGTTTGCGCGGCTCAAGGAACGCTCCGAGCAGCGGGCGGCCACGCTGTCGGGCGGCGAGCAGCAGATGCTGGCCATCGGCCGCGCACTCATGTCCCGCCCGCGGCTGATCATGTTCGACGAGCCTTCGATGGGGCTGTCGCCGCTGCTCGTCGAGCAGATCTTCGAGGCGATCCAGCGGCTCAACCGGGAGCAGGGTCTCACCATCCTGCTCGTGGAGCAGGACGTGCGCCTGGCGCTCACGGTGGCCAGCCACGCCTACATCCTGGAAAACGGCGAGATCACGCTGCAGGGCGCGGCGGCCCAGCTCATGGACGACCCGGCCGTGCGCCGGGCCTACCTCGGCGTCTGAACGGCGCCCATTCAGCAGGAGAAATTGGATGGATTTGTTGAAAGGCAAGCTCGCGCTGGTGACCGGCGCCGGCGGGGGGCTGGGCTCGGCCATTGCGCTGGGCTTCGCGAACGAGGGCGCCAAGGTGATCTGCGCCGACATCGGTGCGGACAAGGCCGAGGCCACGGCCCGGCGCATCCGCGATGCCGGCGGCGAGGCCTGGAGCGTGGTGCTGGACGTGTGCGACCGGGCCGCCGTCCAGGCCTGCGCCGCGGACCTGCAGGCGCGCATCGGCCCGATCGACGTGCTGATCAACAACGCAGGCATTTCCGGCCGCGCGCGCATCGACGACCCGCACGCGCCCGAGGTGTGGGACCGCCTCATCGACGTGAACCTGCAGGGCCTGTTCAACGTCACGCATGCCTTCGTGCCGGCGTTGAAGAAGACCCGGGGGTGCATCGTGAACCTGTCGTCCATCGTGGCGTTCGTGAGCGGCATCTCGTCGGCCGGGTATGTCGCCTCCAAGGGCGCCGTGCGTTCGCTGACCCAGGTGCTGGCCCGCGACCTGGCGCCTTTTGGGGTGCGCGCCAATGCGGTCGCGCCCGGGCTGATGCTGACCGAGATGGTCGCCCCGCAGCTGGCCGTGCCCGGCGGCACGGACTGGTACATGAAGCGCGTGCCCGCGGGCCGCGGCGGCGAGGTCGAGGAAATCGTCGGACCCGTGGTCTTTCTTTCCTCCCACATGGCCAGCTATGTGAATGGTGTGGTGCTGCCCGTCGATGGCGGCTTTCTCTCGGCTTGATCGGAATCTTCGCAAACACATGGACGACAACAGCAACAGCAAACCGATTGCCCTGGTCACCGGCGGGGCCGGTGGAATGGGCCTGGCCACGGTCGAACGCCTGGCCCGCGACGGCTACGCCGTGGTGATGGTGGACCGCGATGAAGCCCTGGCGCAGCGCGAGACTGGCCGCTTGAAGAGCCTGGGCCTGGATGTGCAGTGCCGCGTGCTCGACCTGACGGACGAAGCGGCCGTGCGCGGCCTGGTGCACTCCCTGCCCCCAGTGCGCGCTCTGGTCAACAACGCCGGCATCTTCGACGAGCGCAAGTTCCTGGAGGTGAGCAACGACGACTTCCGCCGTGCCTACGAGGTCAACCTCATCGCCGTGGCCACGCTCACACAGGAAGTAGCCAAGACCATGCCCGAGGGCGGCCGCATCGTGAACATCGCTTCGCGCGCGTACCTGGGGGCGAAGAACCACCCGCACTACGTGGCCTCCAAGGCCGCCGTGGTGGGCTACACACGCGCCAGCGCCATGGAGCTGGCGCCGCGCGGCATCCTAGTCAACGCGATCGCGCCGGGGCTGATCGACACGCCCATCCTGCGCGCGCTCACGCCCGAGCGGCTGGCGGCGCAGCTCGCGCTGCAGCCCACGGGCAAGGCCGGCAGGCCGGAAGACATCGCCCAGGCGGTGGCCTTCCTCGTGTCGCCGCAGACCGGCTTCATCACCGGGCAGGTGCTGTTCGTCGATGGCGGCAAGTCGCTGGGTGGGTCGGGCGCATGACGGCCCCCCGCTGGGATGCCGAGTACGACGTCGTCGTGATCGGCGCGGGCGCGGGCGGCATGGCCGCCGCGCTGACCGCGAAGATCGAAGGCTGCAGCGTGCTGCTGGTCGAGAAGACCGACCGCGTGGGCGGCTCCACCGCCGTGTCCGGCGGGGCCGTGTGGGCGCCGCTCAACGCGCAGTCGGCCCAGGTGGGCCACCCCGACAGCTTCGAGAAGGTATGGACCTACCTGCGCAACACGGTGGGCGACGCGGCGCCGGCAGGGATGCAGCAGGCCTTCCTGCGCCACGGCGCCGGCATGGTCGACTACTTCGAGAAGCACACCGCCGTGCGGCTTGTCGCGCGCAGCTACTCCCCCGACTACTACCCCGACCGCGAGGGCGCGGCCTTCGGCGGCCGGTCGCTCGACCCGGCGACGTTCGACGGGCGGGAACTGGGCGCGCATTTCCGGGAACTGCGCGACCCCCTGCCCGAGTTCATGGTGCTGGGCGGAATGATGGTCAACATGACCGACGCCAGGCACCTGCTGGCGGTCACGCGCTCGTTCACGGCCTGGCGCGAGGGCATGAAGCTCGTGCTGCGCTACTTCGCCGACCGGCTGCGCGGCTACCACCGGGGCACGCGCCTGGTGCTGGGCAATGCGCTGGCGGCCCGCCTCTTCAAGAGCGTGCTCGACCGGGGCATCGACTACTGGCTGGACACGCCGGTGCAAAAGCTGCACGTGGTCGATGGCGCCGTGTCGGGGGTGTCGCTGGTGCATGGCGGCACGCCGGTACAGGTGAAGGCGCGCCGGGGCGTGGTCGTGGCCACGGGGGGCTTTCCCTGGAGCGAGGAATTGCGCGGCGCGCACTACCCGTCGCCGACAGGGCCGTGGTCCATGTCGCCGCAAGGCAACCGCGGCGAGGGCATTGCCCTGGCGTGCCAGGCGGGTGCCACGCTGGGGCAGGGCCACACCAGTCCGGCGTTCTGGGCCCCGGTCTCCGTGCTGCAGCGGCCCGATGGCTCGGTCGTGCGCTACCCGCACCTGGTCTGGGACCGTGCCAAGCCCGGCCTCATGGCCGTGAACGGTGCCGGCCAGCGCTTCGTCAACGAGTCGACGTCGTACCACGAGTTCGTGCGGGCGATGTACCGCTCGCACGAGACAGTGCCCACGCTGCCGGCCTACCTGGTCTGCGACAGCGACTTCATGGAGCAGTGGGGCATGGGCCTGGCGTTGCCGGGCGGGCGGCCGCGCGATCACCTTGTCAAGGCCGGCTACCTGGTGAAGGCGCCGACACTGCGGGCGCTGGGCGATGCCCTGGGCATCGGCGGCGCCGCGCTGCAGGCCACGGCCGAGCGCTTCAACGCGCAGGCCGACCAGGGGCGCGACGACGACTTCGGCAAGGGCAGCACCGAATACAACCGCTACCTGGGCGACGCGGCGCACCAGCCCAACCCCTGCATCGGTGCCTTGCGCCAGGGCCCGTTCTATGCCGTGAAGGTGTTCGCGGGCGACATCGGCACGGCCGTGGGCATTGCCTGCAACGAAAATGCCCAGGCGCTCGATGCCGCCGGCCAGCCCATCCCGGGCCTCTACGCGGCGGGCAATGACATGCATTCGGTGATGGGCGGCGAGTACCCCGCGCCCGGCATCACCCTGGGGCCCGCGCTGACCTTCGGGTGGATCGCGGGCCGCCAGCTGGCGCAGGCAGCGCCTTCCCATCCATGAACCGGTGAACTTCCATGCAGATCTATTTCTCTCCGTTCTCTCCCTATGTGCGCAAATGCCTGGTCACGGCGCACGAGCTGGGCCTCAATGACCGCGTGCAATTGCTGCCATCGAACGCCAACCCGGTCCGGCGCGACCAGGACATCATCGCCAGGAACCCGCTGGGCAAGGTGCCGACCTTCATCACCGACGAGGGCGCCGTGCTGTACGACAGCCGCGTCATCTGTGAATACCTCGACGAGATCGGCAACGGAACGCTGTTTCCCCGCAGTGGCGATGCGCGCTGGAATGCGCTGACGCTGCAGGCGCTCGGAGACGGCATCCTCGACGGCGCGCTGATCGCCCGCTATGAGGACGTGGCGCGGCCCGAGCCGCTGCGCTGGCCCGAGTGGCGCGCCGCGCAGCTGGACAAGGCCGAGACTTCGCTGGCCCACCTGTCCGCGAACCCCGCACTCATCGCGCCGCAGCGGCTGGACATCGGCACGCTCACGGTGGCCTGTGCGCTGTGGTACCTGGATCTCAGGTTTGCGGACTTCGGATGGCGCCAGCGCCATCCCGCCGTTGCGGCCTGGTACGAGGCATTTTCAAAGCGTCCATCGTTGCAGGCGAGCTGGGCGCTGTGATCCGGCGCGCGCCAGCGCCCCATCGCTGCCGCGCTCACTCCGCCCGGATGTTCGCGCGCTGGGCGATCGCGCGCATGCGCGGCAGTTCGTCCTCGATCCGCGCCAGCACGGCGTCGCCGCTGGCATAGGACTGCTCCAGCCCGCTGGCGATGAGCTTGCTGCGGATCTCGGCATCCGCCATGGTCTCGGCCAGGGCCTTGCCCAGCTTCGCCTTGACTTCGGCGGGCAGGCCGCGCGGCGCCACGACGGCCAGCCACGAATCCGCGGCAAAACCCGCGAAGCCGCTTTCCGCCACCGTGGGCACATCCGGCAGCTGCGTGGCCCGCGCCGCGCCGGTGACTACGATGGGCTTGATCTTGCCACCCTTGAGCTGCGGCAGCGCGGCCGCCACCGTGTCGATGGTGAACGGGATCTGCCCACCGATCAGGTCGCTCATGGCGGGTGCGCTGCCCCGGTAGGGCACATGCATCAGCTGGATGCCGGTGGCCGACCACATCAGTTCGGCGGCAAAGTGGCCCGTGGTGCCGCTGCCGAACGAGCCGTAGGAGAACTTGTCCGGAGCGCGCTTCACCGCCGCGATCAGCTGCGGGAGGTTGGCCACCGGCACATCGCGGTGGGCCAGCAGGATCAGCGGCACGCGCGCCACCATGCCGATGGGCTCGAAGCTCTTGACCGGGTCGTACGGCAGCTTGTTGTTGAGCGCCGGGTTGACGGTGAAGGTGGAGCCCGAGCTGATCAGCAGCGTGTAGCCGTCGGCCGGAGCGTTGGCCACGAAGGATGCGCCCACGATGGTGCCCGCGCCGGCCTTGTTCTCGACCACCACCGCCTGGCCCAGGCGTTCGCCCAGCTTCTTGCTGATGAGCCGGCCCACGATGTCGACGGCCCCGCCGGGCGGAAAGGGCACCACCAGCTGCACCGGCTTGGCGGGGTAGCCATCGGCGTGCGCCATGCGCCCCCAACCCAAGCCTGCGATGGCTGCCATGAACAACAAGGCGACGCTGGGGCGTCTTTTGGGCTGTGGGCATTTCATGTGGCGGTCCTTCTGGTGCGGGTTGTTCACCCTGCGTTGCGGCTGTGAACAAGGGGAAGGCGCACCAGTCTTCGTCTCGCTCTGGCCACGCCTGTCGCTACTGCGGAGTTGTCGAGGCCGCCAGGGCGATGAGATGAGGGCACGGGACCATGGCGGTGGAAGACCGGGCGGCATGCGCAGGTCTTGTGAGGGCAGAGCGGGGGGCGCTCAGATCACGGACAGCCCGGCCAGCCGGCACAGGCGCTGTTGCTCCGTTTCCTCGCGCGGCGGTGCGTCAGCCGTTGCGAAAAAGAAAGCTGTAGGCGTTCAACGCCGGCACCCCTCCCAGGTGCGCGTACAGCACGCGGGAGCCTTCGGGGAATTCGCCCTTGCGCACCATGTCGATCATGCCGTGCATGGACTTGCCTTCGTACACCGGGTCGGTGAGCATGCCTTCCTGGCGTGCGCACAGGCGGATGGCTTCGAGCGTGCCCTCGTTGGGCAGGCCGTACTCGGGGCCGCCGTAGCGCGTGTCCAGCACCACGTCCTCGGCCGTGATCTCCTGGCCCAGCTCCACCAGCTTGGCCGTGTTCTGCGCGATGCGCAGCACCTGGGCATGCGTCTTCTCGGGTTTGGCCGAGGCGTCGATGCCGATCACCTTGCGCGCCCGGCCGTCGGCCGCAAAGCCCACCACCATGCCGGCCTGCGTGCTGCCCGTGACCGAGCACACGACGATGTAGTCAAACGTAAAGCCCAGCTCCTTCTCCTGCTGGCGCACTTCCTCGGCAAAGCCGACGAAGCCCAGGCCGCCGTAGGGGTGCTCGGAGCAGCCGGCCGGGATGGGGAAGGGCTTGCCGCCCGCCTTCTTCACGTCTTCCATGGCCTGCTCCCAGCTCGGGCGGATGCCGATGTCGAAGCCCGCAGCGTCCAGGCGCACGTCGGCGCCCATGATGCGGCTCATCTCGATGTTGCCCACGCGGTCGTACACCGCGTCAGAGTAGTTGACCCAGTTCTCCTGCACCAGCACGCATTTCATGCCCAGGTGCGCGGCCACGGCGGCCACCTGGCGCGTCTGGTTGGACTGGATGCCGCCGATGGAGACCAGCGTGTCGTAGCCGCCCGCGATCGCCTCGGGGATGAGGTATTCGAGCTTGCGCGTCTTGTTGCCGCCAAAGGCCAGGCCCGAGTTGCAGTCCTCGCGCTTGGCATACAGGTGCACCTTGCCGCCCAGGTGGGCCGACAGGCGCGGCAGCGCGGTGATGGGCGAGGGCCCGAAGGTCAGCGGGTGGCGGGCGAATTTCTGCAGGTTCATGGCGGGTTTCCGGTCGATGGAAGGGATGGTGCAAGAGGTGGCTTGCAGTGCCTTCATCGTAGGAAAACACGCGCATACAGTGGTTGCGAATTTCTTCCTGATTTCAGCGTTTCAGGTTTGTGTATGAGAATATGAAAAACTAATATTTCTCACAGATCATCATGCGCACAACAAAAGTTCGTGCCAAGAATGTGCCGCAGTCCGATGTGTCGGCCGAGCTGGACCGTACCGACAAGGCCATCCTGCGCCAGCTGCAGCGTGATGCCTCGCTGTCCAATGTGGCGCTGGCCGAGAAGGTGCACCTGAGCCCGCCCGCCTGCCTGCGCCGCGTGGAGCGGCTCAAGCGCCTGGGGCTCATCGACGGCATCGTGGCGTTGCTCAACCCCCAGGCCGTGGGCGCGGGCATGCTGGTGATGATTGGGGTGGTGCTCGACCGCTCCACGCCCGAGTCGTTTGCCGAGTTTGAAAAGGCGGCGGCCAAGGTGTCCGGCTGCATGGAATGCCATGTGGTCACCGGCGAGTTCGACTACTTCATGCTGGTGCGCACGCGCGACAACGACAGCTTCAACCGGCTGCATGCCGAGCAGCTGCTCTACCTGCCGGGGGTGCGGCAGGTGCGCTCGTTCATGGTGCTGCGCAATGTGCTGTCCACCACCGAGCTGCCGCTGGCGCTGTAGCGGCGGCCAGCCCTCCGCTCACGGGGCGCCGCGCAGGCGCCCCACCACGGCCGCCCAGGCCGGACCGCCGAACACGTTGACCACCAGCCCCGCCATCAAGAGCCCCGCGCCCGCAAAGTGCACGGGCAACAACTGCTCGCCGAACACCCACCAGCCCGTGGTTAGGCCCACCACGGGCACCAGCAGGGTGAAGGGGGCGACGCGGTTCACCGGGTAGCGCGACATGAGATACGTCCACAGCCCGAAGCCCAGCAGCGTGGAGATCCAGGCGATGTAGGCCACGGCGGCCATGGATTTCAGCGACAGGTGCTGCACGGCGGCCCACACGGCCGCGGGCCCGTCCAGCAGCAAGGACAGCACCACGAATGGCAGCGGCGCCACCACGCTCGACCACACGATGAAGGCAAACTGGTTCATCGGCCCGTAGCGTCCCACGGCGCGCGTGACGATGTTGCCGCAGCCCCACATCGCCGCCGCCCCCACGGTCAGTGCGAATCCCGCCAGCGGCATCGACGCGCCGTGGGCACTGCCGATCAGCACCAGCCCCACGCCGGCCAGCGCCAGGCCCGCCACCTGGTTGCCCTGCCATGCCTCGCGCAGCCACCAGGCCGCCAGCAGCAGCGTGAAGAACGACTGCGACTGCAGCACCAGCGAGGCCAGGCCCGACGGCATGCCGATGTGGATGGCGGTGAACAGCAGCGCGAACTGGCCCACCGCCATGGTCATGCCGTACAGCAGGTACAGGCGCAGCGGAACCTTGGGGGGCTTGACGAACAGCAGCGCTGGAAACGCCGCCAGCAGGTAGCGCAGCGCGCCCAGCAGCAGGGGCGGCACACCGGCCACGCCCACCTTGATGACGGCGAAGTTGAGCCCCCAGACCACGATGACGAGCAGGGCCAGGGCGAGATCGCGGGGGCGCAGGGCAGTGTTCATGCCCTGTATTTTCGGTGCACCGGCGGGTCCGTGGCCGCGCGTTTCACGACCGGCCTGGTGCGAAAACGGACATGCCCGGGCCCACCCCGGGGGGTTACGCCGCTTCCACCGCGAAGCTCAGCCCCGCGTGGGCCTGCAGCCGCGCGATCAGCTTGCCGCCCAGCGCGGGCGCCGTGGTCCAGATGCCGCCGGGGGTGTCCGTGGCGTCCTGCAGCAGGCACACGGCCGCCTCGGTGATCATCTTGGAGGTGGAGCCATAGCCCGGGTCGCGGTCGCCCTTGACGCCCACGCGCAGGTTGTTGCCCGCGGCGTCGGTGCCCAGGAAGAGCACGTCGTAGAAGCCGTTCTCGCGTTCCTCGCGGGAAGGGCCCTCGCCGGGCTTGGGGCCCTTGTCCGAGCCCAGCGACTTGTCGCCCGCCACGGCATTGGCCATGGCCTCGCCCTTTTCGCCGGGGCCGGTGATGAGCATTTCGTCGTACACGAAGTCGGTGCCGTAGGCGTGCTGCAGCAGGAAATTGGAGCGGTGCACGTTGCGGGTGTTGATGGCGGCCATCACGAACGGGGCCACCCACACTCCTTCGCCCAGGGCCTCGTCCACCATGGGCTTGTTGCCCGAGGGCTGGCGCGGCCCTTCGAAGCCGGGCGTGAGCGAGAACGGGTTCTTGAGCAGGTCCAGCACGGCGGGGTGGGTGGCGGCGGCGGCCATGGTGGCCTTCAGGCTGGCGGCGGTGCCGCCCGAGAACGTGCCCTTCATCTTGCGCACCCGTCCGCGCACCCGGCTCGCGGGGTGGCCGAAACGGGCCTTCATCTCGGTTTGCAGCAGGTACACGCCCAGGTCGAACGGGATGGAGTCGAACCCGCACGAGAACACGATGCGCGCGCCGCTGGCCCGGGCCGTGGCTTCGTGCGCGTCGATCATCTGGCGCATCCACGCGGGTTCGCCGCACAGGTCCACGTAGTCCACGCCGGCCGCCGCGCACGCGGCCACCAGTTCGTTGCCGTAGAGCTGGTAGGGCCCCACGGTGGTCAGCACCAGGCGGGTCTGGTCCATCAGCGCCTGCAGGCTGGCGGGGTCGGTGCTGTCGGTCACGATCAGCGGGGTGTCGGCCGGGGCGCCCACTTCGTCGCGCACGGCGGCGAGCTTGTCGGCATTGCGCCCGCCCATGGCCCAGCGCAGGCCGCTGCCGGCGGGATAGCGCTGCAAAAGGTACTCGACCACGAGGCGGCCCGTGAAGCCGGTGGCGCCGTGGACGACAAGATCGAAGGGTTTGGTCATGGGCTGTCTCCGTGCACTGCTGCGTGCGGGTGGGGGAAGGGGCGGGCGCCGCCGCGGGCGGCCGCCGGCTGCTGGGATGCGATTGTGAAAGACAAGCGGGTGCCGGCATGTCGCCCAGGTGCCGCTTGCAATGGGCAAAAAGTATCGTTTGGCGATACCGTGAAGCCGGACTGCCGCCACTGGCGCAACCCGGCGGGGGCGGCGGGGGCCGGGCCCGGCACCATGAGGTCCGTGTTCAACCACGGGCCTGACAAGGGCCCCACCTCTGTATGTCATCCAATGCCCCCTTCCTCGTTCAGCGTGACACCCGTGCCTGGCAACTGCAGGTGTGGGTCTCGTTCGGCATCGCCGTCTTCCTGTGCGCCGTGGGGCTGGCCTGGCTGCCGGGCCAGCAACTGGAGCAGGCGTTCATGGTGATGGGCTATGTGTTCTGCCTCTCGGCCGCGTTCGTGCTGGCCAAGTTCGTGCGGGACAACGAGAGCGCCGCGCGCCGCGGTGCGGGCGACACGCCCATGTGGAAGCTGGTGGTCTGGGGCGGCTTCGTGGTGGCCATGGGCCTCACCGGCTGGGGCCTGTTCGGCATGGAGATCAACGTGACCTACAAGGCCTTCCTGGGTGTGAGCTGGCTGTACCTGATCACCACTGCCTTCACGCTGGCCAAGATGCTGCGCGACCGCCACGAGGCTGACCTGCTGGAAGCACGCCTGCAAGGCCGCCGCGAAGCTGCCGCAGCACATGCTGCTACGTCTGGTAACAACGCCAGCTGAGTTTCCGGCGTTCGCCCTGGCCCCATGGCGGATGCTCGGAGGTTGCCCTGAAAAAAACCGGTGCTGCCGCGCTACTGCGCAGCACCTCCTGTGAGGAGTGAAACCATGAAGAAATTGCCGAAGATCCTGACCCTTGCCCTGGCCGCCGGCCTGCTGTGCACGCTGGCCGCCCTGCCCGCGCGCGCCCAGAGCGAGGCCTCGGCCGCGCTGTCGCTGCTGCCTGTCGCTTCGGTGGTGGGCACGGCGTCGGTGGCGTCCGCCGCCGCTGGCGCGGTCGTGGCGGTGCCTGCCGCATTGTCGGTGGCGGGTGCGGCGCTGACCGTGAAGACGGTGGAGGCCTCGGCCACCGGCACGGTGTACCTGCTGGAGCGCGCCTCCGACGGCGCCCAGGTCAGCGTCGAGGTGGCGGGCCGGGGCGTGGGCGCATCGGCGCACACCGTGGGCACGGTGGTGACCTGCAGCGTGATCGGCACGGGCGTGGTGCTGTCGGTGGCGGGCGAGGCGATCGCCTTCGTGCCCAACGCCATCGGCCGTGCGCTGCTGCACAACGAGCGTCTGTAAGGGGCACCCCCATGGATGTGCAGCAGATGACCGTGACGACCCCGGCGCATGCCCGCGTGCGCTCCTTCAACCCCGCCATGCTCGGCCTGGCCCTGGTGGCGGGCGCGGCCCTGCTGGCGGCGCCAGCGGCCCACGCGGGCCGCTCCTGCGAGGCCGCCAAGCCCGTGCCGGCCAAGGTGATCGAGCGCGGCATGCAACTGGCGCAGCAGACCTCCGCCGCGCTCGACGCGGAGCATGCGAAGTCTGGCGCCCAGGTGGTGGTGCTCGCCCGCGCCGGGCAGGACCTGAGCAAGTACGGCCTGCGCTATTCGCACCTGGGCTGGGCCTACAAGACACCCGAGGGCCCCTGGCGCGTGGCCCACAAGCTCAACGAATGCGGCACGGCCGTGGGGCACCTGTACCGGCAGGGCCTGGGCGAGTTCTTCCTGGACGACCTGTGGCGCTACGAGGCCGTGTATGCCGTGCCCACGCCCGAGGTGCAGCAGCGCCTGCTGGCCGTGCTGCAGGACAAGGCCCGCACCAGGACGCTGCAGCACCCGCCCTACAGCATGGTGAGCTACGTGTGGGGCCGCAAGTACCAGCAGTCCAACCAATGGGCGCTGGAAACGCTGGCCGTGGCCATGGAGCCCGCCACGGTGCGCAACCGCGAGCAGGCGCAGGCCTGGCTGCAGTTCAAGGGCTACGAGCCGACCACGCTCAAGCTCGGGCCGCTCACGCGGATGGGCGGGCGCGTGGGTTCGGCCAACATCGCGTTCGACGACCACCCGGGCGACAAGCGGTTCTCGGACCGCATCGAGACCGTCACGGTCGATTCGGTGCTGGCCTGGCTGCAGCGGGCCCAGCTGGCGGCCGCGCCGGTGGTGCTGACCGTGAAGAATTGATGAAATGGGCCGATTGCGCTTGACTGGTAAGCGCTGGCAGCTATCAAATGCATAGTATCTACAGAGGGGAATGATCATGAGCAAATCACTGCGGCTGTCTGAAAAATGGTTCCGCCGCGGCCTGTGGCTGGTGGCGCTGGTGTTCGCCAGCTTCCTCATCGGGCTGGGCGGCACCATCGTGGGCGATTTGCCCAAGGTCGAGACGCCGCTGCGCGTGGATGACTTCCTGGACAAGCCGGCCGCCGAAAAGCTGCGCGCCCAGGTCAAGGACGCGCGCCAGGCCGAGCAGGACGCGCAGACCGCGCTGGAGCAGGCGCAGCTGCAGCGCAGCAAGGCCCGCAGCGAAACGCAGGCCGCGCGCGAGACCTTCAACAACTGGCTCTCCACCCGCTCGGCCACCCAGCGCGCCGACCAGGACCCGGAGGTCATTGCGCGCACCCAGGCGCTCGATGTGCTCAAGCTCGCCGAGCGCAAGACCCAGCAGGCGGTGGAGCTGCAGCAGCAGGCCGCGCTCGACGCGCGCCAGGCGGCGGCGGCCACGCAGGAGCGCCTGAACAGCATGGAAGCCGATGGCTACGTGAAGCTGGAGGCCGAGCGCCGCAAGGTGGAGCTGCGCGTGTTCCTGTACCGCCTGGCGCTCACCCTGCCGCTGCTGGCCATCGCCGGCTGGCTGTTCGTGAAGAAGCGCAAGGGCACCTACTGGCCGTTCGTGTGGGGCTTCATCTTCTTCGCGCTGTTCGCGTTCTTCGTGGAGCTGGTGCCCTACCTGCCCAGCTACGGCGGCTATGTGCGCTACGTGGTGGGCATCGGCATCACGGCGCTGGTGGGGCGCTACGCCATCCTCGCGCTCAACCGCTACCTGGAGCGCCAGAAGCTGGCCGAAACCCTGCCCGACCAGGAGCGCCGCAAGGAGCTGAGCTACGACGTAGCCCTGGCCCGCCTGGCCAAGAGCGTGTGCCCCGGCTGCGAGCGGCCCGTGGACTTGAAGAACGAGAAGATCGACTTCTGCCCGCACTGCGGCATCGGCCTGTTCGACCACTGCGGCACCTGCACCACGCGCAAGAGCGCCTTCGCCCGCTTCTGCCATGCCTGCGGCACGGGCGCGGGGGTGCGGCTGGCGCGGGATGACTGAGCGGGTCCCCGCGTGACACCCATGGGGGGGCTGCGCCGCCGCGAGCTTCTGGGCGCGCTGGCCGCCGCCGGACTGGCGGGGTCCTGTGCGCCGCTGAAGGCCCACAGTGCGCCCGGGGCGCTGATCGAGAACGTGACCCGCCTGTACCCCGTGCGCGTGTCGCGGGTGGTGGTGCCCGCCAGCCTGCAGGACGTGGCGCAGGCCGTGCGCAACTGGCCCGGCGCGGTGGCCGTGGGCGGCGGGCGCTACAGCATGGGCGGCCAGGTCGGCGTGGAAGGCGGCCTGCACATCGACATGCGCGGCATGAATGCCCTGGTGTGGCTGGACACCGGGGCGCGCACGGTGCGCGTGCAGGCCGGCATGCGCTGGCGCGACCTGCAGGACCACCTGGATCCCCACGACCTGGCGGTGCGCACCATGCAGAGCTACTCGAACTTCACGGTGGGCGGCTCCGTGTCGGTGAACGTGCATGGCCGCTATGTGGGGCACGGGCCCATCGGCGCGTCCGTGCGGGCCCTGCAGATCGTGCTGTCCAGCGGCGAGGTGCGCGAGGCCAGCCGCCAGCAGCACCCCGACCTGTTCCGTGCCGCGCTGGGCGGCTATGGCGGGCTGGGCGTGATCACCGAGGTGGAGCTGGACCTGGATGCCAACACCGCCATCGAGCGCACCGTGGCCCAGGTGGCGCTGGACGACTACCCCGGCTTCTTTGCCGCCAGGGTGGCCGCCAACGCGCGGGCCGTGATGCACAACGCCGACCTGCTGCCCCCCCGTTTCGACCGCGCCACCGCCGTGACCTGGGCCCGCACCGACAAGCCCGTGACCGTGCCCGGGCGCCTGGTGCCGCGCGGCCAGCGGTATGACCTGGACAAGAGCGTGATCTGGGCCATGACCGAACTGCCGGGGGGCCACCAGCTGCAGCACAAGGTGGTGCGCCCGGCGCTGCTGCGTGGCCAGCCGGTGGTGTGGCGCAACCACGAGGCCAGCCTGGATGCCGCCTCGCTGGAGCCCGCGAGCCGCGCACAGTCCACCTACGTGCTGCAGGAGTACTTTGTGCCCGTGGCCCGGTTCGCCGCTTTCACGCGGGGCTTGGCCCGCATCCTGCAGCAGCATGGGGCGCAGGTGCTCAACATCTCGGTGCGCCATGCGCCGCCCGACCCCGATGCCATCATGGCCTGGGCGCGCGAGGAGGTGTTTTCGTGGGTGCTGTACTACAAGCAGGGCACCCGCCCCGAGGCCTGTGCCGAAGTGGCTCTGTGGACGCGTGCGCTGATCGACCTGGCCCTGCAGCATGGCGGCACCTACTACCTGCCCTACCAGCGCCATGCCACGCGGGCGCAGTTCGCGGCGGCCTACCCGCAGGCGGACCGGTTTCGCGCGGCCAAGGCCGTCTGGGACCCCGCGGGGCGGATGACCAACATGCTCTGGGCGCAGTATCTGTAGAGGGACGCCGCGGGCCGGCGCGGGGGGCTACCCCATCATCACCCGGTTGCGCCCCTGCGCCTTGGCGCGGTAGAGCGCCGCGTCGGCCGCGAGCAGCAGCATGTCCATGTCTGCATCGCCGCCCAGCGTGGCGCTGTGCACCAGGCCGATGCTGATGGTGGCATGCCGTGGAACGTCCCCGGCGGCGCCAAAGGTCTGCTGCTCCACCACCTTGCGCAGGCGCTCTGCGATCGCGTGCGCCTCGGCGGGCGAGGCATCGGGCAGCACCACCGCGAACTCCTCGCCGCCCAGGCGGCCCAGCACGTCCTGGGGGCGCAGCGCGCCGGCCATGGCCTGGGCGAGGCCGACGAGGAGCTGGTCGCCCGCGCCGTGGCCCAGCTGGTCGTTGACCTGCTTGAAATGGTCCACGTCCACCATCAGCACGGCCAGGCCGGCGGATTCGCGCTGGTAGCGCGCGACCAGCCGCTCGCCCTGCTGCAGGAACGCGCGGCGCGCGAGCACGCCGGTCAGATCGTCGTGCCGCACGGCGTGGTCCAGGCGGCGCAGGGCCTCGGCGCGCGCGGCGCTGGCGCAGGCCACGGCCAGCGGCCCCAGCGCCAGCAGCGTGACGCCCACGCGCAGCGAGAACACGTCGCTGGCATGCGCGGGCGTGAAGTTGAGCACGCCCGTGGCCACCCCGGCCATGGTCCACAGGCACACCACCAGCGACAGCAGGCTGGACGTGAACGGGCTGTAGCTGAGCGCGCACCACAGCAGCCCCGGCACCACGAAGGCCAGCATGCCGGGCCCGCCGACCACGGTGCGGATGCCCTCGGCCAGCAGCAGCGAGCTCACGGGGGCCACGCGCCAGAACAGCGATGCGCCCGGCAGGCCCTGCGGGGCGTTCATGGCGGGCGGCGGGTCGTCGGCGCGGGGCGCGGCCAGCACCACCGGCACGATGAGCATGTAGTTCATGAGTTCGGTGCTGAACCACAGGGACAGCAGGTCGGTCCAGGGGGTATCGAAGTACACCGGCGCGGCGCCGCAGCCCGCCAGGGCCCCCACGGTGCTGGCGACCAGCGCCGCCACCAGCAGGTACAGCGCCGACACCGTGCGCTGCAGGCGCCGGATGCGTTCGTCCAGGCGGCGCAGCACCAGCCAGCCCGCCGTGGCGCCCAGCATGTTGGCCCCGTTGAGCCACAGTGCCATGGACCAGTCGCTGCCCGTGGCCAGGTCCGCCGCCAGGTAGCCCACGGCGGCCGCCACCCAGGCCGGCGGCCGCGCGAGCCGGGGGTAGCGGACCAGCAGTCCCAGCAGCAGCGCATTGGCGGGCCAGAACGCCGACAGGAAGCCGATGGGCCGCGCAAAGATGCCCACCAGGCAGGCGGCGAAGATCAGCAGGGCCAGCCCCAGCCAGGCCAGGGGCGGCGGAAGCGGTCGCAGGAGCGCGAAAGGGCGGTACATGGGTGGATGGCGGTGGATCGGCGGGAGGGCGGTGGGCGGGGGTGCCCCCGATTGTCCCCGGGCCGGGCGTGGTGGGGGGCTCGCCCGGCACCCCCGGGACACCGTTGTTGACGATTTCAAACGCCCGCCGCGAGGGTCAGGGGGGGCCTGCCAGCAGCAGCGCCACCAGTTCGCCCGTGCTGCTGGCGCCCAGCTTGCGCATGAGCCGGGCGCGGTGGGCGTCCACGGTGCGGTGGCTGATGTCCAGGTGGCGCCCGATCTGCTTGCTGGTGGCGCCCGTGACGATGTGCTGCGCGATCTCGCGCTCGCGCACGGTCAGCGGCGTGCTGACGGGGCGGCGGTGCGAGATGTCCTCGAACATCCACACGGCGCGCGCGAACGGGTCGGCCCGGTCGAGCGCGCGGCCCGCCACGTGGCACCAGAACAGCGACCCGTCGCGCCGCCGCATGATGCGCTCGTCGCTGTAGCCGCCCGTGTCGCGCATGGCCTTCAGGCCCCGGTGGCCGGTGTGCGTGAACTCGTCGAACGACGGGTACAGCGGCGCCAGCGGCTGGCCCAGCAGCTCGGCCTGGGCATGGCCGAACATGTGGGCGAAGGCATCGTTGCACAGCTCGATGGCGCGGTCGCGTGTCACGCACATGCCCACGGGCGCGAGGTGAAAGGCCAGTGCGAGCGCCTCGTTCGGAACGGCGGGGGGTGCGGGCATGGGGTGGCATTCTGCAGCAACCGCCCCCTGGCGCGGTGTGTCCGCGCCCGGCCGGGAGGGGCGGCTCAGGCCGGGCGTTCGTGCACCACCGCCACGCGGTTGCGGCCCGCGCTCTTGGCGTCGTACAGCGCGTGGTCGGCCGCGCTCAGCCAGTCGGCCCAGGTTCCGCCGGCGCGGGCCACGCAGGCCAGGCCGATGCTCACGCTGACGGGGATGTCCTCGCCATTCTCGGTCAGCCGGATCTGCGCCACGGCCGTGCACAGGCGCTGGGCGATGGTGGCGGCGTCGCCCGCCGAGACATCGGGCAGGTAGACCAGGAATTCCTCGCCGCCCATGCGCGCGAGCAGGTCGGAGTCGCGCAGCTGGCGGCGCAGGCATTCGGCGAAGGCGACCAGCACGCGGTCGCCGGCCGCGTGGCCGAAGCGGTCGTTGATGCGCTTGAAGTGGTCCAGGTCGAGCTGCGCGATGGCGCTGCCCACCGGCAGCTGCGCGGGCAGCCGGGACATGACCCAGTGGCGGTTGCCCACGCCCGTGAGCGCGTCCGTCTGCGCCATCCGCTCCAGGCGCGCCTCGGCCCGTTCGCTGGAGAGCGACGAGACCATGAGGGCGATGCCGAAGTGGCAGAACATCTGCACGTAGAAGGCCCGGGCGAAACCGGTGGAGCTGGCGTTCTCGGTGGCGATGTAGAACAGGCGCAGCGCGAAGATGAAGGCGCTGACCAGCAGGAACCCCGCCAGGAGGGCCCGTGATGGCAGGGGCTCGGCGCGGCGGTCGCGCCATATTTCATGGGCCGAGCCCACCAGGGCTGCGGTGGCCGTCACGTGGAAGGCACCGGCCCGCAGGAGGTTGTCCAGCGGAAACTGTGTGGCGATGCCCGCCACCAGCCAGCCCGCGGGCACCAGGGCGAGCCAGCCCATCGGGATGCGCCTGCGCCCGCTCAGCGCCCGAACGCCCGCCCAGAAGAGGCAATAGCCGACCGTGCCGAGCAGCAGGCTGCCGTGTGTCCAGAGCCAGTCCGGCAGGATGAGGTACTCGCCCCGGCCCGCCAGTTCGGCGCCGATGGCCAGCAGCAGGTACGCCCCGGCCAGCGGCCGCAGCCCCTGGGGCCGGTAGGAATGCCGGCTGACGTGAAAGATGCTCAGGGCCCCGGCCACCAGGGCGGTCTTGTAGAGCAGGAGTACGGTGGGGAGGTCAAGCTGTATGCCCATGTCGCGGTGCAATGGCGGGTTGGTGGCGGTCCCAGGCGGGGACCGTGGTCTGTGGTTCGTGGTCGCGATGGGGGAGGCGCTCAGCGGCGGCGCCAGCGTAGCCGCCACTGCCGCCGGATGACCCGCGCCACGCGCCAGGCCCATGACGCGCGGGCGCGCTCCAGCACGGCGTGCTTGATGCCCATCCAGCGGGCATGGGTCCAGGCGAACCAGCGCAGCTGCATCAGCGCGGCCTGGGTGAGGCTGTACAGCCGGGCCACCACGGCGGTGCCCACCACCTTGGCGATCACGATCACGGTCATGCCCAGCACCACGTGCCCCCGGCCCACCGCCCACAGGGCCAGCAGCTTCACGGGCAGCAGCAGCGCCGTGGGCAGCAGGAACACGGCCACCGCCGCCCAGGGCGGCAGGGCGCGCACGCAGCCTTCGATCCAGCGCAGGCCGGGCCAGCGGCCGATGCGTGCCAGCAACTGCTGCAGCGGTACCCAGCCCCATTCCTCGAACAGGATCAGCAGGGCCAGCAGCCCGCTGCCCAGGCCGGTCAGCATGCGCGCGGGCCAGCGCAGCAGTTGGTGCAGGATTTTTGGAATGATTTGGGCCTCTGGCGCTTGTCTATCCAGCGCGGATAGCTATTGTTTTTATAGCTTCCGATCGTGGTTACACGCCCCGGGCCCGCTCGGCCTTGAAGCGCGCCCGGAACTGCGCGAACGCGCCCGCGTCGAGCGACTCGCGCACCTCGCGCATGAGGTTCAGGTAGTAGTGCAGGTTGTGCACGGTGGTGAGCATGGGGCCCAGCATTTCGCCGCAGCGGTCCAGGTGGTGCAGGTAGGCACGGCTGAAACCCTCGCGCCCGCCCTCGTCCCACGACACGCCCGCGCTGCCCGCGCAGGCATAGCAGGTGCAACTGGTGTCCAGGGGCTGGTGGTCGGCCTTGTGGCGCGCGTTGCGGATTTTCAGGTCGCCAAACCGCGTGAACAGCGTGCCGTTGCGCGCGTTGCGCGTGGGCATCACGCAGTCGAACATGTCCACGCCGTCGGCCACGCCCTGCACCAGGTCCTCGGGCGTGCCCACGCCCATCAGGTAGCGGGGCTTGTGCGCGGGCAGGCGGTGCGGCGTGTGGGCCATGATGTCCAGCATCTCGTCCTTGGGTTCGCCCACGCTCACGCCGCCCACGGCGTAGCCGGGGAAATCCATCTCGACCAGGCGCTCCAGCGATTCCTGGCGCAGGTTCTTGTACATGCCGCCCTGCACGATGCCGAACAGCGCGTTGGGGTTCTCCAGCCGCTGGAATTCATCCCGCGAGCGCTTGGCCCAGCGCAGGCTCATTTCCATGCTCTTGCGCGCCTCGGCCTCGGTGGTGAGGTGGCCCTTGGTCTCGTACGGCGTGCACTCGTCGAGCTGCATCACGATGTCGGAGTTGAGCGTGGTCTGGATCTGCATGCTCACCTCGGGCGACATGAAGAGCTTGTCGCCGTTGACGGGGCTGGCGAAGGTCACGCCCTCTTCGGTGATCTTGCGCATCGCGCCCAGGCTCCAGACCTGGAAACCGCCCGAGTCGGTGAGGATGGGCTTGTCCCACTTTTCAAAGCCGTGCAGGCCGCCAAAGCTCTGCATCACGTCCAGGCCCGGGCGCATCCACAGGTGGAAGGTATTGCCCAGGATGATCTGCGCACCCATGTCGTGCAGGCTGCGCGGCATCACGCCCTTGACGGTGCCGTAGGTGCCCACGGGCATGAAGATGGGGGTCTGCACCACGCCGTGGTTGAGCGTGAGCGTGCCACGGCGTGCGTGGCTGGTGGGGTCGGTTTTGAGGAGGTCGAACTGCAGCATGATGGGGCGATTGTCCCAGACGGGCCGCCCCCGCCTTGTGCGGGCAGGCCGCAGGGACATGGGCTGGCGTTGGCGCGCCGCATCGCTACACTGGTTCCAGACGGGCTACCAGCCCATCACAAGGAGAACAACATGCTCAAGATCCTCATCGCCGTGGATGGCTCGGAACTCTCCCTGGACGGCGTGCACCATGCGCTGGCGCTCCTGGGCCAGGGCCTGAAGGCCAGCGTGGTCCTGGCCAACGTGCAGGAACCCGCCACGCTGTACGAATTGGTGACCACGCGCGACCCCGACCTGATCGCCGCCGCCAGCCTGGAGGCCGGCCAGCACCTCATGGCGTCCGCGCGGGCGCTGCTCGACGCGGCGGGCGTGGCCTACGAGACCGACGTGGGCGTGGGCGACGTGGCCCACACGCTGGTGGACATGATCGAGCGCTCGGGCTGCGACATGGTCATCATCGGTGCCAAGGGGCAGGGCGCCATCACCAGCGCGCTGCTGGGCTCGGTCTCGCAGGAGGTCGCGCACGCGAGCCCGGTGCCGGTGACCATCGTCAAGCATGCCGAGGTGCTGGAAGCGCTGGAAAGCGACGTGGCCGAAGACACCGAGGCCTGAGAACCTGTTCAAGATCTTTTCGGGGGGGCCTGAAAAGAAAAGGGCCGCTGTGCGCGGCCCTGGCGGGGATCTTCGAAGGACGGGTGCCCGGCGTGTCAGGCTGCCTTGCGAAACGGTTCGGCCGCGGGCCGCTGCAGCTTGCCGTGGGGCAGGGTGGCCAGGCGCGAGAACATGCGGCGCACGTAGCCGCGCACCCACAGGCATTTGTTGAGCTCGTCCACGGGCAGCGGGCCCGACACCACCACGATGTCGTTGGCCACGTCCTGGGCTCCTGCGGCCCGCAGGCGGCGGCGCGTGTTGTTGGCCCAGGACTGGATGCGCGTGGGGCTGCCGTGCTGGTGCACCTCGCCCGTGTGCGCATCGAACGCAATCGCCACGGTGTCGGTTTTCAGCTTGAACCTGCGCTCACCCGTCACGGCGCTGGGCGCCTCGCGCATGTCGTAGAGGTAGTAGCTGCCTGCCTTGAGCTGGTATTGCATGTCCATGGGTGTGTTCCTCTCTGTCGGCATTGTCGAGGGCGCACGGTGCGGGCAATGGCAGGTAAAACGGTGGGAAAGGGGCTCTTATCGGGAGCCGTTCGCCAGGGCCGCGCTGGTTTCTGTGCGCGTGCCATTGTGGCGGCGCCCCGGCGCCAGCGCGCGAAACTTGAGGGCGATGTCGTAACGAGTTGTGAGTAGAGTGTGTGGCGCGTCTGGCCTTTGGTTGCGCCCGGCCGTTGCGTTGCCCAAGGCGTATGCGACTGGCGCGGCCCACGCCAGAGCCGCCAAGCAAGGGCCGCCCCGCAGCGAGGGCTGCGTCCCTCTGCCCGCGCAGCGCAGCGCAGCGAGAGCGGGGGGACGGCGCACAGCGCCTCAGGGGGGATGTCCCTGCTAGAAATCCACCAGGCTCAGCCCCAGGCTGAACACGGTGCGCTTGCGGTTGTAGTCGATCATGCTGTCGCCATAGCCGCTGAACAGCTGCGTGTGCAGGCGCAGGTTGCTCTTGCTGCCGAAAAGGCCCGTGCCCACCGTCTGCAGCCATTCCAGGCGCACCGAGCCCCGGTCGCTGCTCGACAGCGAGTGGCGCAGCGTGGCGCCCACGGTGTTGTCCTTGTTGACGTTCCAGAACGCCGACAGCTCGCCCCGGCCGACGTAGTCGCTGATGCCGGGGTTGTCGTCGCTGCCCGAGCTTTCGGGCACGCGCTTCCACAGGCGCGCGTTCACGCTGAAGCTGTTGGAAAGCTCCATGCCGGTCATGAGGTACACGCGGTTCCAGCTGCGCGACAGGGGCTTGCTCTGGCCGTTGGACTGGTGCACCAGGCCGATGCCGCTGTAGCGCCACTTCCAGCCGAACGGCAGCTGCGCCGTGGAGGGGTAGACGTACATGACCTCGGGCTCGTGGTCGGTGGCGCGGAAGGGGCGCGAGATCTGGGGCGTGAACAGCTGCCAGTACGACTGCTGCGAATAGCCGAACCACACGGAATCCTTGAGCGTGGGGTGGCCCTGCGTGAGCAGGCCCTGCGCGAGCTTGGTGCGCACCGACAGCTGGATGCGGTTCTCGGTGCGGCGGTAGGGCGTGGATTCGGTGGCCGAGTGGTCCGCCGCGTCGGACGTGGGCTGGCGGTTCACGTTGCTCGACGCCACCACCGACACGGTGATGGGCCGGTAGCCCCGGAAGCTGAAGGTGCCGCAGTCGCTGCCCGATTCCAGCTCCCAGAAGCGCGAGAGGTCGCTGTACTGCGGGTCGCGGCAGCCCTCGGTGCGGGCCACGTCGATGACGCGGGTGGCGGGCAGGGTGGTGTCCACGGGCGGCGGCACGGCCGAGGCGGCGGCGGAGGCGCCCGGCGCATTCCAGCTTTGCTGGTCGGCGGCCCACTGGTCGAAGCAGGCCAGGCGCGCCTGGTTGTCGCTGGACAGGGCGGTGCAGCGGCGCCAGGCGCTCTCGGCGCCCCCGGCGGCCGAGGCGGTGGCGCCGGCCGGTGCCACCGCCTGTGCCAGCGCGGCGCCGGCGGGCGCCAGCGCGGCGGCCACCAGCAGCGCCAGCGTGCGACGCGATGGCGCGGCGGCGGGCGTGGCGGTCATGGCCACCCCGCCTGCTTGCGCAGCGCGAAAGGGGCCGATGGAGCTGAAGGGGTGGGGGTGGCGTTGTTCCATGTTCCGCGTATTTCCTTGCCGCACGATCCATCCACCACCTGGCCCGTCCAGGGGGTGCTGATGTTCATGCCGTTGATCGATTCTTCCAGGGTCGGGTCGCCGCCATCGGCGTCGCCGCTGACCGGCGCCGTGGTGCCGCCACGCTGCACGGTACCACGCACGCTGTGTGCCAGTGCGGCGTGGTGCCCCAGCTGCGGCGTGGCCGTGGCGCCCGGCGCAGGGGCCGGCGGCTCGGCCAGCCAGCGGCCCCGCAGGCGCGGGTGGCCCCTGTCCGCCGCGGCGGGGCACGCCGCCGTGGATTGTGGTTCATTTCGGCGGTGGGCGCTTGTAGGATAAGCGCTGATAGCTATCAAAATAAAAGCGGCCCCCGCCGGGGCGCGGGGCGGGGGCGTGCGGGTGCCGGCCGGGGCATGGGGCGCCTCAGGCCGTGGGCGCGGGCTGGGCGGCCACGGCGGCATTGGCAGCGCTCGTCGCCTGGGCCTTGGCGGCGAATTCGGCGCGCAGGGCCTTGAGCTTCTCGCGCGGGTCTTCGCGGGCGGTGGTCTTGTCCAGGCCCATCTCGGCGATGAAGCGGCTGGGCTGCGCGGCCACCATCTCGCGGCCCTTCTTGCGCCGCTTGGTCCAGCTCACGGCCAGCGTGCGCTGGGCGCGGGTGATGCCCACGTACATCAGGCGGCGCTCTTCCTGCAGGCGCTGCAGCGTGTCGTCGCTCACCTTTTGCTGGCGCCCCTCGTCGTCGTCGAGCTTGAACGGCAGCATGCCTTCGGTCACGCCCACCAGCACCACGTGCGGCCACTCCAGGCCCTTGCTCGCGTGCAGGGTCGAGAGCGTGACCATGTCCTGTTCCTGCTCGCGTTCGCTGATGGTGGACAGCAGCGCGATGGTCTGCGACACCTCCAGCAGGCTCTTGGTCTCCTTGGCCACCACGGCGCCCGCCGTGTCGTCGATCTGGCCGCCCGCGCGCTGGGCCATCCAGTCGCAGAACTCCATCACATTGCTCCAGCGCGCGGCGGCCACCTTTTCGCTGTCCTCGTTGTCGTACAGGTGCTGCTCGTAGCCGATCTCCTTGAGCCACTCGTTCAGGAAGGTGCGCGACTCCTCGGCGCCATGCACGCGGCGCGCGCTGTACTCCAGGTAGTTGATGTAGCGGCCAAATTCATGCAGGCCGTCCATGGCCCGCTTGGGCACGGCCGCCGGCAGCATGCCGTTGAACAGCGCGCCGAACATGCTCTGCTTGTGCTGCGTGGCGAACGCGCCCAGCGCCGCCAGCGTGGTGTGGCCGATGCCGCGCTTGGGCGTGGTGATGGCGCGCAGGAACGCCGGGTCATCGTCGTTGTTGATCCACAGCCGGAACCAGGCGCACAGGTCCTTGATCTCGGCGCGGTCGAAGAAGCTGGTGCCGCCCGAGACCTTGTAGGGAATGTTGGCCTTGCGCAGCGCCTTCTCGAACGGCTTGGCCTGGTGGTTGGCGCGGTACAGGATGGCGAAGGCCTTCCAGTCGGGCGGCGGGTTGCTGGCCGCGCGCAGGCTCTGGATGCGGGCCACGGCGCGTTCGGCCTCGTGCTCTTCGCTGTCGGCGTCCACCACGCGCACGGGCTCGCCCTCGCCCAGCTCGGAGAACAGCGTTTTCGGAAACAGCTTGGGGTTGGGCCCGATCACGTTGTTGGCCGCGCGCAGGATGGCGCTGGTGGAGCGGTAGTTCTGCTCCAGCTTGATGACCTTGAGGTGCGGGAAGTCGATGGGCAGCTTCTTCAAGTTGTCCAGCGTGGCGCCGCGCCAGCCGTAGATGGACTGGTCGTCGTCGCCCACGGCCGTGAAGTGCCCGTTCTCGCCCACCAGCAGCTTGAGCAGCTCGTACTGCGTGGCGTTGGTGTCCTGGTATTCATCGACCAGCACGTGGCTCAGCGCCGCCTGCCACTTGGCGCGCACTTCGGGGAAGTCGCGCAGCAGGCGCAGCGGCATGCCGATGAGGTCGTCGAAGTCCACGCTCTGGTAGGCCGCCAGGCGCTCCTCGTAGCGCGCCATCAGCGTGGCGATGATGCGCTCGTTGTCGTCCACCGCCTGGGCCAAGGCCTGTTCGGACGTCAGGCCCATGTTCTTCCACTTGCTGATCACCCACTGCCATTGGCGCGCGGTGGCCATGTCGGTGGTGCCGCCCGAGGCTTCCTTCAGGATGCCCGTCACGTCGTCGGCATCCAGGATGCTGAACTGGGGCTTGAGGCCCAGCACCGAACCATCCTCGCGCACCATGCGCACGCCCAGGGCGTGGAAGGTGCACACCAGCACGTCCTTGGCGCGCCGGCCGATCAGGCCCTTGGCGCGCTCGCGCATTTCGGCGGCCGCCTTGTTGGTGAAGGTGATGGCGGCGATGCGCCTGGGCTCCATGCCCTTCTCGATCATGTGCGCGATCTTCTGCGTGATCACGCGCGTCTTGCCCGAGCCCGCGCCGGCCAGCACCAGGCAGGCCCCGTCGGTGTAGTGGACAGCCTGGAGCTGGGCGAGATTGAGACCGGCGGACATGGATGGAGGAAGAAGGAAAAAGCAGGAGAGGAAGAAGGGGCCGGGGGCACCCAGGGGCGGGCGTACCGCAGCGCCGCCGGAGCGCGCAATGATACCGGCGCGCTCCGGCGGGGCCGGGTTGCGCCGCGGCCGGCCCCGGCCCCGGCGGGGTCTGACAGGGGCCTGACGCCGCTCCCGCGCTGCGGGAAACCCCGCTAGGGACGGGATCGTCACACTTTGATACTACGCCCATCGGTTTTCGCCCGATCCGGGTGGCCGCGCCGTGACGAGTCCCACCATGCACCTTCCTGCCCCACTCCGCGCCCTTCGCCCCCTTCGCGCCCGGGCACCGCTGCAACCTGGTACCCGCCGGCGCCGCGGCCGTGGGGCCCTGGGCGCCGCCCTGCTGGCCTGCGCCGCCGCGCTGGCCCCGGCGCACGCGCAGCTGGGCAGCACCGCCCCGGTGCGTGTCGGCGTGGTCGGCCCGTTCACGGGGCCTTCGGCGGATTTCGGGGTGCCCATGCTCAACGGCATCAAGCTCGCGGTGGACGAGATCAACGCCGTGGGCGGCTACCTGGGGCGGCCGCTGGAGCTGGTCATCAAGGACGACGCCGCCAACCCGGACCAGGGTCGCAAGGTCTCGCAGGAGCTGCTGGGCGAGAAGGTGGTCGCCACCATCGGCTTTTGCAACACCGGCGTGGCGCTCAAGGCCATCGACCTGTTCCAGGAGGCCAGGAGCCCGCTCATCGTGCCGTGCTCCACGGGCACGGCGGTCACGGCCAGGTACCCGGCCGCCGACAGCTACATCTTCCGGGTGCAGGCCCGCGACGCGCTGCAGGCGCCCTTCATGGTGGACGACATCGTCAAGCGCGGCTGGGACAAGGTGGCCATCTTCGCCGACAAGACGGGCTACGGCGAGGGCGGCTACAACGACGTGGTGGCGGCGCTGGCGGCCAAGAACCTCAAGCCCGTGCACGTGGCGCGCTTCGACCTGGGCGTGAAGGACCTCACGGCCGAGCTCGCGGCCGCCCGCGCCGCGGGCGCCAACGTGGTCTACAGCTACACCGTGGGGCCGGAGAACGCGACCATCGCCAACGGCAAGAAGGCGATGGGCTGGAAGGTGCCCCAGGTGGGCGCGTGGCCGCTGTCCTTCCCGTTCTTCCTTGAAGGGGCCAAGGACGCCGCCGAGGGCGCGCTCATGGTGCAGACCTTCATCGCCGAGCCGAGCAACGAGCGCCGGGCCTCGTTCCTGTCGAGCTACACCCGCAAGTACAACGGCAAGGTGGCCGTGCCCATGGCCGCGGCCAACGCGTACGACGCCACGTACCTGCTGATGTATTCCTTCCTCGGCATCCGCGACGGCAACCTCTCGGGCAAGGCCATCAAGGAATCGCTGGAGGGCAGGATGAAGACCTACTACGGGGTGGTGTCCACCTACGACAAGCCGTTCAGCGTGCAGGACAAGGAGGCCATCACCCGCAACATGCTGGTCATCGGCATGGTCAGGAACGGTGCCATCACCTTCGCCTACCCCGAGGACGCCAAGCGCAACCTGATCGTGCAGCGCAAGCAGTAGTGGCGCGCAAGGGCACCGCCGCGCCGGCGCTCGCGCCGTGCATTCGCCAGGGGTGATGGCCCCCGCCTGACTTTGCGCTGGCCGCCGCCGGCGCCCGGCGACCGGCCGCACCGCGCAGCACGGACAATAGCCCCGTGCTCTCCGTCCTGCTCATCACCTTCCCCTTCTTCGCGCTCGTGCTCTGCGGCTACCTGGCCGCGCGGCGCGGCGTGCTGCCCCAGCCGGCCATCCCGGGGCTCAATGCCTTCGTGCTGTATTTCGCGCTGCCCTGCATGCTGTACCGCTTTGGCGCCAGCACGCCCATCGGGCAGCTGCTGGACCCGGCCGTGGCGGGCGTGTACGTGGTGTGCGCCCTGGCCATGGTGGGCGGCACGGTGGCGCTCACGCGCAGTGCGCGCATCGGCTGGAACGACGCGGCCTTCGGCGCGCTGGTGGCCGCCTTTCCCAACACGGGCTTCATGGGGGTCCCGCTGCTCGTGGCCTTGCTGGGCGCGCAAAGCGCGGGCCCGGCCATCGTCACCATCGTGGTGGACATGGTCATCACCAGCTCGCTGTGCATCGCGCTGTCGCGGCTGGACGGCGCCGGCACCCACGGCGTGGGCGTGGCGCTGCGCAGCGCCTTCAAGGGCATGGCGACCAACCCCATGCCCTGGTCGATCGCGCTGGGCGCGCTGGCATCGGCCCTGCAGTTCACTCTGCTGGGCCCGGTCGACAAGACCATCGCCATGCTGGCCGACGCGGCCTCGCCCGTCGCGCTGTTCACCATCGGCGCGGTGCTGGCCCGCTCGCAGATGAACCAGCACGAGCAGGTGCCCGCGCGCGACTACGTGCCCATCGCGCTGGCCAAGCTGCTGGTGCACCCGCTGCTGGTGTGGGGCGCGGGCACGGCGGCCATCGCGCTCGGGGTGCCGCTCACGCCGTTCGCGCTCACGGTGCTGGTGCTGCTGGCGGCCCTGCCCAGCGCCAGCAACGTCTCGCTGCTGGCCGAGAAGTTCGGCGCCAACAACGGGCGCGTGGCGCGGATCATCCTGGTGTCCACGGCGCTGGCGTTCCTGAGCTTTTCGGCGGCGGTGGCGCTGCTGGCCTGATTGCTATATTTTCGATAGCTGCAGGCGATTTCTGGCAAAGCGCTGGCGGCCAAGAAGCACTTGAAAATTTGTGCCGCCCCCTACCTGGGGCGCATCCCCTGGCTCCGCCGCAGCCAGGCACCGGTCGCCAGAAGCACCAGGCAAAGCATCGCCAGCGCCCAGGGCGAGTTGACGGGAATTTGGCTGGGCGCCACCTCTTCGAGCACGAGGTCGTCGTGGTAGCCCGCCGCGTCGAAGGTGAAGAAGCTGCCGGTCTTCAGCGCGATGGTCACCTGGCTCGAGGCGGCGGTGAAGGTGGCATCGAACGGCTCCCACTGGAACTGGAATACCCCGTTGAGCGCGAGGTTCGAGACGTCGCGGCGGGCGATCATCGTGTCCAGCGGGCCGGGCGCGGCGTCGATGGTGGCGGCCCCCACGGCGCCGTCGTAGGCCACGACCTCCCACCAGGTGGCGTTGCCGCCCGCATTGCCCGTCACGCCCCCTGACCAGGCGCCGCGCAGCCGGTACACCCGCCCGGGGGTCACCGCCACGGTCTGGAACAGGCCGCCGTGCGCATTGCCCGCGCCGCTGCCCTTCTTCTGCGCGTGCGAGGTGCCCGCACCCCCGAAGGGGCACTGGGTGGGCACCCAGATGTCGCAATCGTTGCTGTGGATCCAGGTGCCATCCCAGAAGCCCGGCGGCGCCGTCCAGGTGCTCCAGCCGGCCAGGCCGGCGTCGAAGTTGCCGTTGGTGAGCAGGTTCTGGGCGCGCACGGCGGTCCCCCCCGCGAGGAGGGCCAGCAAGATCAGGGCACGAACAATGGCGGTCATTGGCAGGCTTTCTGACGAGGGAAGGGGGAACGGGGCCGGTCGACGGGCCCTGGATGCCGGGTCCACCGGACCCGCGCAGCACAGCCACGCCCCGAGGCGCTGGAGTGCCAGGCCGCAGTATCTGGGGCAAGCCCACGGCAGGCAAGTTTTATCGGGCCCGCGCGACCGTGGGTTGCCGATCGCGCCGGACAGGATCAGCGCCCTGGCCTCCAACGGATGGGTGTGGTCGTCCAGCATGCGCGCCCGCATCGCGCGTGACGGTCGGGGGGGCGCAGCGCCCGGGAAGGCCTTCCTCCACGCCTGTCGCCGGCGAAACGTCCACTGTGGCGTGGTGCGCACACAATGCTATCGCCTGTGCCACTGCAGCATGGGCGTATCCATCCATTCATGAGGAGACCTCCATGCGTTTTGCGAAGCCTTGTTTTCGGAGCTGGCTGGCAGCGGCCGCCGTTCTTTCCGCCGCCGCCACCGCGCAGGCAGGCCAGGTGTTTGCCGACCAGGCACCCTCGGCCGCGCTGGGCCGCGACGTGAAGTTCACGGTGTATGTGCCCGACGGCTACCAGCCCGGCGGCACGGTGAACTATCCCGTGGTCTACCTGCTGCACGGCGCGGGCGGCGACGAGAACGAATGGCGCACCAAGGGGGGCGCGGTCGAGACCCTGGACGGCCTCATCAAGCGCGGGCTGATCCGCCCGTCGGTCGTGGTCATGCCCACGGCGGGCCCGGCGTCGTGGTGGGCCGACGGCGCGGCCGAGAAGGCGGGCACCGCCATCATGAAAGACCTGCTGCCCTACGTCGAGTCGCGCTACCGCGTGCAAAAGGAGCGCAGCGGCCGGGCCATCGGCGGCCTGTCGATGGGGGGCTACGGCGCGTTGAACCTGTCGCTGCGCAACCCCACGCAGTTCTGCGCCGCGGCGGTGATCAGCCCCGCCATCTATGACCCGCTGCCGCCGGACACCTCGGCGGCACGGCGCACCCCGCAGTTCGTGCGCGACGGGCAGTTTGACCCCGACACCTGGAAGTCGCTGAACTACGCGGCGGCGCTCGACGCCTACAAGGCGGGCACGCCGCGTGTGCCGATGTGGATCGTCTCGGGCGACCACGACTATCTGGGCATCGCTCCCATGTCGGCCACCCTGTACTGGCGGATGTACCAGATTCAGCCCAAGCAGGTGGAGCTGCGTGTGATCGACGGCGACCACGAGTGGCTGGTGTTCCGCGACGCGTTGCCCGACGCCCTGCAGTACGTGGACCGGCAGTGCCGCCAGGGGTGACCGGATGGCCCGCGCGCACCCCGGCCCGGAATCCGCCGGGTGCGAGGATGCGCGGGATGTGGCGGAATTTGCTATCAATTAAATAGCTATCCGCGCATGTCCATCAAGCGCCAGGGCCATGAAAACCCTGGATCTTGAGCCTAGATCACCAGCGGGTCCACATCCACCAGCCAGCGCACCAGCCCCTTGTGCGCGGGCTGGGCGCGCGTGGCCTGCAGCACCGGCTGCCAGGCGGCCAGGAAGCGCTGCAGCGCGGCGCGGCTCGGGCTTTCCATCAGCATCTGGGCGCGCTCCACGTTGGCCACGCGCTGGATGGTCAGCGGCACCGGGGGAAACAGCGTGACCGCGTCCAGCCCCGGCAGGCCGGCGGCATGGGCGGCGGCCGTGGCGGCGGCCAGGAAGCCCTGGGCCACCTCCTGCGTGCGGGCATCGGCGCGCACCAGGGCCTGGTAGGCGAACGGGGGCATGGCGGCTTCCTCGCGCTCCTGGAGCTGCTGGGCGGCGAAGGCGGGGTAGTCGTGGGTGCGCAGCGCCTCGTACACCGGGTGCTTGGGGTGGTAGCTCTGGATCCACATCTCGCACTGGGTGCCCTGCGCGGCCATGTAGGCGGCGTCGCGCCCCGCGCGGCCGGCGGCCTGCATGAGCAGCGCGAACAGGCGCTCGGGCGCGCGGAAGTCGCTGCTGAACAGCGCGCCGTCCGGCTGCACGGCCGCCACCAGCGTGATGCGCCGGAAGTCATGGCCCTTGGCGATCATCTGCGTGCCCACGAGCACATCCACCTCGCCCGCGTGCACCTGTGCCAGCTGGGCCTCCAGCGCGCCCTTGGCCTTGGTGGTATCGGCGTCGATGCGGGCGATGCGCGCGGGCGTGCGGTCGGGTCGCAGCACCTCGGACAGCAGGGTGGAGAGCTGCTCCTCCAGCTGCTCCGTGCCCCGCCCCATGGAGTGGATGTCGGGGCTGCCGCAGGTGGGGCAGGCGCGGGGCACGCGCACGGTGTAGCCGCAGTGGTGGCAGCGCAGGGTGCGGTCGGCCTTGTGGAAGACCTGGTGGGCGCTGCAGTGCGGGCAGTCGCTTTTCCAGCCGCAGTCGGCGCAGTGCAGCACGGGGGCGTAGCCGCGCCGGTTGAGCAGCACCATGCTCTGCTCGCCGCGCGCCACGCGTTCGGTGATGGCGGCCAGCAGCGGCGCGCTGAAGATCGCGCGGCGCGGCTGCTGGTTCATGTCCACGCGGCGCACCCGCGCCAGGGCGCCCGCGCCGATCCGGCTGGGCATGGCCAGGCGCGCGTAGCGCCCGCCCTCGGGGTCGTCCGGCGTGGGCGGGCGGCTGGCGTGCCAGCTTTCCAGCGAGGGCGTGGCCGAGCCCAGAAGCACCTTGGCGCCCTGCTCGCGCCCGCGCCAGATGGCCAGGTCGCGCGCGGAGTAGCGGGCGCCCTCCTGCTGCTTGTAGCTGGGGTCGTGCTCCTCGTCGACCACGATGAGCTTGAGGCCCGGCATGCTCGCGAACACCGCCATGCGCGTGCCCAGCACGATGCGCGCGGCGCCGCCGTGCGCGGCCAGCCAGCTCTTGAGGCGCTGGGGGTTCGTCATGCCACTGTGCAGCGAGACGACGGCCCCCGCGCCGAACCGCGGGGCGAAGCGGGAGACGAAGCGCTCCTCCAGCTGGGGCGTGAGGTTGATCTCGGGCACCATCACCAGCGCCTGCGCCGCCGGGTCCGCCTCCAGCATCTCCTGGGCGCAGCGCAGGTACACCTCGGTCTTGCCGCTGCCGGTGCTGCCGAACAGCAGGAAGGGGCCGGATTCTGAAGAAATCCGGGCCCTGGCGCTTTCCTGTTCAGCGGTGAGTGCTATTGTTTGCATAGCGTCCGTGGTGTCCCCGGCCGCCTTCGCGGGGCGGCGCAGGCGGCGGGCCAGCTGCTCGGGCCGCAAATCGCGCAGCTGGGGCGGCAGGGCCGCCAGCGCCACTTCGCCCAGCGCGCGCTGGTAGTAGCGCGCGGCGAAGGCCACCAGGCGGCGCCAGGGCAGGTCCAGCGGGGCCACGCCCTCCAGCACGCCCGCGATGGGGCGCAGGGTGGCCCCCTCGGGCAACTCGCCGGTGCCCTCGGCCGCGTCCCACACCACGCCCAGCACTTCGCGGCTTCCGAGCGGCACCCGCACCAGCGTGCCGGGCGGCAGGGCCTGGGGGCTGGCGTAGCTGAGCAGGTCCCCCACGCCGCTGTGGGACGGGGTGTGCAGCGCGACGTGGACGATGGCGAGGGAGGCGGACACGGACGGGAGCGAGTTACAGAGGCTTGTGGAGGCGGTGTGGAGGTTCGGGGGCTAAGTGCTTGATTTGTTGGAGCGAGCGAGTAATCCCGTCTTTCTGTGGATAACTTTGTTGACATCCTGCCCCAGCACCCTGCCGACCCGCATGAATACTGGGCCTGAACAGATTGCACACAAAATCGGCAGCTCCAAAAAATCCTTATGAATCAATCATCTGAAGGATTTTCGGTACAAATTCTGTGCTAAGGCTGCCGGGCCCGATTATGTTGCGTCGCATCAAGATTTGTGTGCATAAGTCGAACATCGATCGGCCGTCAAGGCCCGGGGAAGCCCCAAAATTGTGCTAGCCGCCCCATTCCCTGCTGAGGCCTTCCTGCGATGTAGGCCGCAAGTGCTTGATTTGCTTCAGGTTTTGCGAGAAATCCAGAATTTCTGTGGATAACTTTGTTGATATCCCCTGTGTTTGGCGTGCAAGCCCTTGTGCCGCCGTGCTTTCGCCGGAATGCCCGCAAAAAAAGCAGTCCTGCTACATCCTTTGAAATCAATGACTTACGTGCTGGTTGAGAATATTTCCGTTCGGGCCTGCCTGGCGTGCCGCGCCGCGCGGACGGCGCGGGCCCTGCGCCAGTTTTGTGCATAAGTCAGGCCTTCGGCCGCACGGACTGGCTGGAAATGCGCCCGCGCGGCCGGGCATTGTCGCAGGGCGCGGCGGGCGGCCCTGAGGTCGCTTTGCTTCAAGACGGCGGGCAGCGGCCTCGCCAAGATGCCGCCATGGCTTCCTCCTTCTCCTCCCACCCCCCTTTCCCCGCCGAGGCGGCTCCCACGCTGGAGCGCGATGGATTCATGCTGGCCCGGCTGGACGACGTGGTCCAGGCCGCGCGCTCCGACAGCCTGTGGTTCATGACCTTTGGCCTGGCCTGCTGCGCCGTGGAGATGATGCACGCGGCCATGGCGCGCTACGACCTGGACCGCTTCGGCATCATCCCGCGCTCCAGTCCGCGCCACAGCGACCTGATGATCGTGGCCGGCACGCTGACCAACAAGATGGCGCCCGCCATCCGCAAGGTCTACGACCAGATGCCCGAACCCCGCTATGTGATCTCCATGGGCTCGTGCGCCAATGGCGGAGGCTACTACCACTACAGCTACTCGGTGGTGCGGGGCTGCGACCGCATCGTGCCGGTGGACGTGTACGTGCCCGGCTGCCCGCCCACGGCCGAGGCGCTGCTCTACGGCATCCTGCAGCTGCAGGGCCGGATCCGGCGGCCCCGGGTCATCCCGCGCTAGCACCGGCTAGCGCCGCGCGCCAGGCTCCGCTGGCATTTGCGCGGGCCGGCGCAGCAGCCAGTCCGCGTCGTCGGCGGGCTGTTGCGCGTGGGTCCTGAGCGCCGCGGGGGAGCGCTCGTAGAGCGTGCGTGCCTCGCGGCTGAAATGGGCCTGGTCGGCGTAGCCGTGCCGCAGGGCCGCGTCTACGACGCTCGCGCCCGCGTCGCGCATGGCCAGCAGGGCGTGCTCGGCGCGCAGCATGCGCTCGACCTCGCCGGGGCGCAGGCCGGTGATCTGGTGCGCGCGCCGCTGCAGGTGGCGGGGCGTCCAGCCCAGCTCCCGGGCGAGGGCCTGGCGCGCCGGGCGCTCCCAGCGCCCCTGCAGCACGCGCAGCCAGGCCGCATGCTGCCGCGCCACGGCGGCCCAGCGGGGCGCCAGGAACGCCTCGCACAGGGCCATGCGGGCACCGTGGCCGGGGGCGGCGTGCATCGCCTCGAGCCAGCAAAGCCAGTCGGCGCGCCCGGGGCCGGCGGGCAGCCAGTCGCGCGCGTCCTGCACGCGGTCGGTGAGGGGCTGCAGGTCCTGCCCCGTCAGCAGCGCGAGCGCGCCGGGCTGGAAGGCCAGGCAGAAGAAGTCGCCCGCGGGTTCGGAGGTGGAGTGGTAGGCGTGCCGGTGCGCTCCCGAGAGCGCCGTGCGGGGCAGCCATTGGTCCGTGGCCTGGCCCGCGCATTCATGCAGGTGCACGGCGCCGCGCACCAGCCAGAGGATTCCGGGGTACGGGCTGGCCGGCACCCGCGTGTCGCGCGGAGCGCCGGCGGGCAGCGCGGCCAGGTCGCGCCAGATGTAGGCGCGCACGCAGCCAGCGAGCGCGGGCGGGGGCGCCAGCAGGGCCGATGCGGGCAGTGCCGCCATCGCTGGTGGCCTGTTCAGCCCTGGCGCTGCGCCCGGGAGTGGCCGTGCACCGCCTCGACCAGCGCGGCCACATGCTCGGGTGGCGTGAACTGGCTGATGCCGTGGCCCAGGTTGAAGATGTGGGTGGGGCCGGTGGTGGTGGGGTCGGTGTGCGGCGTGCCGAAGCTGTCCAGCACGTGGCGCACCTGCTGCGCGATCTGCGCGGGGGGCGCGAACAGCACGTTGGGGTCGATGTTGCCCTGCAGCGCCTTGCCGGGGCCGCCGGCCTGGCCGCCGACGATGGCCCGGGCCTTGCCCAGGTGGGCCGTCCAGTCCAGGCCCAGCACCTCGCAGTCGATGCCCTTCATGTCTTCGAGCCAGATGCCGCCGCCCTTGGTGAAGACGATGCGCGGCACGTCGGTGCCGTCCACGCCGGTGCGCTTCAACTGCGCCAGCACGCGCGTGGTGTAGGCCAGGCTGAACTCCTGGAAGGCGCCGTCGGCCAGCACGCCGCCCCAGCTGTCGAAAATCATCACGGCCTGGGCGCCCGCGTCGATCTGGGCATTCAGGTAGGCGGCCACGCTGTCGGCGTTGATGGCCAGGATGCGGTGCATGAGGTCGGGGCGGCTGTACATCAGGCTCTTGACGAGGCGGTAGTCGTCGCTGCCCTTGCCCTCGACCATGTAGCAGGCCAGGGTCCAGGGGCTGCCCGAGAAGCCGATCAGCGGCACGCGGCCGTTCAGGGCCTTGCGGATGCTGGTGACGGCGTCAAACACATAGCGCAGCTTGTCCATGTCGGGCACGGCCAGTTCGGCTACGGCGGCCTCGTCGCGCACCACCTTGGCAAAGCGCGGACCCTCGCCTTCGGCAAAGGTCAGGCCCAGGCCCATGGCGTCGGGCACGGTGAGGATGTCGGAAAACAGGATGGCGGCGTCGAGCGGGAAGCGCTCCAGGGGCTGCAAGGTGACTTCGGTGGCGTAGTCCACATTGGTGGCCAGGCCCATGAAGCTGCCGGCCTGGGCGCGCGTGGCCTTGTATTCGGGCAGGTAGCGGCCCGCCTGGCGCATCAGCCACAGGGGGGTGTAGTCGGTGGCTTGGCGGCGGCAGGCGCGCAGGAAGGTGTCGTTGGAGAGGGGTGCAAAGCTCATGCACCGATTGTCGCAGGGTGGGCGGAGGCTCGGCTGATCTGTGCCAAGGGCGCGCCTCTGCCAGCGCCACCGTGGAACCGGCTTTGCCGGGCCACGGGTGGCGTCCCCCCCTCAGTGGGAAGACGCGAAGCGGCTCAGGGGGGAGCTATCTCTCGGCGATGTAGTGCGACATGCGCACGACCTCGCCGGGCGCCAAGAAGGCCCGCACTTCCGTCTCCAGCGCCTGGTCGGCCATGGTGGCGCGGGCGCGCTGGTGCAGGTAGTCGGCCCAGGATTCGACGATGAAGCGCTCCACGTAGCGCGAGGGTTCGCCCAGGTCCTTGTACACGCGCCAGAAGGTGGCGCCGTCGCGCCGGCGCGGGGCCTTCATCTGGCTGATGGTGTCGAGGAAGGCGGCGTCGGTGCCGGGCGCGATGCGGTAGCCCACCTCCACGGCCACGGGGCCCGCCTCGGGCAGGGGTTCGGCCTCGATGAACAGCTCATCCCAGGGGGTGGCCTGCGTCACCTCGTGCAGCGCGCCCATGCGCAGCGGCATGGGGCGCGCCAGCAGCAGGCCCACGCCCATGAGCGCGGCGGCCACGTAGAGCGTGGGGGCCAGGCCCATGATGTCGGACGCCGCGCCCCAGAACGCCGAGCCCATGGCGAACGCGCCCAGCGCCGCCACCATGTGCATGGCCACGGCGCGCGAGCGCACCCACTGCGGCGCGCTGGCCTGCGTGGCGGTGTTGAAGGTGGACATGGCCGACATCCATGCGGCCCCGGCGAACAGCATCGCGATGTAGACCAGCCAGGCCATCTTGGTCAGCGCCGCGACCAGCATGGCCATGGCGAACACCACCCCGCCCGCGCCCACGATGGCCTCCATGCCAAAGCGCGCGCGCAGGCGCCCCAGCACCAGGCCCACGGCCACGGCCCCGGTGCCCAGGCAACCCATGAGCAGGCCGAAGCCCTGTGCGCCCGTGCCCAGCTGGCGCTGGGCGATCACCGGCAGCAGCGCCCACAGGGCCGAGCCCGCCGCGCTGAAGGCCATCACCCGCACCAGCTGCGCGAGGATGATGCGCGAGTGCCAGGCAAAACGCAGGCCGCTCAAGGTGCCGCCCCACAGGCGTTCGGCCGGCAGCTTGGACGGGGGATGGGCCTTGGGCGGCCAGCGGCGGATGGACTGCCACATCACCAGCGTGGTGGTCACCGTGACGGCGAACACCCAGCCCGCGCCCAGCTGGGCAAACACCAGGCCGGCCATCGTGGGGCCCACGGCGCGCGCGGCGTTGTAGGCAATGCTGACGGCGGTGATGGCCTGCGGCCACTCGTCGCGCGGCACGGGGTCGATGACCGAGGAGTTCCATGCGGGCGTGAGCACGGCCGTGCAGCAGCCGCACACGAACACCAGGAACAGCACCGACGCCGGGCCGCCCCAGCCGCCCAGCACCAGCAGCGTGAGCAGCGCGCTGGCCCCCACCTGCGCCAGCAGCGCGCCGGAGATCAGGCGCCGCCGGTCGGTGGTGTCGGCCAGCACCCCCGCCGGCAAGGCCAGCAGGAACATGGGCATGAACACAGCCGTCTGCACCAGCGCGGCCAGGAACGAGGAGCCCGTGAGCTCCACCATGAGCCAGGCGGCCGCCATGGTCTGCATGCCGCTGCCCACGAAAAAGATGCCACCGCAGATCCACAGCCCCCGGAACGCGGGTTGGCGCAAGGGGCTCCACAAAGAGGTTGGGTGCTGGGACATGAAAGGTGGTCTGCGGGGGGCGTCGTGGTGGGGCCGTCGGGCGGGAGAGACTCGGCTGGGCGGGCGCGCGGCCGCTTTTCGGCGGCGGCGGCATGCGGAATGGAAGGATATCGCCTCATCCCTGTTTTGGGGCGGTGCCGGCGGGATGCCCCTCAGTCGGTGTGCCGTCCGCCCCGCAGCCGGTAGGTGCGCGGCACGTCGGTGCGCGCCGCGACCAGCGCCTCGGCGCGCTGCTGCATGTCGGACAGCGCATGGTCCAGCGCCCGCACATCCGGCGCTTCCAGGCCGGCCAGCAGTTCCTGGTTGAGCGCCTTCACCTGCGGGAACAGCCCGTCGTGCACCGCCTGGCCCGCGGGCGTGAGGGTCAGCACGGCCTGGCGCCGGTCGCCGGGCATGGCGTCGCGGGTGATGAGTTTCTTGGCCAGCAGCGAGGTGACGGCCCGCGAGGTGCGTGCGCGGTCCAGTCCCAGGCGCCGGGCCAGCTCGGCCGGGGGCATGCCGGGGTGCTGGGCCAGCATCATGAGCAGGCCCCACTCGCGCCGCGTGATGCCGTAGCCGCCCTCGCACAGCCGCACCACCAGGCTGCCCGCCACGGCGAGCAGGCGGTTGAGCCGGTACATCAGCAGGTCGTTGGCGGCCTGCGGGTCGGTCAGGCGGTGGCCGGGCGGTGCGGGCATCAGGGTATTTCCGGGCGAGAATTGATTAGATCAATTGATTGTGTGGCCAATACAGTGCGCCCATCAACCTCACCACCTGCGCGGCCGCGCAGGGCCCATGCCCTTGCCCTGGAGATATTTCGACCATGTGGAAACCCCTTGCCTTTGCGTTCGCCGCCGCGCTTGCCCTGTCCGCGTCCCTGGTCCAGGCGCAGGAGACGCCCCTGCGCATCGTGGTGGGCTATGCGCCCGGGGGCGCCACCGACCGCGTGGCCCGCATCGTGGCCGACAAGCTGGGCACCAAGCTCGGCACACCCGTGATCGTGGAGAACAAGACCGGGGCGGGCGGCCGCCTCTCGGCCCAGGCCGTGAAGGCCGCGCCCGCCAACCAGCCCACCCTGCTGCTGGCCAACCCCGCCGTGATGCTGGTGGCGCCCCTGGTGTTCCCCGACGCGGGCTATGACCCCGAGCGCGACTTCCGTCCCGTGAGCCACGTCAACAGCTACGAGTTCGGCGTGGCCGTGGCCAGCGCCGTGCCCGTGAAGGAGCTGCCGCACCTGATGGCCTGGCTGCGCGCCAACCCGGACAAGGCCAACTTCGGCGTGCCCGCCACGGGCAGCCTGCCGCATTTCTTCGGGCTGATGGTGGGCGATGCCGCCAAGGTGCGCGCCGAGGTGGTGGGCTACCGGGGCTCGGCGCCGCTGCTCAACGACCTGCTGGGCGGGCAGGTGCCCGTGGCGTTCGACACCTTCGACACCCTGCTGCCCCAGCACGAGGCCGGCAAGATCCGCATCCTGGCCGTGTCGAGCGCCAAGCGCAGCCCGCTGGACCCGAAGATTCCCACCTTCAAGGAAGCCGGCATGGACCTGGCCGCCACCGGCTGGAACACCTTCTTCGCCCCGATGAGCATGCCCAAGGCCCAGGCCGAACGCCTGGCCGGGCTGATCGTGGAGGTGATGAAGGACCCCGACACCCAGCGCAAGTTCGAGACCGCCAAGATGGAACCCGTGGTGGCGACCATGGCCCAGACCGATGCCATGCTCAAGGCCTACCGCGCGCAGTGGGCGCCGGTCGTGCAGCGCTCGGGCTTCAAGCCTTGACAGGAAGCACCCCCTGAGCGGCTTTGCCGCTTCCCCCTCGAAGGGGACGGCGGCCTTGCTGCGGGGCGGCCCTTGCTTGCCGCCCCTCGCCTCGGCCGTGCCTGTTGCAAAGGCAATGGGCGCGGTTTAGTGAAACTGGACTTCGAGATGACCATCAAAACCCGCCCCAACATCATCTTCATCGTCGCCGACGACCTGGGCTATGCCGACCTGGGCTGCTACGGCGGGCGCGAAGCGGCCTTCGGCCCGGTCTCGCCCGTGCTCGACGGCCTGGCCGCGCAGGGCTTGAAGCTCACCCAGGGTTATTCCAACTCGCCCGTGTGCTCGCCCACGCGCTTCGCGCTGATGACGGCGCGCTACCAGTACCGCCTGCGCGGCGCGGCTGAGGAGCCCATCAACAGCAAGAGCCGGGGCAGCACCACGCTGGGCCTGCCGCCGTCGCACCCCACGCTGCCCTCGCTGCTGCGCGCGGGCGGCTACCGCACGGCGCTCATGGGCAAATGGCACCTGGGCTACCCGCCGGCCTTCGGGCCGCTGCAGTCAGGCTACGAAGAGTTCTTCGGCCCCATGTCGGGCGGGGTGGACTACTTCACGCACTGCAGTTCCAACGGCACCCATGACCTGTACCTGGGCGAAGAGGAAAAACAGCAGGACGGCTACCTCACCGACCTCATCACCGACCATGCGCTCGGCTACGTGGAGCGCATGGCGCCGGGCGCACAGGCCGGCACGCCGTTCTTTCTGAGCCTGCACTACACGGCGCCCCACTGGCCGTGGGAGACGCGCGATGACGGGGCGCTGGCGCAGGAGGTGAAGGGCAACCTGTTCCACCTGCATGGCGGCAACATCGAGACCTACCGCCGCATGATCCACCACATGGATGAAGGTATTGGCCGCCTGATGGACGCGCTGCGCCACCACGGCATCGAGCGCGACACGCTGGTGGTCTTCACCAGCGACAACGGCGGCGAGCGCTTCTCGGACAACTGGCCCCTGGTAGGCGGCAAGATGGACCTGACCGAAGGCGGCATCCGCGTGCCGTGGATCGCCCACTGGCCCGCCGTGATCGCACCGGGCGGCGTGAGCCCGCAGACCTGCATGACCATGGACTGGTCGGCCACGATGCTCGATGCGGCCGGCGTGGCGGCGCATGGGGACTACCCGCTCGACGGCCGCTCGCTGATGCCGGTGCTGCGCGATGCCGCCCTGCACGATGCGCCGCCCCTGTTCTGGCGCATGAACCACCGGGGCCAGCGCGCCATGCGCCAGGGCGACTGGAAATACCTGCGTGTGGACGGCAACGACTACCTGTTCGATCTGTCGCAGGACGAACGCGAGCGCGCCAACCGGGCTCCCGTGGAACCCGAGCGGCTGCGGACGATGCGCGCGGCCTGGGAGGCATGGAATGCGTCCATGCCCGCGATCCCGGACGACGCGACGGTGAGCCTGGGCTACTCGGTCAAGGACATGCCGCAGCGGTGACGGGCGGCCGGCGGGGCTGTCGGCTATGGTGTGGGGGGCGCATGCCATCCGCCCGCCTTCCTTCCGAATCCATGCCTTGAAGATGCCCCCGTTGACTTCCTTTCCCCTGCGCGCGCCCATCGCCGTGTTTCTGGCGGGGCTCGCGGCCGCGCTGCACATCGGCAAGATCCCACCCGCCATCACCGTGCTGCGGGAGACGCTGGGGGTCTCGCTGGTCGAGGCGGGCTTCCTGCTGTCGGCGGTCCAGCTGGCGGGCATGCTGCTCGGCGTTCTGGTGGGGGCGCTGGCCGATGGTTTTGGCCTGCGGCGCAGCATGCTGTATGGGTTGGGCGTGTTGTGTATCGCCAGCCTGGCGGGCGTGGGGGCCCGCCATCCGGCGGACCTGCTGGCATTGCGGGCGCTGGAGGGGCTGGGTTTTCTGTGGGTTGTGCTGCCGGCGCCCAGCTTGATGCGGCAGCTGGTGCCCGCTGCCAGGCTGCCCGCCTTCATGGGGCTGTGGGGTGCCTACATGCCCGCCGGCGTTGCCCTGGCGCTTCTGGCGGGGCCGGTGGTCATGGGGCTGTGGAGCTGGCAGGCCTGGTGGGGTCTGCTGGGTGTGCTGGCGGGCTGCGCGGGGCTCTGGCTGGCCCTGGCCGTTGGCCCGGATGCGCTGCGCGCCACCGTGGCGCGGCCGCGCACCGACCCGCCGTCTCCCGCGGTGGTCCTTCTGGCGCGGCGGCTGCGGCTCACCCTGGCCAGTCCCGGGCCCTGGGTGGTGGCGGTGGCGTTTGGCATGTACTCCTGCCAGTGGCTGGCCGTCATCGGGTTTCTGCCCTCCATCTACATGCAGGCGGGCGTCAGCGGCGTGGCTGCCGGTGCGCTGACCGCACTGGCCTGCGCGGCCAATGTGGTGGGGAACCTGGGGGCCGGCGGCTTGATGCGGGCGGGTTGGCGCACGCACCGTCTGTTGTCCCTCGGTTTCGGCGGCACGGCATTGGCCACGGTGGTGGCCTTCAGCCCCTTGGCGGGGGATGGCGCGGTTCTTCGGTTCGCTGCCGTGGTGGCGTTTTCAGCGGTGGGCGGGATGATTCCGGCCACCTTGTTTGCCCTGGCGGTCCGGGTGGCGCCCAGCGAGCACACGGTGTCCACCACGATGGGCTGGGTGCAGCAGTGCTCGGCCTGTGGCCAGTTCCTGGGCCCGCCGCTGGTGGCCTGGGTGGCGGGCCTGGCGGGCGGCTGGCATTTCACCTGGGCGGTCACCGGCGTGGCTTCGGTGGTGGGCCTGGGGCTGTCGTGGTGGGGGCGCCGGCAGCACCCGGCCTGAGACCGCAAACACGTCCCGGCGGAGCGGGCAGGGGCCGCGGCGCCCCGCCACCTGCCGCCCGCCCGATCACGCTGCCGCAGCGGACCCCGCCTGCACATGCTCGCGCCGCTGCACGATCACGAAGCGGTCGGCCACGAAGGCCAGGTTGGTGTAGCTGGCGTTGGCGGCCGGGTTGCCGCCCGTGGCGTGGTAGTCCGAGAACGACGCCGACTGGTTCACGAACACCCCTTGCGTGAGGTTGATGGACAGCGCCACGCGCGTGCGCCGGCCCAGGGCGATGGCGGCGTCGATGTAGGCGCGGTCGGTGGAGTACACGCCCAGGGTCAGTGCGCCATGCTCGCGCAGTGTGGCCTCGGCCACCTGCAGGCTGGCGGCGCCCGAATCGGTGGCCACCAGGTAGGACACGGGGCCGAAGCATTCCTGGCCGTAGATGGCGCTGTCGGCCTGCTCCAGCGCCACGATCACTGGCGTGTGGATCTGCGCGTTCGCGAACTCGGGGTGGGGGAGGGCGCGCGAGGCCAGCACCAGGCGGCCCTGGCCGCTGGCCCGCTGCATGCGCGCCACGGTCTCGGGCGAGCCCACGGCGCCCAGCACCGAGGTGGCCACGCGCGGGTTCGAGGCCAGCTCGGTCACGGCGGCGGCGAGGTCCGCGCCCACCTGCTCGAAGCTCTTGTGCCCTTCGTCGGTGGCGATGCCGCCGCGCGGCACCAAAATGTTCTGCGTGGTGGTGCACATCTGGCCGCTGTACAGCGACAGCGTGAACGCCAGGTTGCGCAGCAGGGCCGCGTACTGGTCGGTGGATTCGATGATCACCGTGTTCACGCCGGCCATCTCGGCATACACGCGCGCCTGGCGGGCGTTGTCGATCAGCCAGCGGCCGAACTGGTTGCTGCCCGTGAAGTCGATGCTGGCCACCGCGCTGTGCGTGGCCAGGGCCTGGGTGTCTTCGGCGCGGGGGCTCAGCGCCAGGGTCACGGTGTTCGGGTCCAGCCCCTGCTCGGCCAGCACCTCGCGCAGGATGTTCACCGAGATCGCGGCCGGCAGCACGGCATGGGGATGCGGCTTGACGATGACCGGGTTGCCCGTGGCCAGCGCGGCGAACAGGCCGGGGTAGGTGTTCCAGGTGGGGAAGGTGGCGCAGCCGACCACCAGCGCGACGCCGCGGCCCACGATCTCGTAGTGCTTTTGCATCACCAGCGGCGGGTTCTTGCCCTGGGGCTTGTCCCACAGCGCCTGGCCGGGCACGTCGGCCATGGCCTTCCAGGCGTAGGCGATGGCTTCGAGCGCGCGGTCCTGGGCGTGCGGGCCGCCGGCCTGGAAGGCCATCATCGGGCCCTGGCCGGTGGTCAGCATCACGGCGTGGGCGATCTCATGGCTGCGGCGGTGGATGCGCATGAGCGCCTCCAGCAGCACGCCCACGCGGCCTTGCGCGCCCAGTGCCTGCCACGCGGGTTCGGCCGCCTGGGCCGCTGCCACCAGCGCGTGCACGTCGCAGTCGGGGTAGCGCACATCCAGCGCCACGCCATAGGGCGAGCGTTCTGTCGCCAGCCGGCCCTGTTCACCGGGCTGCTGCAGCGGGAAATCCTTGCCCAGCAGGGCGGCCACGGCCGCCTGGCCGTCGGCCTGGCCGGTCTCGCCATAGACCTTGGGCGAGGGCGATTCGGGGAAGGGCGTCCAGTGGCCGCGCGTGGCCAGGGCGTCCAGGGCGCCATCGAGCAGGGCACGGTGCGTATCGAACAGGGGCATGTATTTGTCTCCGTTAAGGGTTTGCCCTGAGGGGTTTGACTTGTGTCAGGGTTGTGGAAAGTTTATTCTCTACCGAACGGTCGGTCAATAATGTTTGCGGCCGATCAATACAACATTTCCCCACTTTGGTAGGCAGGAGCATCCATGTCTGAACCCCTTGTTCTTGTAACGCAGTCGGGCGCCGTGCAAACACTGGCGCTCCACCGGCCCGCCGCGCTCAACAGCTTTACCGCCGAGTTGCATGCGCAACTGCTGGACGCCCTGGAGGCCGCTGCGGCCAACGCCGAGGTGCGCTGCGTGGTGCTCACGGGCACGGGCCGGGCCTTCTGCGCGGGGCAGGACCTGGCCGACCCGGCCGTGGCGCCCGACCTCACGCCCGGCGCCGCGCCCAAGGACCTGGGTGAAGTGATCGAGAAACTCTACGGCCCGCTGTGCCTGCGCATCCGCAGCATGCCCATCCCCGTGGTGGCCGCCGTCAACGGTGTGGCCGCCGGCGCGGGCGCCAACCTGGCGCTCTCGTGCGACCTGGTGCTGGCCGCGCGTTCGGCCAGCTTCATCCAGGCCTTCACCAAGATCGGCCTGGTGCCCGACACCGGCGGCACCTGGCTGCTGCCGCGCCTGGTGGGCCGTGCGCAGGCCCTGGGCCTGGCGCTGCTGGGCGACAAGCTGCCCGCCGCCGATGCCGAGCGCCTGGGCCTGATCTGGCGCTGCGTGGACGATGCGGCCCTGCAGGAAGAAGCACAGGCCCTGGCCCAGCGCCTGGCGTCCATGCCCGTGAAAGCACTGGTCGCCACGCGCAACGCGATGGATGCGGCGGCACTGATGGACTACGGCCAGGCCCTGGCCCGTGAGGCGGCCGTGCAGCGCACGCTGGGCGCCTCGGCCGACTACCGCGAGGGCGTCGAGGCCTTCATCGGCAAGCGCGCTCCCGTGTTCAAAGACCGCTGAGCGACCCATGGACTCCACCACCTCCCCCATGGACCCCCAGGCCATCGCCGAGCACGTGCGCACCGGCATGCTCGCCAACGACCGCGCCACGCAGGGCCTGGGCATCGCCATCACGGCCATCGCGCCAGGGCGGGCCACGCTCGAGATGACCGTGCGCGCCGACATGCTCAACGGCTTCGACATCTGCCACGGCGGCTTCGTCACCACGCTGGCCGACTCGGCGTTCGCCTTCTCGTGCAATGCGCGCAACGACATGACCGTGGCCTCGGGCCTGTCCATCGACTTCCTGGCGCCCGCGCGCGAGGGCGACCGCCTCACCGCCGTGGCCACCGAGGTCTCGCTGGCCGGCCGCACCGGCGTCTACGACGTGAACGTGCACAACCAGCGCGGCGAGGCCATCGCGGTGTTCCGCGGCCGCTCGTACTGCATGAAGGGCAAGCACACCGTGCCGCTTGCCGATGCCGCCGGCTGCTGACCCCATACACCATTACAGGAGACATCCATGGCCGTGCGCCACCCCGCTCCAGGCGACCTGGAGCCCATCGAAACCGCCAGCCGCGACGAGGTCCAGGCGCTGCAGCTGCAGCGCCTGCGCTGGACGCTGCAGCACGCCTACGACAACGTGCCGCACTACCGGCGCGCCTTCGATGCCAAGGGCGTGCACCCGTCGGACCTGACGCAGCTGTCCGACCTCTCCAGGTTCCCCTTCACCGTCAAGAAGGACCTGCGCGACAACTACCCCTTCGGCATGTTCGCCGTGCCGCGCGAAAAGGTGGCGCGCATCCATGCCTCCTCGGGCACCACGGGCAAGCCCACGGTGGTGGGCTACACCTTGAAGGACATCGACACCTGGGCCGACCTGGTGGCGCGTTCCATCCGCGCAGCGGGTGGGCGCGCTGGCGACCTGATCCATGTGGCCTATGGCTACGGCCTGTTCACGGGCGGCCTGGGCGCGCACTACGGCGCCGAGCGCGCGGGCTGCACGGTGATCCCCATGTCGGGCGGCCAGACCGAAAAGCAGGTGCAGCTGATCCGCGATTTCGGGCCCAGCATCATCATGGTCACGCCCTCGTACATGCAGGTCATCAACGAGGAGTTCGTGCGCCAGGGGCTGGACCCGCGCGAGAGCTCGCTCAAGGTGGGCATCTTCGGCGCCGAGCCCTGGACCGAGGCCATGCGCCGCGAGATCGAGACCAAGGCCGGCATCGACGCGGTGGACATCTACGGCCTGTCCGAAGTGATGGGCCCGGGCGTGGCCAGCGAGTGCATCGAGAGCAAGGACGGCCCCGTGGTCTGGGAAGACCACTTCTACCCCGAGATCATCGACCCCGAGACGGGCGAGGTGCTGCCCGACGGCGAGGAGGGCGAACTCGTCTTCACCTCGCTGAGCAAGGAGGCGCTGCCCATGATCCGCTACCGCACGCGCGACCTCACGCGCCTCTTGCCGCCCACTTCGCGCGCGTTCCGCCGCATGGGCAAGATCGTGGGCCGCTCGGACGACATGCTCATCATCCGCGGCGTGAACGTGTTCCCCACGCAGATCGAAGAGATCGTGCTGCAGAACGAGAAGCTGTCGGGCCAGTACCAGATCCTGGTGGCGCGCGACGGCAACCTCGACCAGGTCACCGTGCGCTGCGAGCTGCAGCCCGGCGTGGCCGACGGCGAGCGCCCCGACCTCACCGGCTGGGTGCAGCACCGCATCAAGACCCTGGTGGGCATCACCTGCCAGGTCGAGGTGCTGGCCACCGATTCCATCGAACGCACGCTGGTGGGCAAGGCCCGCCGCGTGATCGACCAGCGCCCACGCTAACCCTTCACGAAAGGACGACACCATGTACACCCAGGCCATGGACACCATGGGCAAGGAAGGCGGCGACGCCGGCAACAAGGCCCTGCGCAGCGCCGAGGAGATGCAGCGCCAGGAGGCCTTCGACGCGCGCATCGACGCGGGCGAATTCATCGAGGCCAAGGACTGGATGCCCGACCACTACCGCAAGACCCTGCTGCGCCAGATCAGCCAGCATGCGCACTCGGAGATCGTCGGCATGCTGCCCGAGGGCAACTGGATATCGCGCGCCCCCACGCTCAAGCGCAAGGCCATCCTGCTGGCCAAGGTGCAGGACGAAGGCGGCCACGGCTTGTACCTGTACGCCGCGGCCGAGACGCTGGGCAGCTCGCGCGACCAGATGCTGGATGCGCTGCACACCGGGCGCGCCAAGTACAGCTCCATCTTCAACTACCCCACGCTGACCTGGGCCGACATGGGCACCATCGGCTGGCTGGTCGATGGCGCCGCCATCATGAACCAGGTGCCGATCTGCCGCTGCTCGTACGCGCCGTATGCGCGCGCCATGGTGCGCATCTGCCGCGAAGAAAGCTTCCACCAGCGCCAGGGCTACGACGCGCTGCTCACCATGATGCAGCAGGGCACCGACGCCCAGCGCGCCATGGTGCAGGACGCAGTCAACCGCTGGTGGTGGCCCTCCATCATGATGTTCGGCCCGCCCGACGACCAGTCGCCCAACTCCGCGCAGTCCATGCGCTGGGGCATCAAGCGCGTCTCCAACGACACGCTGCGCCAGAAGTTCATCGACGCCACGGTGGAGCAGGCCCGCGTGCTCGGCGTGACTCTGCCCGACCCCGACCTGCAATGGAACGAGGAGCGCCAGGCGCACGACTACGGCGCCATCGACTGGAGCGAGTTCTGGCGCGTGATCGGCGGCGACGGCCCCTGCAACGAAGAACGCCTGGGCGCGCGCGTCAAGGCCTGGGACGACGGTGCCTGGGTGCGCGAAGCCGCCCTGGCCCATGCCGCCAAGCACGCCCCGGTGCGGGCTGCGGCCTGAGATTCCCTGTTTCGAGACAACCCATGACGAACCCCACCACCCCCTCCACCCCCGCCGCCGACCCCGCCATGGCCACCGAATGGCCGCTGTGGGAAGTCTTCGTGCGCAGCAAGGCCGGCCTGGACCACAAGCACTGCGGCAGCCTGCATGCGGCCGACCCGCGCATGGCCATCCAGCTGGCGCGCGACGTCTACACCCGGCGCCAGGAAGGCACCAGCGTCTGGGTCGTGCGCTCCGACCAGATCGTGGCCAGCGACCCGGGCGAGAAGTCCATGTACTTCGATCCCGCGCAGGACAAGGTCTACCGCCACCCCACCTTCTACGTGCTGCCCGAGTCCGTGGACCACATGTGAGCGCGCCCGCCATGCAAGCCACCAGCATCCACACCAGCCAGGACCCGGCCGTGCAGTACCTGCTGCGCATCGGCGACACCTGCCTCATCCTGGCCCAGCGCCTCTCGGAATGGTGCGGCCACGGCCCCGTCCTCGAAGAGGACATCGCCCTGTCCAACATGGCGCTGGACCTCGTGGGCCAGGCGCGCGCCGTGCTCACCCGCGCCGGGCAGATCGAAGGCCGCGGCCACGACGAGGACCAGCTGGCCTTTTTGCGCGACGAGCGCGACTATGTCAACGTGACCCTGGTGGAGCTGCCGCGCGGTGACTTCGCCTTCACCATGGTGCGCAACGCCATGGTGGCCACCCTCTTCAAGCTGCTGTGGGAGCGCCTGGCCACCTCCAGCGACACGGAGCTGGCCGCCATTGCCGGCAAGGCGGTCAAGGAGGCGCGCTACCACCAGCAGCACGCCGCCGACTGGGTGGTGCGCCTGGGCGACGGCACGGCCGAATCGCGCCGCCGCACCGAAGCGGCCTTGAAGGCCCTGTGGCGCTACACGCCCGAGCTCTTCGTGGTCGATGCGGTGGACGAATCCGCCCACGCCACCGGTCTGGGCCCGCGCTGGGCCGACCTGCAGGACGCCTGGACCGGCGAGATGGCGCAGATCCTGGCCGCTGCCAGCCTGGCCACGCCCCAGGAGTCAGCGTTCCGCAGCACCGGAAAGCAGGGCGTGCACAGCGAGCACATGGGCTACATCCTGGCCGAGATGCAGTACCTGCAGCGCAGCTTTCCCGGAGGCGTGTGGTGATGATGGCCGAAGCCGTGGCGCCTTTTGAGACCGCCGACGCGCGCATTGCCCGCGCTTGGCAGGTGCTCGACGGCGTGCCCGACCCCGAGGTGCCCGCGGTCTCCGTGTGCGACCTGGGCATCGTGCGCGCCGTGCGCCTGGCGGGCGATGGCCTGGAGATCGTGCTCACCCCCACCTATTCGGGCTGCCCCGCCACCGAGGCCATCGAGCGCGACGTGCTCGCCGCCATCGAGGCGGCCGGCCTCGGCCCGGCCCATGCCACGCTGCAGCGCGCCCCGGCCTGGACCACCGACTGGATCACCGAACGCGGCCGCGCCCGCCTGCTGGCCTACGGCATCGCGCCGCCCGGCCCGCTGCCGCCGGGCACCGAGGTGCCGCTGCGCTTCATGCCGCGCACCGGGGCTGCAGCGCCGGCGCTGGCCTGCCCGCGCTGCGGCAGCCTGCAGACCGAGCGGCTCTCGGCCTTCGGCTCCACGGCTTGCAAGGCGCTGTACCGCTGCATGGCCTGCCGCGAGCCCTTCGAACACTTCAAGCCCTTGTGAAGCACCCGCCTTCGCCCCCACACAAGACACCGACATGAGCGTCATCTTCCATCCCCTGCGCGTGCGCGCCATCGAGCCCGACACGGCCGAGGCCGTCATCGTCTCCTTCGACGTGCCGCCCGAGCTGCGCGAGGTCTTCGGCTTCACCCAGGGCCAGTACCTCACGCTGCGCACCGACATCGGTGGCCAGGACCTGCGCCGCTCGTACTCCATCTGCGCCGGCGTGGACGACGCCGAGCTGCGCGTGGGCGTGCGCAAGGTCAACGGCGGCGTGTTCTCCAACTGGATCAACGCGCAGCTCCAGGTGGGTGACACGCTGCAGGTCATGGCGCCGCAAGGCCGCTTCTTCGTGCCCATCCAGGCCCAGGCGAGTCGCCACTACCTGGGCATCGCGGGCGGCAGCGGCATCACGCCCATCCTGTCCATCATGAAGACGGTGCTCGCACGCGAGCCCGGCAGCCGCTTCACGCTGATCTACGGCAACCGCACGCTGCAGTCCACCATGTTCAAGGAGGAGATCGAGGACCTCAAGAACCGCTACCTCACGCGCCTGGTGCTGCACCATGTGTTCTCGGCCGAGCAGACCGACGCGCCGCTGAACATGGGCTTTGTGAACCGCGAGAAGCTCGCCGAGTTCCTGAAGGCCCTGATCCCCGCGCAGAAGATCGACGAGGCCTTCATCTGCGGCCCCTTCCAGATGAACGACGAGGCCGAGGCCGCGCTGCTGGCCGGCGGCGTGCCGGCCGAGCGCATCCACGTGGAGCGCTTCGGCGTGGCCCTGCCCGCAGGAGGGCAGGTCGGCGCGGTGGTGCACGAGGCGTTGCCCGGCGACGCCAAGACCTCCCGCATCGCCATCGTGCGCGACGGCCTGCGGCGCGAATTCCCGTTCTCGGGCGAGCAGGCCAGCATCCTCGATGCGGCCTCGGCCGCCGGGCTGGAGGTGCCGTTCTCGTGCACCTCGGGCGTGTGCGGCACCTGCCGCGCCAAGTGCGTGCAGGGCGAGGTGCGCATGGAGCGCAACTTCGCGCTCGACAAGAACGAGGTGGCTGCCGGCTTCGTGCTCACCTGCCAGTGCCGGCCGCTGTCCGACCGCGTGGTGCTGTCGTTCGACGAACGCTGATGGTCGCTATGACGGCATCCACCGCTGCACACGGTGCCTGGCATCGGCAAGGAATGGGCCGCCGTGGGCCTGCGATGCCCCCGGATGCGGCAAGATGGCGCCCCTTCACTCCAGGATGCAAAGGAAAACTGCCCATGGCCCGAGGACGCTCCCCCGGATACGACGACCAGCGCGAAATGATCCTCCGCCATGCCGCCGAACTGTTCGCACGCCGCGGCTATCCCGCCACCTCGATGAACGAGGTGGCCGAGGCCTGCGGCCTGTCCAAGCCCACGCTGTACCACTACTTTCGCGACAAGTACAACCTGCTCGTGCACATCGCCGACGGCCATGTCTCGCGCCTGCAGGCGCTGGTGGAGGAGGTCGAGGCCCAGCAGCTCGCGCCCGAGGCGCGGCTGCGCGAACTGATCCACCGCTTCGTCGAGGAATACGCCGAGGCCCAGCACGCCCACCGCGTGCTGACCGAGGACGTGCGCTTCCTGCAGCCCGAGGACAGCGAGCGCATCCTGGGCAAGGAGCGCGCCGTGGTGGCCGCCTTCGCCACCGCGCTGGGGCAACTGCGCCCCGACACCGATGCCGCCGGCCTGACCAAGGCGCTGACCATGCTGCTGTTCGGCATGATCAACTGGATGTTCACCTGGCTCAAGCCCGACGGCGAACTCGACTACGGGACCATGGCGCCCATCGTTGCGGACCTGTTCTTTGGTGGATTTCCTGCCGTCCGAATGCCCATTGAACAGGCCCAAAGACCCGCGCGTCCATGACAATGGCCACGCACGTTCACCACCGCGTACCCGATACCGGCCGACAAGAGCCGGAACAGCGCTGAATCTTCCTTGCTTGCCTGCGCTGACAACACCATCCTTTCTTTTCCACAGGAGACAAACGCATGAAAAAAACCCGCTTCGCACAACTCGCGCTGGTGGCCGCAGCCGCCGCCATGGCCTGCGGCGCCGCCCTGGCCGACATCACCGTCGGCGTCACGGTGTCGGCCACCGGCCCCGCCGCCTCGCTGGGCATCCCCGAGAAGAACACCATCGCCCTGATGCCGCGCACCATCGGCGGCCAGAAGGTCAACTACATCGTGCTCGACGACGCGTCGGACACGACCACCGCCGTGGGCAACACGCGCAAGCTGATCAGCGAAAGCAAGGTCGACATCATCCTCGGGTCGAGCACCACGCCCAACTCGCTGGCCATGATCGACGTGGTCGCCGAAGCGCAGACGCCCATGATCTCCATGGCCGCCTCGGCGCGCATCGTCGAGCCCATGGACGCCAAGAAGAAGTGGGTCTTCAAGACCCCGCAGAACGACATCATGATGTCGCTGGCCATCGTGGACCACATGGCCAACGCCGGCGTGAAGACCGTGGCCTTCATCGGCTTTGCCGACGCCTACGGCGAAGGCTGGTACCAGGAGTTCGGCAAGGCCGCCGCCATCAAGAAGATCCAGATCGTGGCCAACGAGCGCTATGCGCGCACCGACACCTCGGTGACGGGCCAGACGCTGAAGATGATCTCGGCCAAGCCCGACGCCGTGCTCATCGCCGGCTCCGGCACGCCGGCCGCATTGCCCCAGAAGGCGCTCAAGGAGCGCGGCTTCACCGGCAAGGTCTACCAGACCCACGGCGTGGCCAATGCCGACTTCCTGCGCGTGGGCGGCAAGGACGTGGAAGGCACCTTCCTGCCCTCCGGCCCGGTGCTCGTGGCTTCGCAGCTACCCGCCTCGCACCCGGTGAAGAAGTCGGCCAGCGCCTACGTGGCCGCCTATGAGGCCGCCCACGGCAAGGACAGCGTCTCCACCTTCGGCGCCCATGGCTGGGATGCCGGCGTGCTGATGGCCGCCGCCGTGCCCGTGGCCCTGAAGAAGGCCAAGCCCGGCACCGTGGAATTCCGCACGGCCCTGCGCGATGCGCTCGAGCAGATCAAGGAAGTGCCCGGCGCGCACGGCATCTTCAACATGTCCGAGAACGACCACCTGGGCCTGGACCAGCGCGCCCGCGTGATGGTCAAGATCGAGAACGGGACCTGGAAATACATTCCCTGACCCCCTGAGGCGCTGCGCGCCTTCCCCTCCAAGGGGACGCCACCCGTGGCCTGGCGAAGCCGGTTCCACGGTGGCGCTGGTCTGGGGCGCGCCGGTTTCATGGTGTCCGTCTCTTCGGCGAAGAGCTGTCTGGAAATGCCATGAAAATGGCCTCTGGCGCTTACTGGTAAAGCGCTAGCAGCTATTAAATAGGTAGTAAGCGCTGGTCGACCTGCTTCTCAAAGAAAGCTGAATATGGATTTGCAGATTGCCCTGCTGCTGGGGCAGGACGGCATTGTCAATGGCGCCATCTATGGACTGATGGCGCTGGCGCTGGTGCTGGTTTTTTCCGTGACCCGGGTGATCTTCATCCCCCAGGGCGAGTTCGTGGCCTTCGGGGCGCTGACCATGGCCATGATGCAGGGCGGGCGCATTCCCGCCACGCTGTGGCTGCTGGTGGGTATGGCCGCCGTGGTGCTGCTGGTCGAGGTGGTGCGCTTTCAGCGCGGCAGCCCCGTGAACTGGCCCGCCACCGTGGTCTGGTGCCTGGTGCTGCCGCTGCTGGCGTGCGCACTCATCATCGGGCTGCGCCCCACCTCGCTGGGCATGCAGGCGCTCACCACGCTGATCCTGATCACGCCCATGGGGCCGCTGCTGTACCGCCTGGCGTATCGCCCGCTGGCCGATGCCACGGTGCTGATGCTGCTCATCGTCTCGGTGGCGCTGCATGGCGTGCTGGTGGGCCTGGGCCTGCTGTTCTTCGGTGCCGAGGGCTCGCGCACGCCACCGTTCTCCGAGGCGCGCTTCGACCTCGCGGGCATCCCCGTCTCGGGCCAGTCGCTGGTGGTGCTGGGCGTCACGCTGGCGCTGGTGATGCTGCTGTTCCTGTTCTTCGGCCGCTCCATGGTGGGCAAGGCGCTGCGCGCCACGGCCCTCAACCGCGTGGGTGCGCGCCTCATGGGCATTCCCACCGAACTCTCGGGCGACGTGAGCTTCGCCCTGGCCGCGCTGATCGGAGCCGTCTCGGGCCTGTTGATCGCCCCACTCACCACCGTGTACTACGACACGGGTTTCCTGATCGGCCTCAAGGGCTTCGTCGCGGCCATCGTGGGCGGCCTGGGCAGCTACCCCATGGCGCTGCTCGGCGCGCTGATCGTGGGCCAGCTGGAGGCCTTTGCATCGTTCTGGGCCAGTGCCTACAAGGAGGTTCTCGTGTTCACGCTGATCGTGCCCGTGCTGTGGTGGCGCTCGCTCAACAGCCGCCATGTGGAGGATGAGGAATGAGCGCGCCCGTGAAAACCGACATCGCCACCGGGGCCACCGCCGCCGGTGCATCGCGCGGCATCGCCACGCGCACACAGCTCACGCTGGCTGCCGTGGCGCTGCTGGCCCTGTGCTGGGGCTTCCTGCCCGACTTCACCGTGGTCATGCTCTGCTACATCGGCCTGTACGCCATCGTGGCGGCGGGCCTGGTCATGCTCACCGGCGTGGGCGGCATGACCTCCTTCGGCCAGGCGGCCTTCGTGGGCGTCGGTGCCTATGCCACGGCCTGGATTTGCACGGCGCCCGCGTCGGTGCAGGCGCTCTCGGGCCTGGTCGGCATGGCCGGCCTGCCCTGGGTGGGGCTGGTGCTCGGCCTGGTGATCACCTTCGCGGTGGCCTGGGGCCTGGGCTCGGTCACGCTCAAGCTCTCGGGCCACTACCTGCCGCTGTGCACCATCGCCTGGGGCCTGTCGCTGTACTACCTGTTCGGCAACATGGAATTCCTGGGGGGGCAGACCGGCATCACCGGCGTGCCGCCGCTCGTCGTGGCGGGCTTCTCGCTGGCCTCGCCGCGCGCCATCGGCGTGCTGATCTGGGCGGTGCTGCTGGTGTCGCTGTGGCTGCTGCACAACCTGCTCGACTCGCGCGAGGGCCGCGCCATCCGCGCGCTCAAGGGCGGGCGGGTGATGGCCGAGTCCATGGGCGTGGACACGGCGCGCTACCGCATCAAACTCTTCGTGCTGGCGGCGCTGCTGGCGGCGATCTCGGGCTGGCTGTATGCGCACCTGCAGCGCTTTGTCAGCCCCACGCCGTTCAACCTCAACATCGGCATCGAGTACCTGTTCATGGCCGTGGTCGGTGGTGCCGGCCACCTCTGGGGTGCGGTGCTGGGCGCCACGCTCATCACCCTGCTCAAGGAAAAGCTGCAGGACGTGCTGCCCTCGCTGCTGGGCACCAGCGGCAACTTCGAGGTCATCGTCTTCGGCCTGCTCATGGTCTTCGTGCTGCAGCGCTTTGCCGACGGCCTGTGGCCCACGCTGAACCGCCTGGGCGAGCGCTGGCTGCGCCGCGAGGCGCCGCGCACGGTGGGTCAGGCCACCGAACTGGCGCAGCGCACGCTGCCCACGGCCGGCACGGTGCTGCTGCAGGCACGCAACGTGACCAAGCGCTTCGGCGGCCTGGTCGCCAACAACAATGTCTCCATGGACGTGAAGGCCGGCGAGGTGCACGCGCTGATCGGCCCCAACGGCGCCGGCAAGAGCACCTTCTTCAACATGATCTCGGGTGTGGACGACGCCACCGAGGGCGAGGTGCGCCTGGTGGACCAGGCCATGCTGCGCCGCCCCTCGCGCGCCTTCGCGCGCCTGGGCATGGCGCGCACCTTCCAGCACGTGCGCCTCTTGGGCCAGCGCAGCGTGGTCGAGAACGTCGCCCTGGGCGCGCACCAGCGCGCCCACCGCGGCTGGATCGCCTCGATGCTGCGCCTGGACCGCGCCGAGGAAGCCGCCCTGCTGGCCGAGGCGCGCCGCCAGATCGAGCGCTGCGGCCTGGGTGCCCATGCCGACGCGCCCGCCGCCTCGCTGGCCCTGGGGCAGCAGCGCATCGTCGAGATCGCGCGCGCCCTGGCCGGCCAGCCGGCCATCCTGCTGCTCGACGAGCCCGCCGCAGGCCTGCGGCATCTGGAAAAGAAGGCCCTGGCCGACCTACTGCGCCAGCTGCGCGCCGAGGGCCTGGGCATCCTGGTGGTGGAGCACGACATGGAGTTCGTGATGAACCTGGCCGACCGCATCACCGTGCTGGAGTTCGGCACCGTGATCGCCGAAGGCACACCCGTAGAGGTGCAGAGCAACCAGCGCGTGCTCGATGCCTATCTGGGTGGTGCTGACGATGACCTGCCCGCCACCGCTGCTGAAGGAGCCGCCGCATGACCGCCTTGTTGCAACTCCAGGACCTGAGCGTCTCTTATGGCCAGGTGGAGGCCGTCCACCAGGTCCGGCTCGATGTGAACGAGGGTGAGATCGTCACCGTGATCGGCCCCAACGGCGCCGGCAAGACCACGCTGCTGTGCGCGGCCATGGGCCTGCTGCCGGCCACCGGCTCCATCAGCCTGGCCGGCGAGCGCATCGCCCGCCCCAGCGTGGAAGCCATGGTGGCGCGCGGCGTGGCGCTGGTGCCCGAAAAGCGCGAGCTGTTTGGCGAAATGTCGGTGGAGGACAACCTGCTGCTGGGCGGTTTTTCGCGCTGGCGCAAGGGCCAGCGCGACCAGGCGCTGCGCATGGAAGAGGTGTTCGAGATCTTTCCGCGCCTGCGCGAGCGCCGCGTGCAACTGGCCTCCACGCTCTCGGGCGGCGAGCGCCAGATGCTGGCCATCGGCCGTGCGCTGATGGCCCGCCCGCGCCTGTTGATGCTCGACGAGCCCTCGCTGGGTCTGGCGCCGCTGATCGTGCGCGAGGTGCTGCAGGTGGTGTCCTCGCTGCGCCAGCATGGCGTGTCGGTGCTGCTGGTGGAGCAGAACGCCCGCGCCGCCTTGCGCGTGGCCGACCGCGCCTATGTGCTGGAGATGGGCGCCGTGGCGCTCACGGGCGCCGCGCAGGACCTGCTCAACGACCGCCGCATCATCGACACCTACCTGGGCATGGGAGGGGCGGCGCACGCCCGGGCCGAAGCCCATTGAAAGTCCCGAGGACCGCCGCGCAGCGCAGCGACCGTCCTGTTTCGCCCTTTCGCAGGCCTTGGGGCTGCGGAAGGGCTTTTGCGTTGTGAAGATCCATGAATACGACAGGAGACAAAGCATGAAGACAGGCGTTCAGCCAGGGTTGGCACGCAGGGCGTTTTTGCGTTCGGGTGGGGCATTGGCCGCGGGTCTGGCGGGAACGGCCTGGGCCCAGGACAGCGCGGGCGTGACCGACAGCGAGATCGTGATCGGCCAGTCCTGCCAGCTGAGCGGCCCGCTCGCGGCGCTGACCAGCGAGGTGCGCCAGGGCGCGGCCCTGTATTTCGACCATGTGAATGCCTCGGGCGGCGTGCGCGGCCGCAAGATCCGCGTGGTCGCCCTCGACGATGCCTACGACCCCAAGAAGGCGGCCGAGAACACGAAGAAGCTGATCGACGAGGACAAGGTGCTCGCGCTGTTCCAGTACGCGGGCACCCCGCCCGCGCTGGCCGCCCTGCCGATCGCCGAGGAGCGCGGCGTGCCCTTCATCGCGCCGTTCACGGGCTCCGACGGCCTGCGCCAGGCCAGCAGCCGCTACGTGTTCAACATCAAGGCAGGCTATGCGACCGAGCTCGACGCCACCGTGAAGCAACTGGCCTCGGTGGGCATCGCGCGCATCGCGGCGGTCTACCTCAACAACCCCTTCGGCACGGGCGGGCTGGCCTCGGTCGAGAAGTCGGTCAAGAACCACAAGGTGGAACTCGTGGCCCAGGCCCCGCTGGAGGTGGATGGCTCGAAGATGGCGGACGCCGTGGCCTCGGTGGCCAAGGCCACGCCCCAGGCCATCATCGTCATCAGCGCGGGCAAGCCCAGCGTGGATTTCGTCGATGCCTACCTGGCGGCCGGCCACCGCTCCACCTTCTACATGCTCTCGGTGATCAGCAACGCCCAGCTGGTCAAGGCGCTGGGCGAGCGCGCGCGGGGCGTGGTGGTGTCGCAGGTCGTGCCCTCGCCGTGGAACCAGAGCATGCCGATCTCTCGCGAGTTCCAGACCCTGGCCAAGGCCAAGGGCATCACCGAGTACACCTTCAGCCAGATGGAGGGCTTCATCTCCGCCCGCTTCCTGGTCGAGGCGCTGCAGCGCGCCGGTGCCAAGCCCACGCGCGCAGGGCTGGTGCAGGCCATGGAGTCGATGAAGAGCGTGAACCTGGGCGGCTACCCCGTGGAGCTGTCGGCCACGCAGCACAGTTCGGGCAAGTTCGTGGATCTGCTCATGATGGGCCGCGACGGCCGGTTCACGAAGTAGGAGCGACTCAAAAACTCTTCTGGGCGTCGTTGCTGCGTCTTGTCGTACTAGCGTACTGCCTGCGACGCAGCGCCTAGCCAGAACCGCTTCGCTGAGTTTGTGAGCCGCTCCGAGGCGGGGCGCGCTGCTCAGGAGGTGAGCAGTGCACCTCCCTCTGCGGCCTCCAGCAGTCGCGTGAGCAGCGGGTGCATGACCTTGCGCGCGTTGTAGATCAGGTGGAACTGCTCCTGCACGTCGGGCGTCGTGCCCACCTGCACCAGACCATGGGTCTTGAGCAGATGCGCGCCCACGGTCACGGGGGCCGGCATCACCCCCATGCCCGTGGCGGCAAAGGTGCTCAGCAGGGCACTGTCCTCGAATTCACCGGCAATGCGCGGGCGAATGCGTTCGCGCTCCAACCAATGGTCCAGGCGCGCGCGCATGGCGGCATGGTCGGTAGGCAGCAGCACGGGCACCACCGCCAGGCTCTGCGGAAACTGCCGCGCCGCCGCTTCGGCCCACACGGGTGGGGCATACCAGGCCACGGCGCTCGTGCCCAGCAGCTGGCTGGTGGTCTTGAGGGCCGGGTTGGGCGGCGCGGCGCGGTCGGCCAGCACCGCGTCGAGCTTGTGCAGCGCGAGCTCGCCGAGCAGCGGCTGGAACTCCCCCTCGTGGCACAGCAGGCGCAGGTGGGGCTCGTCGAGCACGGGCGTGAGCAGCCGGTGCATGGCCAGCTTGGCGATGCCGTCCGAGATGCCCAGGTTCAGCCGCAGCGTCTGGCCGCTGGCGGCCTCGCGCACGCGGTGGGTCAGCTGCTCGCCCAGGGCAAAGATGTGGTCGGCCTCGTGCAGCGCGGCCACGCCGGCCTCGGTGAGCACCAGGCTGCGCCCCTCGGTGCGCAGCAGGCTGGTTCCCAGGGCCTGCTCAAGGGAGCGCACCTGCGCGCTGATGGTCTGCACGGCCATGTCCAGCCGCTCGGCGGCGCGCGCGATGCCGCCCTCCTTGGCGACCACCCAGAAGTAGTACAGGTGGCGGTAGTTGAAGCTCTGGCTCATGGTCTTGCGTATCCCAGTGCGTTGAAGGGGTATCGGTGCAGGAACTGATTGGTTCGTAAAAACCGAACAAATAGTACCGTGAAGGCAGGTTTTTAAGATGCAAAAGCATCCCTACAGTGCGGGCTTGTCCTGAATGCCAACCCATTGCACCGGAGAGAACCCATGCGCCACGCCGCACCCCTTCCCCTGTCCGCCCCGACCCCGGGCCTGCCACCCCTGCCGCGTTCGCGGCGCTGACGCCGTCGCGCGAAGGAGCAAGACTTCATGGAAACGATCGGAACCTGGTGGATGTGGGCGGGCTTTGCCGTCTTCGTGGTGGTGGCCATCGGCATCGACCTGCTGGTGATGGAGCGCCAGGGCGCGCACAAGGTCACGATGAAGGAGGCCGTGCGCTGGAGCCTGCTGTGGTTCTCGCTGGCCTTCGTGTTCGTGGGTATCCTCTGGTGGTACCTGGACGGCAGCCAGGGCCGCGAGGTGGCCAACACGGTGTCGATGCAGTTCATCACCGGCTACCTGGTGGAAAAAAGCCTCTCGGTGGACAACATCTTTGTGTTCCTGATGCTGTTCAGCTATTTCGCGGTGCCGCCGCAGTACCAGAAGCGCGCGCTCATCATCGGCATCATCGGCGCGATCGTGCTGCGCACGCTGCTCATCCTGGCAGGCGCCTGGCTGCTGGCCACCTTCCACTGGCTGCTGTACGTGTTCGGCGCGTTCCTCGTGGTCACGGGCGCCAAGATGTGGTTCGCGGCCGGGCAGGAGCCCGACATCGCGACCAACCCCGTGCTCAGGTTGCTGAAGAAGCGCATCCGCATCACCGACCAGTTCGACGGCGAAAAGCTCTCCACGCTGGTCCAGGGCGTCAAGCACTACACCCCGCTGTTCGTGGTGCTGGTGCTCATCGGCACCACCGACATCATCTTCGCGGTGGACAGCATCCCGGCCATCTTCGCCATCACCAGCGACCCGTTCATCGTGCTCACGGCCAACATCTTCGCCATCCTGGGCCTGCGTGCGCTGTACTTCCTGCTGGCGGACCTGGCCGACCGCTTCCACCTGCTGGCCTATGGCCTGGCCCTGGTGCTGGTGTTCATCGGCGGCAAGATGCTGCTCATCGACCTCGTGAAGATTCCGATCGGCTACGCGCTGCTGGTCACGGCATCGCTGATCGCGGGTTCGATCTTCCTGTCGCTGCGCAACTCGGCCCCGGGCGCCCACAAGCCCCTGGCATCGCCATCCAAGGACTGAAGGGAGTAGGAGACCATGCAATTGCTCGATGCCATCATGCTCTGTGTGCTGGTGGGCCTGGTGGGGGCGACGGTGACGGCGTACCGCGCCGGCAATGAGCGGCGGGACGTGCGCCTGCTGGCGGGCCTTGCCGCCCTGTGGGGCGCCGGCACGGCCGCGGCCCTGGCGTGGGGCTGATCAGGGTGGTGATGCAGATGCTGTGCACCCTGCGCCGCTGGCTGCGCGGCCTGGAACCCCGGGCCCGCGTGCACCTGGACCGGGGCTGGCTCGCCCGCTTGCGGCCCTGGCTGGAGCGGCGCGAGCTGTTCCGCTTTCAGCGCCAGCCGCTGGCGCGCGGTGTGGCGGCCGGCATGTTCTGCGGGCTCATTCCCGGCCCGCTGCAGATCCCCGGCACCCTGCTGGTGTGCGCGTGGCTGCGCGGCAACGTGGTGGCGGGCGGCGTGGCCACCTTCTATACCAACCCGTTCACCACCGTGCCGCTGTATGCCCTGGCCTTCTACCTGGGCGCGCTGGTGATGCCCGGCACGCAAACCCTGCCGCCATGGAGCAGCGTGGCGCCGGGCGGCGATTTCTCCGTGCAGGCGATGGCGGCCTGGATCCAGGCCCTGGGCACGCCACTGCTGGTCGGCCTGCCCACGCTGGGATTGCTGCTCGCGGCGCTGGGTTACGCCGTGGTGCAGGTGCTGTGGCTGGCCCCCGCCCTGCAGCGCAAGCGCCGGCTGGCGCGCTGCCGCTCAGCCGCCGCGTAGCGGACGAATCGGCGCTGCTCGCTTTCCGAAGCGCGAAATCCCGCAGATCCTGGAGTCCACGGGCAGCGAAACCGGCGCGCTGCTATCGCCAGTGCCACCGCGGGACTGGCTTGGCCAGGCCGCGGGTGGCGTCCCCCTGAGGGGGAAGCGGCGCAGCCGCTCAGGGGGCTCAGTCCAGCTTGACGCCCACCTTGGTGATCACACGCCCCCACTTCTCGCGTTCGGCGCGCGCGAAGCTCCCCATCTGCGCGGCGGTGCCGGGCAAGGGTTCGACACCCAGGGCCTGCAGGCGCGCACGCGTGCGGGTGTCGGCAAGGGCGGTTTGAAGGGCCTTGCTGAACTGGGCCACCGCCTCGGCCGAGGTGCCATGGGGGGCGACCAGCCCCTGCCACGCAAAGCCCTCGAAGCCCTGCAGGCCCTGTTCGGCAATGGTGGCCACGTCGGGCATGGTGCCCACGCGCTGCGGGCTGGCCACGCCGATGGCCTTGACCTTGCCGGCGGCAAGGAACGGGTACACGGTGGCGCTGTCGATCCACATGGCCGGGACCTGGCCGCCGATCACGTCCTGGATGGCCGGTGCTGCACCTCGGTAGGGCACGTGCGTGAGCCTGAGGCCGCTTTGCTCGCGGAACAGCTCGCCCACCAGGTGGTGCGGGCTGCCGGGCCCGGCCGAGGCCCAGTTCACGCCGTCGGGCAGGCCCTTGGCCCAGGCCATGAACTCCTTGAGGTTCCTGGCGGGCACGTTGTTGGACACCACGAGGAACATGGGGAAGCGCACCAGCAGGCCCACGGGCTGGAAGTCCTTCTCGGCGTTGTAGCTCAGCTTGCTGAACAGGAACGGGTTGGCCGCCAGCGTGGCGAAGTCGGCCGAGAAGATCAGGTTGCCGAAGTCCTTGTTGCGCGCGCTGTACTCGGCCGCGATGTTGGTGCCCGCGCCGGGCTTGTTGTTGATGACGATGGGGCGGCCCAGCGTGGCCGACATCGACTCGGCGATGGTGCGCGCGACGATGTCCGAGCCGCCGCCGGCGGCATAGCCCACCACCCATTCCAGCGGCTTGGTGTCCTGGGCATGGGCCTGGGGGAGGGTGGTGGCCAAGGCCAGCCCGGCAAGGGTGGCGAGGAAGTGTTTGCGCAGCATGGTGTCGTCTCCGGGGTGTCGTCAAAAGAATCGGGCAAAGCCGGGGCTTGCACCGTCCGTGCGGTGCCGAAGCCCCGGGGGGCGGATGGGGTGCGGGGGCGCGGCTAGGCCGCCAGGGCGTGCGTGGGCACCACGGGCGTGATGGCCTGGGTGGCGCGCCGGTCTGCCAGTGGCATCGCGGCGCCGCGCGCCAGCTGCAGGGCATGCAGCAGCGTGGCCTGGTCGCCGATGTGGTTGGCCAGCAGCAGCACGAGGCGGGCGTTCATGGCGTGGCTCTCGGGCGTGGACAGGCCCTGGTGCGCAGCGATCAGCGCCTCGTAAAAATCGTCGCAGGCCTGCAGGTGGGGCTGGGTGTTGAGCATGATGAAGGTGTTCCTTGTCAGGGGGCCGGCGCCGTGGCGTGGACCAGGGCGGCACGCACCGCCGCTTCGGTGGGGGTGCGCCAACGTGCGCACACATGCTGGTCGGGGCGCACGAGGTACACGGTGCGTGGCTGGGCATCGAGCCGCTGCGCGGCCAGCGCCTGGTGGTCGATCACGTCGATGCCGATCTGCAGCACCCGCACATGGGCCAGGTCCCGGGCCCAGGTGGGGGCGGGGCCAAACACCAGCAGCGTGAAGTCCGGCCCCAGCTCGCGCAGCAGCCACGTGGGGCGGCCCTGTTTTGTCAGGGGAGCGTCGAGCAGCACCGCGCCGGGCACCTGCGTGCCCGCGAAGGTGTCGGCGTCGGGCGTGTTCAGCGGCGACTGGTGCAGCGTGGCCGGCACCGACAGGCGCCCGCTGTTGACGATGCGCCGCGCAAACGCATGCTCGCGCGCCAGATGCAGCGCCGCGTCGCGGAACAGGCGGCTCACCTCGCTCTTGGGCGTGATGAAGTCGGTGGCGCGGGTCGAATTGCACAGGTTCTCGTCCGCCGCGTACTCGCGCTCGGGCCCGTAGGTGGCCAGCAGGGCAGGGCCCACCCGGCCCTTGAGCACCCAGTCCAGCTTCCAGGCCAGGTTCTCGGCATCCTGCACGCCGCTGTTGGCGCCGCGTGCGCCAAAGGGCGAGACGCCATGCGCGCTGTCGCCCGCGAAGACCACGCGGCCGTGCACGAACTGGTCCATGCGCAGGCAGGCAAAGGTGTAGACACTCGCCCAGTCCAGCTCGAACTGCGCATCCGCGCCCAGCAGCGCCTGCACGCGCGGGATGATGTTCCCGGGCTTCTTTTCTTCTTCCGGGTCGGCGTCCCAGCCCAGCTGGAAGTCGATGCGCCACACGTTGTCCGGCTGGCGGTGCAGCAGCACGCTCTGGCCGGGGTGAAAGGGCGGGTCGAACCAGAACCAGCGCTCGGTCGGGAAGTCCGCATCGCCCGCCAGCTTCACGTCGGCGATCAGGAACCGGTCCTGGAAGATGCGGCCCTTGCTTTCCAGTCCCATCATCTGGCGCAGGGGCGAACGCGAGCCGTCGCAGGCGGCCACCCATTGCGCATCCACCTGGTAGGGGCCTTCGGGCGTGTCGATGCTGAGCAGGGCGCCGTCGTTGCGTGCGGCCACGGCGGTCACCTTGTTGTGCCAGCGGATGTCGATGCCGGGCAGCTGCAGCGCGCGCTCCACCAGGTAGGCCTCGGCGTAGTACTGCTGCAGGTTGATGAACGCGGGGCGCTCGTGGCCTTCGTCGGGCAGCAGGTTGAATTCGTAGAGCTGCTCGTCCTTGAGGAACACCTTGCCCACGTTCCACGACACGCCCTTGTCCACCATGCGCTGGCCCACGCCCAGGCGGTCCCAGATTTCGAGCGTGCGCTTGGCGAAGCAGATGGCGCGCGAGCCGATGGAGAGCTTGTGGTCGTTGTCCAGCACCACCACACGCTGGCCGCGCTGGGCCAGGTCGATGGCGAGCGACAGGCCCACGGGGCCCGCGCCCACGACCACGATGGGGTGCGGCGCGGGCGCGGCGCTGTCCTGGTCGGGCGAGCGCACGTAGCCGAAATCGATGGCTTGCACGTCCGGGCCGCTCGCGTGGAACGCCTCGGCAGGAATGTCTCTGGGGTTCATCTTTTGTCTCCTCCAGCCTCAGTGGCTCAGCCTTCCAGCGATTTCCACATCTGAATGTCGCGCTCGGCCGTCCAGATGCGCGGGTCGGGGTACTGCGTGGCCTCGTCGTAGGCGCGGGTCACGTCGAACGGCATGCAATGGTTGAAGATCACCCAGTGGCCGTATTTGGGTTGCAGTTTCGCGAAGGTGGCCTCGTACACCTTGCGCAGGTCCTCGCCTTGTGCGGCGCTGGCCTTGACGCTGTCGTACAGGTCGCTGATGAAGGCCCGCGTGCCGGCCAGGCCCGCCTGCACCTGCTCGGGCGTCTGCAGCGCGGCGCCCCGGCCGGGCACCAGCTTCTCGGGCTTCAGGGCGGCCAGGTTGTCCAGGGTCTGCGGCCAGTCCTGGAAGTACGCATCGCCCGCATACGGCGTGGCGTCGAACTCCACCAGGTCTCCGGAAAAGAGGATTTTTTCCTGCGGCAGCCAGGCCACCGTGTCGCCCTTGGTGTGGCCCCGGCCCAGTTGCAGGATCTGCACTTCCACGCTGCCCAGCCACAAGGTCATCTTCTTGTTGAAGGTCATGGTCGGCCAGGTCAGGCCCTCGGGCACGCTCTCCACGTTCTGGAACAGGCGCGGAAAGCGGCCGATCTCGCTGTCCTTGTCGAACTGGCCGCGCTCCACGATCAGGTCGCGCGTGTCTTCGCTGGCGATGATGTGCTCGGCGCCGTAGGCGCTGGCACCCAGCACGCGCACGGCGTGGTAGTGGGAGAGCAGCACGTACTTGATGGGCTTGTCGGTGACTTCGCGGATGCGGCGGATCACGTCCTGCGCCATCACCGGCGTGGCCTGCGTGTCGATGACCATCACGGCGTCGTCGCCAATGATGATGCCGGTGTTGGGGTCGCCCTCGGCGGTGTAGGCATAGGCGTGGTCGGAGAGCCTGTCGAAGCTCACCTTCTTCACTTCGAGGTCGGCGGCGGAGGCAAAGGTTTTGACGGTGCTCATGGTGATGATTTGTTAATGATGAATGCGTTTATCTAAACGGAATGTGTTGATGTTAGGCAAGAAATTCGTTCATGTCTAATGCATTCGTTTAGGTGAAAACCCGAAGAGGCTTTTCTTGCCGCCAGGCGTGGACAATCAGGCCCATGCCCATCACGACCCCCGACCTGCCCCTTGCCGATGACGAAGACACCCCCCGCAGCCCACGCGGCATCCAGAGCGTGGAGGTGGGTGGGCAGTTGCTGAAGGTGCTGGCGCGCACCGGCCGGCGCATGGCGCTCAAGGACCTGGCCCGCGCGGCGGACATGACGGCCGCCAAGGCCCACCCCTACCTGGTGAGTTTTGGCAAGCTGGGCCTGATCGAGCAGGACGCCGTGAGCGGCCACTACGGCCTGGGCCCCTTGGCCATGCAGCTGGGCCTGATCAGCCTGCAGCAGGTGGACCCGGTGCGCCTGGCGATCGCCGAGCTGCCCGCGCTGGCCCAGCGCATCGGCTACACCGTGTCGGCCTCGGTGTGGGGCGACAGCGGCCCGACCATCATCCGCGTCGAGGAAGGCCCCACGGCCGTGTACGTGGCCATGCGCCACGGCACCACGGCCTCGGTGCGCCACACGGCCACGGGCAAGGTGTTCGCGGCCTTCGGGCCGCGCGAACGCGCCGCCGCAGCCTTGGCGGCCGAAGGGTTCGCGGGCGCGCTGGATGAACCCGCGTTCGCGGCCGAACTGGAGGCGGTGCGCACGCACCAGATCAGCGAGGTGACCGACCAGCTCCTGCCCGGCATCAGCGCGCTGGCCACGCCGGTGTTTGACGGGTTCGGGCAGCTGGTGCTGTGCCTGGCGGTGATCGGGCCCAGCGCCACGCTGCGGACGGGTCCCGCCAGCCCGGCGGCGCGGCATCTGCGCGAGGCCGCGCGGAGCCTGTCACAACGGCTGGGGGCGCCGGTGAGCTCCGCCTAGTGCGCCAGGGCGTTCAGGCGGTTGCGCGCCCCAGCGCCTGGTCGATATCCCACAGGATGTCGTCCACATCCTCGATCCCCACCGACAGCCGCACCATGTCCGCGCTCACGCCCGCGCGGGCCAGCTCTTCTTCGCTCAACTGGCGGTGGGTGGTGGAGGCGGGGTGGATCACCAGCGTCTTGGCGTCGCCGATGTTGGCCAGGTGGCTCAGGAATTCGCAGGCGTCGATGAACTTCTCGCCCGCCGCCGCGCCGCCCTTCACGCCGAACGTGAGGATGCCCGAGGCTCCGGGCGTTCCGTCCACGGCGCGGAACTGCTTTTGTGCCAGATCGAAGTACGGCGAATCCGCCAGACCCGGGTAGTTGACCCACGCCACCTGCGGATGGCCTTGCAGAAACTTCGCCACGGACAGCGCATTGCGGCAGTGCTCGCGCATGCGCAGGTGCAGCGTCTCGGCGCCCTGCAGCAGCTGCCAGGCGTTCATGGGCGAGAGCACGCCACCGAAGGTGCGGTTGACCTCCATGCGCGCCTTCATGGTGTAGCCGAAGTCGCCGAAGGTCTCGTAGAACTTCACGCCGTGGTAGGCGCGGCTGGGCTCCACCATCTCGGGGAACTTGCCGTTGTCCCACGGGAACTTGCCGCCCTCCACCACCACGCCGCCCATGGTCGTGCCGTGGCCGCCGATGTACTTGGTGGCGCTGTGCACCACGATGTCGGCGCCCAGGGCCAGCGGGTTGCACAGGTAGGGGCTGGCCACCGTGTTGTCGATGATGAGCGGCACGCCGTGCGCATGCGCCACCTCGGCCACGGCCGCGATGTCGAGCACGTTGACCAGCGGGTTGCCGATGGTCTCGCCGTACACGGCGCGGGTGTGGGGGCGCATGGCGCGGGCAAAGTTCTCGGGGTCGGCCGGGTCCACGAACGTGGTCTCGATGCCGAGGCGGCCAAAGCCCACGCCGAGCTGGCCCACCGTGCCGCCATAGAGCGTGCTGGCCGCCACGATGTGGTCGCCGGTCTTCAGGATGGCCAGCAGCGCCGCCATCTGCGCGGCCATGCCGCTGGCGCAGGCCAGCGCCGCGCGGCCGTTCTCCAGGCTGGCGATGCGCTCCTCGAACACGGCCACCGTAGGGTTGCTGATGCGGCTGTAGACGTTGCCGAAGGTCTGCAGGTTGAACAGGCTGCTCGCGTGTTCGGCGTTGTCGAACACGAAGCTGGTCGTCTGGTGGATCGGCGTGGCGCGTGCGCCGGTCACGGGGTCGGGCTGGGCGCCGGCGTGGATGGCGCGGGTGCCGAAGCCGAAGTCGCGGTCGGCGCCGGAGGGGTGGTCTGATGAGGACATGGTCTTGAATGAAATTGGCCGCAAGCGCTTGATGGGCAAGCGCTGAATGCTATGAATTTGCTAGTAAGGCAGTTGCCGCAGGCGCTTGGCGCTGATGACGCGCGTGTTCACGCCCATCCAGCCCAGGCCGCCAAACAGCCGCGCGTGCTCGATCTTCACGCAGCGGTTTTCGACCACCTGCAGCCCGGCGGCCTCTGCCTGCAGGCGGGCGGCCTCGTTGAACACGCCCAGCTGCAGCCACAGGCAGCGCGCACCGATGGCGATCGCCTCCTCGGCCAGCGGGGGGATGTCCTCGCTCTTGCGAAAGCAGTCCACCATGTCGATGCGTTCGCCCCGGGCCGCGAGCGCCCGGGCGGCATCGGCCACGCTGGCGTAGGCCGTCTCCCCCAGAATCTGCCCGCCCTCGCGCGCGACGAGCGGATTCACCGGCACGATGCGGTAGCCATGCGCCTGCATGTACTTGGCCGCGAAATAGCTGGGCCTGTGCCATTGGGGCGACAGTCCCACCACCGCAAGGGTGCGGCAGTGCGTCAGAATATCGCGCAGGGTGCTGATGGTGTCGGGCGTGCGTGTCATACATGGCAGTGTATGGGGACGGACTGCTGCGGCGCCAGAGCACCGTTGTCCATCCACACTGTGGCCCCGCCCCAGATTCCGAGGAGATCCCGTGCAGAACCCCCCACGCGCTCGCCGCGCCACTGGCCTTGTGGCCGCCGCCGTTGTCCTGTCCACCGTTGCCCTGAGCGCCTGCACGCCGCCCCGCGCGCCCGATGTCCCCAAGGTCCAGCGTGTCACGACCTACGCCTGTGACCGTGGCCCCATGCTGGTGGTGCACTGGCCCGCCCAGCCCGATGGCCCGGCGCTGCTGGAGATCAACGGCCGCACCGTGCCGCTGCAGCCTGAGCGTGTGGTCACCGGCTTTGGGTACGGCGACGGTGGCACCTACATCCGTGGCCAGGGCAACACGATGTTCTTCCAGGCGCCCCGTGTGCTGCGCGTGAACTGCGTGGCGCGCTGAGCCGAGCCCGCCACACTCGTAAAAACTGGCGCGCTCCCCACACCAGTGCCACCGTGGAACTGGCTCCGCCAGGCCACCGGTGGCGTCCCCCGCCGGGGGAAGGCGCGCAGCGCCTCAGGGGGGCTTCCTACTTGTACTTGATGCTGCAGCCATACGGCGCGGTCGTCGCGGCCGTGATGGGCTTGCCCGCCAGCGCCTCGGCCAGCCCCACCTTCACATAGTTGGTGGCCTTCTCGATGTCGGCCGGGCGGGCCGAGGGGATGCTGTCGATGCCGCCCGCATAGACCAGCACGCCCTGCGGGTTGACGATGTACAGGTGCGGCGTGGTGCGCGCACCATAGCTTTTGCCCACGGTGCCCTCCTCGTCCATGAGCACGGCGGTGGGCACGGCCTTGCGCTCGGCGAGCCAGGCCTTGAGTTTGGCGGGCTCCAGGTAGTCGCTGCTGGCCTTCTCGGTGGAATTGACCGCCAGCCACACCACGTCCTGGCCGGTGGCGTGCTTCTGCGTGGCGGGCATGTTGCCGCTGTCGTAGTGCTTGCGCACAAAGGGGCAACCGGGGTTGGTCCATTCCAGCACCACGTGTTTGCCCTTGAAATCCGACAGGCGCACCGTCTTGCCGGTGGCGTCCTTGAGCGTGAAGTCGGGGGCGGGCTGGCCCACGGTGGCGGCGGCCTGGGCACCCAGCGCGACCAGCGCAGCGGTGGCAATCAATGTACGGCGAAGCATCTTCATGGCGGGCTCTCCTGAAGGGTTGGCGGTCGATGGAAAAGAAACGGGGTGAAAACCTCTACAACTGGGCAATGGTGGCGCGCACCTCGTCCACGCTGAGCACCTCGGTCAGCACCACGGGCGGCTTGCCGGGCCGGTGGAACACATACACGGGCACGCCGCTGCGGCCCAGCGCCGCCAGCGCGGCGGTGATGGCGGGGTCGCGGCGCGTCCAGTCGGCGCGCAGCAGGGCCACGTTTTTGGTCTGCAGGTCGGCGATCACGTCGGTGTTGGCCAGCGTGGTCTTCTTGTTGTACTGGCAGGTCACGCACCAGGCGGCGGTGAAGTCCACAAACACGGGGCGGCCCGTGGCCACGATCTGCTCGGCCGCGCCGGGTGCCCAGGGCTGCCAGCCGTTGGCGGAAACCTGCGGGGCGGCCTGCGTGGCGGGCATGGTGGTGATATGCGGCGCAAAGGCCCAGACCAGCAAGGCCATCGCCGCGATGGACACACTGGCCATCCACACGCGCGCGCGGCCCGCCAGCGACAGCGCCCACACCACCAGCGACAGCCCCACCAGCAGGATCAGCAGCGCACCGGCGCCGTCGATGCCGCTTTGCTGGCCCAGCACCCACACCAGCCAGACCACGGTGGCCAGCATGGGGAAGGCCATGAGCTTGCGGAAGGTGTCCATCCACGCGCCGGGGCGCGGCAGCGCGCGGGCCACGGCGGGGATGAAACTCGCGGCCAGAAACGGCAGCGCCAGGCCCAGGCCCAGCGCTGCGAACACGGCCAGCGCCTGCGGCGCGGGCAGGGTGGCCGTGAGGCCCAGCGATGCGCCCATGAATGGTGCGGTGCAGGGTGATGCCACGGCCACGGCCAGCACGCCGGTCAGGAAGCTGTCGGCCACCGGGTGGCGCGCCTGCAGGCTGGCCACCGAGGACGGCAGGAACTGCCCGAACTCGAACACCCCCGCCAGGTTGAGCGCGATCAGCGTGAACAGCGCCGCCAGCGAGGCCACCACGGCCGGCGACTGCAGCTGAAAGCCCCAGCCAATGGCCTCGCCCGCCGCGCGCAGGCCCAGCATGAGCGCGCCGAGCAGCATGAACGACAGCACCACGCCCGCCGCGTAGGCCATGCCGCTGAGCCGGTGCGCGCGGCGGTCCTGCGCGTGCCGGGTGAAGCCCACCACCTTGATCGCCAGTACTGGGAACACGCAGGGCATGAGGTTGAGGATGAGGCCGCCGAGCAAGGCACCCAGCAGCGCCGCCGCGAGGGTGAGTGGCGATGCGCCGGAGCCTGCGGCCGACGCCGCTGCTCCTCCCGCTTGCGCTGCATTGGCCTTGAGCGCGGCCTCCAAGGCAGGCGACACGCTGGCCACCGAGGCAGCAGGAGGCCAGGTGCCCAGCACCTTCAGCTCGGCCCGGTAGCCGGTGCGGGTGTCGGGGCCGGTGGCGTGCGCGGCCACCTGCTCGGCCAGCACCACTGGCATCAGCGTGGGGCTGTTGCTGCGCTGGGCAGACAGGGGAATCTGCGCGGTCCAGACGGTGCCGTTCCAGGCCTGCTTCCAACTGGCGGCGTTGTCGATGACCTCGGCGGTTTCGGGGAACAGGTCCAGCGTCTTGCCCCGCAGCGCCACGGGCAGGCCCTGCACGCTGACCTGCAGCGCATTGCCGTCGGAAATCTGCGCCTGGCTGTCCGGCACGATGCCGCCGGTGCCCGCCAGCACGGGCCGGGGCTGCGCCTGGGCGGCCGCCTCGAACGCGGCGCCGTTCAGGGCCGTGGTGCTGCGCAGGGGCAGCTGCAGCGTGAATTCGCCCTCTTCGGGGATGCACTCCTTGCGACAGACCAGCCAGGAGGCGCGCAGCTTGATCGTGGCGTCCCTGGCGAGCGGCCCGGCGGCAAAGCTGCCGGCCACCGTGACGGGCACGGGCAGCAGCACCGTGCCTTCATAGCCGTAGTTGGCCAGGGTGCCGATGGGGATCTTGCGGGGCAGGGGCCAGGCGATCTCGCCCGCGTCCAGGCCGGCGGGCAGCGTCCAGGCCAGGTCTGTGGGCAGGCCGGAGTCGCCGGGGTTCTTCCAGTAGGTATGCCACTCGGGCTGGTGGGTGATCGAGAGGCCCAGCCACAGCGGCTGGCCGGGCGCTACGCCCTGGGGGGCATGGGCCATCAGCTCGGCCCGCACATACGGCGTGGTGACCACGCTCGTGCCCTGGCCGCTGGTTTTGGAGCTGAATTGGGCGCTGGCGCTTGTCCATACAGCGCTGGCAGCTATGAAAAGCAGAGTGACTGCAAGGCGGTGGAGCAGGCGTTGGGGCATGGTTGCAGTGTGGGAGCAGGCGCGGCGCCGTTGGTTCCGGCGCCCGGCCGTCCATTCAGTGAATCCGCCATTGTGCGCGGGACCGCCCTCCCTCTGGAACGGGGCGCCCCCCGCGGGCCCCCTGGGGAAACGGGCGCAGCAGCTCCGGCACGAGGCGCCGGGGACCGCTCCGAAGAGCCGCCGCGTCTCGTGGCGGCACGGGGGCTACTGGGTGTTCAGGCTCAGTTCCGCACGCGGTGTCCATTTGTCGGGCTGGCTGCCCGACTTGGGCGCGGCCACGAACAGCCGTTCGGCGGGCAGCTTCTGCGCCACCAGATAGGCCCGGATCGCCTGGCCGCGTTCCTGCGCGAGTTCGGCGGCCATCGCGTCGGTGGCGCTCTGGCTGGTGATCAGCAGGGTTTCCATCTCGGGCACCGTGAGGTCCTTGGCCAGGCCCACCAGGTTGCGCGGCTTGGGGATGTCGGCGCGGCGATACACCTCCTTGAGCAGGGCGGGGTACTCGGCCGCCGACACGGGCGCTGCCGTGTCGCCCCCGCCCGCACGGCGCTTTTCGGCGGCCACCAGCTGCTGCAGGCGTTCGCGCTGCAGGCCTTCGCGCTCGTCCTTGAGGCTCGCCATGCCGGTCACGGTGATCTTGAGGGCCGGCCGGTCGGTCAGCGCCTTCACCACCTTGTCCAGATTCTGTTTCGCCTCGGCCGTGAGCGCGGCGCTGCCCGGCGCGAAGGCCACATGGCTCAGCTCGTTGCCGCCGCCAAAGGCGCTGGCCAGCAGGCTGAAGGGGGCGGTGAGGGCCTTGCCGATGAGGTTGACGATGATCCGGCCGATCACCGGGCCCAGGCGGAACTGCGGGTCGTTCAGCGAGCCGCTGATGGGCAGGTCCAGGTCGATCACGCCGTCGCGGTCGGCCAGCAGCGCCACCGCCAGCTTCACCGGCAGGCTGTTGGGCGCACCCTCCACCGGCTCGCCAAAGGTCAGCTGGTTGAGCACCAGCCGGTTGCTGGCCGTGAGCTGGCCGCTCGGCAGCACCTTGTAGTTCACATCCATGCTGAGCTTGCCGCGCTCGATGCCGTGTCCGGCGTACTTCACGGCATACGGCGTGAGCGGCGGCAGCTCCAGGTCGCGCACCTTGCCCACGATGTCGAGCGCCAGGGGCTTGGCCAGCGGGTTGAGCTTGCCCGTGACTTCCAGCGACGCCGAGCCCTCGGCACGGCCGCGCAGCTCCAGGTCGGCCAGCATGGGTTCGCCGCCCGGGGCCTCGGAAGAGAACGCGCTGAGCCGGCCGGTCAGCTCCGAGAGGTCGGCCGAGTAGTTGGGCCGGATGAAGAAGTCCGAGAACGCCACCCGGCCATTGACCAGGCTCACCGGCCCGAACTGCACCACCGGGGCCAGCGGGTCGGCCTGGGCCACCGCGGCGCTGGCGGGGGCCGCGGCGGAGGCAGAGGCCGCGGGGCCGCTCGCTGCGGCGCTGGCGGCGTTCGCGGCCTGCGCCTCGGCGGGGGTCTTGGCGATGTCGCTCAGGTTGATGCGGCCGGCCTCGTTCACGGTGATGCGCGCGAAGAAGTCCACCAGGCTGGTCTCCTTGACCTCCACGCGCGGCGCCGTGCCCGGCGCCGTGGCCACGGACAGGCCGCGCAGGCTCAGGCTTTTCCAGGCCAGCAGTTCCTCGCCCACCTGCGCCTCGGTCTTGGGCGTGGAGGCGGCCGTGCTGTTGGCCTTGAGTTCGTCGACGGCGGCGTCGCCCGCCAGGCGCAGGCTGGTGCCCTTGTCGTTCTGCGCCAGCGCGACCTGGCCCCGGAAACCCACGTCCGCGCGCAGCAGCTCCACCGACAGCTGGCTGGCCAGGTAGCCGTCCAGCGCATGCAGCGGCAGCCGCGCGATGTCGAGCTTGCCCTGCGCGGCCAGGGGCTGCAGGGCCAGGGTGCCCTGGTAGTCGATCCGGCCTGCCTCGGGCTTGCCCGCGCCCCTGGCGCCACCCTTGCCGGGCGCGGCCACGCGCGCCGAGAGCTGGAAGGCCTCGGGCCTGGCGCCGTCGCTGGCAAGGTTCCTGGCGCTCAGGTTCAGGGCGGAAACTTCCAGGGCCACGGGCCGTGCCTGGGCGTTGTCGGCGAAGGAGACCACGCCCCCCTGCACGGCGAAATCGGCCACGCGCAGCTTCCAGGGGGCGGCCGCGGCGGTGCCCGGGGGCGGGCTGGCGGGGGCGGGCGACGGGCTGGCGCCCTTGGCCCAGCGCTCGAACATCCAGCGCCCGTCCGCGCCCCGGTCCACCGTGGCCTGCGGCTGGCTGAGGGTCAGCTTCTCCAGCGTGACCGTGCGGGCATCCAGCGGCACCTGGGCGCCCTGCACCTCCAGCCTGCCCAGGCTGGCCAGCGTGGTCTTGCCCTGCTTCACCGACAGTTGCTCCAGGGCCAGGGGGCCGGCCGTCAGGGTGACGCCGGTGGCGCCGGCCTGCGCGGCCTTGGGGCTGGGCGCCTCCCACAGCACGGCCACGTCGCCCGTCAGCTGTCCGGACACCTGCGGCTCCAGCGCCTGCGCCAGATAGGGGGCCGCCAGCTGCAGGGCCAGCGCGTTGACCGAGACAGTGGTCTGCGCCCGCCGGTCGGTGGCTTCGCCCACGAAGGCCAGGGCGCTGCCTTGCACGTTGAGGCCCCCCTTGAAGGTGAAGGGCTTCGACGATTCAGTGAAGGGCAGGGCGATGCCGGCGGCGTCCAGCGTGAAGTCGGTGGCCTGCAGCGCGGCGGCCGGGCGCGTGCCCTGGTCGGCCCAGCGCACGGTGCCGCCCCGCACCGCGGCGCTGGCGACGGACACCTCCCACGGCGCGGGCGCGCGGGGGGCTGCGGCCCTGGCGCGCGCGGGGCCCGATGCAGCGCCGCTGGCGGGTGTTGGGGGCGCTGCCTCGGAGCTGGCGGGCCCGCGCGCGGCGCTGGCCGGCGCGGCCTGTGCGACCTGCGCGGGGGCCGACGGCGCCTGGGCCAGCTGGGCCCAGTTGATGTCGCCCGACGCGTTGCGCGTGGCGGTCACCACGGGCGCGGTCAGCTCCACATGGCTCAGGCGCACGATCTGTTCCAGCGGCCGCACATCGGCCATGTCGATCTTCAGCCCGTCGTAGGCCAGCAGGTCCTGGCCGCCCCGGTCGGTCATGCGCACATCGCGTGCCTGGACGGTCCCGCTGAGCTTCACGGCCATGCGGGGCGCCTGCTCGAACGCCACTTTCACATCCACATCCAGCGTGGCGCCCTGCACCTTGACCGGCAGGCTCGCGGGCAGGTACCCCAGATAGGGCGCGAGATTCAGTCCCTGCCAGCGGATGTTCGCGTCGGCATGGGTGGTCTGGGCGAAGGGGGTGCCCTGGGCGGAGGAGTCGAAGCGGCTGCCGCCCAGCACGAACGCCAGGTGGGGCTCGACCTTCACGTCGCGCTGGCTGGAAAGGGTGCTCACGAACGGCACCTGCAGCGCCAGCTCGCGCACCTCGTGGGTCTTGCCCACGCTGCTGTCGGTGAAGTCGATGCTGCCGCCGGTCAGCGCCAGGTTGTAGAGCGCCAGGCGCGCCGGCCCCGTGTCGGGCTCGTTCGTGGGCGCGGTGACCTTGGCGATGATGTCGTCCACGTCGTAATGGCCATCGCCGCGGTGCGTGAGGCGCAGCACGGGGTTTTCCACGGTGAAGGCATCCACCACGGGCGCCAGGCGCAGCAGTGACTGCAGTTCGCCGTCGGCGTAGATGCGGCCGATGGTGAGCTGGGGTGGCGCGCCCTCGTCGGCGCCGGCCACCGCCACGTCGCGCAGGGCCAGCTCCAGCGTCCAGGGCTTGAAATCGATCGCGCCCACCGTCACGGCACGGCCCAGCTGCGCGGTGGCCGCGCGCTCCAGCGGGCCCTTGAGCAGCGGCGGCACGGCCAGCCAGGTCAACAGCCACAGCCCGGCCAGGGCCAGGGCGGCGCGCACGATGGGGCGGAACCAGCGGTGCTGGCGGACGGAGGCAGGGGTGACGGAGCGCAGGGAAAACGGCATGGCGGCAGGCAGAAGTGAGCGCCGCCGTCCCAGGAGGCCTGGTGCAAGACCGCGTGCGCGGGCCGCTATTGTCCCTGTTGTACGTCAGGCCGCGTAAACCAATGCAACGGGGGTACCGCCCTGGCTCAAGATTGTTGACATTTGAGGGGGTGGCCAGGGCGTGCGCTCACTGGGCAAAGCCCGGTGCCACCCTGCGGGTGGTGGCCACGTGCCACGTCTTTTGGTGCGCACTCATTTGCGCTGCGCACCCATGAGCGCACCCCAAGGAAAAGCGCTCTTCGCTGCGCTCACTGGGCAAAGCCCAGCACCACCCTGCGGGTGGTGGGGCAGTGCCACGTCTTTTTGGGGGCACTCATTTGCGCTGCGCACCCATGAGTGCTCCCCAAAGAAAAGCGCTCTTCGCTGCGCTCACTGGGCAAAGCCCAGCACCACCCTGCGGGTGGTGGCGCTTTTCTTTTCAATCTTCGTCACCACGATGGCGCCGATCTCGGACGTGTTGGCCACATGGGTGCCGCCACAGGGCTGCAGGTCGATCAGCGGTGCACCGCTGTCACCCCCGATGCGGATGGTGCGGATGCGCCCCGTGCCGCGCGGGGGCTGCACGCTCATGCTCTTGACCAGGGCGGGGTTGGCGTCCAGTTCTTCGTCGCTGATCGAGGCCACCGTGAGCGGGTGCGCGGCGGCCACCAGGGCGGCGATGGCGGCGGTGAGGGCTTCCTTGTCCAGCGGGTCGGTCATCGCAAAGTCCAGCCGCGCGTAGTCGGGGGTGATGGAGCAGCCGTTGACCAGCTGCGGCACCACATGGCACAGCAGGTGCGAGGTGGTGTGCAGGCGCATCATGCGGTGGCGGCGTTCCCAGTCGATGCGGGCGGTCACGGCGGTGCCTGCCGCGAGCTGGGCCACGCGGTCTTCCTGCCCCGGGGCGGGGACATGCACGATGTCGCTGGTGGCATGGCCTTCGGCGTCCTTGCCCTTGCGGGTGTCGGCGATGGCGATGCTGCTGCCGTCGGCGAGCACGAGCACGCCGCTGTCGCCGGCCTGGCCCCCGCCCAGCGGATAGAACACCGTGCGGTCCAGCACGATGGCGCCGGTGTCGGTGATGGCGGTGACGTGCGCATCGCATTCGCGCAGGTAGGCGTCTTGTCGGAAGATGTCTTGGGTCATGCGGTGATGGTAGCGGCATGGGCGGCGCTCCGTGGCTGCAGGGATACCACGGGCGCGGGCCGCCGGCTGCCATGGGCTGGGCAAGGCGGCGCCGAAGTGACGCGGCCCCGGACAGGCCCTAACATCGCGGCATGACCGCTGCCGCCGCGACCTCCTCCGCCCGCCCCGCCTTGCCCTCCCGCTTCTGGGCCGATCTGTCCACCCGCGACTTTGCCGCGCTGCAGGGCACGGGCCAGGCCGGCCAGGTGGTGGCCGTGCTGCCCGTGGCCGCCGTCGAGCAGCATGGCCCGCACCTGCCGCTGTCGGTGGATGCCACCCTGCTGCAGGGCGTGATCGACGCGGCGCTGCCGCAGCTGCCCGCCGACCTGCCCGTGCTCTTCCTGCCGCCGCAGAACGTGGGCCTGAGCCCGGAGCACATCCGCTTTCCGGGCACGCTCACGCTGTCTCCAGCCACGGTGATCGCGCTGTGGACCGAGATCGGCGAATGTGTGGCCCGTGCGGGCATCAAGAAGCTGCTGCTGTTCAACGGCCACGGCGGCCAGGTGAGCGTGATGGACATCGTGGCGCGCGAACTGCGCACGCGCTGCGACCTCATCGTCTACAGCGCCAGCTGGTTCAGCCTGCCGCTGCCCGATGCGGTGGCGGGCCAGTTCAGCGGCGAGGAGCACCGCTTTGGCATCCACGCGGGCGAGATCGAGACCTCGATGATGCTGCACCTGGCGCCTGGCGCGGTGCACATGGAGCACGCGCGGGATTTCCGCTCCACGTCGCAGGACCGGGCGGAGCGTTACGCCATTCTGGGCAACGGCAAGAGCGCCAAGCTGGGCTGGCAGATGCAGGACTACCACCCCGCGGGTGCCGTGGGCAATGCCGCTGGCGCCACGGCGGGCAAGGGGCGCGCGGTGGTGGAGGCCGCGGCGGGCCAACTGGTGGCGTTGCTGCAGGAGCTTGCGGACCTGGCGCCGCAGACGGTGCGCCCCGATACGGAATGGGAATAGGCCCGGATGTGCTGGCCGAGCCCGTCGTGGCCCGGCGGCGCCATGCTTCGCCGGGCTTTGCCACGGCTGCGCCCGTGAGCTCGAACCCCGTGCTCTGAACCCGGTTCCGGGCGCGCTGGATGGTCAGGCAGGGGAACAGGCGGGCCCGCTGGCGGCTATGCGTGCGTGATCCAGTCCAGGTGCGGCCCCTCGTTCAGGTGCGGCAGGGTGTTGAAGGTCTGCATCATCAGCCGCTTGGGCGCGATGGAGAACTCCGTCACCGCGCTGTTGCGCAGGCGCATGTTCAGGGCGATCGTCACCTCGGGCGCCGTGCCCAGCACCTCGCCCACGGCGGTCGAGATGGGGCCGCCGCTGCTCACCAGCAGCACGTTGTGGCCCACGTGGTGATGGCGCACATGGTCCAGTGCCGCGCGCACGCCGGCGGAGAATTCGTTCCAGCTGGGCATGCCCTGCGGGCTGATGACGCCGGCCATCCACTGCGCGAGCGCGTCGCACAGGATGCGAAAGTGCGCGCGGTAGCGCTCTGGCGTGTCGGCCGGGCCCAGGGGCTGGGGGTGGATGGCGGCGATCAGCGCATGGCTGTCGTACTCGTTGAGCCCCGGCAGCCGCAGTACCTCGGGCGCGGTCCGCAGGCCCTCGGCGATGCCTTCCAGCGTTTGTGTGTGGCGGCGCAGCGTGCCGGTGATCACGGCGTCGAACGCCAGGCCGCGCGCGCGCCAGTATTCGCCCAGGCGCACGGCCTGCTCACGGCCCCGCGCGCTCAGCTGGTCGTAGTCATCCGCGCCAAACGAGGCCTGGCCGTGGCGCACGAGGTAGAGGGTTCCCATGCGGCGGATTGTGGCCAGATCCGGGCCCTGGCGCTTGTCGCACAAGCGACCAATGCTACTGAAGATGTAGCAATTGAGCCTGTATGGACAAGGCGGTCAGGTCGCCAGGACGCTGCCGAACACCGGCGCGTCGACGTTGCCTCCCGTCAACGCCAGGCCCACTGCCTGCCCCTGGAGCTGCGCGCGCTCCTGCAGCGCCGCCGCCAGCGCGGCCGCGCCCGCACCCTCGGCCACGTTGTGCGTGTCGGTGAAAAGGGCACGCATGGCGGCGGCCACCTCGTCGTCGCTCACCTGCACGATGTGGTCGATGTGCGGGGCGATGATGGCCAGCGCCTCCCGGTCGGCCACGCGGCAGGCCATGCCGTCGGCCAGGCGCGTGGTGACCGGCGCCTCGACCACGCGGCCTGCGGCCAGCGAGTCGGCGTAGGTGGTGGCATGGCTGCTGACCACGCCCACCACGCGCACGCCGTGGCCCAGCGCCAGCTTGGCCGCGATGGCCGAGCACGCGCCCGAACCCTGGCCGATGGGCACGTACACCACGTCGAGCTGGGGCACGGCGCGCAGGAACTCCCACCAGTAGGTGCTCACGCCGCGCAGCAGGTCGGGGTGGAAGCTGGGCACCATGTGGGCGCCGCGCTCGGCCGCGAGGCCCATGGCGAACTCGCGCGCCTCCTGGAAGTCGCTGCCGTGCTCGATGAGCGTGACGCCCAGCGCGCGCATGGCGGCGTTCTTCTCGACCGAGTTGCCCTCCGGCACGACGATGGTGCAGGCCACGCCGTGGCTGCGCGCGGCCCAGCCCATGCTCTGTCCGTGGTTGCCGCGCGTGGCGCTGATCACCTCCCGGGGCATGGCGCCGCGCCGGGCAAGCTGGTCGAAGTAGGTCAGGCCGCCGCGGATCTTGAAGGCGCCCACGGGCGTGTGGTTCTCGTGCTTGAGCCAGCAGTCGGTGCCCAGGCGTTCGCTCAGCAGGCCCCAGCGGTACTGGGGCGTGGGCGGAAAGTCGCGGTACACCACCTGCGCGGCGGCCTCGATGTCGGCCAGAGTGGGCAGGAGGGGGGCGGTGTCGAGGCGGGCGTTCATGCGGCGGCTTTCTTTTCGGTGAGCAGTCTGAGGGCGAGCAGGCCGAGCACCGTGCCCATGAAGTAGCGCTGGGCCCGCATCCATGCGGCGTTGCGGTTGAGGAACAGCGCCACGCGGGCGGCGCACAGGATCAGCAGTGCGTTGACGGCCGCGCTGGTGGTGATCTGCACCGCGCCCAGCGTCAGGCTCTGCAGCAGCAGGTGGCCGCGCTCGGGGTGCAGGAACTGCGGGAAGAACGACAGGTAGAACATGGCGACCTTGGGGTTCAGGAGGTTGGTCATGAAGCCCATGAGGAACAGCGTGCGCGGGCCGTCGTGCGGCAGGTTGCGGGCCTCGAAGGGCGCCGCGCCGCCGGGCTTGACGGCCTGCCAGGCCATCCACAGCAGGTAGGCGGCCCCGGCGTAGCGGATGGCATCGAACGCCACGGGCACGGCGGCCAGCAGCGCGGTGAGGCCCAGTGCCGCCGCCAGCAGGTGCACCAGAAAGCCCAGCACCACGCCCGCCAGCGAGATCAGCCCCGCGCGCGGTCCCTGGGTGAGGCTGCGCGAGACGCAATAGACCATGTTGGGGCCGGGCGTGAGCACCAGCACGAGGGCGGCGAGCGCGAAGAGCAGCAGTTCCTGTGCGGAAAAGAGCATGGTGGTTACTCCGGAATGAAGGATGAAAGGGTGACCGGGCCGCGCGGCGTGGAGAGCTGGGCGGTGAGGCGGGGCACATCCCCCGCGCCCACGGCCACGTGGGCCGCCACGCCGACTGCTGCGCAGGCGGCCTGCAGCGTGGCCGATTGCGGGTGCTGCAGCGCCAGGGACTGCAGTTGCACGCCAGATGCCGGCAGGCTGTCGCAAGGGTGCGCATCGCTCCACTGGATGAGCGTGGGCAGGCAGCCGTCCATCAGGCGCAGCCCATCGCCGCGCACGGTGATCTGCCACTGCAGCAGCCCTTGCGGCGTGGGACGGCTGGCGGTGACGATGGCGCCGCGCTCCATGCCGAGCGCCGACAGCGCGGCGCACCCTTCGGCCACGTCGGGCACGGAAGCCACCCAGTGGATGAGCCGTGGGCCGTGTTGCGCCACCTGGTGCTGCAAGGCGGCATCATCCATGTCAAACCAGCGTCTGGCGCTTTCTGGTATTGCGCGAGCAGCTCCTGGGTTGATAGCAATGATCTCCAGGTAGGTGCGTGGATGCGCGGTGCTCCCCACATTCAGGATGCGGTTGTGCGTGCCCATCAGCGGGTGTTCGCCGCCTGCCGTGGGCGTGATGCCCAGCGTGCGTTCGCACCACGACACGCCCGAGGCCAGGTCGGCCGCGAGCACGACCAGATGATCCACGCAGGGCGGCCTGGGCGCGGCGGCCGTCACAGCAGCACCTCGCCCGACACGCAGGTGACGGAGCTGCCACCCACCCAGATGGTGTCGCCGTCCTGCTCCACGAACACGCGGCCCGCGCGGGCCAGGCAGGTGCCCTGGCTGGCCACGTACCGGGTGGGGGCCAGGCCGGCGCCGATGAGCCACTGGGCCAGCGCGGCGTTGAGGCTGCCGGTCACCGGGTCTTCGGCCAGGCCGTTGTTGCCGGGGAAGAAGGCGCGCACCTCGAAGGCAATGCCCTCGGCGTCGGTGCTGCCGATGACGCCCACTTTTCCACGCGGGCCCACCACGCCCACGTCCAGATGGCCGAGGATGCTGGCGTCCGGCCTGAGCGCCAGCACCTGCTCGGCCGAGCGCAGCATCACGCCGCGCCAGTTGGGACCGTTGTCGCACCAGGCGTGGTGCAGGATGTCGCCGCGCGCCACGCCCAGGCCGCGCGCGATCAGGGCGACATCGGCTTCGGGCAGCGGGCCGCTCTTGATGAGCGCGGGCGCCGCGAACGCGAGGCGCTCGCCGTCCTGGCGCAGCGTGACCAGGCCCACGCCGCACTCCTGCACCACGGTGCCGGCCACCCGGGGCTGGCCCCCGGCCTGCAGCCAGGCGTGGCAGCTGCCCAGCGTGGGGTGGCCGGCAAAGGGCAGTTCGCGCCCGGGGCAGAAGATGCGCACGCGATAGTCGGCACCGGCGGCGCGGCCTTCGGGCGTGGGGGGCAGCAGGAAGGTGGCTTCGGACAGGTTGGTCCAGTTGGTGAACTCCTGCATGGCCTCGGTGCTGAGGCCGGTGCCATCGAGCACCACCGCCAGCGGGTTGCCGCGGTAGGGCTGGTCAGTGAAGACGTCGACTTGCTTGAAGGGGCGCTGTTGCATGGTGGTCGTGGTCCTTGGAACAAAAAAGTGGTGAAACGGGCGGCGGATCGATCGGGGGAGGGCACGCCGGGGGCTGACCGGGGACGTGGCTCGGTGTTTTTCAGCTGTGTTCGGTGGGCGCCGGGGGGAGCCCACGGGGTCGGGGTTCAGCCGCTGGGGCGTGGGGTCTTGGGCGAGGTCATAGCAGCACCGTGCCTTCAATGCAGGTGACGGCGCGCCCGCCCACCCAGAGCTGGTGGTCGTCGTCCTGGCGGATGTGCACGCGGCCCGCACGGCCCAGGCACTCGCCCTGGGCCACCAGGTAGCTGCGCGGGGCCAGGCCGTCGGCGATCAGCCATTCGGCGAGGCTGGCGTTGAGGGTGCCGGTGACCGGGTCTTCCGGGTTGCCCATGGGCGCGGCAAACGCGCGCACCACCACGCCGGGCCGGCTGGTGTCGCTGGCGGCGGGGCCCACATGGATCACGCCCACGTCCTGGCCCAGGTCCTTCAGGCGCGCATGGTCGGGCTTGAGGCCCAGCACGGTGTCCGCGCTGTCGAGCAGCAGGCCCAGCCACACGGGGCCGTTGTCCAGCAGCTGCGCGCCCTGGATCTGCTGGGGGCGCACGCCGAGCGCGCTGGCGATCAGCGGCACCAGCGCGGGGCTGGGCGCGCTGCGCTGGAGGGGCGGTGCGGCAAAGGCCAGGGTGTCCTTTGCCTGCGCGATGCGCACCAGGCCCAGCGCGCACTCCTGGATCGCCAGGCCGCTCTGGCGCGGCGTGTTGCCCGCCTGCAGCCAGGCGTGGCAGGTGCCCAGCGTGGGGTGTCCGGCAAAGGGCAGCTCGCCATTGGGGCTGAAGATGCGCAGGCGGTAGTCGGCGCCCGCAGCGCGCCCGGCCTCGGTGGGGGGCAGCAGGAAGGTGGTTTCCGACAGGTTGGTCCAGGCCGCGAAGCGGCGCATGTCGCTGTCGTCCAGGCCGTCGGCATCCAGCACCACCGCGACCGGGTTGCCGTAGCCGGGCCGGTCGCTGAAGACGTCGATCTGCTTGAAGGGGCGCTGGTGCATGGTGAGGTTCAGGAGAGAGGCTGGTCCAACACGCCCCGAGCGCCGGGGCGGGTGCTGACCGTGTTGTACCACCGCTCCAGGTGCGGCCGCGCGATGCGGTCCTGCGGCAGGCCCCACCAGCGGTGGATCTCGCAGCCCACGGGAATGTCGGCCATGGTGAACCGGTCTCCCGCCATGAAGGGCTGGCGTGCCAGGTGCGCATCCAGCATCGCCAGCAGGGGCTCGGTGGCCGCCACCGACGCGGCAATCAGCGCATCGCTGCGCTGCGCGGCCGGCGTGCGTATCCACTGGATGAAGGCATCGCGCCCGGCCGGGTTCAGCGTGGTCTGCTGCCAGTCCATCCACTGCTCGGCCACGAAGCGCTCGCGCAACGCATCGGGGTACAGCTCGCCCATGGAATGCCGGGCACACAGGTAGCGCACGATGGGGTTGGACTCCCACAGCACGGCGCCCGTGTCGTCATCCTCGATCAATGGGACGAGGCCGTTGGGGTTGAGCCCGAGGTAGCGGGCCTCGCGCACGATGCCGAACTGCCCCCCCGCATCGGTGCGCTGCAGCGTGATGCCCAGCTCCTGCGCCGCCCACACCACCTTACGCACGTTGATGGACGAGAGCCGTCCCCAGAGCCTCAGCATGTTGAATCAACTTTCATGGTGCGTTGCGCGGCCCGTGACGCAGGAAGCGGGCGCGGCCCAGGCGAGGTGGCCGCGCTGCGCCACAGGGGGTGTTCACTTGCTATCGCGGATCGCGGCGGCCAGCGCGGCGATGCCCGTGGCGATCTGCTCCACCGTGGACGTGACGAATGACAGGCGCAGCGTGCGCGGGTCGGCGTTGTCGGCATAGAAGGCCGCGCCGGGCACGAAGGCCACATTGCGCTCCACCGCCTTGGGCAGCAGCTCGATGGCGCTCATGCCCTCGGGCAGGCGCACCCACAGGAACATGCCGCCGTCGGGGCGGTTCCATTGCACGGACAGGCCCTGCATCTCCTTGTCGAGCGCGGCCAGCATGGCCTCGCACTGCTGCTTGTACAGCGCGCGGATGGTGGGCACGTGGCGGTCCAGGAAGTTGCCCTTCATCACCTCGGCCACCAGGCGCTGGTTGTAGCCGGGCGTGTGCAGGTCGGCCGCCTGCTTGGCCTGCAGCAGCTTGGGGTACACGGCCTTGGGCGCCACGACGAAACCCAGGCGCAGGCCGGGGGCCAGCACCTTGGAGAACGAGCCCATGTAGATGCAGCCCTCGGGGTTGCGCGCCGTGAGCGGTGCGGGTGGCGGCGTGTCGAACCACAGGTCGCCGTAGGGGTTGTCCTCCACCAGCGGCAGGTTCAGTTCGGCGGCGGCCTGCACCAGGGCGGCGCGGCGGGCTTCGCTCATGGTGCGGCCCGTGGGGTTCTGGAAGTTGGGCAGCACGTACAGGAAGCGCGCCTTGCCGGCGCCCGTGCCCACCTTGGCCTTCAGGTCGTCAATCAGAACGCCTTCATCGTCGCTGGCCACGGACACCACGGCGGGCTCCATGGGCGTGAAGGCCTGCAGCGCGCCCAGGTAGGTGGGTGTTTCCACCAGCACGCGGCTGTCCGTGTCGATCAGCACCTTGGCGATCAGGTCCAGCGCCTGCTGCGAGCCGGTGGTGATCAGCACCTGGTCGGCGTCCACGTCCCAGGGCAGGAAGTCGGCGATGGCCTGGCGCAGCGGGGCGAAGCCTTCGCTGGCGGCGTACTGCAGCGCGGCCGGACCGTCGTTGGCCAGCACGGCGGCGGAGGCTTCGGCAAAGGCCGAGACCGGGAAGGTCCTGGGCGAGGGCAGTCCGCCGGCCAGGCTGATGATGCCGGGCTTTTCGGTGACCTTGAGGATTTCGCGGATGACCGAAGGGTTCATGCGCTCGGCGCGGCGCGCCAGGGTCCAGGTGCTGGTCTGTGGAAGGTCGTTCAGTTTCACTCTCGTCTCCTGCGGGCAGTCCCCAAGGACCGCCCCTGTTGCAAAGTCGTCAAAAAATCGGATGCGGCGCGCCGGGCCGGGCACTGCGTCAGTCCACGATGAACAGGGTGGCGCCCTGTGGCGACGTGGATCGATGGGGTTCCGCATTGTCGGCCACCTGGTAGCTCATGCCCGGCGCCAGGGTGAACTGGCGGCCGTCGGCCAGCTCGGTGTGCAATTCTCCGCTCAGGCACAGCAGCACGTGGCCTTTGACACACCAGTGGTCCGACACATACCCTGGCGTGTACTCCACCATGCGCACGCGCACATCGCCAAACTGCTGCGTGCGCCAGAAGGCCTGGCCGGCCTGCGCGCTTTTTTCCTCGCGGGGAATGCCAGACCAGTCGGTGGTGGCAAACGGGATGTCGTGTAGCTGCATTTTCTCCTCAGTCCTTCAGGGAAGCCATGGCGTTGATCTCGGCCGCGCCCCGGGGGTGCAGGCGCTGCGCAGGGCCCGCCTTCATGCGGGGGCTCCTTGCCGGACGGGCATCCTCTTGCCCATGAACACCGTGGCGATCACCGCCAGGCCGAAGCCCAGGGTGGTCGCGTCCAGGCGCTCGCCCAGCAGCGGCACGGCGAAGAGCAGGCTCAGGAAGGGCTGGATGAGCTGCAGCTGGCTCACGCGCACGGCACCCAGCGCGAGGGCCCGGTACCAGGCAAAAAAGCCGATCCACATCGAGAACAGGGCCACGTAGACGAAGCCCAGCCAGCTCATGCCGCCGATGGAAGAGGGCACGGCGGGCGCGAACCACCAGGCCACCGGGATGGTCAGCGGAAGGCTGCACACGAGCACCCAGCAGATCACCTGCTCGGCGCCCAGGCGCGGCGTGAGCCGTGCCCCGCCGATGTAGCCGAAAGCGCCCGTGGTCATTGCAATGAGGAGATAGATGTTGGCCGCGCCCAGGTACAGCCCCCCTGCACGCCACACCATGAAGCCCAGCACCAGGCCGCTGCCCAGTACCGCGCACGCCCAGAACCCCGCGGAGGGCCGCTGGCGGAACCACAGCGCGCCGAGCACGGCGGTGGACAGGGGCAGCAGCGCCGTGACCACCGCGCCGTGGGTGCTGGGCACATGGCGCAGCGCCAGCGCGAGGAAGAGCGGAAACCCCACGATCACGCCAAAGGCCGTGATGGCGAGCAGCGGCCACTCCGCGCGGCGCGGCACGTTGAGCCGCCCGCGGCCGTGCTGCCACGCCAGGTAGGCCACGGACAGGAGCCCGGCGACCGCCGCGCGGCCGAAGGTGACGAACCAGGGCGAAAGCTGGGGGGCGTCCACGGGGCCCACCGCCAGGCGGGTCATCGGCAGGGTGGCGGCAAACAAGGTGACGCCCACCAGGCCCCAGACCAGCGCTTCGCGTTCCTGTGCGCGGTTCATAGGGTGAGCATCCACACGGCCGTGGCCACCAGCACCAGGGCCAGCGCGCGGTTGAACCAGAGCAGGCGGCTGCCCTGCGCCAGCCACTGGCGCAGCAGCGAGCCGACCAGCGCATAGACGAAATTGCTCGTGAACGCGAACACCATCATCACGGCGCAGATGATCGCCAGGCGCTCGCCGGGGTTGGCCGCCGGCTGCCCGGCCGCATTCACCACCCAGCCCGCGCTGAGCGTGAGCGCCAGCATCCAGGCCTTGATGTTCACGAACTGCAGGCCCACGCCCTGCCAGAAGGTCACGGAGAGGCGGGTGCTGTCCAATTCGGCCAGCTGGCCTGCGCGGCTGAGCTTCCAGGCCAGCCAGAGCATGTAGGCCACGCCCAGCAGGGTCACCGCCCAGCGCAGGGCCGGCACGCCCGTGATCAGCGCGCCCAGGCCCAGGCCGCTGCCGAGCATCAGCAGCGTCCAGCCCGCCGGAACCGCCAGGCAAAAGCGCAGGGCGCGCCGCAGGCCCAGGTTGGCGGCCAGCGCAGTGGACAAGGTGGTGTTGGGCCCCGGCGAGAAACTCATCGCGGTGCAGAACAGCAGCAGGGCAGTCAGTTCGGGGGCGCTCATAGTGCGGGGATAGGCGGGGCTCAGTGGGGGGAACTTGTCAACGCTGAGGCTTCAATGTAATCTTCCAGCCCAGTACACAACCAATACAGTTCAGCAGCGCAGTTCGTGATCTGTATTGGCCGCGATAACAGTACACAAGGACACCGCCATGCTGATGAAAACCTCCACCCAGTCGCTGACCGAGCAGCTGTCGGCGCGTTTTGGCGAGCGCATCCGCAACCGGCTGCTGGCGCCGGGCGCGCGCCTGCCGTCGGTGCGGCAGTGCGCGCAGCAGCACGGCGTGAGCCCCTCCACCGTGGTGGCCGCCTATGACCAGCTGCTGGCGCAGGGCCTGGTGGAGGCGCGCAAGAACCGGGGTTTCTTCGTGCGGGAGATGGCCACCGCGCTGCTGGAGCGGGCGCCGGAGGACGACGCGGCCGCGCAAGAGGTCGAGCGCGGCATGGGCAACTGGAGCACGGCGCACTGGTTCGCGGCCCGGGGCGCTGGGCGCGGCGCGGCGCGCGGGGCGCCGCGCGGGGCGCCGCCCATCAATGCCACGGCGCTCATCCGCGGCATGTTCCACAAGGTGAGCGACAAGCCGCAGCCCGGCATGGGCGTGTTTCCGCCCGACTGGCTGGAGTCCACCTTCATGCCCGCCGCCGTGCGCAAGGTGACCAACACGCGCGCGCTGCAGGACTTCTCGCTGCAATACGGCGAGCCGCTGGGCGACACGGGGCTGCGCCGGGTGCTGTCCAAGAAGCTGGCCACGCTCAGCGTGCACGCGGCGCCCGAGAACATCATCACCACCGTGGGCGCCACGCACGCGCTCGACATCGTGAGCCGCACGCTGCTGCGCCCGGGGGACCCGGTGATGGTGGAGGAGCCGGGCTGGGCCGTGGAGTTCGCGCGCCTGGCCGCCCTGGGCATGCACATCCTGCCGGTGCCGCGCCGCGCCGACGGGCCCGACCTGGAGGTCATGGCGAAGTACTGCGAGGTGCACCAGCCCAAGCTCTACGTGAGCGTGAGCGTGTTCCACAACCCCACGGGCTACTGCCTGTCGCCCGGCAGCGCCCACCGCATCCTGCAGCTGGCCAACCAGTACAACTTCCACGTGGTGGAGGATGACACCTACAGCCACATCGCGCCCGAGCATGCCACGCGGCTCACGGCGCTGGACGGGCTGCAGCGCACCATCTACGTGAGCGGCTTCGCCAAGATCCTCGCTCCCAACTGGCGCATCGGCTTCCTCGCAGCGCACCCCTCGCTGATCGAGCAGCTGCTGGACACCAAGCTGCTCGCGACCCTCACCACGCCCGCGCTGCTGGAGAAGGCGCTGGCGCTGTGCATCGAGCAGGGCCAGCTGCGCCGCCACGCCGAGCGCATCCGCACGCGGCTCGACGCGGCACGCGCGCGCAGCGTGAAGCTGGCGCTCGGGGCCGGCTGCACCTTCGCGGCCGAGCCCGTGGGACTGTTCGGCTGGGTGGAGACGGGCGTGGACACCGACGCGCTGGCGCAGCGCATGCTGGACGAGGGCTATCTGCTGGCGCCCGGGGCGCTGTTCCACGCCGAGCGCAAGCCCAGCACCCTCATGCGCATCAACTTCGCCACCACGCAGGAGGCGGCGTTCTGGAAGACTTTCGCGCGCGTGCGCGATGAGCAAGGGCGGTAGGCAGTTACCGTTGGCTCCAAACCGGGGGTGCTCCCACTGGACGCGTCTTCATCGCGCCATCAGCGGCCCCCGCGCACCTCACCCCAGCTGGCCGTTGCGCAGTGCGCGGCCCCGCCAGCGCCACCGTGGAGCCGGCTTTGCCGGGCCGCGGGTGGCGTCCCCCTGGGAGGGAAGACGCGCAGCGGCTCAGGGAGCTTCCGTGGGAGGCTTACTTCCTGTCGACCACCAGGTCTGACAGCACGCGCAGCAGGGCGCGGTTGACCTCTTCCAGGTCGAGCTCATAGGTCTCGCACAGCTGGCGGATGGCGCTGGCGTCGTCCGTCTCCAGCGCGCAGGCCATCTGCAGGCCTTCGGTGTAGGGGCCGGTGCGCAGCACCGTGGCATCGTAGATGCGCTCGGACAGGGGCAGGCGCCGCAAGATCGTGCCCAGGGATTCACCCAGCAGCTCGTCGATCTGCGAGAGCAGGCCGCACAGGTAGATCTCGCGGCGCAAATCGTTTTCCACGCCCGCGTCCAGCAACTGCGCGGTCAGGCGGGCGCGCATCACCATGGCCTCGCGCACCGGGTGCATGTTGGGGTCCGTGCTCGCGTGGGGCAGCTGGTCGGACAGCCAGCGCTTGATGGAGCCGTAGCCCATCATCACCAGGCCCCGGCGCAGCGAGTCGATTCCGGTGCGCAGGCCGAGCGCGGCCGAGTTGGTGTACACCATGAAGCGGTAGGCCAGCAGCGGGTCCTCGCCCATGATGGCCTCGAAGGTCTCGAGCGATTGCTCGTCGTCGATGGCCTTCATGAGCTTGAAGATCACCGCGTGCGAGGGCTGCTGGGGGTGGTGGCGCAGGCTGTAGAGCACGTCCTCCGACGGCCAGCCGGCCAGCGCCAGCGCGTTGTTCTGGTCCAGGCAATGCTCCATGAGCGCGCGGCTGGCGACGTTTTCGTACATCTGCCCGGCCAGCACCGGGCTGGCGGCGCGCAGCGGCTGCGGGGGCGCGCCGGGACGGGCGGGCGCGGCCTGCAGCGCCGCCACGGCGTCTTCGGGGCGCAGGGTGAGCAGGCTGTTGTCGAAGCACTGGGCTATGTCGGGTTCTGGCAGCTTGCCCAGTTCACCCCGCCACACCAGCTTGAGGCCCCGCTGGTGCGCGGACCTGACGCGCGTGTAGATGGCGGAATCGGCCAGCCAGCCGCCCCGCACCTCGATCCACGGGGTGCCGCGCGGCGCGTGCTCGAGCATGTCGCACAGCAGCTGGCGGCTCTGGGGCGACAGCAGGATCGGCGGGGAACTGGCCGACCAGAGCTCCTGCAGCGTGCGCAGCAGATGGGCGGCATCGACCAGGGCCGTTGCCTCGCTGTGCACGTAGAGCTGGATGCCGGCGAGTTTGCGGGCGCGGCTCCACAAGGGGCGATAGCCCAGAATCAGGCTGCCAAGGACAGATTGGACCATGTGCTCTCAGGCAAATGTACGGGGGCCTGTTCCCGGGTGGGGGCATCCCCTCCACCGCGTGAGCAGGTCCTAGCTAATGAAGTTGAACAGAGACAGCTTCTGGACCTGGGCATAGGACTTGAGCGCAGCCTCATAGCCCACCTGCTGGTTCTGGAAGTCCGAAATTCCCTGGATCATATCGAGATCCTCGGCGCGTGAGCGGTCGCTTTCGAGCTGGATGGAGCGCTTTTCCTGGTCGCCCGTGATGCGGTCCGCGCGGTTGAGCAATTCACCCGCATAGCCGCGCATGTTGTGCATGCGCTCCAGGCCGATGTCCATGTTGCCCAGCGCCTGCCCCACGGCCTGCGCCGCCGCATTGCTGTTGGGTGCGTTGCGGATGCCGTTGATCGCGCTGTCCATGGTGCTGAACATGCTGGGGCTGGGCTGCAGGGTGATGGTGTCCCCGTTGGCCGGATTGCCCTTGATGTCGAAGGTCAGCCCCGGAATGCCGGTGACGGCAATGGTCACCGGCTTGTCCGATGGAAAGTCGGGCACCACCACGGCAGGGGAGACGGCGCCGGTGGTGGTGTTGGTGAGGGTGTAGGTGGCGGTCGTGGTGCCGGGCGTGGCTCCGGGGCCGACGGCGCTGAACGTGATGGTGTAGTTGTCGCCGGTCACCAGGCTCGGGTCCACGGGCGTGATGGCCGTGGTGTTGAGGATGCGCCCGGTGGGAATGGCGCTGATGCCGGCGGTGTAGACGCCGTCGCGCTGCGGGTCGAACATGAAGGCGGCTTCGCCGTCCAGCGCGCCGGGAATGGTCACGCCGGAGCTGGCCGCCTGCCCGGGCAGCCCGTCGAAGCTGTAGTCCGGCGAGCTGCTCAGCGGGCCGAGGAACGGCGCGAGCGCGCTGCCCAGCGCGCCCAGCAGCGGAATGCCGTTGGTGTCCTTGCGGTTGGCCACTTCCACCAGCTGTTCGCGCAGGCCCTGCAGCTGGTTGGCGATGGTGGTGCGCTCGTTGGGGGTGAGGGCGGCATTGCCGGCGCTCACCACCAGTTCGCGGAAGTTCTGTACCAGATTCACGGCATCGCCCAGGGCCGATTCGGCCTGCGCGATGGCGTTGCGCTGGGTTTCCAGCGCGCGCTGCTCGGTCTGGATGCGGGCCAGGCGGTTGATGGCGCGCTCGGCCTGCGCGGCCGACACCGGGTCGTCGCTCGCCCGCACCACGCGCTTGCCCGAGGTCAGGTTTTCCTGCAGGTTCGACAGGCTGGTCTGCCGCGTGCCCAGATTGCGCAGGGCGTTGTCATACATGTTGGCGGTGCCAAGGCGGTAGATGCTATTGCTCATGTCGAACTCCTAACTCCTGTCCGCATTCAGCGGCCCAGGCCCTGCAGCAGCGAGTCAAAGATGTTTTGCGCGATCTGGATCATCTTGGAAGATGCCTGGTAGGCCTGCTGGTATTGGATCAGCCTTGCGGCCTCTTCGTCCAGATTCACCCCCGAGATCGCGGTGCGGTCCCGCTCCAGGTTGGACGCGATGGTGGTGGACAGCTCGGCGGCGAACAGCGCGCTCTGCGTGCGGGTGCCCACCTGGGCGATGGCGCCCGCGTAGCCGTCGCTGAGCGTGGAGTCGTCGAACATCTTCACGTCGCGCAGGCCCATGAGGGCGCTGGCGTTGCCCGAGTTGCGGGTGAACGTGTCGCCGTACTGGGGGTCGGCGGCATTGCCGATGACGACCGTGTCGCCGGTGTTCGGCGAGCCCTGCAGCTTGATCTCCCAGCCGTTGATGGAGATGGCCGCGCCGGGCGTGTAGGGCTGTGCGGCGGCGATCGTCGTGGGGGGCGCCGTGCCGCGGTCCAGCACGTCGTAGGTGGTCGGCGGGCCGGCGGTGAAGCGCAGCTGCACCCCGCCCAGGATCGGCGGCACCGCGGCCGGGTTCGCATTGGCCGGCAGCACCAGCCCCGGCGGGTTGGGCAGGCCCGTGGCCTTGAGCCCCGACAGCTGCAGCGTTCCGCCGTTGGACGTGCCCATGGCCGCGTTGACCGGATTGGCCACCGCCAGGTCGCGTGGCGAGTACACCAGGGACTGGATGTTGGCCGCCGCCGTGCTGAACGGTTTGAACAGCATGCGCTCGCCGGGGTTGCCGGGCGTGGTCAGGTTGAAGTTCAGGCCGTCGATCTGCAGCGTGGCGAGGTTGGCCGCGTCGGTGAAGGGGGTGGACTTGCCGTCCGACAGCCGCACCACCTGCCCGGCCGTGCCGGTGGTGAAGCGGATCTCGTAGTCCGACGCCGCGAACTGCGTGGGGCCGGTGAACGACACCGTGCCGACGCCCGCGCCGTTGGTGTGGCCCGGCATGCTGGTGGGTACCGCGAACAGGTCCTTGCCCAGCGCGCCGTCGAGCGTGAGGCCCAGGTTGTGCTGGTCGTTCATGGTCATGCCGATGGCCATCGCCATGCGGCCCAGCAGGTTGCGGCCTTCGCTCAGGTCGTTGTTGTTGAAGCGCAGCAGGCCGGACATCGACCCGCCGCCCAGCACGTTCTCGTCCATTTCCACGGCCGGTGCGCCGGGCCGGTTGAAGAACAGCTTGAGCTGACCGCTGCCGGGAAAGGCCGTCGCATCCCCGACCGACAGGCTGGTCGCCGTGGTGCCCAGCACCAGGGGCTGGCTGCCCGCCACGAACAGGCCCACGGTGCCGTCGTCGGCCGGGATCTGCGTGGTCTGCACGTACTGGTTGATGTCGCGGATGATCTGGTCGCGCTGGTCCAGCAGGTCGTTGGGCGTCTGGCCGTTGCCCTTGGCGCGCGCGATCTGCTCGTTCACGCTGGCCATCTGCTGGGCCAGGCTGTTGACGGCCGTCACGCTGCTCTGCAGCTGTTCGGTGACGGTGTACTGGATCTCGTTGATGCGGTCGGCGGCCGAGCGCATGCGCGAGGCCGTTTCGTCCATGCGCGTGAGCACCACGGTGCGCGCCGTGATGTCGGTGGGGGCGCTCACCACGTCCGAGAACGCATTCATCATGTCGTTGATGGCCGCGCCCAGCCCCGCCGTGCCGCCGCTGAAGACCTCCTGCAACTGGCGCAGGCGCTCGGCCCGCACGATGTCGGAAGACTGCACCGAGCCCGCCGTGGCCGACTGGCGCGTGAGCAGCTCGCTCTGGTTGCGCAGGATGGTCTGCACGTCCACGCCCTGGCCGATGTAGCCGCCGCCGGTGAACTGGCCCTGCACGGTCTGCAGCACCACCGTCTGGCGCGAATAGCCAGGCGTATTGACGTTGGCGATGTTGTGGCCCGCCGTCTGCAGGGCCACCTGGTTGGCCAGCAGGGCGCGGGCGCCGACGTTGAGAAGACTCATGGCTTACCTCGGCTTTCTCATCACGCCTGGGCGCGCTGTACGCGCAATGCGCTGTTGATGGCGCCGCTGAGCTTTCGGGCGTATTCGGGGTCGGTGGCGTAGCCCGCCTTTTGCAGTTCGGCCGCATAGGCCACGGCGGAGCCGCTCTTGGCGGTGGCCTGCGCCTTTTCGTAGCGGGGGTTGTCCGTGATCAGGCGGGCGTAGTCCCGGAACGAATCCTCGTACGAGTCGTAGGCGCGGAATTTGGCCGTCACCTTCTGGGGCTTGCCGTTGATGTACTCGGTGGTGGTGATCTCGGCCACCTTGCCGGTCCAGCCCTTGCCGGCCTTGATGCCGAACAGGTTGAACGAGTTGGAGCCGTCCTTGTTCCGGATCTCGCTCTTGCCCCAGCCGGTTTCATGGCCGGCCTGGCCCAGCATGAAGCTGGCGGGAATGCCGCTGTCCTGGGCCACGCGCTCGGCGGTGCCCGAGAGGTGCTGCACGAAACCCTCGCGGCCCTTGGGGGCCTGCAGGGTGGCCTCCGCGGGGGCTGCCGTGGCCGGCGCGGCGGCGCGGGGCAGCGCCTGCTGCTGCAGGCTCAGGGTGGAGGGCACGGAGAAGTTGGCGTCGGCGCCCCCCATCTGGCGCGACAGCTGGCGGGCGATCGCCTCGGACAGCCCGCCCTGCATGCCGGACATGCTCACGGACAGTTGCTGGTCGAGCATGTCCTGCCCCAGGTTGGCCTGCTCTCCCTCCATGAGGCCGGATTTCATCGTGGCGTCGCGCATGCTCTTGATCAGCTCGCGCATGAACAGCGACTCGAACTGCTTGGCCACCTCGCGCGTGGTCTGGGCGCTACTGGCCGTGCCCGCGTCGTACTTGAGGGAATTGAGCGAGCGGATGTCCACCGCCAGCGCATTGGATGTGCTGGTGGTGCTGGACGAAGGGAGTGTGAGGGCCATGGTCAAGACTCCTGCGCTGGGCTACCCACAGACAGTGAATTGGGCGCTGCCCAGGCCAGTGCACCCGTGGAACTGGCTTCGCCAGGCCACCAGGTGCGTCCCCCTTTGGGGGAAGGCGCGAAGCGACTCAGGGGGAGCATTTAGATCACTTCCAGCTCGGCGTTGAGCGCGCCGGCAGCCTTGATGGCCTGCAGGATGGCCAGCAGGTCCTGCGGCGTGGCGCCCAGCATGTTGAGCGCCTTCACCACGTCCGCGAGCTGGGGCGAGGGCGGCATCTGGATGATGTTGCCCGGCTCCTGGTTGATGCGGATGTCGCTTTGCTGCGCCACCACGGTCTGCCCTTGCGAGAGCGGGGCGGGCTGGCTGATGATGGGCGTGGAGCTGATGGTGATCGAGAGGTTGCCGTGCGCGATGGCGCAGGGGCCCAGCGTGACCGCCTGGTTGAGCACCACCGAGCCGGTGCGCGCATTGATGACGACCTTGGCCGAGGGCGTGGACGACTCCAGCGCCAGCTCTTCCAGGTCGGCGATGAAGCCCACGCGGGCGCCGGGGTCGAGCGGCGCGCGCACCTGTACCGTGCGGCCGTCCAGCGCCGTGGCCAGGCCGCTGCCCAGCTTGGTGTTGATGGCCTGCGCCACGCGCCGCGCGGTCTGGAAGTCGGAGGCGTTGAGCCCGAGGTTGATGGTGTCGCCCTCGTTGAGCGGCGTGGGCACGGCGCGCTCGACCTGCGCGCCCTGGGGAATGCGGCCCGCGCTCAGGTGGTTGATCTGGACCTTGCTGCCGCCGGCCGAGGCACCCGCGCCGCCGACCACCACGTTGCCCTGGGCGAGTGCATAGATCTCGCCATCGGCGCCGCGCAGCGGCGTGACGATCAGCGTGCCGCCCTTGAGCGACTTGGCGTTGCCCATGGAAGAGACGTTGATGTCGATCATCTGGCCGGGCTGGGCGAACGCGGGCAACTGCGCCGTGACGATCACCGCCGCCACGTTCTTGAGCTGCAGCTGATTGGCCGAGCCGGGTGGCAGGCTGATGCCCATCTGCTGCAGGTAGTTGGACATGGCCTGCGTGGTGTAGGGCATCTGCGTGGTCTGGTCGCCCGTCCCGTCCAGGCCCACCACCAGGCCGTAGCCCGTGAGCTGGTTGGTGCGCACGCCCTGCACCGCCGCCACTTCCTTGATGCGCAACGCGTGCACGGGCATGGCCAGGCAGGCGGCCACGAGGGCCAGCAGCAGCCACAGCGCGCGCGCGGAGCGTGGCAGGAGGGAATGGGACAAGGCTTTCATGGCATCCATTGTGGGCGGCCCCGCCAGGAACTAAAACCCAAAAAGAAACGGGTTCACCGGCTTATTGCATGGGTTCCCGGGCGGGTGGGGAGCGGCCAGTGGTGCGTGGAAAACCAGGCAGGCGCTGGTGCCGCGCTATAGGAGGAAATATGATTAAAAACAGCCTCTACCGCTTGATGAGACAGTGCTGGTAGCTATAAATTGTGTAGCAATTATGGTGTGGGAACACTACAGTGCCCAAACGTACAAAGTCTCCATGCCTCCCGGTATTGGAGCCCGGGCGTATCCCGAACCCGCTCCACGTAAAAACTGGCGCGCCCCAGGCGAGGGCCGCCGCGCAAGGGCCGCCCCGCCGCGCTGGCGGCGTCCCCCTCCCGTAGCGCGCAGCGCGTAGAGAGAGGGGGAAGGCGCGCAGCGCCTCAGGGGGTGAAACTCCAGAACCTCTAGAACGGCGTGATGGTATTGAAGAACCGCCCCATCCAGCCCATGGCCTGGGCCTCGCCCTGCGCGCCACGGCCACGGGATTCCACCCGCACATTGGCCACCTGGGTCGAGTTGACGATGCTGCCCGGCTGCAGCGCGCGCGGATCGATGGTGCCCGAGAAGCGCAGCACGTCCACGTTCTGGTTGACGCCGATCTGCTTCTCGCCCGTCACGACCAGGTGGCCGTTGGGCAGCACGTCCACCACCGTGGTGGTGATCGACCCCGTGAAGGTATTGGCGCTTTCGGTGCCGCCCTTGCCGGAGAAGGTGTTTTCCGAGGCCGCGCCCAGCGTGGTGCGGTCGGCCAGCGATTTCTTCACGAAGGGCAGGTTGGTGATGCCGGCCGAGGCCTCGGAGGTGCGGTCCACCGTGGAGGAGGATTTCTGGCTGGCCGTCACGTTCTCGACGATCATGACCGTCACGTTGTCGCCCACCATGCGCGCGCGGCGGTCTTCGAAGGCGGGGCGGTAGCTGGCCTGGTGGAACAGGCCGCCCGTGACCGGTGGCGGCGTGCGCGGGGCGGCGGCCAGCGGAGGGGGCGTGGTGGGAAGGATGTCCACCGGCGGGGGCGGCGACATGGTGGCGCAGCCCGTGAGCAGCAGGGCGCCCGCGGCGGCGGCCAGGGCTGGGAGGCGTGTGGAGTGCAGCATGGCGAAAGGTCCTGTCGTCGTCACAGCTGGCTGAGCTTGGCCAGCATCTGGTCCGAGGTCTGGATGGCCTTGGAATTCATTTCGTAGGCGCGCTGGGTCTGGATCATGGTGACCAGCTCTTCCACCACGTTGACGTTCGAGGCTTCCAGGAAGCCCTGCTTGAGAATGCCCAGCCCGTTGGTGCCCGGCGTGCCCTGCTGCGGCTGGCCGGAGGCGGCCGATTCCTTGAACAGGTTCTGCCCGATGGGCTCCAGGCCGGCCGGGTTCACGAAGGCCGACATGGCCAGGTTCCCCAGCGGCTGGGGTTGGGTGTTGCCCTGCACCGTGGCGGACACCACGCCGTCGGCGCTGATGCTCACGCTCGTGGCGTTGGGGGGCACGGTGATGCCGTTGGCCACGGGCAGGCCGCTGGAGGTGACGAGGCGGCCCTGCGCATCCACCTGGAACGAGCCATCGCGCGTGTAGCCCAGGGTGCCGTCCGGCATGGTCACTTCAAAGAAGCCGTTGCCGTTGATGGCCACGTCCAGGTTGTTCTTGGACTCCTGCAGGCTGCCCTGCACGAAGTTGCGGCTGGTGGCCACCGTGCGCACGCCCAGGCCCAGGTGCAGGCCGGTGGGCAGCTGGTTCTGTTCGGTGGTGTTGGCGCCCACCTGGCGCAGGTTCTGGTAGATCAGATCCTCGAACACCGCGTTGTTGCGCTTGTAGCCGGTGGTGGAGACGTTGGCCAGGTTGTGCGAGATGACGTCAAGCTGGGTCTGCTGGGCAGACATGCCGGTCTTGGCGATCCAGAGGGAGTTGATCATGGTGTGCTTCCTTCCTTGGGCGATGCGGGCGTGGGTGGTGCCGCGTCAACCGTTCATGCCCAGCAGCTGGCTGGCGGTCTTGTCATTGGTCTCGGCGGTCTGCAGCAGGCGCATCTGCTGCTCGAACTGGCGCGATGCGGCGATCATCCCGACCATGCTCTCGACCGGGTTCACGTTGGAGCCTTCGACGGCCCCCGCGAGCATGCGGGCGTTGGCATCGTTCGCGATGGGATCGCCGGACGTGGTGCGAAACAGGCCGTCATCGCCGCGCTTGAGCGGGTCTTCCAGCGTGGGCGTGGCGAGCTTGAGCCGGCCGATGGCCTGCGCGGGCTGGCCCGCGGCCTTGGCGGTGACCGTGCCGTCCGAGCCCAGCGTGACCTCGGCGCCCGGCGGGACGTCAATGGGCGCTCCGCCATCGGAGAGCACCGGCAGCCCGGTGGGCGTGAGCAGCTGGCCCGTAGCCGACAGCTCGAAGGTGCCCGCGCGGGTGTAGGCCTCGGTGCCGTCCAGGCCCTGCACGGCAAACCAGGCGTTGCCTGCGGCCATGGCATCGAGATTGCGGCCGGTGCGCTGCACGGGACCGGGCGTGTTCACATGGCCGGAGGTGGCTTCGAGCGCGAACACGCGGGTCTTGGAGCCGTCGCCCTGCAGCGGCACCGAGCGGAAGGTGGAAAGCTCCGCGCGAAACCCCTGGGTGGACGCGTTGGCGAGGTTGTTGGACAGCACGGCCTGCCGGTGGGCGGCGGCGTTCGCGCCCGTCATCGAGGTGTAGATGATGCGGTCCATGGTGCGATGCTCCTTTCAGTACCCTGCAGTGCTGCGTGCCGTGCGCAGCGTGTGCAACCGGCGCGGCCCAGGCGCGGGCAGCCGCGCAAGCGCCGCCCCGCCGCGCTGGCTGCGTCCCCCTTCCGGAGCGCACAGCGCGCCGAGAGAGGGGGAAGGCGCGAAGCGACTCAGGGGGCGTTTCATCTCAGGTTCACCAGGGTGGACATCACCTGGTCTTGCGTCTTGATCGTCTGGGCGTTGGCCTGGTAGGCACGCTGCGCGGTCATCATGTTCACGAGTTCGGCCGTGAGATCGACGTTGGAGTCTTCCAGGGCGCCCGAGCGCAGGGCGCCGAAGTTGCCGTCCGTCGCGGTGCCCACCACGGGCTGGCCGGATTCAAAGGTGGCCACCCAGTTGTTGCCGCCCACAGAGGCCAGGCCCTGCGTGTTGCGGAAGCTCGACAGCGCGAGCTGCCCTTCCGCGCGGGTCACGCCGTTGGAGTAACGGGTCATGATCATCCCGTTGTTCTCGATGTTGATGCCGGTGAGCTCGCCCGTCGTGTAGCCGTCCTGGCTCAGGTTCGAGACCGCGAACTTGCTGCCGCTCTGGGAGACCTTGTCCAGGCTCACGTCAACGGTGAACGTGGGCAGGTTGTTCGGGTTGGGCGGCGTCGGATTGACGGTGAGCGGCAGCGAAAAGCCCGTGGCGGGTGGCGTGGCGGTGGGGCCGGTGATGACGCCGTTGTTGTCGAACGTGATCTGGCCGATGGGGGTGGCCACCACGGGCGGGGTGGCCGTGGGATCGTCGAGCGCGTCGTACACGTCCCAGGTGTTGTCCGTCGCGGTCTTCTGGAAGTACAGGCTCACCGGCTTGGCCACGCCCTGGCTGTCGAACACGTTGATGGAGGTGCCATAGGTGGCGCGCGGCGTGGCCGGGATGGGTGGCGTGGCGGCGGGGTCGCCGGCCGCGTCGGTGGCGGTGGCGGGCAGGTTGAAGGCCGCGGTGATCTTCGTCGTCTGCTTGGCCGGGATCGGCTCGGAGGTGGGGAAGACCATGGGGATGGGGTCGGTGCCCGAGCGCAGGCCGGTCACGGGGTCCACGGGGTAGCCCATCACGTTCGCGTTGTCGTTCGTGATCATGTTGCCCTCCTTGTCCAGCTTGAAGTTGCCGGAGCGGGTGTAGGCGGGCGTGCCGTCGGGCAGGGTCAGCGTGAAGAAGCCATTGCCGTTGATGGCCACGTCCAGGCTGTTGCCCGTGATCGTGAGGTTGCCCTGGGTGAACTGCTGCGAGACGGCGCCGACTTCGACGCCGATGCCCGCGTTGGTGCCGCCGGCCGAGCCGATGGCGGAAGCGACCATTTCAGCGAATTCCGCCCGCGAGGCCTTGAACCCGACGGTGTTGGAGTTGGCAATGTTGTGTCCGATGACGTCGAGGTTCTTGCTGGCGGCATTCAAGCCCGAGAGGCCTTGCTGAAAACTCATGGTGTTCTCCTGATAGAGGCGAAGAAAGGGTTTGGGCCGGCGTTAGACCAGGGCCTTGATCTGGCTGTAGCTGATGGTCTTGCCGTTCGCGAGCGTCAGCTTGAGCTGGCCGTCCTCGGCGCCCGCGGCGGTGACCTTGGACAGGGACAGCGGCGTGCTCGACAGCTTGGCCGAGCCGTTGACGGCGCTGACGCGGAACTGCAGCGCATCGGTGGCGCCGGTGTATTTGCTGGCGTCCCACTCGAAGGTGTGGCGGCCCGCGGCCTTGGCGCCCAGGTCGATGGTGTCCACCACCTGGCCACCCGCGGTGGTGACCTCGATCTTCACGTTCGTGGCGGCCGAGGGCAGCTCGAAGCCGCCCTTGCCGACCTTGTCGGCCACGGCGACGCTCGAGCCTTCGGTCATCACGTTGCGGCCGATCAGCGCCGTGCCCTGCATCACCTGCAGCGAGTTGAACTGCTCGGACATGCTCTGCATGGTCTGGTTGAGCTGCTGGATGCCGGTCACCGTGTTGATCTGCGCGATCTGCGAGGTCATCTGCGCGTTGTCCAGCGGGTTCATCGGGTCCTGGTTGTTCAGCTGCGCGACGAGCAGCTTCAGGAACCGGTCCTGCGCGGCGGCGGGGTCGGTGGCGGCGTTGGCTTTCGTGCCGGTCGCATCCGTCACGGAAGGGGCGTTGGTGGCGCTGAGGATCATGGTGGGGTCTCCCGGAAATTACTGGCCCATCTGCAGGGTCTTGAGAAGCAGCGACTTGGCCGTGTTCATGACCTCGACGTTGTTCTGGTACGAACGGGAGGCGGAAATCATGTTGACCATTTCCTCCACGGCGTTGACGTTGGAGTGCGTCACGTAGCCCTGCTCGTCGGCCGAGGGGTGGGCGGGGTCGTGCACGCGGCGTCCGGGGGTGTTGCTTTCGCTGATGGCGCTCACCCGCACGCCGGCGGAGCTGTCGGCGCCCATCGGCGCGGTCTGGAACACCACCTGGCGCGCCTTGTACGCCTGGCCGTCGGGGCCGGCCACCGCATCGACATTGGCCAGATTGCTGGCCACCACGTTGAGCCGCTGCGACTGCGCGCTGACGGCGCTGCCCGACACGCTGAAGATGGAGAACATGGACATGGGGTGACTCGCTTTCTGCGCTGCAATGCGGTGGGCTTTACTGGCCCTGGATCGCGCTGAGCATGGTTTTGGCGTTGCCGTTGATGAAGCGCAGCGTGGCTTCGTAGCGCACCGCGTTGTCGACAAAGTTCGCGCGTTCCCGGTCCAGGTCCACCGTGTTGTTGTCCAGGCTCGGCTGCGCCTGCACGGAATAGCCCAGTGCGCCGGGTGCGCCAGTGCCCGTGCTGGCCGCGGGCAGTGGAATGTGGCGGGGGTCCGTGGCGCCCTTGGCCCCCAGGTTGCCCGTGGTGCCCACGGAGCCTGCGATGGCGAGGCGGGTTACGCCCGATCCGGACCCCGTGGCTTCGCGCATCGCGTCGCCAAAGCTGAAATCGCGCGCCACGTAGCCCGGGGTGTCGGCGTTGGCGATGTTGCTGGCGATGGCGCGCTGGCGCTCGGCACGCAGCGTCAGCGCGTTGCCGTGAAAGTCCAGCCGGTTGGTCATCTTGTCAAGCATGGTTGCCTCACACCCTGGGTTGCAATGGCGCCGGGCAGGGGGCTTTCCGGCGTGGCTTGATTATGGAAACCGTGGCTTTTTTCTAAAGCGCGAAGAACGAGGAAATGGGCGCGCAGTTTCGGGTTTTGCGCTGTGCCCGGCTGCCTATAGTTCCAGTCGTGAAATAGTCTTTGCCGCCCTGTGCGGGAAGACGCGCGACGCCCAGGAGGCCCCATGCCATCGACCTTTTCTTCCCGTTTCGTCCGAGCCTGCGCGCAGGCTGTGTCCTTGCGCGGGCAGGTGGCCGCGCACCGCGCCCTGGCGGGCGTGGCGCTGGCGGCCGCTGTGGCCGGCGGCAGCGGCGCCGCGTTCGCGCAGGCCGCCGCCGATCCCGCGGCCGACCTGGGGCCGCTGACCCAGCGCTGGCTGGACGATGCGATGTCGCGCAACCAGCCTGCGGGGCTCCCCTTGCGGATGGAAGTGAGCGTTGGCTCACTGGATTCCAGGCTGCGGCTGGCGCCGTGTGCGCGGGTTGAGCCCTATCTGCCGGCCGGCGCGCGGCTGTGGGGGCGTACGCGCCTGGGACTGCGCTGCGTGGAGGGGCAGACCGCATGGAACGTGTATCTTCCGGTGACCGTCAAGGCCTTTGGCCCCGCCTGGGTGCTGATCAACCCCGTGGCTCCTGGCGCCATCCTCACGGCCAACGATGCGACGCAGGCCGAGGTGGACTGGGCCGAGGAGTCGGCGGCCGTCATGGCCAATCCGGAGCTGTGGGTCGGGCAGGTGGCCGCCCGCCAGCTGGTCGCCGGGCAGACTTTGCGCCAGACCATGGTGCGGGCCCCGCATCTTTTCCGGGCAGGGGCCCAGGTCAAGGTGGTCGCGCAGGGGCCGGGCTATGCCGTGACATCGGCCGGCCAGGCGATGTCGGCAGGGGCAGCGGGGCAGATTGTTCGCATCCGCATGGACAATGGCCGCGTTGTCAGTGGAACTGTGAATGAGACTGGGACAGTGGTCGTGGCTCTTTGATGACGCTGTGGCGATAAATGGCTAAAGTCCGGGACAAAAGGGTCGAAAACATTGCTACTGTGCCCCACATCAAGCGGGGTGGTGGAGAGAGCGATGAAGATTGGTCAAAAACCGGAACTCCCGGGCGCCTTGGCGCAGACGGGGCCTGCCAAGCAGGCCAAAAGTCCTGCCAGCGCTGCTGAAGGAGCCGCCAAGGACGCAGCGGCCGTGTCAACCGCCGGTGTGCCCGTCACGGTGTCCACCGCAGCCCGCGCACTGGACCAGACGGCCCGTTCCTCGGGCGATTTCGATGCCGGCAAGGTCAAGGCCGTGCGCACGGCCATCGAAAAAGGCACGTTCTCGGTGGATGCCGAGGCCATTGCCGACAAGATGCTCACCAACGCCCAGGAAATCCTCTCCCGCTCCCGCGGCTGATCCCACAGCTCGCTTGGCAGCCAGATGCCATCCAGCGCACAATGGGCCATGTCGCTGGAAGAATCCCTCTCGGCTGTTGAACAGCTGATCGAAAAAGTCTCCGCCGCCCTTCTTGCGGCAGATCCCCCATCCCTTGAGAAAAACAGCATGGCCCTGCGGGATGCTGCGGCCCAGTTCGCGCGCGTCCTGGAGCAGGCGGCGGCCCGGGGCCTGCCTTTGCCCGCGCAGTTGCAAAAGAGGGTGGATGCCATCGGCGACATGCTCGCCAATCACCGCGAGGGCCTCGCCCGCCTGTCCGCCAACGCCGACCGCCAGGTTGCCAGCCTGCTACCCCAGGCCGGTTCCCCCGCCACCTATGGCGACGGCCGCGGCGCCCAGCCCGGCAAGCCCGGCGTGGCACGGATCTACAAGTCGGCGGGCTGAGTCGAGTCGCAACTCAAAAAAGATAGCTGCCAGCGCTTGAGCTACCTGCGTTTGAATGGCCAAACCGGCTTGATCCAACGCAAGTCAAGCGCAAGCAGCTATCCCATCGATAGCGAACCGGGGTCAGTACGCCGAAGTTCGGCCTTGCGCAATGGCCGTCGAAACGGTCGCAACCCAACCAGTGCCACCGGGGATCTGGCTTCGCCAGTCCAGGGGTGGCGTCCCCTTCAGGGGGAAGGCGCCGCAGGCGACTCAGGGGGAGCCATGGCCTCAGGGAGCCCTAATGCGCCCGCATCTTGGCACGCAAGCGGGCGATGGACTGGCTGTGCAGCTGGCACACCCGTGACTCGGTAACCCCCAGCACGGCCGCGATCTCCTTGAGATTCATGTCGTGCTCGTAGTACATGCCCATGATGTGCTGCTCGCGCTCGGGCAGGCTCTTGATGGCGTTGACCAGGGACATCTTGAGCCGCTGGTCGCGCAGCAATTCCATGGGGTCGGCATCGCCGTCGGCAACATGGCGGTCCAGGAAACCGTCGTCGTCCTCGTTGCCGTGTGTCATGTCTTCCAGGTACACCAGCTGCGTGCCCCGCACCTTGCCCAGCAGGTTCTGGTAGTCCGCCAGGTTCATGCCCATTTCGCTGGCGATCTCGGATTCGAGCGGGCTGCGGCCGAGTTTCTGCTCCAGCCGTTGCACGGCGTGCTCGATGTCTTTCTGGCTCTTGCGCGAGCTGCGGGACATCCAGTCGCCCTCGCGCAACTCGTCGAGCATGGCGCCGCGGATGCGCTGGGTCGCGAAGGTCTCGAACTGCACGCCCTGGGCGGCTTCGTAGCGCGAGAGTGCTTCCGCCAGGCCCATCATGCCGACCTGGATCAAGTCGTCCAGCTCCACGTTGGGCGGCAGCTTGGCGATCATGTGGTGCGCAATCCTTCGCACCAGCGGGACGTGCTGGCGGATCAGCGCATCACGATCGAGCTGGCCTTTGGCGGTGTACATCAGATCAGTGGCTCCGGACAAAATGCGCAGGCATGCCTGTCAAGTTGCTGGGTGGCAGCGCAGTCAGCGATTCACTGATAGTGCCCGCATTTTCCAGTAGTTGCAAGGCCAGGCGCTGGAGGTCCTGGGGGTTCTGCGTGGCGATGGTGGTCGTGCGCACCGGGCCACCCAGGTGGCGCTCCGCGCAGTCCTGCAGGGTCAGCAGCGCGTGCTGTGTCTTGCGCCGTTCGGCGGCGGTGTCGCCGCGCAGCAAGGCCGCCACCATGCAGGGCAGGGTCGTGTGCAGGGCGATCTGCTTGAGGCTCTTGTAGCTGGTCAGCACGCCGGCCGATCCGTCGCCCATCACCACCAGCGGTATGGTGGACGTGTGCGTCAGCAGCGGCCCGAGCGTGGCCGCAGGCGCGTGCAGCACGATCAACCCGTAGGTCCGGAAATAGGGCAGCAGGCTGGGCAGGGGGGCCGTTTCATTGCGGCTGGCTTCCCGGCTGATGCGCAGAAGGCCCTTCGCCGCCGGAATCACCGCCAGCGAGGAGGCCATGGCCCCCATGTTCAGGCTGACACCCTCGTTCCAGGGCGCCTGTTGCAGCAGGTGCAGCAGCCCTGGGCTGTCGTCCGTCTCCTGGGCGGTGCCATCGAGCACCACCACCGGGTAGCCCAGGCGCTGCAGGCTTGCGCAGATCTGCCACAGCGTCTCCAGCCCGGTGCCCCCGTTGTCCTGGCTGGCGACCGCCACCACCCGCAGTTCCGACTGCGGGGTGAAGCTGTGCAGGCCTGCCGCCTGGTGAAAGCCGATATCAAGCATCGACCAGCCCCCGTTCGTTCATGGTGTCGGGCGAATGCGAGAAGAAGAAGTTCAGGTCGGTTGCCTTGGGGTCGAAAGCCGACTTGGCGGGAGCGCGCATGGAGGTGCTGATGAGCTTGTGCGCATCGGCGCGCTCCCAGTCTTCCGGCACGCGCTGGCCGTTGGTCACGCCGCGCAGCACCATCTGGTGGCGGATCAGTGCGTCGATGGCCGGGCCGAGTTTCACGGCTTCGTCCACCTTGGACAGGATGGCCTGCTGGGAGCCTTCGGTCTTGAACGCTGTGAGCACATCGTCGAGCGTGTCGCCATGGCAGCCCGCGTTGAGCACCAGCAGGCGGTTCACATGGGGCAGGTCCAGCACGTCGAGCATGTCGCGCTTGCGCGGGTCGCGCGGGGCCACGCCCGTGGTGTCGATGAGCACCATCTTCTTGCCCGACAGCAGGCCCAGCAGGTCCTGCAGCGCGGCGCGGTCGTGGGCCAGGTGGGCGACGATGCCCAGCATGCGGCCGTAAGTGCGCAGCTGCTCGTGGGCTCCCACACGGTAGGTGTCCAGCGTGATCAGGCCCACGCTGCCGGGGCCGTGGATGCGCGCGCACATCGCGGCCAGCTTGGCGGTGGTGGTGGTCTTGCCGACGCCGGTGGAGCCCACCAGCGCGAAGATGCCGCCTTGTTCGTACAGCGGGGGTTCGGCCAGGTCGGTCCTGAGGTTGCGCTCCAGCACCTCCATGAGCCAGCGCACGGATTCGGCGGCCGACAGCTCCTCGGGCATGCGCTCCAGCACGGCACGGGCGAGGGAAGGGGAGTAGCCTGCGCGGATCATCTTGAGCATGAGGTTGGACTGGATGGGGTTCTGCCGCGCCTGCCCCAGCCACGCCAGGGTGTTGAAACGGTCCTCGATCAGTTCCTTCATCGCGTGCAGCTCGCTCATCACGCTCTGCTGGTTGGCGGCCGACTGCACGGCGCTGCTCACGGCGGGCTCCTGCCGGCGGCGTGGCGGCTCGGGCGGGATGTCCATGGGGATGGTGCGCAGCGGGTTGTGGCGCGCCACGGCAGGCGCGGGCATGCGTTCGCGCTCCGGCTCCTGGTCGCGGCTGCGCTCCGACAGGGTTTGCGGTTCGGCCGGGCCATTGAGCGCCTCGTGGCGGCGGCGCAGCATGCGCTCGCGCACATAGTCCTGGAACGACAGCGTGCTCATCGCCAGCTGCTCGGTGTCTTCCTCCACCGCGTTGCGGCCCAGGGTGCTGGCGGCGGCGGCTGCTGCCTGGCTTGCGCGCTGGGGCGCGCTGCGCGCCGGTGTGGGGGCCAGCAAGGGCGGGTTGGCGGACGGGCCCGCGCCACCACCGTCCAGCGCCGAGAGCGTGTCCTCGGCCGTGGCCACGACTTCGACGCCGTTGGCCGTGGGGCGGTTGGACAGGATCAATGTGCCGTCACCAAAGGCCATGCGCGCTTTGGCCAGAGCCTCCCGGGATGTGGGAGCGTGGAAGCGTTTGATGTTCATGCTGATGCACCTCTAAGGATCGGCCCAATGCGGATGGTGTGGGTCTCGGGGATTTCACTGTGGGCAAGCACCTGCAGCCGGGGCGCGACGCGGCGCACCAGGCGGGAGATGGCATTGCGGATCTGGTCTGGCACCAGCAGGCAGGCGGGCAGGCCCATCTCTTCCTGCTTGAGGGCCACCTCTGCGGCCTTTTGCGTGAGGATGTCGGCCACGCCAGGGTCCAGGGCGGGGCCGGCCGTGTTGCCCAGCGCCTGCACCAGCAGGCGTTCGAGGCCTGGTTCGATGGCGATGACGTTGAGTTCGCGGGTGGGGCCGTAGATCTGCTGCACGATGGCGGGCGACAGCGCGATGCGCACGCGGCGGGCCAGCTCGACCGGGTCGGAGATGCCGCCGGCAAACTCGGCCAGCGTTTCGATGATGGTGCGGATATCGCGGATGTGCACAGACTCTTCCAGCAGCAGCTGGAGGACTTTCTGGAACGTTGCGATGGAGACCATTTTCGGGACCACTTCTTCGATGAGCTTGGGAGCCAGCTTGGCCACGTGCTCCACGAGTTGCTGCGTTTCCGTGCGACTGAGGAGCTTGGCGGCTTGCACTTGCATCAAGTGTGACAAATGGGTGGCCATCACGGTTTCGGAATCAACGACCGTAAAACCCGCCATTTGTGCGGCTTCCTTCTGGCGGTCGTCGATCCAGTGTGCTGGGAGGCCGAACGCGGGGTCGGTGGTGGGGGTGCCGATCAGGGGCGTGGTGATGCCGCCCGGGTTGATCGCCAGGAACATGCCGGGGAAGGCCTCGCCTTCGCCGACCACCACGCCACGCAGCGTGATGCGGTAGCCGCTGGGCTTCAATTCGAGGTTGTCGCGCACGTGCACGGCGGGCGGCAGAAAGCCGACTTCCTGCGCGAACTTGCGGCGCACGCCCTTGATGCGCGTGAGCAGGTCGCCCTGGCGGCTCTTGTCCACCAGGCTGATCAGGCGGTAGCCCAGCTCCAGGCCCAGCAGGTCCACGGGCTGCAGGTCGTCCCAGGTGGCCTCGCCGTCGCTCACGGGGGCGGGCGGGGCCTCGACTTCGGGCGGCACCTTTTGGCGTTCGTGCAGCACCCAGGCGCCATAGGCGAGCAGGCCACCCATGGTCAGAAACACCACGTGGGGCATGCCCGGGATCAGGCCCAGCAGCAGCAGGATGCCGGCGGTCACGCCCAGCACGCGGGGCGACATGAAGAGCTGCTGCACGATTTGGCGGCCCATGTCGTGGTCCTTGCCCACGCGCGAGATCACCATGGCCGCAGCCACCGAGATCAGCAGGCCGGGAATCTGCGCCACCAGCGCATCACCAATGGCCAGCAGGATGTAGCTGTCGGCCGCCTGCTTGGCCGACAGGTCGTGCTGCAAGACCCCGATGGCGAAGCCGCCGATGATGTTGATCAGCAGAATCAGGATGCCGGCGACCGCATCGCCGCGCACGAACTTGGAGGCACCGTCCATGGACCCGAAGAAGTTGGCTTCTTCGGCCACTTCGGCGCGGCGGCGCTTGGCTTCCTTCTCGTCGATCAGGCCGGCGTTCAGGTCGGCATCCACCGCCATCTGCTTGCCGGGCATGGCGTCCAGCGTGAAGCGTGCCGACACCTCGGCGATGCGCTCGGCGCCCTTGGTGATCACCACGAAGTTGATCACCACCAGGATCGCGAACACGATCAGGCCCACAGCGAAGTTGCCGCCGATCAGGAAGTGGCCGAAGGCTTCGATCACCGCGCCGGCGGCGCCCGGACCCGTGTGGCCTTCCAGCAGCACCACGCGGGTGGAGGCCACGTTCAGCGACAGGCGCATGAGGGTGGTCAGCAGCAGCACCGAGGGAAAGGCCGCGAAATCCAGGGGGCGCAGCATGTAGGCCGCCACCATCATCACCATCAGGGCCACGGCGATGTTCAGCGTGAAGAACGCGTCGAGCAGCCACGGCGGGATGGGCAGCACCATGAGCGCCAGGATGGCCACCACGAGCAACGGGGCCGACAGCCCCTGGAGGGCGTTGGCATTGCTGCCCGCCCATTGCTGCAAAGATTTCACGGAGGTGTTCATGCGGCGGCACCTTGCACGGGCGTGCGGTTCAGCGGATCGAGTTCAGGGGGCACAAACGGCTCCACCAGGCTGTCGGGCATGCGGCCTTCGCCGCGCAGGGCGGCCTTGAGGCGGTAGACGTAGGCCAGCACCTGGGCCACGGCGGTGTAGAGCGTGGCGGGAATGGCCTGGTCCAGCTCGGCATGGGCATACAGGGCGCGGGCCAGCATGGGCGACTGCAGCACGGGCACGTGGTGCTCCTTGGCCACGTCGCGGATCTTGAGCGCGATGAGGTCGGTGCCGCGCGAGATGACCTGCGGCGCGCTCATGGTCTTCTCGTCGTACTTGAGCGCCACGGCGTAGTGGGTGGGGTTCATGACCACGAAGTCGGCCTTGGGAACGGCGCCCACGCTCGCACGGTCGGCGATCTCGCGCTGCTTCTGGCGGATGCGGCCCTTGGTGTGGGGGTTGCCGTCGGATTCCTTGTGCTCCTGCTTGATTTCCTCGTGCGACATCTTCAGGCGCGCCTTGAAGAAGTAGGCCTGCAGGGGCACGTCCACCAGCGCCGCCAGAAACACCACCAGGAGCAGCAGGCTCATGCCGGACGTGAGCCAGTCGGCCAGCTGGCGGATGGCCATGGGGGAGGGCTGCAGCACCAGCATGGCCACGGTGTCGATGCTGCTGCCCATGAACTTCCAGGCCACGTAGCTCAGGATCGCGGTCATCAGCACCATCTTGGCCACGTTGGCCATCTGCTGCTTGGAAAACAGGTTGGCGAGCCCCGAGATCGGATTGAGCCGGTTGAACTGGGGCGAAATGGGCTTGAGGCTCAGAATCCAGCCGCCGGCACCGATGGCGCTGATCAGGGCCGCGGCACCGGTGAGGATGGCGAACACCGCGCTGGCCACCAGGCCCACGACCACCATGTCCTGCAGGCGCTTGAGCATGGTGCCGGGCGCCATGACGGTGGTGGCGTCAAACGCGAGCTGCTGGCTCATCGCCCGCTGCATGTGGTCCATCAGCTGGGGGGCCAGAATGAGCAGGCAGGCCGCGCCCGCGCCCAGGATCGCCAGGTGGGAAAGATCGCGCGAGCGTGCTCCCTGGCCGTCTTCGCGCGCTTTCTGCAGCTTGCGCTCTGACGCGGGTAGGCTTTTTTCTTGGCTGGATTCCATGGTGGCATGACGGCTCGTGTCATGCCATTGTCGTGAGCGACCCGGAAATCTAAAGGCCGATAAGGAGGCTGCAGCCCCCTCTTTTCAGAGACGTAACAGGCGCCGGCGTGGCGCCTGCGGCCGCCGCAGGGCCGCGGGCGGCGTTGCGTGGCCGCAGCCTCAGAAGCCGAGGCTGGCCAGCAGGTCGTCCACCTGGGACTGGTCGGTCACCACGTCGGGAGTGTGCTCGGGGTCCACCACGGGGCCCTGCAGGTGCTGGGTGCGGGGTGGTTCGGCCACGGCGGCCACCTGTGCATTGGGGGGGGCGGTCTGGATCAGCAGCTGCACCAGCTGGTCCTCGATGGTGGCGGCGAGGTTGACCACCCGGGCGATCACCTGCCCGGTCAGGTCGTGGAAGTCCTGCGCCATCATGATTTCGGTGAGGTGCGTGTCGGCTTCCTTCGTCACCCGCTCGACATCGGTGAGGAAATTCATGATTTCCCCCTTGGCCACGGCCGCCACCGGGTCCTTGACCAGGGACGTCACCACACGGCGCGTCTCGGCGGCGATGTAGTCGTGCTGCGCCTTGGCCTGCTCGACGCGGTTGAGCACTTTCTCGGCGGCTTCCCCGGTCAGCCGGGCGATGTACGACAGGCGGCTCTGGGCGTCGGGCAGCTCGCCCATGGAGCCGCGCAGCTTGTCGGCGTAGCCCAGCTCGTTGAGCGAGTCGTGCAGCTGGCGTGTCAGCAGGCCGATCTTGTGGTGTACATCCGCAGGCGGCTGGCTGTTGTCCGGTATGTCGTCCATGGTGTCATAGCCCCATCTTTTTCAGGATCAAGGTCACTTTCTCTTCGAGTGTTGCCTTGGTGAAGGGTTTGACGATGTAGCCGGCGGCCCCGCCCTGCGCGGCGGCCACGATGTCTTCCTTGCGGGCTTCCGCGGTGACCATCAGGACGGGCAGGTGCTTGAGCTTGTCGTCCTTCTTGATTTCCGCCAGCAGCTGGAAGCCGTTCATGTTGGGCATGTTGATGTCGGTCACCACGAAGTCGAACTTGCTGTTGCGCAGCTTGTTCAGGGCGGCCACGCCATCTTCGGCCTCGTCGGCATCGGCAAAGCCGCTTTCCTTGAGCAGATTGCGCACGATGCGCCGCATGGTGGAGAAGTCGTCAACGATCAAAAAACGAAGGGCTGTGGTCACGTGGGACCCTTTCGGTCGGAAATGGCTGTAAGTATTGTCATGGGTGGCAGGGTTGGTGACAAGTCGTAACGTTTACCTGCCGGGGGGGGGATTTTCCCGCTTTTCATTCAACAGTTCTGTCGAAGTGATTTCGGGAATCCCCTTGCCCATGAGTCGTTCTTCGGCCTCCCGGGTCAGCACCGTGATGGTGATGCGCCGGTTGGCGGGTGCGCGCGGGTTCTTTGGCTCCAGCAGATCGCTGGCCGCCAGGCCCACCACACGTCCCAGTTTAGCGTCTGGCATGCCGGCCGAGACAAGCTCCCGGCGCGAGGCGTTGGCGCGGTCGGCCGAAAGCTCCCAGTTGCTGTAGCCCCGGTCGCTGTTTCCGTAGGGGACTGCATCGGTATGGCCAGCCAGGCTGATGCGGTTTTCCACCCCGCCGAGGGCGGCGCCGATCTCACGCAGGATGTCGCGCATGTAGGGTTTCACCAACGCGCTGCCGCTGTCGAACATGGGGCGGTTCTGGTCGTCGATGATCTGGATCTGCAACCCGTCGGGCGTGATGTCGATGCGGATCTGCGACTTGTATTCATTCAGGCGCGGGTTTTCGGTGATGAGCGCATCGATCTTGGCTTCCAGCGCCTTGATGCGGTCCAAGTCCTGCTTGGCCTGCTCGGCCCGGGCTGCGTCGATGCTCATGCGGCGCTGCTTGGCGGCCTCCACGTCGGAGCGCCGCACCTGACCGTGCACCTTGGACAGGTCGTTCCCCCCGCCGGGAATCACGCTGGAACTGTTGCCGGCACCGTCGCCGCCGGTCATGGCCACCTTAAGCGGCGACGCGAAATAGGCTGCAATCCCCTGCAGTTCGCCCTTGGCGGTGGAACCCAGCAGCCACATCAGCAGGAAGAACGCCATCATCGCCGTCACGAAGTCGGCATACGCGATCTTCCAGGCGCCGCCATGCACCGCATGGCCGCCTTTCTTGATGCGCTTGATGATGATGGGCTGGAGCTTCTTTTCTGCCATGGTCAGCTATCCCGTCGGCTCCCCATGGCGCTGCGCACCACCTGCAGCCTTTGATGCCGGCGTGTCCCAAGCCAGGGCAGCAAGCCAAGGTCCGCCCCGCAGCGCAGCGAGAGCGGAGGGAAGGCGCGTGGCGCACCAGGGCGGTGTCTCATTTCTTCCCCTTCACATGCCCCTCCAGCTCGGTGAAGCTGGGGCGGACGCTGGAGAAAAGCACCTTGCGGCCAAACTCGATGGCCGTGGCCGGGTTGTAGCCCTGCATGCTGGCCAGCAGGGTGGACTTGATGCACTGCAGCTCCTTGGCGGCATCTTCGGTCTTTTGCTCGACCAGGCCGCCCAGGGGCTCGACCACGCCGTAGGCCAGCAAGATCCCGAGGAACGTGCCCACCAGCGCCGAGCCGATCATGCCGCCCAGCACCGAGGGCGGCTGGCCCACCGAGCCCATGGTGTTCACCACGCCCAGCACGGCGGCCACGATCCCGAACGCGGGCAGGGCGCCGGCCAGGCGCGCCAGCGCGGCCACGGGCGCGTGGGCCTCCTGGTGGTGGGTGTCGATCTCGCTGTCCATCAACGCCTCGATCTCGTGCGAGTTGAGGTTGCCCGACACCATCATGCGCAGGTAGTCGGTGGTGAACTCGATCACGTGGTGGTCGCTGCCCACCGTGGGGTACTTCTTGAAGATCTCGGATTCGTGGGGTGCTTCCACATCCTTTTCGATCGCCATCAGCCCCTCCTTGCGGGCCTTCTGCAGGATGTCATAGAGCATCGCCATGAGCTCCATGTAGCGCGCCTTGGTGTACTTGGATCCCTTGAGCGCCATCGGGATGGCCGCCATGGTGGCCTTAATCACCTTGGGCTGGTTGTTCACCACGAAGGCGCCCAGCGCGCCCCCCAGGATGGTGATGATCTCGAAGGGCAGGGCCTTCAGGATCACGCTGATATTTCCCCCGTGCACGATGTACACGCCGAAGATGCAGCCGAGGCAAACGACGTAACCGATGATGACAAACATGCTTTGTGCGTGATGAGTTGCGGCGAGCGGGCAAACGATGCGGCGGATTCAGGGGGGCAGACAACGCGGGCGCTGTGTTCTCAAATGTATCGGATTGCAGGGGCCAGACCAACGAACGGGTTGCCTGGGACGACCTGGCGGCCGGCGTGCCGCGCAATGACGTTAGCACAACACGGCGCAAAAAAAGAGGCCAAATTGGCCTCTAGTGGTTGTGTGGTAAGCGGTAGATGCTCCTGTTTTTGAGACTTTTCGCCCACCCAGGCCTGCGTGCCACTACTACTTGAGCAAGGCCAGCACGCCCTGCGGAATCTGGTTGGCCTGGGCCACCATGGCCGTGCCAGCCTGCTGCAGGATCTGGGCGCGCGACAGGTTGGCGGTTTCTGCGGCAAAGTCGGCGTCCTGGATGCGGCCACGCGAGGCAGACATGTTTTCCGAGGACAGCTGCAGGTTCGAGATGGTGGTCTCGAATCGCGCCTGCAAGGCACCAAAGCTTGCACGCTGGCCGTTCACTGCCGCCAGGGCCGAATCGATGATCTTCAGGGCCTTGGTCGAGCCGTCGACGGTGGACACGTCGATGACGTTGACGGCGTTCAATGTGGATGCCGTCGCCGTGACCGGGGGCGTGCCCGTCAGATTGGTAATGGCGAAGCCCTTGTCCGAGCTCATCTCCAGGTACCCGGTGGCCGTCGCAAAGCCGCCGGCGGGCGCAGCGGCGACACCCGCGACAAAGGTGGGGGTGCCGGTGGAGGCCGACGTCGCGGCATCGTAGGCGCCCACGGCAATGGTGTTGCCCGCCAGGGAGTTGTTCTGAATCTGGATGTTGGCACCCGACTCATTGATGAGCACTATGCCGTCGCCGGCGTCGTTGAGTTTGGCGGTGATGCCGGTTTGCGACGACACGTCGTTGAAACCCTTGATGGCTTCCGCCAGCCCGCCCGCGGTCGCGCCGGCGGCGGATACGCTGAAAGTCACGTTGGCGGCGGTCGCGTTGTCTCCCTTCACCGCCAGCGAGTAGGAGCCGCCAGCCACGAAGGTGGTCAGGTTGACCTGGTTGCGTGCAGACGCGGAGACACCGGTGGATTCGGAGAGCGCATTGATTTTGGCGGCCGCGGTGGCCATCGTGTCGGTGGCGGTGAGCGTGACCGTCTTGGTTTGCAGCCCGGCGATGTCGAACGTGCCGGTCAGTGCCGTGGGGGCCGCCGCCGCCGTCACCACCACGGGCGCCGACTGCTTGAGCTGTGCTCCGTACGTCGTCGTGCGGAAGTTGCCGGTGGTCGCTGTGATGGTCTGGTTGGCGTTGGCGCCCACCTGGAAGGTGGCGGAGCCGAACGAGCCGTCCAGCAGCTTCTGGCCGTTGAACTCGGTGGTGACGGAAATACGGTCCAGCTCGGACAGCAGCTGGCCGACTTCGGCCTGAATGGCCTTGCGGTCGCCGGCGGAGTTGGAGGCATTGGCGGATTGCACGGACAATTCGCGCACACGCTGCAGAATGTTGCTGGCGCCCGCCAGGGCGCCTTCAGCGACCTGGGCCAGGGAAATACCATCGTTGGCATTGCGCACCGCCTGGTTCAGGCCCCGGATCTGGGTGGTGAAGCGCTCGGAAATGGCCAGGCCGGCGGCGTCGTCCTTGGCGCTGTTGATGCGCAGGCCCGACGACAGGCGCTGGATGGAGGTGCTGAGCGATGCCTGGCTCATGCCCAGATTGCGCTGTGCGGTCAGGGAGCTGACGTTGGTATTGATAGTGGCTGCCATGGATATGCTCCTTAAAGGCTTGAAAAACCAAATCTGCGCCGGTAGAAGCCCCACCGTCCGGCAGACAAGACGGGAACGATGGGTGAATTGTGAAAGTCGAGCGCGGTGCGCAGTGGTGCGATAAAGCGCACAAAAACCCTGCAACTTGTGCGTTTCGCCCTAAAGTTTTCGCCGCAGCTTCCGAAAACATTTGCAACGGGACGTAAATGCCCGCCGTTCTACAGAAGGCCATGCTGGCGCTGTGAACCGTATGGCCGGGTGCCTTGCCTGGCACCAGGTTGGCGGCAACGCCATGTTCAGTCAGTTCTTTTCAGGAGATTTGCAAATGGCAGCTACCATCAACACCAACGTCAGTTCCTTGACCGCCCAGCGCAATCTGGGTATGAGCCAACTGTCGCTCAACACCTCCATCCAGCGCCTGTCGTCGGGCCTGCGCATCAACAGCGCCAAGGACGACGCCGCCGGCCTGGCCATTTCCGAGCGCTTCACCTCGCAGATCCGCGGCCTGAACCAGGCAGTGCGCAATGCCAACGACGGCATTTCGCTGGCGCAAACCGCTGAAGGTGCGCTCAAGGCCTCTGGCGACATCCTGCAACGTGTGCGTGAACTGTCCGTGCAGTCCGCCAATGCCACCAACTCCGCCGGCGACCGCAAGGCCATTCAGGCTGAAGTCGGCCAGCTGCTGTCCGAACTGGACCGCATCTCCACCACGACCGAATTCAATGGCCAGAAGCTGCTGGACGGCTCTTTCGGCTCCGCCACCTTCCAGGTGGGCGCCAACGCCAACCAGACCATCACAGCGACCACCGGCAACTTCCGCACGACCACCTATGGTGCGCAGCTGAAGGCCTCGGCCAGCGTTCCTGCGGCTGCCGCCGCCCCCGCCGCCGCCGCCGCGACCGTTATCGTGAACGGCCTGCAAAGCAAGACGGTGAACGTCGACGCTGCCGACACGGCTTCGAAAATTGCCGCAGCGGTCAACGCAGCGGCCGAGACCACCGGCGTGACGGCTTCGGCTCGCAATCTGTCCGAGTTCAAGATCACCACGGCAGGTGCCGTGTCCCTGGCGATCAAGGGCGACAACACCACGACCGCCGCCAACATCACCTTCAGCGCGACCTCGGCAACCGACTTGGGCGAAGCCGTCAAGGCATTCAATGACGTGGCATCGCAGACCGGCATCACCGCCAAGCTCAACAGCGCCGGCGATGGCATCCTGCTGACCAATGATGCGGGCTCGGACATCAATATCGTCAACAACTCGACGGTGGCCGTGACCACCCTGGCATCGCAAAACGCGACGGCCGCTACGCTGACCTTCTCTGCCGCGCAGTCCATGGCAGTCGCTGGCGGCACGGCCAACTCGCGTGGCACGGTGGAGTTCAGCTCCGACAAGGGCTTCTCTCTGGGCGGCACCTCCGCGTACGTGGCAGCCGGTGCTTCGACCCTGAATTCCGTCAACACCATCGACGTGTCGACTGTCGACGGTTCGACCAAGGCCCTGAAGATCATCGATTCGGCCCTGTCCGCCGTCAACGGCCAGCGCGCCAGCTTCGGTGCCCTGCAGTCGCGCTTCGAGACCACGGTGAACAACCTGCAAAGCACGTCCGAAAACATGTCTGCCTCGCGTGGCCGCATCCAGGACGCCGACTTTGCCGCAGAAACCGCCAACCTGTCGCGCGCCCAGATCCTGCAGCAGGCTGGCACGGCCATGGTGGCCCAGGCCAACCAGCTGCCACAAGGTGTTCTGGCCCTGCTGCGCTGATCATCTTTGGCAGAGGGTTGAACAGGCGGGGCGGGTTTGTGAAACAAGCCCGCTCCTCACAAGGCGGAGGCGACCTGGTCGCCGCCGCTTTCCGCTTTTTGCCAATCGGGCTGCAACGCGGTAGATTGGTGGCTTTCTTGGGTGCTTATCGGCTGGATGCAACAAGCCAAAGGCCTGGATAATTTCTGGCGATTCAACCCGACACGGATTCAGGAGGTGGGATATGGCTAGCTTTTCATCGATAGGCATCGGCCTGGGCGGCAACGTGGACGTCAATGGGCTGATCAAGGCTTCGGTCGACGCCGTGAAGATCCCCATCACCAAGACCAACGGCCTGAACCAGCAGGCGGCCATCACGAATGCGAAGGTGTCTGCCTTCGGCCAGTTCAAATCCCTGGTCTCCACGCTGGCCGATGCCGCCAGCAAGCTCGCCAGCGTCACGGGCTGGAACGGGGTGAGCGCGACCTCCGCCAAGCCGGAAGCCGTGTCGGTCTCCGCCGTGGGCGGCGCCGCGGCGACGTCATTCAATGTGCAGGTGCAGAACCTGGCCAAGGCGCAGTCCTCCATCTCCGTGGCGTTGTCGCCCGTCAAGCAGGCCGTCGGGGCGGGCACGCTGACCTTTGAAACGGGCAAGTGGTCCGGCGAGCCCAAGGTCTTCACAATGGGCAGCGCGGGCGCAGTCAATGTGGACGTCAGCGCCACGGATACGCTGGCGGACGTCGCCAGCAAGATCAATGGCTCGAAGGCCGGCGTGACGGCCACCGTGCTGAGCGATGCCTCCGGCGAGCGCCTGATGCTGCGCAGCAAGACAACGGGCGAGGATGCCGGCTACCGGATGAGCGCGGCGGACGCCGACGGCAACCTGGCGGACGGTGCGGGCTTGTCGCGGCTCGTGGTGGGCGGCGTGACGGAGTATGCGGCGAACGCGAACGCGACCGTCAACGGCGTTGCCGTCACTTCGGCAACGAATGCCTTTGCCGATACCGTGTCGGGCGTGACGTTCACGGCGCTGCAGGTCACCACGGGCGACGTGGCGGTGACGGTGGCCAAGGACAACTCTGCCGTGAAGAAGAACATCGAGGCCTTCGTGAGCGCATACAACGCCATCAATCAGGCGTTGAATGAGGTCACCAAGTACGACCAGGGCACCAAAACGGCGGGGTTGCTGCAGGGGGATAGCGCGGCGGTGACCTTGCAAAACACCTTGCGCATGGCGCTGCAGTCCGTGAACAGCTCGGGCGCGCTGCGCAATCTGTCTGCCGTGGGAGTGGTCTCGGAGGGTGGGCTCGGCAACGTGGCACCCACCGGCAACCTGACGCTCGACGCGACCAAGTTCAACAAGGCCATGGAAAACGCCGACGACGTCAAGGCTTTCTTCCGGGGGCCGGAGGGCGGCAGCGTGGAGGACGGGTTCGCCGGAAAATTCAAGGCGGTCACGACCAAGCTGCTCGCAAACGACGGGTTCTTCGCCAGCAAGGCAAAAATCTACGAGCAATCCCTCAAGCTCAATGCCAAGGACGTGGAGACGATCAATGATCGTGCGGACCGCCTGGAAAAGAGCCTGACGGCGCGCTACACCGCCCTTGATACAAAGATGTCGAGCCTGAATGCGCTCAATGCGTATATCTCGCAGCAGGTGACCACCTGGAATAAATCCTCGGGCTGACCGCTTCAGTTTTTCTGGCTGTAGCCGATAACTAAAGTAATACATCGCAAGGATTGCCAGCATGTTCAGCGCCTATAGCCCCCGTGCAGCCAACGCTTATCAGCGTATCAATGTAGAAACCAGCATGCACACGATGGACCAGCACCAGCTGGTCAGCCTGCTGTATGAAGGTGTCCTGAACTCCATCGCCACGGCGCGGGGTGCCATGGCGCGCGGCGACGTGCTGGGCAAGGTCAACAATATCTCCAAGGCCGTCCGCATCATTGAAGAGGGGCTGAGCACGGCGCTCGACAAGGTGGATGGCGGGGAGCTGGCCCAGAACCTGGGAGCCTTGTATGACTACTGCCTGCACCGCCTGATCCTGGCGAATGCCCGCAACGACGATGCCATGATGCAGGAGGTCATGCGCCTGATCGAGCCGGTGGCGCAGGGCTGGAGCCAGATCAAGCAATCGGGCGCCGTCGCGGAGGCCGCCACCCCGGGGCAGCCAGCACTGGTGGAGGCCTGAACCATGTCCCACATGCTGATTGACTACTACAAGGCGATCGAAGACAGCAGCGCCAAGATGCTGGAGGCCGCCAGGCTCAAGGACTGGGATGGCGTGGTGCGCTATGAAGGAGCCTGTGCCGTGCTGATCGAGCAACTGCGCTTCAAGTCGCAGGAACACGAACTGCTGCCAGAGCATCGGCGCGAAAAGACCCGCATCATGCAGCGCATCCTGCGCAACGATGCCCAGATCCGTTGCCTGGCCGAGCCCTGGCTGGCGCAGTTCGAACACCTGTTCGAAGGCCAGCCGCAGATGATGCATTGAGGCATGCGCCAAGCCCCAGACAAAGCCGACCCCGCGAGGTCGGCTTTTTCATGGATGAAATACGGCGCTACCGCTTGTCCATCAGGCGCAAGCAGCTATTAAATTGAGAGCGGCTGATTCCTGACGCTTGTCACGAAGCTGCCACGGCCAGCGATGCGTCGCGGAGCTCCCTGTGCTGAGAGTGTGGCGTGTCTTTTACGGAATAAAAAGTGCCTGTAGCGCTTATCCATAAAGCGCAAGCAGCTACAAAATCAGGAGTAAGCGCAGACCTGCGCTGCCAGATACCGGCGCGCCCCCCGCGAGGGATGCCCAGCAAGGGCTGCCCCGCAGCGAGGGCATCGTCCCCTTGCCCACAGCGCGCAGCGCTGTGAGAGCGAGGGGAAGGCGCGCAGCGCCTCAGGGGAGCGCCCCTGCTATACCTGCATGTTCATGATGTCGGTATAGGCCTGCACCATCCGGTTGCGCACGTGCAGCGTGGCCTGGAATCCGATCTGGGCCTTCTGGATCGCCACCATGGTTTCCTCGAGGCTGACGGAGGGGTTCTCCATCTGGACTTCCGTCTGCAGGTCGCTGGCACGGTTCTGGGCCGCACTGACCGACTGGAGCGCGCCTTTGAGCGCCCCTGAAAAACCCACTTCATTGGCGTCGTTTTGCGGCGCCGCAGCACGGCGCGCCACGCCAGCGCCCGTGAGCGGGGCGGTAGAGCTTGAGATGCGAAGGTCCATGGCGGTGTCCGTGGGAATGGGGGTATGCTGCGTATCCTAGCCATCGCGCCCCCGCCCATCGCTCTGAATTGATGGCCAAACGCGCGGCTTATCCAGCGAACATTTTGAGGGCGTGGCCGAATAATCGACCCCACGCTTTGGTCCTTGTCGGGCCTGCCCTACTGGAAAGCAAGATGTCTGCAGTTGCTGAAGTTCCTCTCACTCCCCCTGCCGGCCCGAACTGGCTGCAGCGGCTGTCTGCCCTGGACAGGGCGCAGCGCATGCGGCTGGGCGTGGGTGCGGCGCTGCTGGTGGCGGCGGCCATTGCGGCCATCGTGCTGGGGCGCCAGCCCGACTACCGGGTGCTGTTCGCCAACCTGAACGACAAGGATGGCGGTGCCATCGTCGCCCAGCTGTCGCAGATGAACGTGCCCTACAAGCATGCCGACGGCGGCGGTGCGATCCTGATCCCCGCCGACCGCGTGCATGACGTGCGCCTGCGCCTGGCCACCCAGGGCCTGCCCAAGGGTTCCGTGGCGGGCTTCGAGCTGATGGAGTCCAGCAAATTCGGAATGACGCAGTTTCAGGAACGCCTGAACTTCCAGCGGGGCCTGGAGGGTGAACTCACCCGCTCCATCCAGGCGCTGTCGTCCGTGCAGGGCGCGCGCGTGCACCTGGCGCTTCCCAACCAGAATGGCTTTTTCCGGGAGCAGCAAAAACCCTCGGCCTCCGTGCTGGTGAGCCTGCATCCCGGCCGCGTGCTCGACCGTGCCCAGCTGGCGGGCATCGTGCACCTGGTCGCCTCCAGCGTGCCGGAACTGGCGCCCTCCGCCGTGAGCGTGCTGGACGACACGGGCAAGCTGCTGTCCCAATCGCCCGATGGCGCCGCGGGAACCGGGGTCGACGCGCAGCAACTGCTGTATGTGCAGCAGATCGAGCAGCAGTACACCCGCCGGATCCTGGACATCCTGGAACCCGTGGTGGGCCGCAACAACGTCAAGGCGCAGGTGACGGCCGAGGTGGACTTCACCCAGACCGAATCCACGTCCGAGCAGCACCGCCCCAACCTCGCCACCGATGCCAGCGCCATCCGCAGCCAGCAGATCGTGGAAAGCTCCGGTCCGCAGGGCAATCCGCTGCCCACGGGCGTGCCTGGCGCCACGACCAACCAGCCTCCCGCTCCTGCTGCGGCGCCCATCAACGGCGCCAATCCGGCACCCACGGCGGCGGGCCAGCAGGCCCAGGGTGCGCAGGCAGCGGCGAGCAAGCGCGAATCCATCACCAATTACGAAGTGGACAAGACCGTGCGCGTGACGCGTGGCGGCAGCGGCGCCCTCAAGCGGGTGAGTGCGGCGGTGGTCGTGAACTACCAGTCCGCCGAGGACAAGGGCAAGACGGTATCCAAGGCGCTCACGCCAGAGCAGCTCGAGCAGATGACCGCCCTGGTGCGCGAAACCATTGGCTTCAACCGGGATCGTGGCGACTCGGTCAACCTCATGAACACCCCGTTCCAGGTGGACGCGACGCCTGCCAACGACGTTCCGCTGTGGAAACAGCCTGAAGTGATCGAACTGGCCAAGACCTTCGCCTGGCCAGTGGGTGCGGTTCTGTTCGCGGCCCTGGTGCTGCTGGGCCTGGTGCGGCCGGCGCTCAAGGGCGGCGCCGCTGCCAAGCCCCGCGCCATCCCGGTGGCCGGCGGCCAGCTCGACGCCGTGGAGTCCGAAACACCCGAGCGCCCCGCGCTGCCTGCGCCCGCCGCGAAGAACGAAGTGCTTCCCGCCACGCCGGAGCAGCTGCGCCTGGAAGAGGCGCGGGTGCTGGCCAAGGAGAACCCTGTGGCCGTGGCCAATATCCTGAAGACCTGGCTCAACGGCGAGCCAGTCTGACCGCCGACATCACGGACGACGACCACCATGGACGACCAAGGACTCAACGACGCAGCCATCATGCTGATGTCCCTCGGCGAGGAAGAGGCGGCCGAAGTGTTCAAGCATTTCTCGCCCAAGGAAGTGCAGAAGCTCGGCGAAACCATTGCGCGCATGCGCTCGGTGTCGCGCGACAAGGTGGACGAGGTCATCAACAAGTTCTCCAACGCGGCGGCGGCGCAGAGCCTTCTGGTGTCGGATACCGGCAACTACGTGCGCGCCGTGCTGCGGCGTGCGCTGGGGGATGACAAGGCCGGGCTGCTCATCGACCGCATCCTGCAGGGGGGCGACGTCTCGGGCATCGAAAGCCTGAAGTGGATGGACCCGCTGTCCGTGGCCGAGTTGCTGCGCAACGAACATCCCCAGATCGTCGCGGCCATCCTGGTGCACCTGGACAGCGACCAGGCATCGGGCATCCTGATGCACCTCACGGACCGCCAGCGCAGTGAAATTCTGTTGCGCGTGGCCACGCTCGAAGGCATACAGCCGACGGCGCTCAAGGACCTCAACGAGGTGCTGTTCAAGGTGCTGGCCGGCGGCGACAAGATCCGCAAGAGCTCGCTCGGCGGCGTCAAGGCAGCGGCCGAGATCATCAACCTGCTGGGCGGCAACATGGATGCCGTGGTGCTGGAGTCCATCCGCGGCTACGACCCCGACCTGGCCCAGAAGATCATGGACAAGATGTTCGTGTTCGAGGACGTGCTCAAGCTCGACGACAAGGCGATCCAGACCGTGCTCAAGGAAGTGGCTTCCGAAACGCTCATCGTTGCGCTCAAGGGAGCGGTGCCGGAGTTGCGCGAGAAGTTCCTCTCGAACATGTCCTCGCGTGCTTCCGAAGCGCTGCGCGAAGACCTCGAATCGCGCGGCCCGATGCGGCTGTCCGAAGTCGAGGCCCAGCAGAAGGAAATTCTCAAGACCGTGCGTCGCCTGTCCGACGAGGGTCAGATCGTGATTGGATCCGGCGGTGATGATGCCTTCGTCTAGCCAGCGTTCGTACTCGCGCTTCATCCCCAGCGAGGAAGTCGGCGATTTCACACAGTGGAAGTTTGGCGCCGTGGATGGCTCCGACCTCGTCGAGCCAGAACCAGAGCCCGTGGCCGAGATTCCGGTCGAAATAGACGAGGCCGCGCAGCAGGCGCTGGTCCAGCAGGCGTGTGACGACGCGTATGCCGAGGGCTTTGCCCAGGGCCAGGCCCAAACGGCACTGGAGTGGCAGCGCCGCATGGATGACTACATCGCGCAGCAAGGGAACGAAGCCGCCCTGCGCCTTCAGGGTGTGATGCAGACGCTGGACGCGAGCCTGATCGACATGCAGCAGCAGATGGCCCAGCAGCTGCTGGAACTGGCGTGCGACATCGCACGCCAGGTGGTGCGCCAGGAGCTGTCCGTCAACCCCAATGCCCTGCAGCCCGTGGTGCGGGAGGCCGTGGGCATGCTGGTGACCGAAGGCCGGCCCGCGATGGTCCGGTTGAACCCCGCCGACATGGAGGCGATGGCCCAGCCCCTGCGCGAGGAGATGGATGCGCCAGGGGTGCAGTGGATGGCCGATGCCGCAGTACCGCCAGGCGGCTGTATGGTCGAGTCTGCGGGCACCGTGGTGGATGGCAGCCTGGACAAGCGCTGGCAGCGCGCCATTGCGGCGCTGGGCCTCCAGTCGCCCTGGCAGGAGGAGGGCGGCGATGAGCGTTGAGGCCCCCGCCGCCTGGACACGCCTCATCGAGGATGCGCGCGAGCGTGTTGCCGAGGGCGCTCCGCTGGAAACACGCGGCACCCTGACGCGGCTGACAGGCCTGGTGCTGGAGGCCGTGGGCATCCGCGTGCCGGTGGGCTCGCAGTGCATGGTCCAGATGCCGGGCCATGCCCCGGTGCTGGCCGAGGTGGTGGGGTTCTCCGCCGATCGCGCGTTTCTGATGCCGGCGGGAGACATCCACGGGCTGTCCAGCGGCGCGAGCGTGGTGCCGGCGGCACCCTACGTTCCCATGCCGCGACTGGGCGAGCCCGCGCGGGCCATCCAGCGCGCCGGTGTGCTGCGCTTGCCCATGGGCGAGGGCCTGCTCGGACGGGTGGTGGACGCGCAGGGCCTGCCGCTGGACCATGGCGGGCCGGTGCAGGACGTGGTGTCCGAGCCCATGGGGCGCCGCCAGATCAATGCCATGGACCGCGATCCCGTGCGCGAATCGCTGGACACCGGCGTGCGCGCCATCAACGCCCTGCTCACGGTGGGGCGCGGCCAGCGCCTGGGCCTGTTCGCAGGCTCTGGGGTGGGCAAGAGCGTCCTGCTGGGCATGATGGCCCGCTACACCCGCGCCGACGTGATCGTGGTGGGGCTGATCGGCGAGCGGGGGCGCGAAGTCAAGGAATTCGTCGAGGACATCCTGGGCGAAGACGGCCGCGCGCGCTCGGTCGTGGTGGCCGCTCCGGCGGACGCACCCCCCCTGCTGCGCATGCAGGGCGCGGCCTATGCCACGGCCGTGGCCGAGCATTTCCGCGACAAGGGCAAGCATGTGCTGCTGCTCATGGATTCATTGACCCGCTATGCGATGGCCCAGCGCGAAATCGCGCTGGCCATTGGCGAACCCCCTGCCACCAAGGGCTATCCGCCCTCCTGTTTCGCCAAGCTCCCTCAACTCGTGGAGCGCAGCGGCAACGGACTGCATGGCGTCGGGTCCATCACGGCCTTCTATACAGTGCTCTCGGAAGGGGATGACCAGCAGGACCCCATCGCCGACGCGGCGCGCGCCATCCTGGATGGCCACATCGTGCTCTCGCGCGCGCTGGCCGAGACGGGCCATTTCCCCGCCATCGACATCGAGCAATCCGCGTCGCGCGTGATGCACAACGTGGTGTCGCGCGGGCATTTCGACCTGGCGCGGCGCTTTCGGGCGGTGTATTCGCGCTACCAGAAAAGCCGCGATCTGGTGCAGGTGGGCGCCTATATGAGCGGCTCCGATCCGGCGCTGGACGAGGCCATCCGTCTGCAGCCGCAGATGGCGGGGTTCCTGCAGCAGGACATGTTCGAGGCGGCCTCCATGGACCAGAGCGTCGCGGGCATGGCGGCGGTGCTGGACCACTGAACACAGCGGATCGCCAGCCATGTCCAGCCTCAATTCGCTGTCCGTCGCCGTCGAGGTGGCTTCCCGCAAGCGGGACGACGCGCGCAAGGTGCTGCAGGACACGCAGGCAGCGCAGCAGGCGGCACGCGCCCAGCTCGACCAGCTCGAAGACTATGCCCGTGAAACGCAAGCGCGCTGGGGCATGAAGGCCGACACCACGATGAAGCCCGAGGTGATGTACCACCACTACCAGTTCATGGACCGTTTGGGACATGCGGCGGGTGTCCAGACCGGGGTGGTGGGTGACCATGCCAACCGGGTGGAGGCGGCCCGGCGCAACCTGCTGGAGGCGGAACTGCGGCTGGCCAGCCTGCGCAAGGTCATGGAGAAGCGGCGCCACGACCTGGAGCGGGCTGAAATGCGAAGAGATCAGAAACAAACCGATGAACGGGCTGCCCTGCAGTACCGAAGTGCGATGCAAGGCTCTGCGGGCCGGGAGTAGTGACAATGGAACAAGCAAGAATTTCTTCTCCCCAGGGCACCCAGCCGGCCCACGCCGCGCGGACCCGGTCCACGGCGCAGGCGCCGGACGACGCCCACAGTGCCGCCCCCAGCGGCTTTCTGGCCCTGCTGGCAGCGCTCGGGGATGCTGCTGCCCCGGGGGACGCCGGGCCGCTGGACCTGCCGTCCGCCGGCGCGGCGCCGGCCGATGGGTTGCCCGCCGATGCCGCGAAGGATGCCCTGGATGCTTCGGCCCTGGCGGCATGGCAGGGATTGCTGGCGCCCGACGCCGCTGTGCGGGGCGATGCCGCCGGGGCGGCGGCGGGGCAGGGCCCCGGCCTTCGCATTGCAGTGCAAGATGGAACGGCGGCAGGCTCGGGGATGCCCGGCGCGGGCGCCCAGGCAGGGGCGAACCCGTTGGCGGCTGGTGTGCCGGGCGTGGACGGCCTGCCACAGGGCATGGTGGCCGAAACGGCCATGCTCGACGCTTCCGCGGACCTCAAGGGCGGGGCACCACAGGCCGGTGCCGCAGCGTTCGGCCGGGCTTTCTCGCGCATGCAAACTGCATTGGCCCAAAGGGCGGATTCCGCAGAAATGTCCCTGGGCCGGGCCCGGGCGGGCGATGTGGCGCTGCCGACGCAAGGGCACCACATGGCGGCCGTGGCGACGGTGCAGGCCGCCAGCGAGCGCATGGCGGCGGGCCTGCCGGTTGCGGGCGCCGCCGATCGGAGCGCGGCTGCCGGGGCCGGCGACCTGGTGGCCAACGGCGCAGCGATGGCGGGCGACCTGCTGGCGGCTGCAGCGCCCGCACGGGGTGGGGAGGCCGCCGGTAGTGGCGGCAGCCCTGGCGAAGGGCGGGGGGATGCCGGCGCATGGTTCGACAATGGCGGGGGCGTGGCGCCCGTGGAGCCAGGAGCGGCCGTCGATGGCGCCGCGGCGTTTGGCGATCCTGCCCAGGCCGGCATGGAGGACCAGGTCGCCGAGCAGGTGACGTACTGGATCAACCAGAAGACTCAGAATGCGGAGCTGACGCTCAACCGCGACGGGCAGCCCGTCGAGGTGTCGGTGTCGCTGTCGGGCAATGAGGCCCATGTGACTTTCCGCAGCGACCAGCCGCAGACCCGCGACATGCTGGACCGGAGCATGGCGCAATTGAGCGAGTTGCTGCGCAGCGAGGGGCTGGTGCTCTCGGGCATGTCGGTCGGCACGTCGGCCGGACAACGTGAAAATGCGGCCGACCCCGAACGGCAGGGCCGCCGCGATGGGTCACGCCAGGCGCAGGTGGTGGCCGCCACGCCGGTGAGCATGGCCTCGCCGCTGCGCGGCGGTGGCGGCGCGCCAGACCGTGCCGTGGACATCTTTGTGTGAGTCCGCATGGCGGCGGGAACCTTCGGCCCGCCCCGCATGCGCCGCGCCGTGGGCGCATTGCCGGCTCACGGCTCCTGGCGGGTGACCTGCAATCGGGATAGCGCTGCGAATGCCATGGTTTTGGGCTTTTATTCTGGCTATTATTGGTCGCAGCATCGCCCAATAATGGGCCATCCGGTCTTGTCCGCCCATTGATTGCGTGGGTACGGCCCGTCTCCCACCAAGGAATCCGCATCGTGTCAGCCAATACCCCCGCAGCGGCTCCGGCCAAAAGCAAGAAGATGCTCATCATCATCATCGGCGTTGTGGCGGTGCTGGTGATTGGCGGCGGGGTGGCGGCCTGGCTGATTTCCAGCCGTTCCCACGCCGAAGACGAGGAAGGGGCTGCGCCGGCCCGCAAGGAGGCCCCCAAGGTGGCTCCCACCTTCCTGCCCATGGAGAACATGGTGGTGAACCTGGCGGACCCCGGTGGCGACCGGTTTGCACAGATCGGCATTACCCTGGAGCTGGAAGATGCCAAGACGGCGGAACAGGTGAAGCTGTACCTGCCCACCATCCGCAGTGGCATCCTGATGCTGATTTCCCAGCGGACCTCCGCCGAATTGCTGCAAAGGGAAGGCAAGGAAAAACTGGCCTCCGATATCCTGCGCGAAGTCTCGCGTCCCCTGGGCTATCCGGTTGCCACGGAACGCGACCGCGCGCGTGCCGCGGCGGCCGACAAGGACGGCGACGAAGATGAACGCCCCGCGCGCCGGCGCACGGAGCGCAACCCGGTGCACCGGGTGCTTTTCTCCAGCTTCATCATCCAGTGACCCGGGCAAGGACCAGTCATGAGTGATTCATTTCTTTCGCAGGAAGAGGTCGATGCCCTTCTCGAAGGGGTTACTGGCGAGAGCCAGAAATCGGTCGAGGAAGTGGCGGAGGCGGGGTCCGTACGCAACTACGACATTTCCAGCCAGGAGCGCATCGTCCGTGGACGGATGCCGACGATGGAAATCGTCAATGAGCGGTTCGCGCGCAACTTCCGCATCGGCCTGTTCAATTTCATCCGCCGCAGCCCCGAGATCTCGGTGGGCACCGTGTCCGTGCAGCGCTACAGCGCCTTCCTGCGGGAGCTTGCGGTCCCCACGAATTTCAACATCGTGGCCATCCGTCCGCTGCGCGGCAGCGGGCTGATCGTGTGCGAACCCTCGCTCGTGTTCGGCATCATCGACACGCTGTACGGCGGCGTGGGCAAGTTCCAGACTCGGATCGAGGGGCGGGACTTCTCGCCCACGGAGCAACGGGTCATCAACCGCCTGGTGGATGTGATCTGCGCCGAATACAAGAAGGCGTGGCAGGGGATCTACCCCCTGGAGCTCGAATACCAGCGCTCGGAAATGCAGCCGCAGTTCGCCAACATCGCCACGCCCAGCGAAATCGTCGTGTCCACGGCCTTTCAGCTGGAAATCGGCGACCTTTCGGGGGCGATCCATATCTGCATGCCCTACGCGACGCTGGAGCCCATCCGCGACGTGCTGTATTCGTCCACACAGGGCGATTCCATCGAGGTGGATCGCCGCTGGGTGCGCGTGCTGACCCGGGAAATCCAGGCCGCCGAAGTGACGCTGGTGGCTGAACTGGCCCGCGCCGATGCCACGGTGGAGCAATTGTTGGCCATGAAGCCTGGCGATTTCATCGAGCTCGACCGCGAGCCCCGCATCCGCGCGTCGATCGGGGGCGTGCCTATTTTTGAATGCCAGTACGGAACGCACAATTCCAAGTACGCCATTCGTATCGAAGAATGCCTGCGCAATGCCGACATGAGCTGGCTGGGAGAAAAAGATGTCAACTGAAGAAGATAACAAGGACGGCGCGGCGGATGACCCCTTTGCGGGTTGGGCCGAGGCGCTCGAGGAGCAAAAGCGGACTGAGGACAAGCCCGGCGATGCCGAGCAGGGCGGCCCGCTCTCCGGCGACCCCGTGCGCCCTTTCTCTGGCGGCGGGGATGGCACGGTCAACGACATCAACATGGTGCTGGACATTCCGGTCCAGCTGTCGGTGGAGCTCGGGCGCACCAAGGTGCCGATCAAGTACATCCTTCAGCTGGCCCAAGGCTCGGTGGTGGAGCTCGACGCGCTCGCGGGCGAGCCCATGGACGTCCTGGTGAATGGCTATCTCATCGCGCAGGGCGAGGTCGTCGTGGTCAATGACAAGTTCGGTATCCGCCTCACGGACGTGGTGACCCCTTCCGAGCGCCTTCGGCGGGTCAGCCGTGGATAGTGGCAGCATGACCCAGACGCTGGTGGTGGTCGTCCTTTTCGTGGGCGCCATGGCGTTGCTGCCCTGGCTGGTCCGCCGGCTGCAGCAGCGCCACGCCACCGCCGGCCTGGGGGCTGGAGCGGCTTCCCGCGTGCTCTCCGCCGTGGCCGTGGGTCCCCAGCAGCGCGTGGTCACCGTGGAGGTGGGGCCGGAACACGCGCGGACCTGGCTGGTTCTTGGCGTCACCGCGCAGCAGGTGAGCTGCCTGCACGTGCTGCCGGCCGTTGCCGCCAGCACGCCTTCCGCGGCGCCCAAGGCGGAACCATCTTTCGCGCACGCGGTTGCGTCGGCCGTCAACGCGCCTGGAAGTCCTTCCCATGGCTGAGGCTTCACGGGTGCGTCATGTGCTGCTGCTGGCTGCGGTGGCCGCCCTGGGCGCCATGGTGCATGGCACGGCCGCCGCGCAGGCCTCCGCGGGCGCACTGCCATTGGTGGTGGGCAGCGGCCCTTCGGGCAACAGCTATTCGGTGCCCATCCAGACCCTGCTGTTCTTCACGGCCCTGTCCTTCCTGCCGGCGGTGCTGCTCATGATGACGGGCTTCACGCGCATCGTGATCGTTTTGTCTCTCCTGCGCCAGGCGCTGGGTACCCAGTCGGCGCCGCCCAACCAGGTCATCATCGGACTGTCGCTGTTTCTCACCTTCTTCGTGATGGGGCCCACCCTGGACCGGGTGTACCAGGACGCCTATGTGCCTTACACCAACAACACCATCAGCTTCGAACAGGCCCTGGTCAAGGCCGAGGCGCCGATGCGCAGCTTCATGCTCAAGCAGACCCGGCAATCCGATTTCGCCCTCTTTTCCCGGCTGGCGCGCCTGGATGCGAGCGTGACGGCGGAAACCGCGCCGCTGCGGGTGCTGGTGCCAGCCTTTGTCACCAGCGAACTGAAATCGGCATTTCAGATCGGCTTCATGATCTTCATCCCGTTTCTGGTGATCGACATGGTGGTGTCGAGCATCCTCATGTCCTTGGGCATGATGATGCTGTCTCCGGTGCTGGTGGCACTGCCGTTCAAGCTCATGCTGTTTGTGCTGGCGGACGGCTGGAATTTGCTGATCGGCTCGCTGGCTGCCAGTTTTGTTCCCTGAAGGAGTGGGCGATGACTTCGCAAATGGTGCTGACCATCGGGCGCGACGCCTTGACGCTGCTGCTGATGATTTCGATGCCGGTGCTCGGTGCCGTGATGGCGGTGGGGCTGATCGTGAGCATTTTCCAGGCGGTCACGCAGATCCATGAGGCGACACTGGCCTTTGTTCCCAAGCTGATCGCCGCGATGGTGGTTTTTGCGATCGCGGGGCCCTGGATGCTCAGTACCCTGGTGGACTTTATCCGCCGGACGATCGAGTCCATTCCGTCGATGATCGGCTAGTGCGGGGCACGGCCTTGCGCTTCGCGCCGCACCCTTTGTTCGCCAGCCCCATTTCTTGCTGCCCATCGGGGATCGCGTGATCACTTTCTCCGAAGCCCAGCTGATGGCCTGGCTGTCTCCCATCCTGTGGCCATTCTTGCGCGTGCTCGCCGTCTTCTCGGTCGCGCCAGTGTTTTCCATGCGGACGATACCCATGCGCGTCAAGATCGGACTGGCGTTCCTGGTGGCGCTGTGCGCCCAGGGCGTGCTGGTGAATCAACCGGTCATCAGCGTCAACGGGCGCGAGGCATTCGGAGCCGTGGCCCAGCAAGTGGCCGTGGGGCTTGCGATCGGGTTTTCCGTCCGGCTGGTGTTTGCGGCCGTGGAGCTGGCGGGCGAAATCATCGGGTTGCAGATGGGGTTGAATTTCGCATCATTTTTCGACCCCTCTTCGAATGCGCAGATCAGTGCGGTAGCCCGCTTTTTTGGACACATGTCCATGCTGCTCTTTGTGGTGATCAATGGCCATCTGCTGATCTTGATGGCCGTGGTGAAGAGTTTTGACCGCTTTCCGGTCGATGGCAACTTCCTGCAGGCCCTTGGGCAGATGCGCATTTACGAGCTGGGTTCGTCCCTGTTTTCCAGTGCGCTGTGGATCGCGCTGCCCATGATCGCGCTCCTGCTGTTCGTCAACTTGACGCTGGGCATCATTTCGCGGGTGGCGCCGCAGATGAACATCTATGCCGTGGGGTTCCCGGTGACGTTGACCGTGGGCATGCTGGGCATCGTGGCCACGCTCCCGCTGCTGGAGCAACCGGTGCTGGCGCTGATGCAGCAGGCGGTCGATCTCTTTGCCACGCAGCGATAGTGGGGAAAGAGGGGGGTGTGCAGGCCGTCTCAGACCAGCTGGTTGCGGATGGCGTAGACGGTGAGTTCCGCGTTGTTCGAGAGCTTCAGCTTCTCCAGCACGCGCGAACGGTACACGCTCACGGTCTTGGGGCTGAGCATCAACTCCTCGGCGATGTCCGACAGCCTGCGGCCGGAGGCAATCTTGACCAGTGTCTGCAGCTCCCGCTCGGACAGCGCCGCATGCGGCGCCTCCGGCGTGGGCTGTGCCAGGCTGTCCGCCAGCATCTGGGCAACCTCTGCCGTGAGGTACTTGCGCCCCTGCATGACGGTGCGCACGGCCGCAATCAATTCGACCGGATCCCCTGCCTTGTTGGCGTATCCCTGGGCGCCGGCCTTCAGGCAGCGCAGGGCGTACTGGTCTTCCGGGTACATGGACACCACCAGCACCTTGATGGCGGAGTGCGTCTCGCGCAGGCTGGCCAGTACCTCAAGGCCGCTGCGCCCCGGCATGTTCAGGTCCAGCAGCAGCACATCGCAGGCTGCCGAGCGCAGCACCTCGCGCAGCTCGGAATATCCCCCGGCCTCTCCAGTCACCTGGATATCGGGGGCGTCGGCCAGCGTGTCGCGTATTCCGCGCCGCAGAACGGCATGGTCATCGCACAGGACCACATGAATCACTGCACATCTCCTGGGGCTGGTGATGGGTGCGATGTTAGCGGTATGGAAAGGATCACGGAGGTGCCCTGGCCGGGCCGGCTGCTGATATCCAGCCACCCCCCGACAGTCCGGGCGCGTTCATGCAGGCCCTTGAGCCCGAAGGCCTTGGGCTTGTCGAGCATTTGCGGATCGATGCCCCGGCCGTCGTCGGTGACCTCCAGCGTCAGGACGCCCTCCTTGTCGGAGAGATCGATACGCACAGTGCCTGGATGGGCATGTTTGGAAATATTGGTCAGCGCTTCCTGCGCGGTGCGGTAGGCCGCCAGCTGGATGTCGGGCGGAGCGTGGATGGTCTCGCTGCTGGTCACGACCGGAGCCGGTATGCCCGAGCGGCGCTCGAAGCCGGCGGCAAGCCACTGAACGGCTGCCACCAGCCCCTGTTCGAGGATCGGCGGGCGCAGGTTCATCATGATCCGCTGGCTCGCCTCGATGGCGTGCTGCAGCATCTCGGCCGCCGACGCCGCGTGTTCCTGCATCGCCGGGGCCGTGCTGTGGCGTCCGATCCATGCCACATCGAACCTCACGGCCGTCAATGCGCCGCCGATGTCGTCATGAATTTCTCGGGCGATGGATGCGCGTTCCTGCTCGATCGATGTTTGCAGGTGTTCTGTCAGTTCCGCCAGCCGGCGTTCGGACGCCTCCAGCTGCGCCACGGCCTGTTCGCGCGCCTTGCGGGCGTCGTGGACCTCCAGAGCGCGTGCGATCACATGGGGCAGGCGCTGCAGGTCGTCCTTGAGCAGGTAGTCTGCGATGCCCAGGCGGATGGCGTCCACGGCAGCTGCCTCGCCGATGGCGCCGGACAGCAGCACAAAAGGGGGGTGCTGCGGCTTTTGCGCCACATGCGTCCATGCGTCCAGCGCGGTAAAGCCTGGCAGGCGGTAATCTGCCAGGATGATGTCAAAAGCCTGGGTATCGGTCAGCCGCTGGAAGTCGGCAAGCGAGTCGACCTGATGGAGATGGCAATGGAGCCCGGACCGCCGCAGGGTCAAGGCGGTCAGCTCATGGTCCGCCAGTGAATCTTCAAGATGCAGGATGCTGAGGGTCTGGTCTGGTGCTATGGTGACCATAGGAGCGCTATCATAGGATACAAATTGGAACAAACAAGGGTGTTTGTCCGATTGGGATGGTTTCAGCGTCAGCGTCCAATGGATGCCGACACCATGGTGCGCATGCCTTTGCTTTGGGCTTTTGTGCAGATATCGTAGTCCTGGGATTTTTGCGTGCTTTGCTGCTGCGTGCTGCGATGGAGAAACGATGCAATCTACGCTAACAACGTCTGGAGGACCTGCTGTCCAGGTTCCCGTCATGGTGGCGGCAGAGCTGCAGGATTCGTTGCTGGTCGTGATGCATGACCTGCATCGCCTGGAAGGCCTGCTCAGCCATGCCACCGACAACCTGCTGGAACGTTTTGGAGAGGCCAATGCCGTGCTGACGGACGCGGCTGTGGCCGATTCTCCGGAGCTGGTGGCCGCTCGGGCCGCGCTGCGCAGCGCCGTGACCGAATTGCAGTTCCAGGATATGGCGTCCCAGTTGATCTGGCACACGACCAAGGTGCTTCAAGGATGCGCTTTCCGCTTGGCCTCCGAGGCCATGGGCAATGAAGATGGTGAAGAAGCAGCGCCATTTGCAGAGATGGCGCCGGACCGGCCCAACCCCGTCACGCAAAGCGAGATGGATGCCGGTTCCGTGGACCTGTTCTGATCTTCACGTCACTGGTTAACCTATATATTCAAGTCAGTTGGAGCCTTACATGCAATCGATCCTAGCCGTAGATGATTCACCGTCCATGCGGAAAATGGTGTCGTTCACTCTCACGGGTGCCGGCTACCACGTTGTGGAGGCGGTGGATGGGCAGGATGCCCTTGAGAAGGCCGAGAGCCATGACATTGATCTGGTCCTGGCCGACCAGAACATGCCGCGCCTGGACGGTATCGGATTGACGCGCAAACTGCGCGAGAACCCCAAATTCAAGACCATCCCGATCCTGATCCTCACCACCGAGTCGAGCGATCAGATGAAGCAGGCCGGGCGCACGGCCGGGGCGACGGGCTGGCTGGTCAAGCCTTTTGATCCCAATCGCCTGATCGAAGTCATCCAGAAAGTGATCCGCTGAGCCGGATTGGATTGGCCCGGACCACCAAGTACACAGGAGCCCACGATGGCGGAAACCTACCAAGAAGGATCGGGAGCAGGCGCTGACTTCGACCTGAGCCAGTTCTATCAGATCTTTTTCGAGGAAGCGGGCGAAAACCTGGACCAGATGGAGCAGATGCTCCTGGATCTGGATCTGAGCAGCGCCAATGATGAAGAGCTCAACGGCATCTTCCGGTGCGCCCATTCCATCAAGGGTGGCTCGGCCACCTTTGGTTTTTCGGACGTGGCGGAGCTGACGCACCAGATGGAGTCCTTGCTGGACCGGTTGCGCCGCCATGAGCTGCAACCCGTTCCCCAGATGGTGGACGTGCTGCTGGAGTCCGCCGATGCATCCCGCAGCTTGCTGGCCCGCCATCAGGCCGGAGGCCAGGGAGAGGCTGTCTCCACCACGTCGCTGGTGCGCCGCATCAGTGAGCTTGCTGCGGGGCTCGTCCCCAGCGACGCGCCCGCCGTGGCACCACCGCCACCTGCGCCAGCCCCGCAGGTAGCGGCTCCAGCGCCCAAGGCGGTGACGCCCGCAGTCGCTGGACAGGCGCGTGCACTGGAAATCCAGATCGGCCCGCTGGAGCGGCCGCAGCAGGCCGATGCCATCAAGGAACTGTTCCGGGATATTCCCGGGCTCGGTGCCATCAGGGACATGGAAAGCACCCAGCCCAACACGCGGCTGTTCGCGGTGGAGACCACCTCCACCAACGATGATCTGCTCGACCTGTTCGCCTTCCATGTGTCCAAGGAGCAGGTCCTCATCCGTGAGGCCGCTGCAGCAGCGGCTGCAGCCCCGGAGGACGCGGACGACGATGTCGTGGTCGCCGCGGATGCCGCCGGAGGCGAGGCGTACGGCTTCTTCAGCGATGCGCCGGGTGCTCCCGGCACCGATGCGCCCCGGGCGGCAGCGCAGGCCCCCGCACAAGCGCCCAAGGCTGCGGCCCCCAAGGCTGCGGAGCCCAAGGTCGCCATGCAGGCGCAGATGGAGTCCACGACGATTCGCGTGGACGTGAAAAAGGTCGACCAGCTCATCAACCTGGTGGGTGAACTTGTGATCACCCAGGCGATGCTCGCGCAGAACAGCCGGGGGCTGGATGCAGGCGCCTACCAGCAGCTGCTGGCGGGCCTGGCCGACCTGGATCGCAACACGCGCGACCTGCAGGAATCGGTCATGTCGATCCGCATGATTCCGATGTCCATCGTCTTCAGCCGCTTCCCCCGCATGCTGCGGGACTTGGCGAACAAGCTGGGCAAGAAGGTCGAACTGGTGACGCTGGGCGAGGCCACCGAACTGGACAAGGGGCTGGTCGAGAAGATCACCGATCCGCTGACACACCTGGTGCGCAACAGCTGCGACCATGGGATCGAGATGCCGGCGGACCGCTTGGCCAAGGGCAAGTCGGAACACGGGACCATCACGCTGTCGGCCTCGCACCAGGGCGGATCGATCGTGATCGAGGTGCGCGACGATGGCCGTGGCCTCTCGCGCGAGAAGATCCTCAGCAAGGCGCAGGAGCGCGGCATCGAAGTGTCCGAGCAGATGAGCGATGCGGAGGTCTGGCAGCTGATCTTTGCACCAGGCTTTTCCACCGCCGACGAGGTGACCGATGTGTCCGGGCGTGGCGTGGGCATGGACGTTGTCAAGCGCAATATCGCGGCGCTCAACGGGTCGGTGGAGATTGACTCGGCCGAGGGTTACGGAATGAAGGTTTCCGTGCGCCTGCCGTTGACGCTGGCCATCATGGATGGCATGTCCGTGGGGGTGAGCGACGAGGTCTACATCCTGCCGCTGTCTTCCGTCGTGGAGTCCTTCCAGGTCAACGCGGACGATGTGAGCACCGTGGCACAGGGATCGCAACTGGTGAAGGTGCGCGACGAATACATGCCGGTGATCGCGCTGGAAAAGATCTTCCAGGTGCCGCGTTTTGACCCCAACAAGTCCAGCAACATCATGGTGGTCGTGGAAGCGGATGGCAGCCGTGTTGCGCTGCTGGTGGATGAGCTGCTGGGCCAGCACCAGGTGGTGGTCAAGAACCTGGAATCGAACTACCGCAAGGTCCCCAACGTGTCGGGCGCCACCATTCTGGGCGACGGCACGGTGGCGCTCATCCTGGATACGGGCGGGCTGGTGCGGCGGGCGCGCCACTAGATTTGAGCAGCCGTGCCCGAAGGGCAGGGCGCTGTCACGAAAGGAGAATTCACCATGAGTGTGATGGGTAAAACCGCAGAGGCGGTGCCAACGGGCACCCGCGAATATCTGACGTTCCGCCTCGACCAGGAAGAGTACGGCATCGATATCCTGAAGGTGCAGGAGATCCGTGGCTATGAGCCACCGACACGGATTGCGAACGCCCCCAGTTTCATCAAGGGCGTCGTGAACCTGCGTGGCACGATCGTGCCCATTGTCGACATGCGCCTCAAGTTCAACTGCGCGCAGGCGGACTACAACAGCTTCACGGTGGTCATCATCTTGAACCTCCGCAACCGGGTGGTCGGAATCGTGGTGGACTCCGTCAGCGACGTGATGGAACTGACGCCCGAGAGCATTCGCTCTGCACCGGATATTGAAAGCGCCATCGACAACAGCTGCATCCTCGGGCTCGGGTCGGTGGGTGAGCGCATGCTGATTCTGCTGGACATCGAGAAACTCATGTCCGGCGTGGACATGGGGCTGGTGACCGCCAACGAATAGGGCGAATAGGGCGCAACCGTCACACCAGTGGTGGATCCAGCACCTGCCAGCAGATGGCGGGTGTGGCTAGCAGGTCTCTTGGAGCGAACAGGATTTCCCGTCGGACGATCAATATGGCCCAACCCACCAGTGCATTCCCCACGGCCCGGCCCACCACCGCCAGGGTGGATCCGGCCTATGCCGCCGCGGCTGCCCCCTCGGGGCCGCTGGCCCAGGGGCGCGAGTTTGTCTGGACCAATGCGGATTTCGCGCGGGTGCAGGCGCTGATCTATCAGCGCGCGGGCATCAGCTTGCACGACGGCAAGCACGCCATGGTGTACAGCCGCCTTTCGCGCCGTTTGCGTGACACGGGGCACAACAGTTTTCACGACTATCTCGGATGGCTTGAGACGCATGACGGCCCGGAGTGGCAGGAGTTCATCAATGCGCTCACCACCAACCTCACGGCCTTCTTCCGCGAACAGCACCATTTCGAGATCTTCGCCTCGCATCTGCGCAGCAAGCCATCGACTGGCTGGCGGGTCTGGTGCAATGCCGCCTCTACCGGAGAAGAACCCTATTCCATCGTGATGACGGCGTTCGAGGCGCTGGGGGCCAACGCGTCTTTCAAGCTGACCGCCAGCGACATCGATTCCCGCGTGCTGGCGACGGCAGCGCAGGGGGTGTACCGCCTCGACAGCCTCAAAGGCCTGAGCCCGGAGCGCCTGCAGAAGTTCTTTCTGCGGGGCAAGGGGGCCAATCTGGGCATGGTGCGGGCCAAGCCGGAACTGCGGCGTGCCATTGATTTCATGAGTGTGAACCTCATCCGGGACGACTGGCCGTTCAAAGAGCCCTTCGATGTGGTTTTTTGCCGCAACGTGATGATCTACTTTGACGCACCCACGCAGCGGCGGGTGCTGGAGAGGATCCACAGGGTCCTCAAGCCCGGCGGCATGCTGTTTGTAGGGCATGCCGAGAACTTCAGCGAGTCTAGGGACCTGTTTACGCTGCGTGGCAAAACGGTGTACGAGCGTCGCTGACCCGCATGTTGCCTAGCACCGAGCACACATGACCACCACTCCATCAGGCTCATCCCCTTCTTCGGCCGTTGCCGCGCCTGGCATGTCCGAGCGGCGCCGTGCTCCCCGCATCGCCCCCCTGAGCGCGGACATCTATGCCGCCGGGTCAGGGCCGGCCCGGGAGTCTTCGCTGCAGGAGCTCAAGGCGCACAGCCGCAAACCCGGGGAGGCTTCCTTCTTTTATCTGGACCATCACTTTCAGCACAATGCCGTGAAGGTCCTTCCGGGCGAATATTTTGTCGCCGACGAGAACATGGTCATCATGACCGTGCTGGGGTCATGCATTGCCGCCTGCCTGTGGGACAGCCGTGCGCGCATAGGAGGCATGAATCATTTCATGCTGCCCGATGGCGATGTGGGGGATGCCTCGGGGCGCTATGGCTCGTACGCCATGGAATTGCTGATCAACGAGATGCTCAAGCTCGGAGCCCGCCGCGAAACCATGCAGGCCAAGATTTTTGGCGGGGCGCAGGTCATGCACAACTTCACGACCATGAATGTCGGTGAGCGCAACACCAATTTTGTTTTGAACTACCTTCACACGGAGCGTATTCCCATCGTCTCCGAGGATGTGCTGGATATCTATCCGCGCAAGGTGGTTTTTTTCCCCATCACAGGGAAAGCCATGGTCAAGCGGTTGGCGCACGCACATCCCGAGGCCCTGGTGGCCCAGGAAGTGCGCGGCAATGCCGCCACCGTGGCCAAGACCACCTCGGGCGGTTCTGTCGATCTGTTTTGAGGAAGGCGTGAGTTAATGAGCAGGAAAATCCGGGTGATCGTGGTGGACGATTCGGCGTTGGTCCGCAGTCTGCTGTCCGAGATCATCAACCGGCAGCGGGACATGGAGTGCATCGGCACGGCCAATGATCCCTTGGTGGCGCGCGAGATGATCCGCGAGCTCAATCCCGATGTCATCACACTGGATGTCGAGATGCCGCGCATGGACGGCATCGACTTCCTGGGGCGGTTGATGCGCTTGCGACCGATGCCGGTGGTGATGATTTCCACGCTGACGGAGCGGGGCGCTGAAGTGACGATGAAGGCGCTGGAACTGGGCGCGGTGGATTTTGTGGCCAAGCCCCGTGTCGGCCTGGCCAGCGGCCTCAACGATCTGGCCACCCAGATCGTGGACAAGATCCGCGTGGCCGCGGTGGCGCAGGTTCGCCGCGCGCCCGCTCGCGAAACCACCGCCGCTGGCGGCGCGGGGAGTGGTGCAGGTGCAGCGCCTGCCATGCCCGCGTCGGCGCTCCTGGGGCGCCTGTCCACCGAAAAACTGATTTGCATCGGGGCATCCACCGGCGGTACCGAGGCCATCAAGGAGGTGCTGGTGCAGATGCCGGCGGATTCGCCCGCCATTGTCATCACCCAGCATATGCCCCCGGGTTTCACCACCAGCTTCGCGGCCCGCCTCAATGGCTTGTGCCAGATCACGGTCAAGGAAGCCGTGAACGGGGAACGCATCCTGCCTGGCCATGCCTACATCGCTCCGGGGGGAACCCAGTTCCACGTGGCCCGCAGTGGTGCCAACTATGTTGCCGTGGTGGATGATGGCCCGCCGGTGAATCGCCACAAGCCCTCGGTCGAGGTGCTGTTCAAGTCGGCCGCTGCCGTGGTGGGGCGCAATGCCTTCGGCATCATGCTCACCGGAATGGGCAACGATGGCGCGGCCGCGATGAAAGAGATGAAGGATGCTGGCAGCTACAACTACGTGCAGGATGAGGCCAGCTGCATCGTATTTGGCATGCCGCGCGAAGCCATTGCCCACGGCGCCGCGGATGAGGTTCTGCCGCTGGGGCAGATCGCCTCCGCATTGATTACGCGTTTGCGGGGCGCGACGGATCGGCTGCACCACCGGATCTGATGGCCGGGCACGGCCTGCGTTGCAGGCCGCGCATTTTGGCGACAGAGCAGCGCGGTCCTGCTTGTGCCCGGTGCCTTGGTGCGTCAGGCGGACAGGGCCGTCCAGCGTTCCAGTGCGGCCATCAACTCTTCCTCGATGGCCCCGGCCCGCGTGGTCATGGCGGCGGCCCGTGCGGGGTCGGCGCTGTACAGGGTGCCATCCGCCAGAGCGTCCTGCAGTTCCTGCTGCTCTGCTTCGAGTCCGGCGATCTGTGCAGGCAACTGGTCGAGCTCACGCTGTTCCTTGTAGCTAAGCTTCTTTTTTGATAGCGGCTCGCGCTTGCTGGATGAGGCCTGAGCCGGATTTTCGCTCAAATTCTCTCGGCCAGCCTTCTGGCCGGGCGCGGGGGAGGCCTGGAGTGCCCGGCTGCGCTTGGATTGCTGCAACCAGTCCTGCACGCCACCTTCATATTCCCGCCACAGGCCGTCGCCCTCGAAGGCGATGGTGCTGGTGACCACGTTGTCGAGAAAAGTCCGGTCATGGCTGACGAGGAACACGGTACCTTCGTAGTTCTCCAGCAGCTCCTCCAGAAGATCGAGGGTGTCGATGTCCAGGTCATTGGTGGGCTCATCCAGTACCAGGACATTCGCGGGACGCGCGAACAGCCGGGCCAGCAGCAGCCGGTTGCGCTCGCCGCCCGACAGCGAGCGGACAGGGGAATGCGCGCGGGCCGGAGAGAACAGGAAGTCGCTCAGGTAGCTCTTGACATGCTTGCGCTGGTTGCCGATTTCGATCCATTCGCTGCCTGGGCTGATGAAGTCCTCCAGCGTGGCATCCAGGTTGACGGCATGGCGCATCTGGTCGAAATACGCGACCTGCAGATTGGCGCCTTGGCGGATGGTGCCTTCGTCGGGTGCCAGCTCCCCGAGAATCATCTTGAGCAAGGTGGTTTTGCCTGCGCCGTTGGGTCCTATCAAGCCCACCTTGTCGCCGCGCAGGATCGTTCCGGTGAAGTTGCGCACAATGGTCTTGTCGCCGAAGGATTTGCCCACACCGTTGAGCTCCGCGACGATCTTGCCTTGATACCCGCTGGAACTGCCGGTCGCCACGTCCATGCGAACGCTGCCCACCACTTCCCGGCGGGCCTCGCGGCGCGCGCGCAGGTGCTCCAGGCGGCTGATGCGGCTCTGACTGCGGGTGCGGCGCGCCTCGACGCCGCGGCGAATCCAGACTTCCTCCTGGGCGAGGAGTTTGTCGGCCTTGGCGGAAATGACGGCTTCCTGGGCCAGCTGATCCTCCTTTTGTATCTGGTATTGCGCGAAGTTGCCGGGGTAGGAGCGCAACTGCCCACGATCAAGCTCCACGATGCGGGTGGCAACGCGGTCCAGGAACGACCGGTCATGGGTGATGGTGACCACACTGCCTGGAAAATCAAGCAGAAGGTCTTCAAGCCATTCGATGGAGTCGAGGTCCAGATGGTTGGTGGGTTCATCCAGCAACAGGACGTCCGGGCGGGCTACCAGCGCTTGTGCGAGTGCCACACGCTTCTTGGTCCCCCCTGACAATGTGCCCACAACGGCATCCGGATCCAGATGCAGGCGCTGCAGTGTTTCCTCTACCCGCTGTTCCCAGTTCCAGGCGTCGTAGGCTTCAATTTCGGATTGCAGGGCATCGAGGTCCAGGCCTTCCGCACCCGACAGGTACTGGTCACGGATGGCAATGACGCGCTGCAATCCTTCGGACGCGGACTTGAAGATGGTGGCGGTGGAATCCAGAGAGGGTTCCTGGGCCACGAAGGCAATGCGCACGCCCTGTTGTACCTGCAGTGAGCCGTCGTCTGGTTTGGCCAGCCCCCCGAGAATCTTGAGCAGCGAGGACTTGCCCGCGCCATTGCGCCCGATCAGTCCCACGCGCTCGGCAGTCTCCAGGGAAAAGCCGGCGTGGTCCAGCAGTGCAACATGCCCAAATGCGAGTTGGGCGTCCAGTAAGGTGATAAGTGCCATAAGGGCAGGATTATCGGGGGGAGGGTGGTGTTGCCGGCGATGGGGCAGAACTGGGCGGGGCGCTCGCATCCCCACTGGATGTGTTTTCTCCCCCTTTAATAGAGGACCGCAAGGAGGCGCAGTGGTCGTGGCGTGGCCGGAGCCTGCACGGAGCGCAGGTTGGAGAAGGCCTTCAGGAAAGAATTGATCAGCTTTCCCTTTGCCCTCCGAACTCATGCTATAGTCGAGGGCTTCGCTACTGAGGCGGTGCTGCAGAGGTGCGGGGCGCTGGAGGTTCGGGTGATGATGGGGTCTAGGCCCTGTGGTTGCCGGGGCTGAGAAGGTGGAAGAAGAAAGTTTGGTTTTGGGTTGTAGGCGGTGTAAAAACCGGTATATAATTCAAGGCTTCGCTGAGTAGAACTGGATGCCGCAAGGTGCTGAGTTTGAAAGGTGA